>JAYZKK010000056.1:0-217898 GCA_036163555.1 Actinomycetota bacterium
TTCGTTGAAATGGTTGAACTTGCCCGCGCAGATGGGCCCTCCGTTTCGGAACAAACCCCAGAATTTGCCAGAGACCGCTATCAGGCAATGGCCCATATCCTGGGAGAAGGGCCCGAACTACCGCACGAAACTAGCGACACCGAGATCCCCGGCCCTAATGGCCCAATACCAATCAGGGTTTACCGGCCGTCGGACGAAGAAACGCTCCCAGCGCTCGTCTTTTACCATGGTGGCGGGTTCGTTATTGGCGACCTCGAAACCCACGATAAAGAATGCCGGCTACTTTGCGCGAACGCGAATTGCATTGTTGTTGCGGTCGACTATCGATTGGCACCAGAGTCACCTTTCCCTGCTGCAGTAGAAGATGCTTGGGCCGCGCTGCAGTGGATCGCGACTGAGGGTGAGCAACTTGGAGTAGATACTGCACGCCTCGCAGTTGGCGGAGACTCTGCGGGCGGCAATTTAGCGGCGGTCATGGCGCTTATGGCACGCGACGCATCACTCGATCTCAAGCTCCAAATGCTCGTCTACCCAGCTACGGATGCATCAAAGCACCACGACTCGTTCACTGAAAACGCAGATGGACCTTTACTAACCGTCGAAGTAATCGACTGGTTTTGGTCTCACTATCTGGGCTCTGCATCGGAGGCTGAAGTTCGGAACGACTGGCGATTCTCGCCGGCAAAGGCCAGTGATCACAGTCGCCTCGCCCCCGCGTACATTGCCACCTGTTCCGCCGATCCGTTACGTGACGAAGGGAATGCCTACGCGGTTCAATTATCTGAGGCCGGTGTCCCAGTTCAACATTCGCTCTTCGAAGGACAACCACACGCCCTATTCCAAATGTTCAACGTCTGTGAAGGTGCAAAGAATCTGATTGGTGAATGCGTCACTGCACTGGTCGCGGCGTTCGAGTGACTATCGATATACGCAGAGACCATTGGGGCGTAGCCCATGTGCAAGCTCCCTCCCATCTAGCCGCCTTCGAAGCTCAAGGGTGGGTTGCAGCCGATGACCGAATCTGGCAGATGGACTCCGATCGACTCAAGGCTCAAGGACGTTGGGCCGAGATCGTCGGACACAAAGGAGCTAAAGAAGACGCTTTTTTTAGACGTTTAGGGTTAGCGGAAAAGTCCAAAACTGATTGGGCTGGCTTAAATACTGAAACAAAAGAAATGACAGAGGCCTACGCAGTAGGGGTCAACCGTTGGCTCCAGGAGCATCAAGGGCAACTTCCCGAAGAGTACAGCTATCACGATTCACCTCCCGCAACTTGGGAAGCGTGGCACTGCCTGGCCGTCTACAAAATCCGTCACGTCTTCATGGGCACCCTGCATCGAAAATTGTGGCGCGGCTATCTACTAGCGACGTGTGGTCCACAACTGGTTGAAGCAATGCAAGGCAACATCAATGACGTTTCGATGATTACGCCGACCAATGGTATTGGCCTCGACCTCTTGTCGGGACTACCAGACATTCTCAGTGCCAACTCCAACATGCTCGACGCCTTAGTGGACATTGATGGCGGCTCTAATTCGTGGGCAATCGATGGGTCACGGACAGCGTCGGGTAAGCCCCTGTTGGCTGGCGACCCCCACCGAGGCATCGAGTTCCCAAACGTCTACCACCAATTCCATATGAAATGCCCGGAGTTCAACGCGATAGGGCTAGCTTTCCCGGGAGTTCCCGGCTTCCCGCACTTCGGTCACAACGACGAGGTTGCTTGGTGTATCACACACGGAATGGCAGACGACACTGACCTTTTTGTGGAAACAGCAGACCTCGACAAGATCGAGTGGAAGTCCGAGCCCCTGTCCATACGGAATGAAGGCCAATTTGATGTCTATTGCGGTTCCACGGAACGCGGCCCTGTCGTTATCGGAGATCCCGCTGACAAGGTAGCCCTCTCTATGGCATGGACCGGAACAATGGGCAACGACACGACCTTTGATGCCCTGTTTCCGATGTTGAAGGCATCTAGTTGTGATGAACTTGAAACAGCTGTTCAACCATGGGTCATTCCGGTAAACAACATGCTCACCGCGGATCGACATGGTCACATTTCCTTCAAAATTAGGGGCCGTGTAATTGAGCGTCCGATAGCTAACCGATGGACACCTGTAGTAGGTAACACAGCCAATTCATGGACGGCGCTGCAAGCAGTCCCGTTTGATCAACTCCCCGGCCTTAGCGATCCGCCTGATGGATATCTAGTGACTGCGAACAACCGGCCTTCCGACAGCGGCCCATACATATCACTTGATTTCGCCGACTCAGCGAGATTCGACCGAATCTCGCAACTAATAGAAGAACTGTCAAATGCCTCAATATCGGACATGAAGAAAATTCACAGCGATGTGATTTCTCTTCGGGCACCGGAAATAATTGATGCCATTGCCAAGCGCGTTTCGAAGGTCACACACCCTTTAGGTGAGTGGCTGCTTGGTTCGCTCACAGAGTGGAACTGCGAAGTATCGGAAAGCTCCGTAGAAGCATCGTTGTACGCAGTCATACGTCGTCGATGGTGCGAAAGCGTTGGGGAGCGACTCGGAGTTTCAAACCCACAAGTCGGCGCCCCAGGTTGGCCATCCCCAGAAGCAGCAAGCCGCATGCTTGCCGATGCTGCCCTCGTCCTCTTGGTAGAAAATCGTTGCAGCCTCATTCCCGGATTGGAATCAGACGAAGATTTGGATACCGCCCTCTCATCATGCATAGATGAAACACTGACCGAGCTTCAGTTGAGACTTGGTTCAAACACAGACGCCTGGACGTGGAGTCGCCTACACCGAATGATTTCACCCCACCCGATGGCTTCGATACTTCAAGAAGCGCGACACCTGCACCCCCCAATCGATGCATGCCCCGGAGATAACGACACGATTCGCTGCGGAAGCGTCATACCGGAAAGAGGAGAAAGGGCCTACGCGGCATCAGTTGCCCGGTACGCATTCGACCTTGCTGATTGGGATAACTCAGGCTGGGTAGTTCCACATGGCGTATCGGGTGTTCGAGGCACAGGACACGATATGGATCAACGTCGGATGTGGTTGGAATGTGATCTGATACCGATGGCATTTAGTGATGAAGCGGTCAAAGAAATTGAAGCCAGCTACTTCCATTTGTAACGGCCTCGCTTCAGATTTACTAAACCAGCTTGACACCTACTGCTAATCCGCGACTAGTTTCCAGCCATGACCCTGACTAGCGCTGAGACAGCTCTCGAACTTGACGAGGCTCTCGCGGCTACACACAACCAACTTTGGGAGCGGTTGGGTGACTGCGGTACTTGGTGGAGTGGCACCGAGCGAGTCGAAGCAATGTCAGAAGCGCGACAGGCGCTTGAGTGCAATCTTTGCAGGGAACGCTCGGAAGCTCTCACACCGATGATGGTTTCAGGGGAACACGATTCTGTGTCGAACCTTCCTGCAGAGGCGGTCGATTTGGTACACAGACTGACCACAGACCCAGGCCGACTATCGAAGGAATGGGCAGCCCAGGTAATTGAATCGATTACCGAGGAGGCTTATGTGGAACTGGCCACCGTGATATGCACCCAGTATGTGATCGATAGCTTTAATCGCTGTCTGGGTCTACCTCTGCGTGGCTTACCCGATGCTGGAGATGGTGTACCAAGTCGAGTTAGACCAGATGGAGTAGGCGACGTCGGTGCTTGGGTAAGTCAAACAGTCGATAAATCCTTAGCAAATGTTTCGCGGGCAGCTTCGCTAGTCCCAGACACAGAAATCCTGTGGCGCGAAATCGTCCAAAGCCACTACAGCCGAGGTCCACAGTTTGCTGACCTGGTGTGGGACCGAGGGCTCACTAGACCGCAAGTGGAACTCCTAGCCTCCACAGTTTCAGCGCTAAATGAATGTTTTTACTGAACGGCGGCACACGTATCGCTACTCCGTGCGAGTAGTGAAGCAATCAGTTCTGAGGTCAACATCGATCAACTCGAAGCGGGTGCCGAAGTTCAGCACGGCGAACTTCTGGTTCGATACGCGGAATCCGCCGTTCGAGGAGATAGTGACCTCTCTAAGGTTCGCGACGAACTGGAATCTCAAGTCGGGCAGCTTGGAATCATCGAAGCCGCTGCCACGGTATCTGCGTTTGAGGGATTAAACCGGATAGCGGATGTAACCGGGATTCAATTGGATGCTGGATTAGCTGATGAGTCCGCCGACTTTCGGGCAACACTTGGTCTTGATGCGTATTCAGGGGCTAGTAGCACCCCGTCGCAGGGCACACCGACTAGGGCAGACGGAGTCTTGGGGATCTTTAGCTGAAGGATTAACGGTTCATGCTCAAGCCTTGTTGAGCTAGTGGTTAGTCCGCGATCTCAGGTTCCCGCGGCAAACCGAGGATGCGTTCTCCAATTATGTTGCGTTGAATTTCGCTCGACCCACCCGCTATAGACATTCCCGGTGAATAGAGCAAATTATCGGTTGAGGCAGAGTTCAACATCGAGTCAGAACCTTGTAACAATGAATCCAATTGCGCCTCGTCATAGCCGAGCTCACTGTTCATTAATTTTGCAATCGGTGCAATTAACGGATCACCACCTCGGCGTTCCATCAACGACTGGAGAGCCTTGCCTCTATTGAGGATCCGAACCAACTCGTCAGATCCCACATGGTCCACAGAGCCAGCTCTTTCAACCATTGTCTCCAGCCTCCGTCGCAGACTGATGACACCGGCAGCTCCTGCGCCCCCACGCTCATCTTGAAGGACCGCCATAGCTACGCCCCAACCGGCGTTAACCTCACCGAGGACACCATCGGCCGGCACTGGAACGTCCGTAAAAAACACCTCACAGAACTCACTATCCCCGGTCATCTGTTTGATAGGTCGAACCTCAATACCAGGTAGCTGCATGTCCAGTAGAAAAAAAGTTATGCCCTTGTGTTTTGGTTGTTCTGTGTTGGTTCGCGCCATCAAGATGCCGTATTGAGCGAATTGGGCATTAGACGACCAGACCTTCTGACCGTTAAGAATGAAGTGGTCACCATCCCTGACAGCTGAGGTCTGCAGGCCAGCTAAATCTGAACCTGCCCCGGGTTCGCTAAATAATTGACACCACAGAATTTCGTTGCTGAGAGTGGGACGAAGAAAGCGCTCACGCTGCTGACCAGTGCCGGACCGGAGGATCGCTTCGCCAGCAAGAACGATCCCTTGCAGGTTGAGATATGGAGCTACTTCTGTAAGAGCACACTCCTCATGCCAGACGATATTGTGCTCCCGACTAAGGCCCATTCCGCCGTACTCCACAGGCCAATGCACCCCTGCCCAACCTTCATCGAAACAAAAGCGTTGCCAATGCATTGCTTGTTGATGCAGGTCAGGGGGCAGAATGGCTCCATACGCCGGACAAGCATCACCCGAAGCAACAGCTCTGGAAATAAATGCTGCCGTTTGTTCGCGGAATGCTTCAATCGAGGAAATTTCGGCCACAAAGAGAAGGTAGTGCCGAGCCATGGTGGCTGCCTAGTCAGTTCTTCCCTAGCATCTTGGATATGAGTGACCTGAGCCATACCGACAACCAACTGACCAACGAAACCGTAGAGCTGTTGCAACAGCTAATTCGGCACGAATGCGTTAACACTGGGCAAAGTGATTCGGGAGAAGAAATCCGAAATAGTGACCTGTTGGAAACTTTTCTAGAAGGACCTGGAGTTGACCTCGAGAGCTTCGACTGTCTCCCGGGGAGGCGCTCAATGGTTGCCCGGATCGAAGGGACAGACCCGTCGGCACCATCGCTGTGCCTCATGGGACACACAGACGTAGTACCAGTGAGTCCAGAAGGGTGGAGCCGCGATCCTTTCGGCGGTGAACTAATCGACGGAGAAGTCTGGGGACGCGGGGCGGTTGACATGCTCAACTTGACCTCATCGATGGCAGTCGCTTTTCGGCATTTGGCACGCAGTGGCTTCAGACCTAAAGGAGATCTGGTCTTCTTCGGAGTTGCAGATGAAGAGGCAGGTGGAACCTACGGCGCTAAGTGGATGGCCGAGCACCACTGGGATGCGATGGCCGCAGATTATGTCTTGACTGAATTTGGTGGCCTTCCGACTGAAACGCCCGACGGAAAAAAGATCACGCTGGCAGCCGGAGAGAAAGGCTTAGGTTGGCGAAGGTTGACGGTCAAGGGAACGCCCGGCCACGGCTCAATGCCGTTCGGCTCAGATAACGCGGTATTGAAAGCTGCTGAAATTATCAGAAGACTTGGCGAGTACCGTCCCGCCGCCAAGTTGACGGAAATGTGGCAACACCAAATTTCGACCCTTGAACTTGAAGACGAGACTAAGGATGCCCTGTTGAACCCAGAGTCAGTCTGGGATGCAATCTCAAGTTTGGACTCACCTGGATTAGCAAGACACCTTCACGCCTGCAGTCACACAACGTTTTCTCCAAATGTCGTCCACGGTGGGGTCAAAACGAATGTAATCCCAGATTCTGTGGAAATTGATGTCGACATTCGTACAGCGCCAGGTGACAGTGACCAAGTGGACCGACACCTGCAAGAGGCACTTGGTGACCTGTTTGATCAGGTCGAAGTCCGCGCGATTCACGATGACCCCGCTACCTTTTCCTCAACTGACACGCCAATGTGGCACCTTTTGCAGGAGATGATGCAAAAAGCACATCCGGGCGCCCCACTGATCCCTTCCTTAATCGTCGGGGCCACAGACGCCCGGTTCTATCGTGACAGAGGGTCAGTTGCCTATGGCGCCGGGTTGTTCAGTGATCGGGTCAATTCGTCTGATTTTATGGCACGGTTCCATGGTCACGACGAACGCGTTGACGTCGACTCTCTGGCGTTGACGACGCAGCTTTGGATCGACGTTGTTACAAACTTTTGGGCCAGAGTCGACAGCTAATCAAGCTGTTAGTTGCCTGAACAGCCGATCTTTGGAGTCACATGCGACGTTCGACCAACTCGCAAGGAAGTCACGACGCCACTGGTATCGAGCTCCCAGATGACCCTCATCAGCTTGTCACCGTCAGTAACTGGAACGAAAGTCAGAGAGTCACCGGCGGATGATTCCTGGATCTTGCTACCAAATGCAGCTTTGATGGCCTCTTTGGTTGAGCCGATTCCGTAGCCCGACTTTGTAGTTATTGGGCCACTCGAGATATCAACGCGTACTACTTCTCCGTTAACAACCATGAATGAAGCACCAGTCGCCCCAGCCGCTGGCGTGTAGTACTGACAACTTTCGCTACCAGTTGATGCTGCATTAAATGTCACTCCGGCCGCTTCTTGGGCATCTGCAAGCGTCTGTCCGATCCGAACAGGCCCTAGCCCTGCAGTCGTGATGGTGTCAGCGTTAGTCAAAGTCGGAGGAGTAGTTGTTTCCGATCCGTACCTTTCGGCCGCGGTTTGTATAGCGGCCGTGGTTGATGTCGTATCTTGGCTGACCGAAGTATCTGTTGATAATGCCGTTGTTGTGACGTTTGGAAGAGTGGTTGTTGAGTCGCTCGCAGTACTGCTGAGGGAGCAACCCGCAGTTAGTAAACTTAAGGCGCAAAGAAGGCCGCCGAATTTTGTTAGGTGGGTCTTGCCGTTTGCCATCTTCACTTCGTTACCTCTTGAGGAGCTTCCCGTCACGGAACGCTGCTGAATCTTGTTTGCAATGACGAGGGTACATCTGTTCAGCACGACGTGTCGCTTTGCTTGACCGGTTAGTCTGGCAGTGGAACTATGCACGACATTTTGTAACCGTTGCTAGAAGTTACAAAGACCGAATGGAGGGTCTCGATGTCCGAAACCGAGTTTGACATTGTGATTAGAGGCGGCGAAGTCGTTGACGGCACCGGTGCGGTCGCTCGAAAAGCTGACGTAGCCATCAAAGGGGACCGGATTGTCACCGTTGGTGAGGTAAAGGGCCAAGGCGTCCGAGAAATTGATGCAACAGGAAAGATAGTGACGCCTGGGTTCGTTGACATTCACACCCACCTCGATGCCCAGCTTGCCTGGGATCCAATCGGCTCGAGTTCTTGTTGGCACGGAATCACTTCAGTGGTGATGGGTAACTGCGGGGTGACGTTCGCTCCTGTGAAGACCGAAGATATTTCTCACCTAGCGGAAATGATGGAATCGGTAGAAGATATTCCTCGCGAAGCAATACTCCAAGGGTTGCCATGGGACTGGCGGACCTATGGCGAATACCTCGCCTTTCTCGACGGCATACCGAAGGGAATAAATGTCGGAGGAATGGTTGGCCACGTTGCGGTGAGATGGAATGTGATGGGAGAAGAGAGTCTCGACGAAGAGCCAGCTAGTGCTGAGCAAGTCGCGAAAATGTGTGATCTTGTTGATGAAGCGATCGGTGCAGGAGCTCTCGGATTCTCAACTTCTCGGACGTTGCTGCATAGAACACCGGATGGTCGTCCCATTCCAGGAACTTTTGCAGATGACGATGAGCTCTTCGCGTTTGCAGACGTACTTGGTCGTCATGGCAGAGGAGTTTTTGAGTCCGCTCCACGTTTCGAAAAAGCAGGCGCTGATTGGGCAGGACTTAAGCATGAGATCCGCACACTTGGAGAAATCACTCGTCGCAGCGGTCGACCTTCGACTTTCGGCTTGGTTTATAACGCTGTTCGCCCAGACATGAGTGATGTAGCGCTTGCTGAAGTAGCTGCTGAAAACTCGAATGGGGCGGAACTCAGACCCCAAACAACATGTCGCCCCATTGGCGTTGTTCTTGGAATTCAACACCGCACTCCGTGGGCGCGCGCTGGAGCAACTTGGAAATCGATGCAAGATATGGATATCTCAGAACGCCTAGCTCTCATCCGGCACCCAGAATCACGAGAGCAACTTGTCAAAGAGGCCAATAACCCAGAGCAAATCCATGGCGGTGGTAGTGCAATGGTGGATCTGAGTCGGCTTTACCTGTTGGACGCAGAAGATCCCGATTACCGAGTAGGGCCAGACGGCACATTAGAAGCAAAGGCTGCTCAGGCTGGAGTCACGCCGGTTGAGTATTTCCTGGATGAAACTGACCGATCAAATGGGTCTGTGATGCTGTCCCTCCCAATCCTGAACCAAGATTACGAAGCAATCGAAACGATGATGGAAGACGAGGCGATAGTTATGGGTCTCGCTGACGCGGGAGCCCATGTTGGACAGATCATGGATTCAAGCCAACCCACCTATTTCCTCAGCCATTGGGTACGCGACACCGAATTTTTCACCCTCGAAGAAGGTGTTCGGAGAATAACGTCCGATACAGCGGATCTGTTTGGGCTTGCAGATAGGGGTCGAATAGCCGAAGGAGCGTACGCCGACATAAATGTTATTGATTTTGACCAACTGTCTCTCAGTGGTCCCGAATATGTCCACGACTTTCCAGGAGGGGCTGGTCGATACATCCAACGCGGCACTGGGTACGACGCGACAATCGTCAACGGAAAGATATTCATGGAGGACGGCCAACATACTGGTGAACTAGCTGGTGTAACTCTGCGGTCCACCGACTGACAGCTTTCGCCGTTCTGACGGTAGGGTGCTGCAATGGCTTCAGCACCGCAGATGAATATCAACGAACAAGTGATCTATCGCGTGACCCTCCAGACCAATAAGGGAGTCATAGTGATGGATCTTGACCCCCAATTAGCGCCGAACACTGTTAACAACTTCGTGAACTTGGCGCGTGACGGCTATTACACCGGATTGACGTTTCACCGTGTCGTACCAGACTTCGTTGTCCAAGGCGGATGCCCGGAAGGCACCGGAACGGGTGGTCCCGGTTACCAGTTCGACGATGAACCAGTAACCGGTGAATACACGTTGGGAGCGGTCGCGATGGCTAACGCCGGACCCAACACCAACGGCAGCCAGTTTTTCATCTGCATTGACGACTGTCGCTCCAAGCTTGCGCCCGCATACAACCTGTTCGGGTTCGTTTCGAACGGGATGGACGTTGCCCTCAGCATCGAAGTCGGTGACGTAATGGAGACAGTCGAAATCGAGGAACTAGCTGACGCATAACTCGCGCTGAAGCAAGGCCGCCCGAACAGGTATGGTGTGGTCTCTACCTAAAAGGGGCGCGATATGAGTGATGTAGTTCTATACGACGAGGTTGATGGTGTGGCCGTGATCACACTGAATCGTCCGGAACGCCTGAACTCCTGGACAGGTGAACTCGGCTCGGCGTATTTCGACGCCCTCGACCGAGCCTCTGAGTCAGCTGAAGTGAAATCCATTGTGGTTACTGGCGCAGGTCGAGGATTCTGTTCCGGTGCCGATATGGACATGCTGCAAGGCATAGGAGCACGTGAGGGAGAAGAAGAATCGGCACCAAAGCTGCGCAATGAGCGCCATGATTACGCACTTACCATCCCGAAACCGGTTGTTGCAGCGATCAACGGGGCGTGTGCAGGTTTGGGTTTTGTGCACGCAATGATGTGCGACATTCGGTTTGCTGCTGAAGGAGCAAAATTTACTAGCGCATTCGCTCGACGTGGACTGATCGCCGAACACGGAGTCTCCTATATGTTGCCGCGTGTCGTCGGGCCCTCCAACGCTCTTGACATCCTGATGTCTGGACGAGTCTTCTTGGCGGAAGAAGCCAAAGAAATGGGAGTTGTAAGCCGCGTGTTGCCGGCAGATGAACTCCTCGATGCAACCGTGGAATACGCCCGAGAACTAGGGCGTTACAGCGCGCCGTGGTCGATGGCGCAAATGAAGAACCAGATTTGGAGTCAATTAGATATGGCCCGAACTGAGTCCCTCGAAGAATCGAATCGTGTCATGGCCGAATCACTGAAACGGCCCGATTTCAAAGAAGGGGTCGCGAGTTTCGTCGAGAAGCGAGACCCTTCCTTCGAGCCAGTAGTTGGATCTTAAAAACCGGCCGTAAGTCCCTATAGGTGACACAACGGGCGATAGCGTCGCGGTGATGACAGAAACCCTTGGAGCGTTTGCTGTTTTAGCATGGTTGGCTTATCTGGCCAGCCGCCTCTTGGCGCGACGGCACCTACCTGAGCTAGTTGGTTTTCTAATAGTCGGCGCGCTGCTGGGACCATCAGGAATTGAACTGGTAAGCGAACATGAGCTGTCGTCTCTACGGCCACTTACGGAGATAGCGCTAGCTATCTTGATGTTCGTTATCGGTGAGCGAGTGTCTACGAGGGCTCTGAGAGCGGCAAAGTGGACATTGACAACAGGGGCAACGCAATACGTGTTGAGTGCTGTCCTGGTTTTTTGGGCCACGCGAGCAGTGGGGGCCGACAGGTCAGTAGCGCTGGTGTTGGCCGCGTTAGCTGGGGCTGGGGCACCGATGACAATTGCTCATATCGTTAGTTCTGTAAAAGCCAAAGGAGACTATGCAACCGGAGTAGTGGGCACCCATGCCGTCTCGGATGCGTTAGCAACGACAACTTTCGCAGCTGTGTTGCCCATAGCGACCATCTTGGCTGACCAAGATGCCGATATATCCGCGGCTGTAGTTGATTTCATCCAATTAGGTATCGGCGGAACTGTCCTCGGTCTCTTAGGCGGCTGGTTTATATCTCGGCTTGGGTTTCAAATTGAAACGTCTGGGGAACTCCTCTTATTCGTTCTCGTTCACATACTTCTGGGCTGGGCAGTTGCCGACTGGTTAAACATTTCGCTCCCACTAGCGGCATTGATGGCAGGGGCAACAGCCGCCTCCGTATCTCCCGAAGCCTTTTCTTTGCGCTTGTTTAGGACTGTTCGGACTATTGAGCAGCCGCTGTATCTGCTGTTCTTCGCTCTTGCAGGCGCATCCATTCACCTTGACGACATTGGCGGTGTCGGAGTTGTTGGGGTTGTTTACATAAGCGTAAGAGTCGGAGCGAAGATTATCGGCGGCCTGATCGGTGGCTTATTTGGAGGTTTAGGCTGGAGGCTTGCCCTGCGCCTAGGCGTAAATCTCACGCCCCAAGCAGGAGTTGCTGTTGGGTTAGCGGTTTTAGCAAGCGAAGTGCTAGGACCCCCCGGAGCAGAAGCTGCGACCGTAGTACTTGGGTCCGTGGTCCTATTCGAACTTGTAGGACCGCTGCTTGTAGCGAAGGACCTTCAAGGCTCAGGTAGTGAGGTCGAAACTGGACCGACTGACCCAACACAAGTTGAGTTACCTAGTCGGGTCTTGGTTGCTTCGTCCATGAAGGCAGATATACCTGAATGGTTGATCGATATTGCCGCTCGGTGGCGATCTCGCTTGGTGGTGTATCAGCCGGAAGAGCCGGAATCAGAAGCAGTCAAAAAGTTGCTGGCCCAATGCGCGACTAAAGACGTAGAAGTCGAGTTTCGGACTTTACGCAATGAAAGCTTCACAGGCGCTGTCGTGCGAACTTCATCTGAGGTTCAGGCTGACATGGTGATTTTATTTGCGGAAAGACCTCAAGGAGCCGCATCGAGGCTGGTTCTATTTCCTGCGGAACGAATAGCTAGAGAGTTGACAGTTCCAGTGTTGACCTTCCCAGTTGGGACCCAAGGTCCACCGGAACCCCTCCAAAAGGTTCGGCGTTGGCCTTGGTTAAATTAAGTTCGTTTTAGCAATTGATCCGACGGGACCACAGTGGGCACACTGTTATGACCTAATGAAGGGGTACTGATGTCTGAGCGAGTAACGGTGAACATCAAAGATGGTGTCGCTGACGTGCGCCTGAACCGACCAGAAAAACTGAATGCGCTGGACAACGCAATGTTTCGGGCGATTGTAGATGCAGGAGAAAATCTCAAAAGTCGTTCAGAGGTGAGAGCGGTAGTGCTCAGTGGCGAAGGCAGGTCTTTTTGTGCCGGCCTAGACCTTTCGTCGTTCCAAGCGATGGGAAGCGCTGAGAAAGATAATCAAAACGAAGCATCTGAAGACCATCTGGAAGGTCGGATCACCCACCTTGGACAACAGGCTGCTTGGGTATGGCAAGAATTAGAGGTTCCAGTGATTGGAGCTATATCAGGGCATGCGTTAGGGGGCGGCTTTCAAATAGCGATGGGACCTGACATACGAATCGTGCACCCAGACACGAAGATGTCGGTTCTGGAAATCAGGTGGGGCCTCGTACCAGATATGGGGGCTTCGGTACTACTGCCACCTGTGGTGGGCCTGGATGTGGCGAAAGAAATGTATTTCACGGGCAAAATGATTTCTGGAGCAGAAGCCGTCGAACTTGGCGTCGCTACGCGAGTGAGCGATGACCCTCATGGTTCCGCGATGGAGTTAGCTGGAGAGATCGCTGGAAAGAATCCTGAGGCCGTTCGACGGATGAAAACGATCCTAAACGGATTGCCAGAACGGTCCACTGCAGAACGCTTTGCCGCTGAGCGAGAACACATCGGAGCCTTGATTGGTACGCCAAACCAGAAAGAGGCGGTTACGTCCTTCTTTGAAAAACGCCCTCCGAATTTTGAGTGATGAGCATGATATTGAAGGCCTGCGACCCGTGACAGTCTCTCTCGAACGCTTACTGACCGAGGCCAGCGAATTAGCACAAGCAGCCGGTGCTTTGACGCTCGACTGGTTTCGCCGCTCAGGTCTGCAAATCGAATCCAAACTAGATGGATCGGAGGTAACCGACGCTGATCGAAGCGCGGAACGATTCATTCGAGATGAGCTTCACCGACTGCACCCGAGTCATTCGGTAGTAGGTGAAGAAGAAGGAGGATTATTCGAACCGGGGAACCTGACCTGGGTCATTGACCCCATTGATGGAACTCGAGGGTTCGTGCGAGGGGTGCCTCTTTACACCACACTTCTTGCCGTTGTTGATGACTCCGGTCCTCTGGTGGGCGTCATACATGTACCTGTGCTGAACTCAACAGTTGCTGCCGCGCGAGGCATGGGATGTTGGCATGACAGCCAACGCTGCTCAGTGAGTGCGGTTTCGGACCTCGATGGAGCTCTCGTCAACACCAGCAGCTACGACACCTTCTCAGACTCTGCTCTGCTGGCCTTGAAGGCCTCAAAGGCTCTTATGAGAACTTGGGGAGATGCCTTCGGATATTACCTAGTAGCGACTGGACAAGCCGAGGCAATGATCGACCCGGTCTGTTCACCATGGGATCTTGCGCCGATGCCCGTGATTTTGGAAGAGGCCGGAGGGAGATTCACTGACTTCAATGACGAAACAACTTTCGACGTAAGTGCTGACCCTGACTCGATCAATGGGATCGCATCAAATGGAATAATCCATAACAAACTCTTGGACATAATGAGCTCACCATGACTGAACGAGTAGAGAAGATGCCTAAATGGGTACCGCGGGCTACTGCGATGTTCCTTGGAGGGGTGGCCTTGTTGGGGGCCCTCGTCTGGATGCTTTTTCGGGTGCGTTCGTTGATTATTGTCATCCTGGTTTCTTTGTTTCTCTCATTTGCAATTGAACCTGCTGTCAATTGGCTTGCACGTAGGGGTTGGCGACGCGGACCAGCGACACTTTCAATGTTCGCCCTCATACTTTTGGCGATCGGTGGCTTTTTGTATGCGATGGGATCAGTGCTTGCTGACCAAATCACCAAACTGACAGCGGAAGCTCCTGGATATATACGACAGATAGAGCAATGGCTGGAGGCTCAATTCGGAATAGTTCTAGAGACGGATGCTCTGATCGCCGAGTTTTCCAGTGGCGGTAGTGCTGCGCGTCTGGCGTCTAACATCGCCGGAGATTTGGTGTCCATAGGAACAGCCCTGATGTCACTGATCTTTCAAACACTGACTGTTCTACTTTTCACCTTCTATCTCGTTGCCGACGGCCCCAAACTTCGTCGCCTTTTATGTTCTGCCTTATCTCCCAAACGGCAGGCCTTGATGTTGAAAGGTTGGGAAATAGCGATCGATAAGACGGGCGCATACATCTACTCGAGAACTTTGCTGGGGTTGGCTGCCTTCCTTGTTCATTGGCTCGTCTTCGCTCTATTGGGTGTGCCTTCGCCAGTACCGCTGGCTTTATGGGTTGGCATCATGTCGCAATTTGTGCCCGTAGCCGGAACCTACTTAGCGGGCTTGCTTCCCATTCTGATCGCCCTGCTACACCAACCAATTACTGCACTGTGGGTTTTGTTAGCCATAGCTATTTATCAACAGTTAGAGAATTACCTGTTTGCTCCGCGCATCACATCACAGACAATGAATATTCATCCGGCGGTGGCCTTCGGGACCGTGATTTTAGGCGCGTCCCTACTTGGGGTCGTGGGCACCCTTCTTGCAGTGCCAGTCGCAGCCACTGTCCAAGCTTTCGTATCGACGTATATAAGACGCCATGAACTCATCGAGTCAGAGCTGTTGGATGATGAAGGGGTCGATGGAGAAGAGGCTGAATAAATTTCGATTGGAACGATCCGAGACTAACAATTCCCGATGATTAACTCGAAAACGGTCAAGTCTCCAGATTTACTGTCACTAAAAAAATCAAGGCCAGCTGTATCTAGCTCGGGACCTTCGTCAAATTCCAACACCACCGCAGAAGCTCCCGACCGTTGGACGATTAGGGCACTGCGAACCTCAGGATTAGAGTTCGCGGACATCAGCGCGGCAACAAGACGTGAACGATCTGTCTCTGAGGTAATAGCGTTCTGAATGATGCCGATCAGATTATCGAAAGGCTGAACCTCTTTAGACTGGTAAGCGATCTCCCATTGTGGTCGTTTAGTTCTGAGCCTTAATCCGGAATCTCGGAGGCGTCGAACCAGATCGCGACTATCAATGGTTGTGGCGCCCATTTCAACAGCTCGTTGATACTCAGCTTGATCAATATCGTAATGATCGCCTTGAAATCCAATGCGACGCTTGCCGAGTCGTTGAGCAAATTCATGGAGTTCGTGAAATGAAACGTCAGACACCATGTGGCCCCAGAGTCCACCTCTCCATGGCCAGATAGGCGTGTCGACGAGGATCATGAAGTAGCTGCCAGCATGTCGTCGATGAGGGAATCGTATTTGGGTGCCATGGTCGACCAACCGAATTTTGAAATGTGTTCCATAGTTTCTTGCCTATAACGATGGATCTCGTCCCTGGGTTGAGCAAGAGTCGAACGTAGAGCTTCAACTAACGATCCTTGGTAAAGGAATTGCGATGAAATGCGGTCAGGAACTATTTCTGGATAGGCCAATCGGTCCGGGACTACAGGCCTTGCCCCAGCAGTAATTGCTTCGGCGATAGCAAGGCCAAAGAACTCATGTTGTGCAGTCGAAATCGCCAAGTCACTGCGAGATAAGACTTCGCGGTAGGTTTCATCGTTTTGTGGCCCGGATAGAAGGACGCGGTCAGCAAGGTTGCTCTCCAGGCGCCCGTGGGCTTTCTTGCCACTACGTTCCACTTCGCCAAGTGCGTACAGTTCGAACTCGTACCCTTCTGCAGCGAGAATAGTTACGGCGTGGACGAATTCGCCTGGATTTTTATCAAGGGACCAACGGTGATTCCACAAAACCCTGACCGGTCCGTCAATAGTCATCGGGTGAAGCCCTGAGCTATCAACCCCCACTGGCAAAACGTGGAGTTTCTCGAGGATTGATTTAACTTTCGCACCAGATCCATCAACAAGCCCGTCGGCGAAATCAGGCATCCGTTCCAATAACAGGTCAGCATGAAATTGACTGGCAACGGCTATGCAGTCGGCACTCGTTATGGCGTTCCAATCATTGATCATGGCCCGGTAAGGCTGGCCACCCTTTGGACCTGGCGGGTAGCCGATTTGACTTTCATGCATATACAGAAGAGTCGGTGGCCGCCGCTTGGATCGGTCGAGTAGCCCTAGAACGGTTGCTAGATCTATTGGGGTGCTAGCTACCAGTGCGTCAATTGGTTGATGCGGTTCGTTGATTACTTCAGCAAACCGTGTTGGCGCAGTCACCAGAGAACGGCGCCACCCTGAGTCCGAACCGTTGACCACATCAATGGTGTGTCTGCTGTGTGAACGCCACCCTTCAACCCAGCTGCGATGTGAACCCTGGTACCACGGTTCAAGAACAAGAATGTGCGCCACGTAAATGAAACTACATCGGTCCTTCACTTCTGAGTAATAACCCGGCAAACTGACGCTTCGTGTTGAAGATGTTTTTGTCAACCATACTTGCGACAGCAGTTTTCTTAGTCGGAGGTCCAGCAAACGCGGCCAAGGTAGAAACTGCAGGTGGCGCTTCTGTTTATGGACAGCCTGACCAGCTTTCGGTGGCTTCTGGGATCGCAGCCATGACCTCTCGACCCGACGGCGCCGGCTACTGGATAGCAACGTCAGGTGGGACGGTCCTCAACTTTGGAGCTGCCAGTCATTTTGGGGATATGAGCGCGGTAACGCTAAATAAACCGGTGGTAGGTATGGCATCGACTGAGACGGGAAATGGTTATTGGCTGGTAGCTAGCGACGGAGGCATCTTTTCTTTTGGTGATGCAGTGTTCTATGGATCTACGGGAGCACTGACTCTTAATAGTCCCATTGTCGACATGACTGCCTCAACGACTGGCGCAGGCTATTGGCTTGTTGCCGCAGATGGCGGCGTCTTCTCTTTCGGAGATGCTGTCTTTTACGGATCAACCGGAAATCTGGTACTTAATCGCCCAATTGTTGGCATGCTCTCAACGAAATCAAGCCTGGGTTACTGGCTTCTTGCTGACGACGGGGGCATCTTCACGTTCGGCGACGCTGGCTTTTACGGCTCAGGACCAGGTCGAGGCTTCACTGATCCTTTCGCAGGCATGATCCCGACGGTCAATGGGAATGGTTACTCACTTGTGCACTCAAATGGCCGAATTACTGCATTTGGAAGCTCTAGTCTGAGCAAGGCTCCTACATGTGACCCTTGGCCAGTCTCTGATATGTCAGTTTCAGGAGCCGGGGCGGTACTTCTACGGACAGCCGTCGAGGTGCCAATCAATTTGCCTTCGAAATACTCAGCAGCGCTTGACGCCATCTACATTCACAAAATTATTTCGCACTCTCAAGCCTGCCAGACTTACCAATCCCTAGAGTTGCAGTCCTTGGGCTCTCCACTGCTCGAACCTGTGAAGACCTCTGGGTATGGCTGGCGTCGGCATCCGATCTGGGGAGAACTCTCGGTCCATCACGGCGTCGACTTCATAGGACCCAACAGAACCTCAGGCGGTGCAGCGCTGGCAGTTGCGAGCGGAACGGTCATAGCAGTCGCTGATCTCACGGCATACGGCACAACGGTCATCGTCGATCACGGAAACCAAGTTGCGTCTGTGTATGGTCACCTTAAGGGCCTAATGGTCGAGACTGGCCAACAGCTGGAACTAGGAAGCCCTCTTGGTCTCGTAGGGTCAACTGGGTTGTCTACAGGGGCTCATCTTCACATGGAACTCTGGTTGAACGGAGCCACTGTGGATCCGCTTCCCTACTTGGTGATTCCGTAACGATCACAGCATCACCAGTTAAGACTAAAAGGCTTCCAAGTGTTCAAGGACGGCATCGATAAATCCAAAGTTTTTTGGTGTCGCGAAATGGTCGCATCCACGTAACTCGCTGTAGCTAGCGTCTGCAAGAACGTTCAACAAGGGTTCGGCCGGACCTGCGAAATCCTCAGTGCCAAGAACCACTCTGACCGGATGAGTGATCTCAGCGAACTCCTGTTCACCAAGAGGATGATGTTTTCGACGCATGAAGGCCGCCAAAGCGACACCATCTTGATCGGGTTCTGCCGCGTAGCGAGCAAAGGTTTGGGCATGGACGTCGTCATCGTCAGCTTCGCCTTGCACTCCTTTGGCGATCCGCTCCGCCTGTTCCTCATCACGCTCAAATAGGTTTCTTCCCACACCGGAAACTACAAGCTTTCCGAACTTGGCAGGCGCGATAGCAGCCATACACAGAAGAGTCCTAGCGCCCATCGAAAACCCGACCCCGTCTACTTGCCCTTCAGGAAGACGGGCGACCAATTGTTGTTCCATATCCGCGTATGCCGCTGGGTCGTGGTGCTTCTCGGCTGATCCATGACCAGGAAGGTCCCAGGCGATTACTTCGCGTCCAGCGTCGGTCAGAAGCTCGATGATGCCTGTCGGTGCCCAAGTGGACTCGACCGAGCCAGTGAAACCATGCAAAAGCAGAACAGGGTTAGCCATGAAGTCATTCTGCCAGAACCGATGCCTCGGTGTAGGAGCGTCTGCGGACTTAGGAGGATCTATGTTGATTCGATTACCGTAAGGAACAGTTATCTAAGAGAAGAGGAAAGAATGCCAGCCTCAAGCGACCAGCCAATCAGAATCGCGAACTGCAGCGGATTTTTCGGAGATCGATTATCAGCAGCAAAGGAAATGGTTCATGGTGGCCCCATTGATGCATTGACGGGGGACTGGCTGGCGGAACTAACAATGCTGATCTTGTCTCGGATTCAAGCTAAAGCGCCCGGGGGAGGCTATGCCCGAACCTTCGTGACCCAAATGGAAGACGTCATGGGTGAATGCCTTGACCGAAAGATCAAAGTAGTCACCAACGCAGGTGGCTTGAACCCAGAAGGCTGCGCTGACGCGGTCCAGGAAGTAGCGGATCGGTTGGGCCTTAACCCCTCGGTTGCCTATGTAGCGGGTGATGACTTAACTCCACGGTTGGTCGAACTAATGGAGTCGGGGAACGATTTCCCGCACCTTGATACTGGACAACCACTCGGTGATCTCGCGGAGCGGATCGTCACAGCAAATGCGTACATCGGCTGTTGGGGAATTGTCGAGGCGCTTAACCAAGGAGCCGACATAGTCGTAACCGGGAGGGCAACAGACGCTGCGGTGGTCGCTGGTCCAGCGGCTTGGCACCACGGCTGGCAGCGAGACGACTGGGATGCATTGGCCGGAGCAATTGTTGCAGGACATGTCATTGAATGCGGTGGTCAAGCGACAGGCGGAAACTATTCATTCTTCACTGAAATTGAAGATTTGACATACCCGGGGTTCCCGTGGGCGGAGGTGTTCGCCGACGGTAGTTCTGTCATTGGTAAACATGATGGAACTGGAGGGGAAGTATCGGTTGGGACGATTACTTCTCAATTGCTCTACGAAATTCAGAGCGAACGCTATTTCAATCCAGATGTCGTTAGTCGATTCGACACAATAAAAGTCGAAGCAATAGCCAAGGACCGCGTGAAAATCTCGGGAACGCGAGGAGAACCTGCACCTGATCAACTCAAAGTAGCGATGAACTACCAAGGTGGATTTCGGAACCAGATCTCCGTCGGTTTAACGGGATTGGACATCGAAGCAAAAGCTGAACTAATCGAGCGCCAGTTTTGGAACAGTTGCCCGTATGGGCCCGAAGACTACGAAACAGTCGTACGTAAGTTCCTGCCCACACACAAAGAGAACCCCAGCACCAACGAAGAGGCAGTTGCGGTCTACAAGATCATTGTCAAAGACCCAGATGAAAGGAAGGTGGGCAGAGCGTTCTCGAATGCAGGAACCGAAATTGGATTGTGTTCTATTCCTGGAATGTTTGGCACAGCGGGCGGTCCGGGGCCAGGTCAGCCGTTTGGAGTGTATTGGCCGACCTTGATCGACTCGGACCTAGTTCCGATGGAAGTAGTCGTCGACGGCAAACTCACAGTCGTCGACAGCACTCCGCCCCTTGATGGTCTGGAGATCAGCGCTCCAGAACTTGCACTACCAGAATTGCCCGAAGGACCAACTAAAGAATCACCCTTAGGAACACTATTTGGAACTAGATCGGGAGATAAGGGCCCTAACGCAAACCTAGGGATATTCGCTCGCTCGGCGGAAGCATACGTATGGCTAGCTGATTATCTGTCGATCGACAGGTTGAAAGCCCTGATGCCTGAGGCGGATGAAAGGCATATCGATCGTTACGCCCTGCCCAACTTGTTAAGTCTGAATTTTATTTTCCATGGACTCTTGGAGGAAGGGGTCGCTGCTTCAACGAGGCAGGACCCTCAAGCAAAAGCGTTAGGGGAATATTTGAGGGCGAAGATCGTCGAGATACCTGAATCGTTATTTCCCTAAAAATTACAGAAGCTGAGTATCTGGTTCAGCGATAACAGGATTAGTTAATGTCCCGATGCCCTCAATTGTGATTGAGACTTCATCACCTTCGGCAAGCATCTTGGGTGGATCCCAATACATCCCTACGCCAGCAGGTGTTCCCGTGGCAATCACAGTGCCCGCTTCAAGGGTAAAGGCAGAAGAAAGATGGTGGACGATGTCAAAACAATCGAAGATCAGGTCGTCGGTATTCGAATCCTGACGAATTTCACCATTGACTCGAGTGGTCAGTTGCAGGTTGTGCGGATCAATCGAGTCACTTGTCGCCATCCATGGACCCATGGGGCCGTGAGTATCCCATGATTTGCCCATCAGCATTGTTGGGCTGGCCCGTTGCCAATCTCTGACACTTACGTCATTCATAACCGTGTAGCCAGCGATTACCTCTGCAGCACGGTCACGTGGCACATGTCTGCAGCGTTTACCGATGACGATCGCCAACTCACCTTCGTAATCAACCTTCTCTGGGGCGATCGTTGGGATATGAATACCAGCACCAGGGCCGATTATGCAGTTGTGGTGTTTAGTGAATATCACCGGTGTGGTGGGCACCTCTCTGCCGCCCTCTTCGGCGTGAGCTCGATAATTCAAGCCGACAGCCAGAATTGCAGGCGGAGCACCCACTGGCGCTAAAAGCTGTGCACCAGAAAGTGCTGTACGTTCACCTGTGGCCAAGTCCTTCAGGTTTAGGCCAGTGGCTAAGAGTTGAGGGAGGTCAACATGATCGGTGTCGAGGTCAATTAATTCATCGTCAACGACTGAAGCAACACGGACGCTGCTCTCGCGGAGGTGTCGAGCAATAAGCATGTAGGGACCATAGTCCCGACTAGGGGAGAAGGAGCGGTGCGATTCGTAAATCCTGGCACTCCACCTGGTGTACCCCTTGTCCTTCCGGCCACACTCTGGCACCCTTGCATTTCACATCCTTTGTCGCCTGATATGGAACGAGAGATAAGAACCTGATGCGCGGATCCGAAGCGAGCGTCGACTCAATAACTGACGTGGTCACCGGTTTACCCGATGGCCGCGTGCTCTCTGTGGTGCTTGAGCGCAAAGTTGCGCTCGCCCGGCGAACACTAAAACCAATCTCAGTCGTCTATTTCGAACTAGATGAGTTCGGATCCTTCGCGCCTTACGTACGCGAGCATGCGATGCGGTCGACCTCCAGGGTGATCACCAACACTGTGCGCGAATCGGACACTATTTGCGATTTAGGCGACGGTGTGCTCGTTGCGCTTCTCGATGACACATCAGAAGCGGGAGCGGTTTGGGCCGCAGACCGCGTCAGAAACGCTAATGCCGAATCACCTTCCCGTGACATCATCACCCTCTCAGCCGGTGTGGCGTGTTATCCCTCCCACGCCATGGATGCACAAGATCTCTTAGAGGCAGCTGAAGCTGCCTGTCGGAATGCACAAGCTCATGGTCCGGGTCGAATTGAAGTCGCTGCCGAAGGCGAAGGCTCTTAAGAGGCTAGCAATTCAAGCTAATGTCGGTTTCCTCTCGAAAGAGGCAACCCTATGGAAACTACATACGACAATCTTGAGATTGGCTTCCCTGAAGAGGGAATAGCGCGAGTGACCCTCAACAGGCCTGAGCGGCTCAATGCCATGACTTACGGCTTGGTAAATGATTTACACGCAGCATTGGATTCCATTGATCAGGATCACACCATTCGTGCGGTCATTCTCACGGGAGCAGGCAGAGGTTTCTGTGCCGGTCTCGACTTGACAGGTTTCGGCCAGATTCCCGGTACCGAGGAGTTCGGAGAACAACAGCAAGGCATGGCCGTGCAGCAGTACATAGCCGAACTAGTGCACCATATGCGCGACATCAGACAACCAATAATTGCTGGTGTGAACGGCGCTGCGGCTGGCGGCGGATTTGCGTTGGCTTGCGCCAGCGATGTCCGTTACTGCGCTTCTTCTGCGAAATTTGGGACCGCCTTCGTTCGGCTTGGAATTTCTGGTTGCGATATTGGGGTTAGCTGGATGTTGCCACGACTCATTGGTGCATCCAGGGCCTGGGAACTGATGCTTACTGGACGCGTCATCGATTCACACGAAGCCAATCGCATCGGCCTCGTCAGTAATGTCGTCGCCGATGAGGATCTACCGGAACAGTGTCTGTCGGTCGCAAGGGAAATATCGCGCAACAGTCCCTTCGGAGTTTGGATGACCAAAGAAGTGATGTGGTCCAACTTGGAGATTCCGAGCTTACGGGCTGGCATAGATATGGAAAATCGGACCCAGATTCTTTCTGCGGGGACGCAAGACAGCAAAGAGGCGATGAGGTCATTTCTGGGAAAAAGAGAAGTGAGCTGGAAGAACCGCTGACGTTACTTATTCAGTAGGCGGAGGTGCCGGAGGCGCTAACTCGAGGCTCGGCGGCGCCGGATAATACGTTTGTTTCGGCGCAGATTATGTGCGCATGGCCAAAGGCGCTGTTGTTGGCAGGTAGGGAGTTAACAATGTGGCCTAAAAGCTGCAAATTCTCAATCAAACTCGATTGTTCACCCTCTATCTCAAGGATGACTTCTCCCGGTTTTGCCCAGGTGTTGAATCCATTGGAAGAAGAGCTGGCAAATCGCCAACGTGGTGCAGCAAGTGCCTGTCCCGGGTCTTCGCCTGCAACAAACAATCTAGCTAGTAGTTGCAACACCACTTGCGGCTGAGAATCACCACCCATGGTGCCAACCAAAGCCCGCAATGTACCGTCAAGATTTTCCACCAGTGTTGGAGCCAATGTATGGGGTGGGCGCTTACGGGCTCCATACGCAGCAGGACTCTCCGGGCTAGGTGAAAATCCAATGCCCCTGTTGTGTAGCGATATTCGGGACTTCGGGAGAAAGACCAGCGCACCCCACCCTGATGCGTTTGACTGAATCAACGACACTCCCATGCGGTCAGCGTCTATGGCATTCAGGTAGATGGTGTCACCATCGTTTACTCCCGTTGGTAATCGTGAGGTTTGGAGCGGGCTAATCGCAGAAGCCCGCGGCAGTAGGCGCTCCGGGTCAAGCAACGAGTGACCATCCGCGTCCTGGTGGAGTACATCTGGGCGGTCAAAGCCGGCTTGGAGAGATGCTTCGGCCAGAAGGTGCCAAAAGAGAGGGTCTGAGGTATCTGTAGGCAAGTCAAGCTGATTCGCGATCCAGGCCGATGACAGACAGAGGTAGCCTTGAGAGTTTGGTGGCAAGCTCCAGATTCGTTGACCAAAGGCCTCAATTCCGAGCGGTTCAACCCAATCGGCCTGGATGCTCTGCAGGTCTTCACGTGTGTATTCACCAGCGCCAAAGGCAATCAACTCTTCCCCGAAGGTCCCTTCATAGAAGGCGTCACGACCACCGTCAATGATGGCCTCAAGAGTTTCCCCAAGTCCGCTGCGCCGAATGAGTTCTCCTGGGCGTGGTAGGCCATTGGCGAAATAATCTTCAGTGTTGGCGACGCCCTCCAACAGTTTTGTCGCCTGGGCGCATTCAACACTTAGAGGGAAACCTTCGTTGGCGAGATCAATCGCATCAGCAAAAATTTCGTCCAAAGGAAGTCGACCGAATCTCTGGTGAAGCGCAAACCAGCCATCTACGCACCCTGGGATAGGGACGCTTCTGGGGTCCTTATGAAATGGCATTTCTCTGAGGCCATCTCGGTGCAAGGTATCCAGATCAGCCCCACTTCCGCTGTGTCCACTCGCGTTTAACGCAAAGGGTCGCGGTTCTCCTGGTATATGAACCAAAGCCCAGAGATCTCCACCGACGCCGCACATATGTTGGCTTGTTACTGCCAATACCGCAGAAGCAGCGATAGCAGCATCAGCAGCAGTGCCGCCCTTTCGCAATACCGACACTCCAGCGCTACTGGCGAGATGATCAATTGAACACACCATGCCGTTTCGTGCGTAGCGCGTAGAGAAAGGCACCGAAGGGCGGTAACTAGTCATGGGTACTCAGGTGGTAAAAGCACATTTGGATTGAGGACCCCTTGCGGGTCCAGACCCCTCTTGATTGCACGAAAAGCTGCCAATTCAGCTCCAGACCGATTGAGATGTAGAAATTCTCTCTTCGCACTACCGATTCCATGTTCAGCGGAAATACTCCCTCCGAGTTGGGCTACATAGTTGAGCACGGCATCATCGACAGCCTCATCAGGCTCATTCCCGTCAGCACCTAAAATATTGACGTGAACATTGCCGTCCCCCAAGTGGCCGAACATCACAGCAGTCGCTTGGCCGTCAACGGCGGAAATCAATGAGGGAACTTCGGTGACGAATTCCGAGAGGCGAGACGCCCCGAGGGTCACGTCAAGCTTGTGTGGTGTTCCTTGTGTGGCGATAGCTTCTGTGATCTTTTCTCGGTATTGCCATAAGCCCTGTCGAGTTGCGGTGTCCAAGCCAACCGCGACATCGACTGCCAGCGACCCGAGGTTGTCTATGGCATCAGCTAATTCATCTGTCGGGTCGGTGGTAGCAGCCACTTCGACGATAAGCCAAGCCTGAGACCCGAGTCCTACAGGGACCGAAGTGCCAATGTGGTCCGAGACTAAGGACATTGCTTCACTGAATATGACTTCGACAGCTTGCAAGGTGGGGAGAGTGTGGCGTAATTGTGCTGTGGCGACCACCGCGTCATCCACCGTCTTGAATGCAATCATGGCCGAACAGCGTTCACTTAGATGTGGGTGTAGACGCAATCGTGCCTTGGTGATGATGGCGAGTGTGCCCTCACTACCAGCCAATAGGCCAGGAAAGTTGTATCCGGTGTTGTCTTTTTCTAAGCCTTCAAGGTGACTTATTATCGAACCATCGGACAACACAGCTTCAATCCCCAAAAGCTGATCCCGCATGGGACCGTAGCGAACAACATTGATTCCACCCGCGTTGGTCGCAATCATTCCGCCGATTGTGCAGCTATCCCGAGCGGCCAGGTCCACCCCTATGTCCAGATTGAGAGGGGATACATGGGCTTGAGCGTTCGCGAGTGTCACACCCGCACCGACCGTCACCTGCTGCGCTAAGGCGTCAACTGGTTCACAGTGATCCATACGTAAAGTTGAAATAACGATTTCCTCATGAAGTGGGACACTCCCACCTACCAGCCCTGTATTGCCTCCTTGAGGAACGAGGCTCAGACCAGCCCGAAGGGCGACTTTTACTAGTTCGGAAACCTGAGAGGTGTCTGCGGGTCTGAGCACCATGGGTGATTTCCCTCGAAATCTGCCAGTCCAGTCTGTGGTGTAGGTCGCAGTTAGAGCCTCGTCCTGCAAAGCATGATTCGCGCCAACAATCTGTTGAAATTCGTGAATAACTGTCGTGTCGAGCATCGCAATCAGGTCAACCTTTCGGCCATAAATCACGTTGCTTGAACACATCAAGAAGGGTCGTTGGGACATCAGTCATAATCCCGTCAACGCCGAGGTCCAGGAGCCAGTTCATTTCTTCGACGTCATCAATTGTCCAAACATGAACAGCGATTCCAAGTGAATGCATCCGGGTGATGAAGCGCTTGTCAACGATCGGTATCGGGCCTTGACGAATCGGCACTTGGGCAGCGCGGGCCCTGAATTTGGATTTAGGAAAGCCCCAAGAGGAAAGACGTGCCGCTACTACCTCAACGGGGCCCATACTTAGGCATACCTCTTGCCCAAATTCTTCGTGAAACCTTCCCAGTCGCGAATCAGAAAAGGCGCCAACGCAGACTCGGTGAAGCGCATTCAATTCTTTCAATTCGCGAATTAGCGGTTCGACAGCAGTATCGGATTTAGGGTCAATATTGACGTTGAGATTTGGAAAACTCTGCATCAGTTCTGCAAAACGAGGTATTGGCTCTCTGTCATCCACCAAGGCCTTCTGGACGTCGCTCCATAACAACTCGGAGATTTTGCCAACCTGATTAGTCACACGGTCCAATCGACTGTCGTGGAAGGCGACGAGAACACCATCAGCCGTCGCATGCACGTCTGTTTCCACGTATTGAAAGCCGAGGTCGACTGCGCCTTGAAACGCTGGCATGGTATTTTCGGGCCAAGCACCAGCCCCACCGCGGTGTGCGATCGGTATTGGGGTGGTTGTATCCAGATAAGGGTGAGGGATAGGCATCGTTTGTGGTCTCTCGGTTCACCGGCAACGTTGTTCGCCAAGCTACTCTCCGGACATAGTGACTTCCTCACAGCACTCCGATTTGGACCGTTTTAGAGAGCTCGTGACCAAAGCTCAGGTACCCCTAGATCTAGCTGCCTTGACGCTCAGTGGGCATTGCCAGGGTCAGGCCCTCAATCTTGATGAAGAGTTAGCCAAATTAGATGATTTGGCTAAACAAGTGTCGACACGAACGTTACGGGGAGTTGTCGAATGTCTTTTCGATGACCTGGGCTTCGCAGGAGATGAGTTGGATTACTTCGCTCCTAGGAATAGCTACATCGATCAGGTCATCGAAAACAAACGCGGAATTCCGATATCACTCGGAGTCTTGGTGATTGAGGTCGCTCGTCGGTGCTCGGTTCAGGTGCTTGGTGTTGGCATGCCGGGCCACTTCCTGGTCCGAGAATTTGAGGATCCCAATAGCTTCGTAAATCCCTTCACAGGAACGATGATCAGCCGACACGAAGCTCGAGAGCTATTTGTACGATTGCACCCATCAGCAGAGTTCAAGGATGAGTATTTAGCGCAGGTCACCAACCAAGCAATTTTGTCCCGGATGTTGAATAACTTGAGGATGATCCATCTCAAGGGCAGATCAACAAAAAAATTGATTCCTACGCTTGAACTAGCTCTATGTTTCGGGAGTCCTTCTATGGCAGAAGCTCGGCAGTTGGCTTCAGCACTAGAGGCTGTCGGTAGAACCGATGAAGCGGCTCGCCACATGGATGAATTAGCTAAGAGAAGCGACAAACATGAAGCCGATGAAATGAGAGCTTTAGCGACGCGGTTGTGGAGTCGTCTGAACTGAGCACATTTTGCGACCGATAACTGTTACCGATGCGACGGTGAGGCAGTCTGCTCACGAGTGCGCTTGTGTTCGGGACTATTTCGCAATCTCTGACACGAAGATGCAAACTGTAGCCCTGGTCACATGAACTCCTGGAGGCAACGTGGATTCCGACAAGGCAGAAAAACACCTCGACTCGCTAGTGAAAGAACTAATCCGGGAACACGATCCCGCTGGATCAAGGATCGATTTTTTGGGCGCGCAGTACGACCTTGGCCTCGCGTGGATTCATTTCGATGAAGGATTCGGTGGTTTGGGTATGGCACCGAAGCTCCAAGGACAGGTAAACGCTCAGCTGGTTGAAGCAGGCGCCCCTATGTGTTGGCCACGAAACCCAATCGGATATGGCATGTGTGGACCAACTGTCTACACCCATGGAAGCGAAACTCAGAAACAACGATATTTGCGACCGCTCTTTAGTACCGAAGAGATTTGGTGTCAGCTTTTCTCCGAACCATCGGCTGGAAGTGATGTCGCTGGTTTAACAAGCCACGCTGTCAAAGATGGAGACGAATGGATAGTCAATGGACAGAAAGTATGGACAACTCTTGCTCATGTATCTCGCTGGGGCTGTCTCGTTACGCGCACTGACCCTGAAGCACCGAAACACAAAGGTTTGTCATACTTCGTGGTCGACATGGAGCAGCAAGGAGTAGAGGTTCGCCCGTTGCGTCAGATGACGGGAGACGCTGAATTCAACGAGGTCTATTTTACGGACGCCCGGATACCAGATTCAGAAAGGTTGGGAGAAACAGGAGATGGGTGGCGTGTCGCGTTGACGACTTTGATGAACGAACGAGTCGCCATAGGCGGAGGCCAGGCTCCACGCGGGTCGGGGCCAATAAGCGATTCAGTCCGCTTGTGGGCAGAAATGGCAGAAACCCGAAAGACCCCGGCGCTGAGAGACCGCCTTATGACGCTTTGGACAAAGTCTGAAGTTGCGCGGTTGACAAATATTAGAGCGAGTCAAAATAGAGCCAAAGGAGTTCCTGGCCCCGAAGGATCAACAGGAAAGCTCGCTTTCGCTGAAAACAACCAGGACATCCACGAGTTCAATGTTGAGCTCCTAGGCCCACAAGGAATGTTGTATGACACCTACTCGATTGACCGTTCAGCAACTGCCATGGGTCTCGCCAGCACCCAACAACAGTTCTTACGATCAAGGGCTAATTCGATTGAGGGCGGCACATCAGAGGTTATGAGAAATATTTTAGGAGAACGCGTCCTTGGATTGCCTGGCGACGTAAGAACCGACAAGGATCTGCCATTTTCAGAAGTTCCAAATAATTGATGTCGCGAGATCTGCTATCTCACCGCTAGGTGCGGCTGATTACGAAAGTGTGCTGTCTCATTAATCGATTTCACGCTCCTATGCCCGGCTCCCGAAGCCAAGACTCGAGTTACCGAGGTGTAGTCAACATCAAATTTCATAAAGTCTTGAATATCGAAGTCAAGGCACCGCGCTAGGTAGGCGTTGATCACACCACCGTGACACACGACAACCACACGCTGACCAGCGTGTACCTGGACAATCTCTTCAAGTTCAGCCACGGCGTTGGTGTACCAACTTAAGAGCGTTTCTGGGGAACTGCTCATCGCACCAGATGCCATACGTTCCCAGGCTTTACGATTCGTCTCTTTCAGTACCTCCATGGGAACGTAAGAACTGGAATCCTTGTCAAACTCACTGATGTCGTCGCGCACAGCGGCCGGAAGCCCCAATATCTTCTCAATCGGCTGAGCGGTTTCACGAGCTCGACGCATGGGGCTCGTATAAATATGATCAATCGACTCTTCACTCAACCATGAAGCAACAGCCAAAGCTTGGGCACGTCCGATTTCGGCAAGTGGGGGATCGGCGGGAGTTCCATCTGAATTTTGAACTAACTCTGGTCGACCGTGACGAACGAAAATCAATTCCATCGAGGTTGACCATAGAGGTTTAGGTGGTTCAGTTGCCATTTTGGGCTTATTGACGATCCGGTGAACAGTCCAAATTCTTTCTGGCCTTTTCGCGATGTCTCGGTACCGTGGAGGTAATGGCACGACGTACGAAAATCATTGCGACCATCGGTCCCGCCTCTGAGGATGAGTCAACCCTGCGAGGGATGATCGAAGCAGGGATGGATGTTGCCCGTATTGGTTTGGCTCACGGCACTCTCGATGAGCAGGTGGAAAAATTCCACATGGTTCGGAAAGTAGCGTCGAATCTTGGAAAACACGTCGGAATTGTTGTCGATTTACCGGGCCCGAAAATTCGATGCGAGCCTTTCAACGAAGGGGGTGTCGAACTTATCGAAGACACCCAAGTATCTCTTGGTGTTGAGGGCTCAGAAAGTTCTAGCGACTTTATAAACGTCGATTATCCGAACCTCTTGCAAGATGTCCAGCTCGGCGACAGCCTTTCCTTTGGTGACGGCCAGGTCGTGGTCAACGTCGAAGAACGTGAGGGGGATCGCTTAAAGGCTCGCGTGGTACATGGAGGGCGACTTGAGGGGCGACCCGGTATCCACATTCCGTCAGACCGCCTAAGGCTTACTTCCCCGACCGATCATGATTTAACTCTGTTGGACACTTTCGTCGAGTTAGGGACTGACATGGTGGCTGTCTCTTTTGTGCGCTCAGCTCACGACATCAGACGGCTAGGTGTCGAACCAGCCCCACGCGGGCCAATGATTATCGCAAAAATCGAAACGAAAGCTGCCGTGTCCAACCTCGAAGGCATCATCGAGGCTTCAGGGGCAGTGATGGTCGCTCGCGGTGACCTTGGGTCCGAAGCAGATATTGAAGAGTTACCACACCTCCAAAAACACATCATCCAAGAATGCGTAGCTCTTGGGCGTCCAGCGATCACTGCTACTCAGATGCTTGAATCAATGGTGTCCGCGCCTACGCCGACGCGGGCCGAAGCTTCAGACATAGCAAACGCAGTATTCGATGGAACATCGGCTGTCATGCTTAGTGGAGAGACAGCGATCGGGCGGGACCCTATAAATGCAATTCGAACCATGGCCCGAATAACCGCCCGGGCTGATGAGAAATTTAATTACGAGAGTTGGTCTGAGCACATTCAGGCGATCCGGCGGAGATCAAAATCCGATGCGGCTTATCTGCGTGTGACCGATGCTCTCACGATGGCTGCGGCTCGAACAGCAACTGATACCGACGCAGAGGCAATCATTTGTTTGAGTCGGTCAGGTTTCACCGTTCGCAGCGTCGCTCGATTTAGGCCGACAGTCCCACTCTTTGGAATGACGTTTGATGACCGCACTGCCAACCAGCTTTCATTGTCATGGGGGACACGGCCATTAATTTTCAACGAACAGGCGACACCGGCAGCAACTGTTGAAGAAGCGGTCGCTTCAGCGGCTCGTGTGGGAGTGGTTCGTAGTGGAGACACTGTCGTCGTTGTATCTGGCTCAAGTGCTGCTACCCACGCCACTGACACCCTTAGGGTGCTGCGAGTTCCCTGATCAGTGACGGGGTTTCGAGAGATCAACAACGGGCTAGCGGTTTACCGCGGGCGCTTGGTTGAAACGCCACTCCAAGTGGTGATGATCCATGGAGCTGTAGACCGCGCCGCTGGAATGATTCGCGTCGCCAGAAAAATCGATCAATGCGAAGTGGTCCGATACGATCGCCGGGGTTATGGCCGGTCGGCCCCATCAGGAATTCCCTGCACCTTTGGTGAACATGTCGACGATCTAGAGGCCATCATCGGCGATAGCCCCACAGTGCTTTTTGGTCACAGCTACGGAGGTAGCGTTGCCCTTGCTGCTGCGAGCCGCGGCAACCCGGCCATACGATCAGCAATTTCTTACGAAGCTCCGCGTGGTTGGGAGCCGTGGTGGCCTTCGCCTCCTGGACCTGACATTGATCCAGGCGATGCGGCTGAACACTTCGTTAAGCGGATGATTGGAGATGATCGATGGGAGGATTTGCCGATCAGCACTCATGTAAAGCTTCGAAACCTCGGAACGTTAATGGTTCACGAGTTACACACACAAAGAACTCAGCAATATCAAATAGGAGATGTCAATATCCCGTTAATCCTGGCGGTGGGTGAACTGTCAGGAGATCACGCGCAACGAGCAGCCACCGCCGGCGCAGAAGAAGCGCCACGAGGCAAGGTTGTTCAAGTCCCGGGCGCCAAACATGATGCACCTATGTCTCATTCCGGAGAGATTGCTGACCTCATAGTCGAGGCCATCAGACTGGCCTCCGAACCAAATTAAGCCAACGGAGGTAGAGTCAGCACATGCCTGAACAGCCCATTCATCTAACGCCGGGTGGCCTTCCAGAAACAGTTATTCCAAGTTACGACGCGGAGGCTGTATCCGCCTTGTCAGACGCCCTCACTGCTTCAGATGCGGAAAAGAAGCAGCTGGTTGCCAGCGTCGCAGCGCAATGGCCTCGTTATCTCGACTCGTGGGTGGCTCTAGGCAATTTGAGCGAAGACCCAATCGAGGCATATGCCTACTTCAGAGTCGGCTACCACCGGGGCTTGGACACCCTGCGTGCATCAGGTTGGCGGGGGAGTGGCTATGTGCGGTGGAACCAAGAAACCAACCACGGTTTCTTGAGGGCATTACTTGGGTTGTGTCGATGTGCCGAGGCGATCAACGAACATGACGAGGCTGAGAGGTGCGCTCAGTTCCTAATGCAGTTGGATCCCTCTGGAGTACCAGACTCGGAATGAAAATTACCGGAGCTGTGCTTTGTGGTGGTGCATCAACGCGGATGGGTCAAGACAAAGCCTCTTTGCTGCTCGGTGGGCGCCCGATGGTTGATTGGGTTGCCGACGCGATACGACAAGCTGGCGTCGAACCGGTAATCGCTCTTGGAGGCCAGGGATCTCTCAGTCTTCCAGTCTTACCTGACGAAATAGGGGACCAAGGTCCACTGCACGTTCTCATCGGCGCGCTGGAACGCGTAGGCGACATTCTGGTTTGTCCATGTGACGTGCCGCTCGCATCTGCCAACCTGTTTCGATCAATAGTGAGTGCGGGCGTCGGGACTGACAAACCGGTTGTGCTAGCTAAGAGCACTCAATTGCAACCCCTAATTGGTCTTTATAAGGAGTCCTCGATCGATCTCTTGAAGGCCGGTTATAACGCCGGAAAACGGGGACCTAAGCTTGTGCTGAACGACCACGACGTCGAGGTCGTCGCTGCTTCAGTAGAAGAAACGCAGAATATAAACACACCAGCGCAATTCAAAGCCCTCGTTGACGACCTAACCATCAAGAATGATGAAAGCTAGATGTATCCTCTGACTGCGAGGTTGATATATGTACGTTCCCGCAATTTCAGTTGACGAGTTGGCAGGTCAGATTGCCAATGGAGCTGTGGTGGTAGATGTTCGAGAACAGTCCGAGTGGGATGAAGGCCGCGTTGAAGGCAGTCGGCTCATACCCTTGGGTGAGGTCATTGCGCGAGTAAGTGAAATTCCGCGCGAGGGCACGGTTTACGTTATTTGCCGCAGCGGCGTCAGAAGTGCAGACGCATGTAGCTATCTGCGTACTCAGGGCATCGACGCAGTCAATGTCACTGGGGGGATCCTTGCCTGGCTCGACTCGGAACGCGCCATCGAGTTTGGAACTCGGTGACTCGCTTGCGCCGGTTAACGGCAACCGCCGAACCGAACGGCGTCGTTGCCGAAAAAAGTGAGAGCGTTACCTACTCTTGGGTAGCAACTCAAGAGCATTTCGCTGGAGTCATCGCGAAAGCGCTCAAAGTCAACCGCGTGGCGCTCGATACCGAGTTCCACCGTGAACGCACGTACTGGCCCAAGGTGGCACTACTCCAACTGAAAGTAGAGGCCGAAACCTTTCTCGTTGATCCGTTAGTAGTGGATCTGGCACCTTTAGCCGAAGTGTTAACTAGCGACGTGGTCTTCGTTATGCATGCCGCCGCACAGGACATCGAAGTTTTGGAGCGAGCATGTGGTGTCGGGCCCAAGTACTTGTTCGACACGCAAGTGGCTGCAGGGTTCACTGGGATGAGTACGCCGTCGCTGTCGGCATTAGTTGAGAGATACATAGGGTTACGGCTACCCAAAGGTGATCGATTAACTGATTGGTTTGAACGGCCACTTCGAAAGAACCAACAGGACTATGCGGCAAACGATGTCAGATACCTGTTCGAGGTGCATGACCAGCTCATATCCGCCCTTAAGGAGACTGGGCGCTTGGATTGGGCGTTAACTGAATGTGAATTAGCACGCCAACGGTTCAAACCCAATCTTTCCCCCGAGCTTGCATGGACACGGATTAAGGAGGCACGACATTTGCGAGGTAAGCCACGTTGTGTTGCTGCGGTCTTAGCTCAATGGCGGGAAATCACAGCACAGCGAAAAGATGTCCCCATTCGATTTATCCTGTCCGACCTAGCGTTGGTCGGAATAGCACAACGGGCTCCGACGACCCTCAACGAGCTCAAAGCCATTCGTGGCCTTGACGGACGTTCTTTGAAGGATGCAGCCGGAGACGAGATTCTGGGTTTGGTGTCCGACGGAATGCGAATGGCGGTTGACGATGTGGCGACTTTAGATGTTGACGAAGGTCCCCAATTAGGCAATGAAATGAGAGCTGCGGTGACACTGGTGTCGGCATGGATCTCACAAGTCGCAAAGGATGAGGCTATCGATCCAGCGTTGTTGGCAACTAGGTCCGATATCAATGACTTACTGCGTGGCGCCAAAAACCCGCGTTTGGGTACTGGTTGGCGGTCCGACCTCGTCGGGACCAGGATCGAGGATTTAGTGGAGGGTCGCGCCTCTTTGGCGTTTGATGCCGGGGGAGGTCTGGTTCTTGAACCCCGTTCGGCGTTCGATGCTGAAAATAAACCAAATTTCGATGGGTAACGACCCAATTTTTGGCCTAAATATCTGCTAGAAAAGGAGTGGTTCCCGTGCGTTGTCTCACTTTGTGGTCAGCAGGGAGTCGCGAGTAGGCGGTTTGGAGACGAGGAGCCATCCGTGAAGAAGGGTCGTCATCGCCGGTACGAAGAGGCGCGTAAATTCCAGAGAGAGAATGCCGCAGCATTCTCGGTTGAAGATTTTGACTTCGATGAACCAGACTTGTTCTCGAAGGAAGAAGAAGACGCGCCCGACGATCAGTATGGTGACCTAGCCGACAAGTACGATGATGATTACTCGGAGCTTGCAGACAAATACGCAGATTTCGATGATGCCGAAGAGGAAAAGACTTAGGCCCCGAGATTAGGTGCGTCTCACTGTTGGGTGGGGAAGAACAATAGAAGCTGAACTTCGGTGATCCAGCTCTGTTCGAAGCCACGCGTACACCGTTGGGCCGCAAATTGCTGTCAGTTCATCTTCCATCTGTTGATAAACCGGCGTCGCCCCGACATGTGCTTGGGAGTCAGAAGTACACCACCACCAGATATCAGTTTCTTCTCCTCCCCAATCACGTCGTTCCCACTCGCGCACCATGGTGTATATGTGCCCAGTCACCGTTTCGTGATCTTCTCTTCGAATAGGGGCCTGCCAGCAAATTTCCGGTTTGCGATCCATGGGTTTAGTTCCCGTTGAGAGCGCTAGGTGGTGAAATGCGCAACCGGCCCCGTTGGGATGGTCAGGACGATTTTGAAAGATGCAAGCCCCGTCGACCACCTGGGTTCTCCACCAACCCTCATCGTCTTGCCATAAAGCTCCACCGAGGGTGGCTGCGGTGTCTTGGTGCTGCCAGAGCTCTGGAGTGAGCTGTTTGGTCTGCTCCCGAACGCTTTCGAGATCTTGAGCGTCTGAAATGTACGCCCCGTGAGTGCAACAGCCAAGTTGTTCTTCTGGAGCTGGTTCCGAAGCGACTCCCGGACATCCCGCCCCATAGATACATGTCCAGGCGCTTGTCAGGAAGGTTATGTCGAAAAGCCAAGTCCGGTGCTCGCTTGGATCTTCGAAAGATAACCATTCTCGATCTGGATTAGATGACGCTAAGGGCTTCGTCACACCTCCATCCTACGGTACGTTCGTCATCGTGCAGATATCTCCTGATGGGAAGCTTCGTGACGATTTACGATCCGTTTTAGGTGATCGGGTTCGAGATGGCGACTTTGAATTAGGGCTGTACGGGAAAGATGGCTCGGTGCTGCAAGGTCACCCATCACTCGTCTGCTTGCCTGTCGATACAGATGAGGTACGCCAGATTGTGAAGATCTGCCGACAACATGGCCGACCGTTCTTAGCTAGAGGTTCGGGTACTGGTCTGGCCGGCGGTGCTGTGCCAGTAGGTGATCCGGTGATAATTGCTACGGCGAAGATGAACCAGATCATTGAGGTAGATCTTGAGAACCGCATTGCGTGGGTTGAACCAGGAGTTCTCAATTTAGATTTAACTAAAGAACTAACTCCTCGGGGCTTTCACTTCGCGCCAGACCCCTCCAGCCAACAGGTCTGCTCAATCGGAGGAAATGTCGCCAATAACAGTGGAGGACCGCACTGTCTCGCCTATGGGGTTACGAGCGCTCACGTAGCGGCGATCGAAGTGGTTTTGCCCGATGGCAGTGTGACAGTCCTGGGTGACCTAACGGCAGAACCGTCTGGCTACGACCTTCGCGGGCTTTTTGTTGGCTCCGAAGGAACAATGGGCGTTGCTACAAAAGTTGCCGTTCGTCTAACTCCAAATCCGCCGGCTATCCGAACCCTTCTTCTTGACTTTCCCGATGTTCGAGATGGAGCGGCAACAGTTTCTGCGATTATTGCAGCAGGGCTGATACCCGCTGCTCTGGAAATGATGGATAAGCGGGCTATCGAAATTGTCGAAGCATTCGTTAACGCCGGATATCCGACAGAAGCTGATGCAGTCTTGTTGGTCGAACTTGATGGATTACCTGGTGGTGTTGAACACGGAGTCGAGGTTGTACGTTCAGTGGCAGAACGACACCAAGTTGGAAATATCAGAGTCGCGGCCGACAACGAAGAGCGTGAGTTGTTGTGGAAGGGACGAAAGAATGCGTTCGGGGCGGTAGCCCGGATTAAACCCGACTACTACCTCCATGACACAGTTGTGCCGCGCGGAAAATTAGTAGAGGTTTTAGAAAAGGTATACAAAATCGCTGATGCTCATGACCTCATCGCGGTAAACGTCTTCCACGCTGGAGACGGCAACCTGCATCCCATTCTGGCCTACGACAGCGACGAGAAAGGTGTTTTGGAGCGGGTCCACGCCGCCGGACGCGCAATTGTTACTGCTTCCATTGAGGCAGGTGGAGTCCTGAGCGGAGAACATGGAATTGGGCTTGAGAAGCGTGACTACATGGGCATGTTGTTCACCGCCCACGATATGACGACCCAAGACATGGTTCGTGAAGTCTTTGACCCACAAGGTTTCGCGAATCCATTAAAGGTCTTGCCATCGGGTTCACGGTGCAGTGATTCCTTCGGACAGCATGTGCCGGATGGGGCATGGGTGTGAGCTCTCTTGCCGTTGTACCTCAGGAGGTGCACAGATTTTCGGCCGAAGTAGGTCCGAACGACCCCGTAACAGTTGTAGGGGGCAGAACTCAGTGGAACGTTGGCGGCCCCCCTGACCCTTCGGCTCGCGAAGTAACTGCTCCCGCCGGTATCTGGTCTCACGAGCCTGAGGAAATGACAGTTCGATGCGGAGCTGGAACGACGTTGCTTGAGTTATCAGAGCAACTCGCGCGACATAGGCAGATGGTGCCCTTCGACATGGCCCCAAACGCGACAGTGGGGGGAGTTCTCTCCGTAGGTAGGAGCGGAATTCGACGTCTCAGGTACGGCCATATACGGGACCTAGTGCTTCAAATTCGACATATCGATTGCAATGGAAAGATTGTGACATCAGGCGGGCCAACCGTAAAAAACGTTTCTGGGTACGATCTGTGTCGACTCATGGTGGGCTCTTTAGGCAAATTAGGTTGTTTGGCCGAAGTGATCCTTCGATGCCTACCTATGCCCGAGACCACGAGATGGCTAACTGGCAACGTCGACCCATTCGAGGTCTACTCACGCCTGTACAGGCCCTCATCAGTTCTCTGGAACGGCGAGCAGGTGTGGGTGTGCATTGAGGGTGTCTCCTCAGATGTTGAAGCCGAAGCAGGGTTGCTTGACCTGAGTGAAGTAGAAGGTCCACCTTCGTTACCAAGTGATGGGCGTATCTCCGTCGAGCCAAAGGAGCTGAAGAATCTTTCGGTCGATGACACAAATTGGATTGCTGAAATTGGCGTTGGCATTATTCACAGCGATAAGCCGAGTAAGGTCCGACAGGTATCCGAAATCAACGAATCGCTGATGCGCGACCTTGAACGCAGATTAGATCCCGAGGGACGTCTGAACCCGGGTCGCCAGGTGGTGCCGCTGTGAAACAAGTAGCGATCGATCTCGGCATTCCGCATGATGATTTAGCATCCTGCGTCTCCTGTGGCTTATGCCTCCCACACTGTCCTACGTATCGCGTTACCCAGGAGGAGTCGGCCTCTCCGCGAGGACGTATCGCTCTAATGAAACACGCTGAAAGTACAGGTTTCATTGATGAGCAATTCGTCGACTTCATGGATGCCTGTATCCAATGTCGAGGATGCGAAACAGCATGCCCAGCTGGTGTCGAATTTGGGTCGATGATGGAGACAACCAGGGAAGCCTTGGCAACGCAAACCTCCTATCAGCCGTGGTGGCGACGGCTTGGGTATCGGATGTTGGGCCGACCGACTCTTCTAGCATTCGCTTCTAGAGTTCTCTCCCTGCTCCAGCGGCTCAAACTCGTACCGAAGAAACTAGGGCTACCTCAAATACCCGTGATCCAGCGTCGGTTGTTAGCGAGTGGGACCGACGTATGGCTATTCACTGGGTGCATCATGGATGCTTGGATGCGCGACACTCATCGAGCGGTTCAACGTGTCGTTGAAGCAACTGGGGCTGGTGTCCAATTTCCAAATAAAGCAGCGGCATGTTGCGGGGCTCTACATGTACATGCTGGCCTCGGAAAAGAGGCCCGCCTTCTCGCGGAGAGAACGATGACTGCATTTCCAGGAGATGCACCAATTCTTGTTGATTCAGCTGGTTGTGGTGCTCAACTCAAAGAGTACGGTCATTTGCTGGGGACTGAGCTGGCTGAGAACTTCTCCCTTCGAGTGTTCGATGTTCATGAGTGGTTAGCTCAACGACTCGACCAACTACCTCAGGTCCAAGACCGACGCGGCCGAGTTGCTGTGCAAGATCCATGTCACCTGCGACATGTCCAAAAATCACACCGAGCGGTTTACCAGGTGTTGGGCCAGTACACGGAGCCAGTCGGCCTAGATGATGAAGGGTTATGTTGCGGAGCCGGGGGAGCCTATTCAGCCTTTCATCAGGAGACTGCTGGGCAGGTACGCGACAGAAAAATCGCGTCGATCGGGCGCACAGGGGCGACTGAAGTCGCGAGTGCTAACCCAGGTTGCCTTCTGCACCTCCGGTCAGCTGGCGTGGAGGTCAGACACCCTCTGGAAATAATCGATTCCATTATGACGAAAGATCGTTGATGTGCAAGATCAGCTCGAAGATATTCGCACCCGTCTAGTTTCGATCTCAGAGGAGCTCGCCGACCTCGGGATCGCAGCATTACAGAACGCCATTGATGAAGACGGAATGAACGCCCAGAGACCCGATTCGGAAAAGAGGCTTACGAGAGCGCGAAGAGCGGTCGATAAGGCTGCTGCGATCATCGGTCAAACACCCGAATCGACGATCCTCTAAGTCCCTTCGTGACTAACGCTATCGACGCCTGCGCAGAGGAAATCTAAATCTGATCACCAAGCGCGGTCACGGGAATCAATTTTTTGTCAGTCGGGTTATCCGCAGCAACCGTGGCGGTCTTGATGACGGCTGGTCGGCCGTCGGCTTCACCGTATGAAGTTGTTCGCTGCCTAATCGTTCGACCGAGGGGTTGAACGAGCTTTCGGAAATCCTCTTCGACTAGACCCTGACCATGCTGAGCTCCGGCGGCACGACTGATGTTCTCATCCATGAGAGTTCCACCCAAGTCGTTGGCCCCAGCCTTCAGGATTTGTTGGGCACCTTCAATCCCGATCTTGACCCAGGAAACTTGAACGTTGTCGATCAGCCCGTGGTAGGCAATCCTCCCGACACTGTGCATCAGCAGAGTTTCTCTGAAGGTTGGTCCTCTTCTCGCTTGCTTTTGGAGATAAATAGGGCTGGCCATATGCACAAAGGGCAAAGGGATCCATTCAGTGAAGCCGCCGGTCTGTTTTTGAAGGGCTCTCGTTTTGACGATGTGACTTGCCCAGTGGCGTGGCTCTTCTATGGATCCAAACATGATGGTGATATTTGAATGAAGCCCAACAGCGTGGGCTGCCTCATGGCACTCCAGCCATTCGTCGGTTGAAATTTTGTCGGGACATAAAATTTGACGCACTTCCTCGTCTAAGACTTCGGCTGCCGTTCCGGGAAGGGACTTGAGTCCAGCGGCCTTAAGTCGAGATAGGTAGTCGACCAACGATTCACCGAGCCTTTTGGCACCTTCGATCACCTCGAGTGCTGTGAACCCATGAAGGTGCATGTCCGGAACGACGTCTTGGATTGCCTTGCAGACGTCGATGTAGTAATCACCGTCGAAGCTCGGATGAATTCCTCCCTGGAGTGTTACCTCAGTAGCTCCAAGTTGGGCCGCTTCGATCACCCGCTCTTGGATATCTCCGAGGGTAAGCATGTAAGGAGTCCCGCGGAGGTTTAAGGAGAGCGGTCCTTTCGAGAAACCGCAGAATCGGCATTTGAAGGTGCAAACGTTGGTGTAATTGATATTCCGATTGTGAACCCAGGTGACTTTGTCACCGACGGTATTTTGACGAAGTTGGTCAGCAACTTCCGCAACTGCCACGACTTCTGGGCCTCTAGCCTTGAAAAGGGTCACGATTTGCTCATGGTCGATTTCTTGTCCGCTCATAACCCCATCTAGAACCTCTTTGACTGCACCGCCGGCCGACGCCTTGCCCGGCACAATCTTTCGGGGAGAGTGGGCTGCCCCGCCCGAGTACCACTGTGTGCTGTTTTCGTCGGCAACGAGGACATCGGCACCTGAACCGACATCTCGGTTTTCCATGGTCAGTTCCGGCATTTGGGCGCCCGGGTCGTCCCTTCCGAGGCCTTCGGCGTCACTTCGATCAAGCACGGGGAACCGATTGCTCTCGTCCAACCATTGTTGGGGCTGCAACGCGTAAGTGGGGTGAATAGTCAAACGGGGAGCAAGCGTGAAATGACGGGCTTCGGTGACATCTTTGAGTCGGTCCAAGTCAGGCCATGGCCTTTCAGGGTTGACGTGGTCAGCTGTTACAGGTGAAACACCACCCCAATCGTCAATACCAGCGTCGAGTAAGCCGCCGAAATCATCGGAAAGGTTGGGCGGGGCTTGCAAATGAATTTCCGGTGGCAGGAGAATTCGGGCTAGGGCGATCGCCTGAAGGTATTCATCCGGTGGACATGGAGGGCTTTTATGCATTGCTGTTCCCAGCTTGGGAAGGAAGTTCTGGATGATCACTTCCTGGACGTGTCCATGGATCTCGTGGCTTCTGCCAATCGCCAGTAATGCTTCGACTCGATCCTCCAACGATTCCCCAATTCCGATCAATAGACCGGTGGTAAATGGAATTTGGAGTTTGCCGGCTATTTCTAGAGTGGCTAATCGCCGGTCAGGTTCCTTATCCGGACACCCTCGATGACACAAAAGATCTTCATTGAGACTTTCAAGCATCATCCCTTGGCTGGGGCTCACCTCTCTTAGAGCAGCTAGCTCCTCAGAGAACAGTGCACCAGCGTTCGCGTGTGGAAGAAGACCAGTCTCGTCGCGCACCAAACGACACATTTCGACCAAATAATGGATGGTGCTGTCGTAGTTGTTGTCGTCAAGCCACTCTCTGGCGACTGGATAGCGAAGCTCTGGGCGTTCACCGAGGGTGAAAAGCGCCTCGTGGCAACCTTGCAGCGCGCCATGACGGGCTATCTCAAGGACCTCCGCGGGCTCCAAGTAAGGGTTATCTAGCCGGCCTGGGGGTTGAGCAAAAGTGCAGTATCCACACTTGTCTCTGCACAGCATCGTTAAGGGGATGAAAACCTTCGGGCTATAGGTGATGCGGGTTCCGTGAACAGCATCTCGGATAGATGCGGCCCGAAGAAGCAACTCCTCTAACGGCAGCCGCGAAAGCTCCTCAGTCTGTTGGGCAACTTCGCCGCGATCAATCAGCATTGAGTTACCTCCACTGACCCTGGGCCTGGCCGACTGCGAATTTGTGCAGGATCGAGGGCGTCATTGCAACTCGGACAACGAGTGACTTGATCGAGAGGAGTTCCGCATTCGGAGTGAACCAGAAGGGTTGGAGCTTCTCCTTCGTTGCACCAGCGATCCCCCCACCGCATCATTGCTACAAGGCTGGGCGAAAGGTCGCGGCCCTTTTGGGTTAGGAGGTACTCATGGCGCAGTGGCCGTTCTTGGTAAGGGACCCTAGCGATGATTTCGGCTTCCACCAGCTTTGCTAATCGCGAAGCCAGAAGATTTTTGGCTATACCAAGGTCGTTCTCTAGCTGACCGAAACGACGTGCACCGCGAAAGAGGTTACGAAGAATCAATAGAATCCAACGGTCACCTATGACGTCAAGTGTCTGTTGGATTGAGCACTCACTGCCTGGACCAGAAATCTTTTCCACAGGCAGAAGATAGGGCAGTCGGTTTCTATTTGCAACCGACTCGCGATCACATGAGGGAGTCAGCCTTAGCAGTGAGGCTGGTGATTAATTCATCGAAACTTTTGACAAAGGAAGCGACGCCTTCTTCTTCGAGAACTTGGGCGACATTTTCCAGGTCGATCCCTACTTCGGCGACTGAGTCGAGTATTGATTGCGCAGAGGCTGGATCCGCGTCAATGGTTCGAGCGACTGTCCCCTGATGAACGAAGGACTCGATAGTGTTGTCGGGCATTGTGTTGACAGTATTGGGGCCGATCAGCTCGTCGACGTACAGCGTCTCTGAGTATCTGGGATTTTTGGTACTCGTCGATGCCCAGAGCGGACGTTGAACCTGAGCACCTTTGGCCGCTAAGGCCTCCCAACGGGGACCTGAAAATTTAGTCAGGAAATATTGATAGGCGACTTGGGCTTGAGCCACAGCAGTTTTGCCTCGAAGGTCAAGTGCTTGGTCGCTCCCGATTTCTTCCAGGCGTCGATCAACTTCAGTGTCGGTTCGCGAGATGAAGAAGGAGGCAACGCTGGCGATGTTGGACAAATCGTCCTGACCAGACGCGACTGCGTCCTCCAAGCCTGCAACATAGGACTCCATGACTTCGATATAGCGTTTCACGGAAAAGATCAAAGTGACGTTAATTGATCTACCTTCACCGATCATTGTCCTTATGGAAGGGAGGCCTTCTGAAGTGCCGGGAATTTTCACCATCAAGTTGGGAGCATTGATGAGTTCATGAAGTGACCTAGCGTCAGTGGTCGTTCGGTTTGTGTCTCGAGCGAGCGCAGGGTCGACTTCAACAGAGACGAAGCCGTCGACACCTTGGGATGATTCATAAACCGGAGTTAGTGCCTTGAGCGCGCCACGAATATCGCTAGTCACTAGGTCCCAATAGGCCTGTTTGACCGCTACTCCGTCCTTAATTAGTTGTCTGAACTGTGGGTCGTAGTCCTCGCTGCCCTCGATGGCCTTTTGGAAAATTGCCGGATTAGAGGTGAGTCCTCTAATCCCAGCGCTCACCCACTTGTCGAGTTCGCCTGAAGTGATCCACCCTCGACGTAAATTGTCGAGCCATGGACTCTGTTGTCCCTGCAGATGTAAGTCCAGGAGCCGTTGATCTGTAGTGGATGGTTGAGTCACTGTCGTCTCCAATCGCTCTTCATGAAAGTAGTGAACGCGCAGTCATCTCTACCGCCGAGGCCGTAAAGCCGAATCGCTCCATGACTTCGTTACCCGGTGCGCTTGCGCCAAATTCGTTAATGGTCACTGTCGCGTCCGCCCATCGATCCCAGCCGAAAGAAATCCCTGCCTCTACACCAACAACGGGAATCTGTGCAGGTAAGACTTCCTCTTGGTAGGCCGTCGCTTGCTCTTGAAACAGTTCCCAAGAAGGCATCGACACAACGCGAGAGGCAATACCGTCTTCCGCTAATGACCCAGCGGCTTCGACGCACAGTTGTACCTCAGATCCTGTGCCCGCGAGGATGACAGCGGGGTCTGGAGCGTCGATGAGGACGTAAGCGCCGCGTTGCACCTGACCTTGTTTCGCTGTGCCTTCCAGGACCGGTACGTTCTGGCGCGTCAAAATGATTGCTGTCGGCCCTTCTCGACCCACCGCAATTTCCCAGGCTTGACTTACTTCGTTCCCGTCGGCAGGTCGAATAACCGGTAAATCTGGGATCGCGCGTAGGGACGCAACCTGTTCGACCGGCTGATGGGTGGGTCCATCTTCGCCGACGCCTATGGAGTCGTGACTCCAGACAAAGATTACCTTTGCCGAACTGAGGGCCGCCATTCGGACCGACGGCCTCATGTAGTCCGCGAAGACCAAAAAGGTGCCGACCACCGGAATTATCCCGCCATGGAGCGCCATGCCGTTAGCGACGCTGCCCATGCCATGTTCTCTGACGCCGTAGTAAAGCTTGCGGCCCTCGGGGGTGCTGGGCGTCATTGGCTCGGTTGCAATGTTGGTTCCAGTGTTCCCAGTGAGGTCAGCTGAGCCCGAGACCAAAGAGGGAACCACATCGATGAGAGCGTCGACGACTTGGTTGTTGGCGTTGCGAGTTGCCAGCGACGCCCCAGCTTCATAAGTGGGGAGCTCATCGGTCCAGTTGGCCAATGGAGTACCCGTCAGCAACGTATCGATCCAAGTGGCGTCCAACTCACTGTCAGCGACCCTCGCCAGCCACTCTTTCCGTAATGCAACGCCGCGAGTCCCAGCTTCGCGGTAAGCAGCTAGAACATCATCATCAACCTCAAATTGCGATTCAGGATCCATATTCATCGCTTTTTTCGCGCCAGCGATCTCAGCGTCATCCGTGATTGCTCCGTGAGCACCTGGGGTGTCGACTGCGGTCGGAGATGGGAACCCGATGTGGCTTCGAAGAATCAACAATGTGGGCTTTTGGTTTTGTTCGCTTGCATCTAACAAGGACTCTTCCAGAAGTGCCGTATCTTCAGACGCTTCACCCAAATCGCGCACTGCCCATCCATACGATTCGAAACGACGCTGCGCATCGTCGGAAAGGGTTAAGTCGGTGGTTCCATCGATGGTTATTCGGTTGTCATCGTAAATTACGACCAAATTTCCGAGCTGTTGGTGTCCCGCAAGACTTGCTGCTTCGTGGCTCACGCCCTCCATAAGGTCGCCGTCACCGCAGATCGCCCAGACTCTGTGGTCAACGACCTCTGAACCCAGACGTTTCTGAAGGTGCCGTTCCGCGAGTGCCATTCCTACTGCGTTAGCAATACCTTGGCCGAGCGGTCCAGTGGTGACTTCGACACCTGGAGTCACTCCAACCTCTGGATGGCCGGGGGTACGGGACCCCATCTGGCGAAAGTCCTTGAGGTCATCAAGTTCTATTCCGTAGCCGGTGAGGTAAAGCATTGAATACAACAGCATCGAGGCATGCCCGGCAGAGAGGATGAAGCGATCCCGATCTGGCCACGTCGGCTCACTAGCGTCATACTTCAACACTTTGGTGAAGAGCACGTGGGCGAGTGGAGCTAGGGCCATTGCTGTGCCTGTGTGGCCGCTGTTTGCGCGCTTAACTGCGTCAAGTGCTAGTGCGCGAATCGTATTGATCTGTCGAGCCTCGAGATCGCTAGTCACAGAACCTCCCAGATGGCGATCCTAGTCGCCAGTTTGTGTGCTCCTGTGGAGCCTCAGTCACGGAAAATTGCTGCTGACGCAGTAAACCCGTGGAGGAAGGATTGTTCAGAAACAGGTCCGATCTCGCCAGCACAGAACATGCCCGCAACGGCCTCACCTCTTATCCGCGCGGCAACCTCGGAGGCATCGTGGTGTGGCGCGTCAAAGAGGTTTGTTCCGCGCCCGTTGCAGGTAAACAATAAAGCACCGTCGGCCATGGGTATTCGGGAAGACAGTTGGGCAAGGTCTTCGGCCGCAGAGGAAGCGTCCCGGACTTGGAACTGAATGGTGCTTCCTACTGGTGCCAGATCGCCGATAGCGACCACTCCGTTATTTCGGTCGGCGCCAATTACCGCGCGAATAAGAAAGTCTCCACGAGTAAATTCCAACTTATGCTCATCAATCACCCGCCCCACATGTAGCCCATGGTTGACCAACGCCCTTTCGGTTTCAGGCATCGCTTGGATCATGTCTTCAAGCCTTTGCAACGCTGGTTGACCGCCTAACTCGTAAATCATGTTGTCCTGAGACTTGGTGATGATAAGAGGATTTCCGATAGGCCGGCATCCCTGAGAAACAAGGGGTTCGATAGAAACTTCACCTTTGATCAGAAGAGCTACGGCGCCGTCGCGATAAATCTCGTCGTCAAGAAACAAGCAGTCTCCAGAAGACGGGTCGGGCGAAGATACAAGACCGCCAATGATCTGCATTTTCGGGTATTGAGAACGACATTCGGTTAAGGCTGATTCCGCGGGGAATGAAAACGGATCGGCCAATAGAAGCATTGTGTGGATATCAGCGGCAGCTAACGATTGTCTGGTGCCGTGAAGAAGATCAGCCGGGTTGTCGATACGGAGTGGCGTCACCTCACCGTCGAAACTGCCCCCAAAGATTGTCAGTGCGCTTTGGTCTTCAATCTCCTTGCTCCCGCAGACAACAGCACCAGCGGTACAGCCGATCAGTACCTTCGGGTCAAGCAACTCGGCAACTGCCGAGCGAATGTCGTGAACCCGAGTTTTGAAGTGGCCAGATACAAAGACGACCGCAAAGTCAGGCGCTGGTCCAAGCTTGTCCAGTATGTGCCCTATTGCCTCTGCTACGGCGATACCGGGGTCTTCATGAGTCGAAAGGCTCGATACATAGGGCATTAAGGGCTCCTTAAGGAGCGAGAATAGTTAGCGGCACCTTGGTTACTGGCCCATTGTCGATTCGACAATGGGCTTCGATGTTGGTCGGTTCCGTTACTTCCAATGTTGCTTGAACCAGGTTGTAACCAAACTTTCCGGGTTCGACAGTGACCGGCTGCACATTGCGGACGTCCATCGATTCGCCCCCAGCTTCGAAGGTCACCTCCAAAGCTGCCAACCCTTGGTGCGTCTCAGGGCATCGAAGAAGCACCATCAGGTGGGGCTGAATGGTGATGGGGAAAGTCCCTTGCGGTGTCAATGAGAAATGAACCCCGGAGAGGTCTAGTCGCGCCGATCCGCCTTCAGCCTGACGCATTTCAAAGTGTTCAAGAAAAAGCGCTGTAATGATCTCCACAGACTGAGATTATGCGAGGTGAAGCGCTTGACCTCAAGTCTGTTACAGGATTTACAGTCAGGGATATGTTTTTCCTGCTAGGACACCTGTTGTGCTAGTGCGGAAAGCCTTGGAAACGCAATGAGTCCTGACCATGACGAGGTGAGAGAAGTCCCGATGTTTCCATTGGGGACAGTGCTTCTTCCAGGCGGGATTCTCCCGTTACACATCTTTGAGGACCGTTATCGCGAATTAACTGACTATTGCCTCAAGAACGAAACACAGTTTGGCGTCGTCCTGATAGAGAGAGGACATGAGGTTGGTGGTGGGGACGTGAGGGCCTCTGTCGGCTGCTTGGCGGACATCATCCAACATGAGGGCTTCCCTGACGGAAGATCAAATGTGGTTGTTTTAGGCACATCAAGGATCAACATAAAAGAGTGGAAATCAGATGACCCATACCCAACAGCCCTAGTGTCGGAAATTGTCGACACTTCGAGTGAAGACTCCCTCGCTCGAGGCCTGGAGGTATTGGGACGTCTCTGTATGTTCCTCGAGGCTGCGCAAAACAAGGGATACAAAGTGCCACCAGTTGATGGAAAGGCCGTGGCTGTAGGCGTCGAGATCGTCGAACTCACCTATCGCATAGCTGAGCTGACGCCCTCTGGACCCTTTGACCGACAAAGACTATTGGCAGCCTCAAGCTGCGAAGAAAGATTGGACATAATCGAAGAACAGCTGCAGGGTTTGGAAGAAATCCTTTCAGCCGAACGAGATGAGCGGTAACTCTTTGTGGTGTCGGCCCGTGAGTCTGGCATGCTGAACATTAGGAAGTCCGACTTGGCAGGCACTATGGCACGCGAAAATACAGGACTGAAGGCCGACTTCGATGGTCTGGTTTCAACTTTGCGCGCCTATGTGAAACAAGAGACCCTTGGTCCAATCCGAGGTCTTGGACGATATTTGGCGTTTGGCCTAGCAGGTACAGCATGCTTCGCTATAGCCGAAGTTTTCTTGCTACTTGGCGTGGTCCGCGTCTTACAGACCGCAACCACCACCTTCAGAAACAATCTCAGTTTTATTCCCTATCTTGCGGGCGTGCTTGCCTCGGTGGTGTTTGCGTATTTAGCGGTGATAGCTCTCAAGTACGACCGAAAGCGACACACGAATGGCTGATCGAAGTAGGGAATCCGATACACACATCACTCCCGACGACTTGCAGGAGCAATTCAGTCGACTAACTGGAGAGTCGGATGAGAACCCCGCTCCAATGCAGCGTCCTGGCATTGTCGTCGGGGCAGTACTGATTTCCGGGATGTTAGTTATCGCATTTCTTCTTGGCCGACGCTTGGGCCGCAAACGGTCCACCTTCGTGGAGATCGTCCGGGTCTAATGAAGATAAATGACGAAATTAGAGAGATCGGGGTGAGCCGCTTTGCGAAGGCTTCTTGGAAACGGGGACGACGAGGGAATGGTCTCTGGATGGCAGTCGCCATCCTTGCCGCGACCATGAGGGCCCTTCGCCACTTGAGTAAACGGAAACCACGGACGGTACACAAAAGGGAACTACTCCCGGGCGAGTCGGTAAGGATTGATCACCTCCACAGAAAACGAAACGGTAACGACTGATGGCCGATGCAGGCCCAGAATTGGTGGCCGGAGAGCGGATCGTGCTTATCGACAATCGACAACGGCGTTACCTTGTTGAATTAACGGCCGGGGGAGAGTTTCATTCCCACGCAGGAGTCGTTTCCCATGACGAGATCATTGGCAGCCTCGAAGGAAGTGAGTATCGCACCGCTTCTAACGCTCGCTTCGTCGGATTACGACCCACTCTTACCGATCATGTATTAAAGATGCCTAGGGGAGCCCAAGTTATTTACCCAAAGGACCTCGGCCCGATTCTCATGTTGGCCGACATATCACCTAAGCAGCGGGTGTTCGAATCTGGCGTTGGCTCGGGTGCCCTGTCAACAGCTCTTCTGAGGGCGGGTGCTCATGTCACCGGATATGAGATTCGAGAAGACTTTGCCGAAACCGCCAAATCTAACGTCGAGAAATTTCTCGGACCAGAGTCGATGAGGCATTATGAGGTCAAGATCCAGGACGCATATGAAGCACATGTCGATCTCGGTTTTGATCGCGCGGTCCTGGATCTTCCAGAACCTTGGCAGGTAGTTCCACATCTGGAGACGTCGTTGCGTAGCGGCGGAATTCTTGTGGCGTACAACCCCTCAATAATTCAGGTCCAGAATTTGCGGAAACGCCTGAGCGAGGGACCATGGGCGCTAACTGAGACAGTCGAGGTTTTAAACCGCACGTGGCATGTAGAAGGAAATTCAGTACGTCCTGATCATCGAATGGTCGCACACACGGGCTTTTTGACACACGCTCGTCTAATAGAAGCCTGAGTGAGACACAGTGGTCTTTGACGTAGTTGCTGGCGTCCTTCTTGCTCTGGCGGTGGTAGCCGGTTGGAGAGGGGGCTTTATCGGTCGCCTCGGTGCGTGGATCGGTTTTGCGGTTGGAGGTTTGGCCACGGCGCGTTGGGTTGGCTCAGGAATCGAACTGGTAAATATAGACGGACAGAACCAGCGTTTAGCAGTCGCAGCTGTTGCCGTGCTTTTAGGAGCACTCGTCGGTCACGGCGTCGGAAGACGCCTAGCACGAGGCCTCCGGAATTTGGTGCCGCGCCCCTTTCGCTGGATCGACTCGATGATCGGTGTCTTTGTCGGGATTGGATTCGTTGCTTTATTCATTTTGATACTGCTTCCTCCGCTGGCGGCTTCTAATGGCTGGCCAGAGAGGCAGGCTGAAGAGTCAAAGATTGTTGAGTTCGTGGAGCTGTATAGCCCGATTACCCCTTCAGGAACGGGTCTGTTGGGGGACCTTCTGGCCAATTGGTCCAGCATCTCCACGTTCCGGCCCGAGGAGGGCCCCCCAGATGTCGGGCAACCCCCGGAAGAGATTTCGGTGACAGCAGATGTTTTGGAGAAGGCGGCGGCCTCAGTCGTTCGAGTGCAAACAGTTGCCTGTAGCCAGCGACAGAATGGCACGGCTTTCGTGATTGCGCCGGGCTTAATCTTGACTAATGCGCATGTGGTGGCCGGTGCCCAAAAAGTGGACATTGCCTTGCCGGGTGAGAACCTAAAACCAGCGACGGTCACTGCTTTTGACCCTGAACGAGATCTTGCACTCATTCGGATTGAAGCTGAGATACCTCCATTGTCACTTCAAACTCCGTTGGAAGGACAACTAGCTGCCGTTATCGGGCATCCTTTAGGCGGTCCGCTACGCACAGCGCCAATTCGATTAGTTGAGCGGGTTACCGCAAATGGCGAGGACATTTACAGATCATTGCAGACACAGAGAAAGATCTGGTTTGCAGCGGCGAGTCTAAAATCGGGCGACAGCGGAGCCCCCGTAGTCGACACGAATGGGGATGTGCTCGGCATCGTCTTCTCTATCGCTCCACCTACAGCGGTTGACCATGGACGAGCGAGTTACGTCTTAGACCGATCAGAAATAGCGGGCTTCATGGCTGAAGTGGCGGCGTTCAACGAGCGCAGCGTTGTCAACACAGGCAAGTGCTTGAAGTAGCAGGTTGCAATCAGCACTCGAAACGCCGACAGTCAACTAGGCCTCAATGTAAATGCATTCCCCGGGGCATTCCTCAGCGGACTCGATGACAGCGTCTAGCTGACCATCAGGAAAATTAGCGAGAGCTTCAGCACCGCCTGGGTCCGACATGACGTTGCCATCTTCGACTACGTAGGCCAGACCATCGTCAAGCAAAGTGAATACGTCAGGCGCTATCTCTTCACAGAGACCGTCGCCGGTGCATAGATCCTGGTCGATCCAGACCTTCATGTTGATGCCTTTCTTCTTCGTGCAAGAAAGCTCGGCGGTTCCACGGGGAACCCCCACTCAGGGACAAGTGGAGTAAACACTAATTTACCTTGAACTAGCAAAGCAGGCACATCTTTATCCGAAGGTTCTGTTTAAAGGATTTGGTTCGTTGAGCCACTTCTAGCGCAGATTCGTGTAGGTTCCCGTCCAGAAGCGAGCATTGCCCGAGGATCGCTATGTCGAGCCAAGATGATATGAGTGACAAAGAAACCACTCCTGGGGATGTATCCGCGCTGCGAAGTCAAATACGGGCCCTTGAATCAGAGGTAGGCCTTCTCCGACGCAAGCTGGTCGATACACCAAAAAGAGTTACGACCCTTGAGGAACGTCTCCTTGAAACTAAAGGACAGTTGGCTCAGGCAGTTTCGCAGAACGAAAAACTCACTTTTACGCTCCGCGAGGCCAGAGAACACATAGCAACACTGAGAGAAGAAGTAGAGAAGTTGACGCGACCTCCGTCGGCTTACGGGACCTTCATAGGCACGAATGATGATGGAACTGTCGATGTCCACGCGAACGGCCGAAAGGTGAGAGTCAGTCTCCACCCAGATCTCCTTGGATCGGAACTTGAGGCAGGAGCAGAGGTCGTCCTGAACGAGTCGTTAAACGTTGTTATGTCGCGTGACCCAGGGACCTCCGGCGAAGTGGTTGTCCTGAAAGAAGTTCTGTCAGACGGGCAGCGGGCACTGGTAACGGGGCGTGCAGACGAAGAACGAGTGGTCGATCTGGGAGACCATCTAAAAGAACAGAAAATGAGGGCAGGGGATAGCTTGCTCTTAGATGCTCGAGCCAACTTGGTTCTTGAACGGCTGCCGCGACCAGAAGTCGACGAACTGCTTTTGGAAGAGGTGCCGGACGTCACCTACGCAGCTATTGGCGGCCTGGATGGCCAAATTGAGCAGATTACGGATGCGGTGGAGCTTCCTTACCTGCATCAGGACCTCTTTCGGGAATACGACTTGCCGGCACCCAAAGGGATCCTCCTCTACGGGCCTCCAGGATGCGGCAAAACCCTAATAGCCAAGGCCGTTGCGAATTCTTTGGCGAACAAGGTGGCCGAGGCCTCGGGGGACAAGGACGCTCAAAGTTTCTTTATCAACATAAAAGGACCCGAACTTCTCAACAAGTACGTCGGTGAAACGGAAAGACAAATCAGGCAGATCTTTCAACGGGCCAGAGAAAAGGCGAGTGAAGGCTGGCCCGTCATCGTATTTTTCGATGAGATGGAATCCCTGTTCCGCACACGCGGAAGTGGAATCAGTTCCGACATGGAATCAACGGTTGTGCCTCAGCTGCTCGCCGAGATCGATGGAGTCGAAGGCCTGAGAAACGTCATTGTGATCGGAGCTTCCAACAGAGAGGACCTGATCGACCCAGCGATTCTTCGACCTGGCCGCCTTGATGTAAAGATAAAAATTCATCGCCCCGACGAATCTGCTGCGTCCGCGATCTTTACGACCTACCTGACCCAAGACCTGCCGATCGATCCGATCGAGATCCAAGAGCTCGGCGGCGGTGAGCCTGAGAAAGCTATTCGTGTCATGATCGAGCGCACTGTTGAAGAGATGTACCGACCCGAAGATCACAACCAGTTTTTAGAGGTCACGTATCAAAATGGTGACAAGGAAATCATGTATTTCAAAGACTTCGCGTCCGGAGCCATGATTGAAAACATCGTCCGACGGTCGAAGAAGACAGCAATAAAGCGTTCGATTGCGACCGGAAGCTATGGGATTCGCTTGGATGACTTATTGGGGTCCATCCGGCAGGAATACAAAGAGCATGAGGATCTTCCGAACACGACTAATCCGGACGATTGGGCAAAAATCTCTGGCAAAAAAGGTGAACGAATTGTGTTCATTCGCACCCTTCTTAGTGGCGACGACGAATTCGATGGTGAAGGTGGTCGAGCCATCGAACGTGTTCAAACAGGTCAATATCTCTAAGGTCTCTCGACGAAGCTAAGGTCGAGCTGTGGCCGTACATAAGGTTCTCGGAATAGAGACCGAATTTGGGATTCTGCACCGCAACGATGGTGATTCAAATCCTGTCGCAGCGTCGTCGATGATCATAAATGCCTACGTGAACGGCTTCCTAGAGAGGCGCATAGGTTGGGATTTCGAAGATGAGCACCCAGGCGTCGATGCGAGAGGCTTCAATGAGTTTGATGCACTTGCGCCAGAAATAGAGACCCATTTAGTCAACGCGGTGCTTACCAACGGCGCTCGTTACTACGTAGATCACGCTCATCCAGAATTGTCGACGCCAGAATGCACCGATGCACTCCAATGCACTACCTACGATCGGGCAGCCGAGGAAATCCTGATTCGCTCCATGGAAAAAGCCAATGAGCTTCTCCCTGAGGGTGAGGAGTTGGTGATCCATAAGAACAACAGCGACGGCAAAGGAAACAGTTACGGATGCCACGAGAATTATCTGGTGGACCGGGCTGTCCCCTTCGGACGAATAGTTCAGCAGGTCATGCCGTTTTTTATTTCTCGACAGGTATTTTGCGGAGCTGGGAAAGTGGGTTCAGAAGCACCAGGACTGACCCACGCCGACGTCCCATTTCAAATAACTCAGCGCGCTGATTTTTTCGAAGAAGAAGTTGGCCTCGAAACGACCCTAAAGAGACCGATCGTCAACACCCGTGATGAGCCACATGCTGACAGCAAAAAGTATCGAAGACTCCATGTAATAGTGGGCGACGCCAACATGAGCGAAGTACAGACTTATCTCAAACTCGGCACCACGGCGATTGTTCTGGCCATGATCGATGACGATATGGCACCTAGCGACTGCGTCTTTGAAACACCCGTACAGACTCTTCGGCAGATTAGCTACGACATTGACTTGGCGATGCTTCATCGTCTAGCTAACAGCCAGAGAGTTTCGGCTTTGGATGTCCAATGGGCCTATTACGCCGCCGCAGAAAAATGGGCTGACCGTCACGGTTTTGAAGTCGTTGGTGGCGAGAGGATCGGCAAGGATCTGATGAACCGCTGGCATGAAGTTCTCGTGGCACTCGAGAACGACCCGGACTCGTTGGCGGATTCCATCGATTGGATAGCGAAGCGCCGCCTCTATGAAGGCTACCGTTCCAGACACAACCTCGACTGGGCCGATCCTAAGCTCGCAGCCTTAGATCTGCAGTACCACGATCTGAGGCCAGATAAAGGCCTTGCTAGGCGGATCGGCCTGAAACGAATTTCTGTCGACGCTGAAGTTGAAGCAGCTGTCGACAGCCCACCACCATCGACTCGCGCGTATTTTCGCGGCCGGTGTCTTGAACGGTATCCGGACGAGATTGTCGCAGCGAATTGGGACTCCATGGTCTTCGACGTCGGTAGTGATCCATTGCGCCGCGTACCTATGCTGGAGCCATTGAGGGGAACCGCCGCCCACGTCGCTAACTTATTAGATGAGTGTGACAACGCAGCCGAGCTATTACGGCGCTTGGGGACATGAGAACCCAATAGGATTATCAGGGTAGGAGGCTTTCATGGCGGAACGAGAACAAAGGCGCCGACCAGCGCCACGAACCGATGGGGTCGAAATTGATGAGGCGACAAAAGGGGACTCTGGGGAGGAATTAAAAGCCGAATTAGATGACCTGCTTGACGAAATAGACGACGTACTCGAAACCAACGCTGAGGAATTCGTCAAAAACTATGTGCAAAAGGGTGGCGAGTGAGCTCAATGCCGTTCTACGTTCCGGGTGAAGATCCTGGAACTGACTTTTTGAATTTGCTTCGCCAAAATGGGCTTGACCCGTTTCCGACCGGCTTGCCGGGCACGATCGATGCCGGCCACGCGACAACCGTTCTAGCATTGCGGTGCGCCGGAGGAGTTGTGGTGGCCGGAGATCGACGCGCAACCGCCGGACATCTGATTAGCCATCGGGACATGCAAAAGGTATTCCCTGCTGACGAACATTCCGCAGTTGCGATTGCAGGTGCCGCAGGACCAGCGATTCAGATGGTGCGCGTATTTCAGCTGCAACTTGAGTACTACGAAAAGATCGAAGGTAAGCCGTTGACGTTGGAAGGCAAAGCCAACCAACTCGCAGAAATGCTCCGAGGACACCTTCCGCAAGCGATGCAGGGTTTGGCCGTGGTCCCAATTTTTGCTGGTTTCGACCGGACTCGCGAGAGCGGCCGTCTTTTCCAGTTCGATGTGACGGGCGGCCGCTATGAAGAACAGGATTATGCGACGAGCGGATCGGGAAGTCTCCATGCCGGTACGGTTGTAAAACTTGGATATCGGACGGACTTATCCGAGTCTGAGGCTCTCTCACTGGCAGTCAAAGCGCTTTGGCACGCGGCCGATGAAGACAGTGCTACCGGCGGTCCGGACCCCATACGAGGTATTTATCCAGTGCTAACAGCTATAACGGAACAGGGCTTCCGCCAATTAAGCGATGAGGAGTCAGGCGCGGTGTTCGCGGACTTCAGAGAAGAACTCACAGAAGGGTAAAAGCAGATATGGCAATGCCTGGCATGTATGTAAGCCCCGAGCAGTTAATGCAAGATCGAGCTGACTATGCGCGAAAAGGAATTTCCCGCGGCCGCAGTTTGGCCGCAGTGGAATATCAAGGGGGGATCGCTCTGGTCGCAGAGAACGCGAGCGCAACGTTGAGGAAGGTTTCGGAAATCTACGATCGGATTGCGTTCGGTGGTGTTGGTAGGTACAACGAATTCGATCAACTTCGAATCGCGGGTGTCCGCTACGCCGAACTTAAGGGCTACCAGTACAGCCGCGAGGATGTCGACGCTCGCAGCCTCGCAAATCAATACGCCCAAATGCTCGGCCAGATCTTTACTCACGAAATGAAACCGATGGAAGTAGAAATCGTCGTGGCTGAGATTGACTTTGACGGAGCTCCTGAGTTGTACCGGATTCAATACGACGGCACCGTCGCCGATGAGCAGCACTGGTGCTGCATCGGTGGCGATTCGGAAGCAGTATTAGATCGACTCAGTGCTGGATGGTCTCAAGACCTCGATCGTGAAGCTGCAGTACGACTTGCTGTTACAGCCTTAGCGGGACCTGACCGTTCAATTTCGGCCGAAGAACTGGAGGTAGCCGTACTCGCTACCGACAACGGTCGACGTTGCTTTAGGAGACTCGCAGACGCGGAAACAGAAGGCCTATTGGCTGTTTAGATAATCGAGATCTATGACGGTTCTTCAAGCACCAGTTCGCCTGGATCTGAAGAAGTAACGATACGGTGTGCTCGTGCAGCGAAGGATCATGGGTCTAGAGAATGAATACGGTGTGACTTGCACCATTCGCGGCCAACGAAGACTTAGTCCCGACGAAGTAGCAAGATATCTCTTTCGACGAGTTGTCTCTTGGGGGCGCTCCAGCAATGTGTTTCTGGCAAACGGAGCGCGACTCTATCTCGATGTGGGTTCTCACCCCGAATACGCTACGCCCGAATGTGACTCGATTTACGAAGTGATCTGTCACGATCGAGCAGGTGAGCGCATCTTGGAACGCCTGGTCGACAACGCCGAGGAACGGCTAGCAGAGGAAGGAATCACAGGAAGTACTATCTACTTGTTTAAAAACAACACGGATAGCGCCGGAAACAGTTACGGCTGCCACGAAAACTATCTGACAAGTCGCAGGGACGATTTTTCGAATTACGCGGAAGTATTGATCCCATTTCTCGTCACGAGACAGATCTACACAGGTGCAGGCAAAGTGCTGCAAAGTGCTCGAGGCGCTATGTACAGCATCGCGCAGCGAGCCGAACACATCTGGGAAGGAGTGTCCAGCGCCACGACGCGGAGCCGCCCAATTATCAACACTCGAGACGAACCTCATGCGGACGCTGAGCGATATCGCCGACTTCACGTAATCGTTGGTGACTCCAACATGAGTGAATACACCTCATTTCTGAAGGTCGGAACGACGGCTCTTCTATTAAGAATGATGGAAGACCCTGCCGTCGTGCTCAGAGACCTAACACTCGAGAACCCCATTCGAGCGATTCGTGAGATAAGCCACGACATCACATGTCGACGGCGAGTCCGTTTAGCGAGCGGTAGAGAAGCCAGTGCGTTCGAAATTCAGTCCGAATACTTAGAACGAGCGCAACGGTTCGCTGACCATAACGATCTCAATCATGAAGAAAAGCGGGCATTAGCGATGTGGGAGCATTGCATGGATGGGATCGAACAGGACCCACTGACACTAGATCGTGAGGTTGATTGGGTAATCAAGTACCACTTGATCGAACGTTACAGAGATAAACACAATCTTGACTTGGGAGATTCCCGTGCAGCGTTGTTGGACCTCCAGTATCACGACGTCAACCAAAATCGCGGCCTCTTCTACCTCATGCAGCGCAAGGGACTAGTTGAGCGCATTCTTGACGACAACGATGTTGAAACAGCGATTGAACAACCGCCACAAACTACCCGGGCAAGACTTCGTGGCGATTTCGTTCGGCAAGCCAAAGAGAAGAAGCGCGACTACACGGTGGACTGGGTTCATCTGAAGTTAAATGATCAAGCCCAGAGGACCGTGCTCTGCAAGGACCCGTTCCTGGCCGAAGACGAGCGAGTCGATGCGCTCATAGCGTCGCTGTAAGAGCCAATAATGCCAAGATTTGATGCTGGACGGGTAAGAAAAGTAGTTTCGGAAAGAAGTGGACTCCAGCGGCTCTTGCTGGACGACGGAACACGAGCCTACGCACTAACCCAACTAGTTGGATCCGCGACCGAAGGAGACCGTGTAGTCGTTAATACGACAGCCGTAGACCTCGATTTAGGAACGGGCGGGTGGCACGTCGTCCATTGGATCGAGGGGCACGACGGTACGTCCGAAAAACTTCAAGGAAAGATCCTCAAGGCTCGGTATCTATCTGAGCAGACAGAGGTAGACCCACATGTGTCGCGCCGATCGGACCTCCATGGGGCTCGAGTTCTGCTTTGTGTTTTGCATAGTCATATCGGAGCTGTTGCAGTAGCCATGTCGTCACCAGAGGTTGGGTATTTGATGACGGACCAAGCAGCCCTACCTCTCGCTCTCAGCGACCTCGTCGACGAACTGACTTCAGGTGGGTTCATTGCGGCAACTGCCACAGTTGGACAAGCATTTGGTGGTCAACTTGAAGCAGTTAGTGTTCCATCGGGCGTGGGCGCTCTTATGGATACCGGGTGTAGTCGGATTCTTGTCGGGGCAGGTCCGGGTCACGTTGGCACAGCGTCAGACCTCGGCTTTTCTGCAATGGAACTAGCTGGGCATGCATCGGTGCTCCACGCTCTCGGAGCAGATGTCGCACTTTGTGTAAGGGCGTCCGATGTAGACGAAAGGGCGCGTCATCGGGGTGTCAGTCACCATATGGCGTCGCTCTTGAAAGCGATTCCTGTTGAGATAGACGTTCCAATTCCCCGAGGGGAAGACCCTTCCTGGGTGAGCGAGCTAGGGCATCGCTCCCGGATCGTGGAGCCAGTTGATGTAGCAAAAGCGCTCGACAGCAATAGATTCACCATTACCAGTATGGGTAAAGCTTTGTCGCAGGATCAGCTTGCATGCTCATACCTTGGCGCCGCCACCTCATGGATTTTGGAGACAGCTTGATGTCACGGTTCCCTGCGAAAGCAGCTTGGAAAGGGAAGCCCTCCAGCATGAAATTGAAGTCAATCCGTGAATGGACCGGCGTGATGGTGGTGGCGCTTATCGCCGCCTTCGGGATTCGAGCCACGCTCATCCAGACCTATTTCATACCCTCAGAATCCATGGCTCCTACCTTGGAGGTCGGAGATCGGCTGATGGTTTACAAGTTGGCCTTCAGTTTGGGAGACGTCGATAGGGGGGACTTAGTCGTCTTCAATCGCCCACCAACCCTCGACGACACTGAACTTAAAGATTTCGTGAAACGAGTTATCGCACTTCCAGATGAATGGGTCTCAGCGGAAAATGGTGTGCTCCTCATCAACGGTGAAGCTCTTGAAGAACCATATTTATCACCGGGTGTTTGGACACAGGACTTTGAGGCGGTTCAAGTGCCCAAAGGCCATCTGTTCGTAATGGGTGATAACCGGTTTAACAGTCGTGACAGTCGATGGTTCGGCCCCATCAGTGAAGATCTGTTAGTCGGGGAAGTCTTCGTTCGCCTGTGGCCCCTGAACTCCTTCGGTCGCCCATAGGTGGCGGCTCTCAGTCAGCTTGAATAAAGCCTGTCTGGAGTCGGTCCACGTGGTCACTGTGCACCCCGTCAATACCCATTCGAACTAAGTCCCGGATCACACGGACATGCTGTGCGTCCCACGCGATGCAGTATCGATTAAAGCGATGAAATAACGTCGTTAACCCCCCGCTCCAATCACTGTGGTGAAGATTCACGGCGTCAATACCAGCAGCTGCGAGTTCAGCAGCTCGACGTTCCGGCCCATCTTTCATGTGTTTGAGTCGCGTCGAGTTGACCAATCGGGCAGAAGTGTCCGACCGTAAGTCGGCTAGGAGCTCCCAGCTTGGATGACACAACCACAGCCGCGCTTCGGCTTGATAATCGCGGGCAACTCCGATCACATGACTGATCGCGTTGACATCCTTGACATCGACAGATAGTTCAAAGTCCGCGCCACAGGCCCGATACAGCTGCTCGAGAGAGGGGATGTGGTCGGGCAGGTCAACTCGGAGCATTTTAGAGATCGATCTCCGCCGTATTCCGCTACGAACAACTCCGTCGTGGTCTAAGACTGGTACCGCGTTACTGGTGAGCCAGACGTCGGTTTCTAAGCCGGTTGCACCCAGCCGAAGTGCCAACTCGAAAGCTTCCAAAGTATTTTCTGGAGCGTTGGCTCGTGCTCCTCGATGAGCGAACTGAATAGCAGGGTCACGAAGAGACGGAAGACGCTGTTGCACCAAAACATCATTCTTCATTACTGCTTGGACGTGCAAGATTGGCTCTAACGTGGCGGAATGTCGACTTTCGTTCTAATGGGATCACTCGCCTTCGGCGCCCTGTTTTTTCTGTTGTGGAGGAAGGCATCCATCGTCAAATCCGAGGTCCAGAAGACCGTCAAGGAGCTAGATAACGCCTCGGTCGTCCTCGGTGGGATGGCCCGAGAGGTTGAACGCGCTGAAGTTCATTTGGCGCGCTTAACAAGGCTACGCATCAGGCGTCTGGTAGTGAGTCGCATCTTCGATCGTCCTGGTCGCCGTCTCCTAAGGCGCCGCAGGACCTAGCCTCATTGTTGTGAATCTCACGCCCAACGAGATACTGATTATTTGCTTAGTGGCGTTGATCGCTCTCGGCCCCAAACAGCTTCCTGAAAGTGTCCGAAAAATTGCCAAGGGATTCAACGCGTTCCGACGTCATAGCTCGCAGTTGCGGGCCGAGGTTACGTCCGTGGTTGACCAAGCAGTTGAAGAATCCCACGACCAGGAACTTCGGCGCCAAGCCAAAAAAAGAAACCTCAGCCAGTCGCAGGACCAAAGCCCGAGAGATCCTCAATGAGGTTTTGGAAGCGATCAACGTCTACCCCAACCACCTTCTGGGAGCACGTAGCCGAACTGCGACTGCGAGTCATCGTTAGCATCATTGCAGTCGCGTTAGCCTCGGTGGTTGGCTTGCTTTGCTACAACTGGCTGCTCGAAAATGTTTTTCTGCCACCGTACTGCCGAGTGCTTGACAGTCAGGGAATTGACAGGGCTTGCACGCTGGTGATTACAGAACCATTAGATGGATTCAAAACCCGGATACGGGTGTCGCTGTACGTAGGACTTGTAATTGCCATGCCAGTTCTGCTCTGGAATTTGTGGCGCTTCATCACGCCCGCCCTCGACCGACGCGAAAAACGCTACGCCGTCCCATTCGTCTTAAGCGGAGTACTACTTTTCGCGTGCGGAGCTGTTGTCGCCTATGCAACTTTCGAACGAGCTCTCGAATTTCTTATCTCCTTTGGTGGCGACACGGTTGACCCATTGTTTTCCCCTGGGGCCTATCTGGGATTGATGACGTACATGATGATTGCGTTTGGCGTCGGCTTTGAGTTCCCAATTGTGTTGGTCTTCCTGCAGATGGCCGGAGTCGTCACACCCAGACAGCTAAGCAGCTCCCGTCGATACGCAATCGTCGGCATTGTCGTAGTTGCGGCCGTCATCACACCCTCCGGTGACCCAGTGTCCTTGGCTGCCCTCTCCATACCGATGTATCTGTTTTTCGAGCTCTCAATTCTCATTGGGTTGTTACTCCAACGCTCGAGGCACCGCCGTGAAGTTACGGACAACTCATGATCAACGACTCTGATGAGGCAACGTCCAGATTGCTCCAGAAGCGTGGAATAACTCCGGACGACTTCCAGCTACGCAGCTTCCAAGCCATCGATAACGGAGGTTCTGTGCTGGTCGCAGCCCCCACTTCCTCGGGTAAAACGTTGGTTGCTGAATATGCGATTGAAACAGCCTTAGCGATGGGTAGGACAGTCGTCTACACAACTCCGATCAAGGCACTTTCAAACCAAAAATTCAAAGATCTCTGCGCTTGGTTGGGGAACGAGAAGGTTGGCCTGCTCACGGGTGATAACGCAATACGCCCGAACGGTGCTGTGGTGGTTATGACTACCGAAGTGCTCCGAAACATGATCTACGCGGGCAGTCCGGCATTGGAAAACCTCGGGTTAGTAATTCTCGACGAGGTCCATTTTCTGCAAGACCCTTACAGAGGCCCTGTGTGGGAAGAAGTGATCATGCAGATCCCGCCGTCAGTACGTTTGGTTTGCCTTTCGGCCACAGTAAGTAACGCCGAAGAAGTGGCGGGATGGATTGGAGAAGTCCATAGCGAATGTGAGGCGATCATCGAGACCACGCGGCCAGTTGAGCTCCATGACCATTTCCTCGTATTCGATAAACGTCACCGCCGAATCCAAGAATTTAGGACCCTGCGTGGTGGCGAAAGCAATTTCGAAGTGGAGCGATATCTCGGCAAGATGAGCGAGCAAAGAAGTCGAGGACCTCAACGACGCGGAGGCGCCGTCGGTCGCCCCCGGAGACACGAGGTCATAAGCCACCTCGACGATTCTGACCGGTTGCCAGCCATTTTCTTTGTTTTCTCCAGGCAGGGCTGTGACGACGCAGTACAAAGCTGTCTTGATTTCAACGTTGATTTTCTCGACGGACGCGAAAAATCTCGTATCGAACAGATCGTTGAACAGCATGTCGAAGAAATAACAAGAACAGACCTATCCCTTTTGAATTATGAAAAATGGCTGGATGGTCTGAAGTCGGGGATAGCGTCGCACCATGCAGGGATGGTCACACCCTTCAAAGAAGCAGTTGAGGACTGCTTTTCGGCTGGCCTCTTGAAAGTAGTATTTGCGACCGAAACCCTTGCAATGGGGGTCAACCTTCCTGCGAGGTCGGTTGTAGTTGAACAGTTAAGTCGCTTCAGAGGCGAAGGGCATGTGGTTCTCACGCCGGGTGAATACACCCAACTGACAGGGCGGGCAGGCCGCAGAGGTATCGATTCAGCCGGTCACGCGTACTCTCTGTGGAGCCCTTACGAATCCTTTAGCCAGCTCACGCAACTTGCTAAAAGTAATGAATTTGTTTTGGAATCGGCATTCCGACCTACTTACAACATGGCAGCGAACTTAATGGCGCGAGCCCAACGCGAAGCAGCTCTAGATCTCTTGGAGAGATCTTTCGCTCAATACCGAGCCAACAGCCACGTACTTGGATTGAAAAGGGCATTAGACAAAGGCAGCGCATCCCTGAAGACCGCTCAGGTGGAATTGAAGCGTTTAGGAGTTGTTGACAACTGGTCTGCAACTCAGAGAAACAAGTCCCGTTCCAATGCCCCAGCATCCCTCGAGCAACTTCGCCCAGGTTCTGTGCTTGCCCGCATTCACGGTAGCGAGACACAGCATCTTCTAGTACTCGGAACGACCAGTAGGCGCGGAGGAGAGAGACGAGTTCGAGTTGTTACCCCCAGGGGCAAAGTAATGATGCTGACAGCCAACGATTTTGATGTCGAGCCAGAAGTCCTATCCAACATAGAGCTACCAAAGCCATATGCGCCTAACCGGCGCGAATACCAACGCACATCGGCGAAACTCCTCAAACAACAGCTAACAGAATTGGGAATATTGATAGAAGTCCGCCACCCAGACCACGACCTCCGTGCAGAACGAATCAAAGCCCAACGGCGTGTCGAAGCAGCTGAAGGTCGCATGGCTACTCTCCGACAACAAATAGCGGTTGCCGAGGGAGGTTTGGCTCGCTCATTAGTCGCGATTGAAGAGGTCATGGAAATCTTCGAATGTGCGTCGTCTTGGAACCTCACTTCACGCGGGGAAACACTGCAGGGCATCTTCCATGAAATGGACCTTCTTGTAGCACTCTGCATAGATGCATCGATTTTCGACGACGTCTCCCCACCAGAACTAGCTGGACTGGTCTCAGTGTTGACTTACGAGCACAGAAGTCGCCTTGAGCCTCCGCCGCCATGGTTTCCCAACCAAAGTTGTCAACAGAAAGCACAAGAAATTATTGGGTATAGCGCCAAGATCCGCATTGAAGAGAACAAGCGAGGCCTTCCCGAAAGCAGAATTCCTGACCCAACGATTTTTGGCCCGGTACACGGATGGGCATCCGGGCACGAGTTGAGTGAGGTTCTGGACGACGACACCTCAGCAGGTGACTTTGTGCGAAATATTCGTCAAGTGATTGATTTGCTCGGCCAACTGGCAGACACGGTGCATTCACGGACCCTAAGAAAGAACGCGATTGAGGCGGGGCGTCTTCTAGATCGAGGACTAGTCTCAGCGGCAGCTCGCGTTCAAGACACCGATGAAGATGATGGACCCCCGGATGACCATTGAGCGAGGTCAAGATTGGGGCGTTCCGGCCCCTGCCGGCGCTGTTGAATGCTTCGCATCGAGTGATATCGAGCTGCGAGGTATCGTCGAAAGAAATTGGACAGATACCGCATCGATCCCTGTCGTCGGCCTTACTGGAGGAGACCTTTGGCGGGCACTTGGTGCACCCACAGGAGGAACCCGCCGTCTCCAGAGCGAACAAGCCCGCCAGGTCTCGATTGACGCGATAGAGGTCCACCTCGGACATCAGCGCCACATTGCAGTCGCTCACATATTTTTTCTAACCGGCTGGTGGCGAGGCCCAATCACGGCGTTTATGAATTCAGAATGGCGAGGCCGCTGGCGAGTCGCGCCAAGAGCCCACCCCAACGACGGATGGTTGGATTTTTTAGCCGGCGACTTATCAATTCGGCAACGGCTTCTACTGCGACAACGCCTGATTACAGGTGACCATCTCCCCAACACAGCCATTAGTTCAGGACGAACGAAGGAATTCATCCAAAAATTCGAGCGGCCAACACGCGCGATTTTGGACGGAGTCGACGAGGGTCGGCATGACTCCGTGTCACTCAAAATTTTGCCCGACGCCTTCACGGTCATTTACTAGGCGACTCCGGGCCGAGGGTGCGCGCCTGAGTCGGCGGATAGCCCTACGATCAAGACTGGCTGACGATTCAGCTCACACAGTGTCCGCTAACCCGAACCTCACCTTGAACAACTACGCGATAGAACAATTCAGCGATACCGAAGAGGATATTCTTCGGCGTTACTTCACGAACCTTGATCAACCAGTGTTCGCGCTCGTCAATTTGCCCGAAGTTGTGAAGGGTGCGCTGTTTGCCCGCTACAGCAGGACCCATAAAAGCCTACGGCGCTTGTTCTTAGATGAGTTTGTCGAAGATCTCGATGTTTCAGGTGACCATTCAATTGACGCAACAGTCGGGCTAGCCAAAGCGGAGGAGCTGTATCAACGAGTTTTCGTCGAATACGGCGATGACTCAGTTGCACAACTAGGAGGCGTCCATCTTGCTTGTGAGCAGGCATCGAACCTCCTCACAAAAGTTCTCGAATGGGGAAGACTTATGTCTTACCTAGAGCAATCAACCCGCTACCTAAGTTATGACACCAGGATCGACGGCAGATACAGGTACCACCGCGACCCCGACGTTTTGGCGTCTCCCTTAGGCACCCGCTATGTGGGAGAAATGGACCGAATCTTTGAGACCTATGCCGAGTTAGTGCCCCTACTGCAAGATTTCTACAAGTCGCAACATGCCCAAGGGAGCGACATTGGCGACCTGGCCTACCGTCAAACGATTCGAGCCAAAGCCTTTGATGCGGTCAGAGGTCTCCTTCCCGCCGCCAGTCTCTCAAATGTAGGCATATACGGGACGGGGCAAGCTTACGAGGCCCTCCTTCTGCGTATGCGAGCCCATTCGCTTCCCGAAGCACGATCGTATGCGGACCTGATGCTCACTGAGCTAAGAAAAGTCATTCCCTCCTTCCTTCGACGGGTAGACGTTGAGGACCGGGGAATCGCCTGGTCGAATTATCTAGAAACAAACCAGACTGCAATGAGGGCCTTCGCTAAGTCACTGCTCGCTGAGGCAACTCCGAGGAGGGTCGAAGAAGTCGAACTGATTGATTGGGACCCTGACGGAGAGCGCAAGATGCTCGCTGCGATGCTGTATCCATACAGCCACCTCCCTGAGACTCAACTCATCGATGTCGTCGACCGACTCACAAACGATGAACGCCTTGACCTTATCCGGCGTTACGTCGGCGATAGAGCTAACCGGCGACACCGGCCTGGGCGTGCACTTGAACGCCTTGACTACCGATTCGACATTCTCGGTGATTACGGGGGCTTTCGAGATTTACAACGACACCGGCTACTCACCATCGAATGGCAGTCTCTCACTCCAGAACATGGCTATGAGATACCCGAAGCGGTCACCACTGCTGGCTTAGGTGACCGCTACGACGGTGTCATGGAAAGATCCTCCGCTCTCTATGAACTCCTCCTTCAAGACTTTCCCGAACAAGCCTCATATGCAGTGGCGATGGCTTTTCGAGTGCGCTATGTGATGCAATTCAACGCGCGAGAGGCATTGCACATGATCGAGCTTCGTAGCCAGCCTCAAGGTCACCCGAATTACCGGCGAATCGCCCAAGCGATGTATCAACAAATTGCTACTAAGGCTGGTCACCTGGCGGTAGCCGAGATGTTCAGCTATATCGACCTCACAGCGGGCGAGGATGGTCGGCTGCAGGCCGAAAAGGCTCTCGACGCACGGCGCGCAACCCAATGAAAGAAGGCGTTCGTTTTGCGGCTCTCGAAGACTTGGATTTCCTAGAAGAGTTCGCTGCGCAGGCCGTAGAAGAACAAGTCGACAACAGAGGCGGAGCTATCTGGAGCAGACGCGATACGCGAAGTCAGCCCTACCGAGCGAGCCTAGAAGCAGCCTTCAACGACCCAGACCAGGACCTTTGGGTCGGCTTGATCAACGAAACACCAGTCGGGTACGCCGTCGCGAGGGTCGAAATCCTTCGTACTGGAGAGATATTGGGGACTATCTGCGACCTTTGGGTAGAACCTGCCGCCCGCGAGGTTGGCGTCGGAGAAGCACTAATCAACGAAATAATCGGGTGGTGCAAAGAACGGCATTGCATTGGAATCGACTCGATGGCGCTTCCCGGAAACCGGGCTACCAAGAATTTTTTTGAGACATTTGGCTTCAAAGCTCGTCTTCTCACAGTCCACCATCCTCTCGACACTGAGTAATGTGACCTTCCAAAGGCCACCGTTATGTTGCGTTGGCGCCGTCTTTATCTGGGAACGCAAACTGCTCCTTATCCAAAGGGCTAAACCACCTGCAAAGGGACTTTGGTCTCTACCAGGAGGCCATGTCGAGCCTGGCGAAAGCTGGCAAGACGCCGTTGAGCGCGAAGTAAGAGAAGAAACAGCTCTTGAAGCCACCTGCGGTCCTTTTATTGGCTGGGTCGAACGCGAAAGTGAAGGACACCGCTACTTGATCGCTGACTTCGAGATCGGCGTAGCAGATCCCGGCACGGCCAAACCAGGCGACGACGCATCGAATCTGATGTTCGCTGAACCAAACGAGTTAGAGCGCTTGAATATAAGCCCTGGCTTAAGAGATTTCTTGGATCAGCATGAGCTGATGGACTTCTAACGACCCTTCCAAACAGGATCTCGCTTTTCGACGAAGGCAAGCGGCCCTTCGCTGAAATCCTCTGTCTTGACGACGACGCGAAAGTGTTCTTTGGTGATTCCCCAACCGTCCTCGTCTGACATTCCCTGGGTCTCCAATATCACCTTGCGACTTTCGCGTACCGCAATTGGGGCGTTGACCGTGATTCTCTGAGCTAACTCCCTAGCGGCGGCAACCACGTCACCCGGTTCGCATAGCTCGTTGACAAGCCCGAGCTGGAAAGCACGCTCTGCTGAAATTGCGTCACCAGTTAACGCTAGCTCCATCGCTACGTTACGGGCGATCGATGCAGGTAGGCGGAATAGACCACCTGCTCCAGCTATCAAACTGCGCTTAACTTCAGGAATACCAAATGTTGCGGACGACGAAGCGACAACGAGGTCACAAGAGAGCACGATTTCCAAACCACCGGCCAAGGCCGGACCATCAACAGCAGCAATTAGGGGTTTAGTTCTTGGGTACCGGACGAGACCGGCAAAGCCGCCTTTCTCGGTTTCGATGCTCTTTCCGCTGCTAACTGATTTAAGGTCTGCGCCCGCGCTGAAGACAGGCCCGTTCGCCGCGAGAATCCCAACCCAAGCCTCATCGTCCGACTCAAAGCTATCCAAATGAGCTTCCAGCTCTGAAGAGACTTCGTGGCTTACAGCGTTCCTTGCCTCAGGTCTATCTAAGGTAAATAGCCCGACATTCCCATCTTTTTCGTAAGTGACGACCATCGTTCAGGTTCCTTTTATTAACTCGAAGGTTCTTGTGGTGCCTTGTCGTTCGTCGACGGTTCACCCACCAGATCTTTATTTGAGGTTTCATCACTCAGGTTTTCCGATGAGAGCGTCTCAGAAGAACTCGGTGATGATTCCGTGGCGGCCTCTGGTGCGCTAGTAGCGGAATCAGATGCGGTGGCGGCCAACATTTCGGTGGTGTCGGCAGTCACGGTGGAAGGCGCATCGTCACCCGAAGGTCCCTCAGAGGTTTTCGGGTCAGTCTTGGAAACTTTAGGGCGACGCTTGTTGTTCCTTCTCTTGCCGCGGGTCCGCTTCACTGGTTCGATTCCAAACTGCTTAGCGATCTCAGGTATTCGATCAGAAATCTTGGTAATTACGTCAATCAATTCTTTGCCAGGTTCAGCGGGAATTTGAGCGAGAGCTACGTACGGTCGAACAGGCGAAAACGCAATCGCTTCTAGGACGATTCCCAAACGTTGCTGGCTGACGTCTCCACCCAAAGCCTCGTTTGCCTGCGTAGTAAGAGTCTCCGCGATGTCTGGCGGGAGCGGGCTTCCAGCCTTCGGAGGGCGCGAACTGAGCCTCAATGCGCGAACGACGCGTTCTTCCTTCAAGGCTGAACGAATTTCGTCCTGCCACTCGACCTGCGCCTTTTCAACACGTTGGTTTAGGCCGGTTCGAATCTTTTCGGTCAACTCACGACTTTCGTCATCGCGTGCTGAGTCCTCGGCGGCTACCAGCACGGTACGAAGATCGCGAATATCGACATCCTCGATAGTCGCTAGAGCAGCATCAGCGCGATCTCTCCATTCAGCAACCTTCAGTTGCGGAAGCAACGACTCAGCGAGGGCGATCAAAGCGTCTGCTCGGACTTCGTCTGCCCCCTCTGCTGCCGCACGTTGATTCTGCGCCTCAATCTCCTTGCGAACTGCAGCAATACCCCCGCGTGAGACCTGATCAGCTATAACTCGCTGTTCCTCTGGAAGGGCATCAATGAAAGCCTTCCGATGAACACGCCCAGGCTTAAGCTTCTTCGCCTTGGGCTTTGGGGGAGTATCCGCCTTGGGTTTGCGTTGACGCCGTTCCCCCTGTTTCTTGTCCCTACTGGTGGACTTTGCACGGTTATCGGGACGATCTTTTTTCGAATCTTTGTTTTTGCGTTTAGGGCCACCTTTGCGCCTATCTGAACGGCCTTTACGCGCCAGTTGAGTCGTGACGCCCTCGACAACTTTGCCGTCACCGATGAGCTCGATACGTTCATCGTCAGGTCGACCGCTCCGACCTTTGGGTGGTAGTACCGAAGTAACAAAAATCCCATCAATCTCGAAGTCTGCATCAGCTCGACAGACGTCGCCAACCGAAGCACCGTCATAGAGGAGCGCCCCGTCAAGACTTCCTTTAGGTTCTTTGGCGCCGGCGGCTCGCCAGGTCCAAGTTCCGTCGTCGCGCTGACTCGTCAGTTCGACCTCGATACGTCGGCTCATCGTTGCTCCGGGCTTTCCGGCTAGTCGGGCGGGAGGCGGCAGGGGAGAAGTGGCCCCCTCGCTGGTCCCTAGGTACAGAGGTAAACATTACCGAAATGCCACGGCGGTGACGCAAATAAGGGCTAACAGCTTTTTGTCCGTTAATGACCGCACTTGAGGGCCGTAGCGTCCTACCCTCGGCTCAACGGACCAAAACCCCAGGAAATTCATGGCGAAAGCAAAGGCACCCGAGCAAATAGCACGCGAAATCATCGACATCCCAGTCGACGACGAAATGCGTGACTCGTTCATGCCCTACGCGCTCTCAGTGACCACCAGCCGCGCCATCCCAGACGTACGAGATGGTCTAAAGCCCGTCCAACGACGAATCCTTTACGTCATGGCTGACCTCGGGTTGCGACCAGGTACCCCCTTTCGTAAATCTGCAGGAGTGGTAGGAGAGGTGATGGGTAAGTACCACCCTCACGGCGACAGCGCCATCTACGAAGCGATGGTGCGCATGGGTCAGCAGTTTTCGATGGCTGTTCCGTTCGTCGACCCAAAAGGCAACTTCGGTAGTTTGGACGACCCTCCGGCCGCATATCGCTACACCGAAGCTCGATTAACGCCTGCGGCCATGACCATGGTCCAAAACCTTGACGAAGAGACGGTTGATTTCGTCTCAAACTTCGATGGAGAGCGCGAAGAGCCAATTTGCCTTCCCGGAGCGCTTCCGAACTTGTTGGTGAACGGAGCATCAGGCATTGCCGTTGGAATGGCAACCAACATGCCCCCGCACAACCTGGCCGAAATAGCAGCAGTTATCGAACACGTACTAACTAACCGACGACCGAAGCCCACTGTCGACGACTTAATGAAGCATGTTGAAGGCCCCGACTTTCCTACGGGCGGCGTGATCGTTGATGACGGCTCACTACGAGACGCCTATGAATCGGGGCGTGGCACGATACGGATTCGGGCCCGAGCAGAAATCGAAAACATCACTGCTCGACGGCAAGGAATCATCGTTACAGAATTGCCTTACGCCGTGGGCCCGGAACGCGTACAGGCAAAAATTCGCGAACTTATCGGGACCGGAAAACTTGAAGGAATTGCGACAGTTGTGGATCTTTCCGATCGACACCATGGTCTACGGCTTGTCATCGAATGCAAATCAGGTATCGGCCCACATTCATTGCTCGAGAAGCTTTACCGGCTTACGCCGTTAGAGGAAAGCTTCGGAATCAACAATGTGGCACTCGTTGACGGCGTGCCGACGACCCTTGGACTTAGGGCTCTATGTCAGCACTACATCGATCATCGTTTGGATGTGATAGTTCGGCGTGCTACATATCGATTAACTCGCGCCGAAGAACGAGAACACGTTCTGTTAGGCCTGCTGCTAGCGCTTGACAACATTGACAAGGTCATCGCAATAATCCGAGGATCCAAAGATGCCGCTAAGGCGAAAGCACAGCTCATCAAGGACCTAAAGCTGACTGACGTCCAAGCGACCCACATCCTCGATATGCAGCTTCGCCGTCTGACAGCACTCGAGGTCGACAGGCTCCGCGAAGAGCTTGCAGATGTGCAAACAGATATTGCCCAGCTAAAGAAACTCCTGTCATCTGAAACCAAGCAACGAAATGCAGTGCGTGACGAATTGCGTGAACTGGTAAAGGAATTCTCAGGACCCCGAAGGAGCAAGGTCACCAAGGCTTCGGATTTGGTGGTGATTGATGACGAGGCCCCGGAGCAGCCAGACGAAAATGTCGAGGAAATGGGGGATCAACCAACCCTAGTGACGTTGTCAACATCCGGCCTTCTGGGGCGACGGTCGCTTGATGAGGAGTTCAATGTCAAACCAGGCCGCCATGACGTCATAGCGAAGAGCCTCGAGACGACGATCTTTGCGGCCGTTTCAGCGGTAACAGATCAAGGCCGAGTCCTAACAGTCCGAGCCCGCGAAGTTCCTGAAATGGTGAGAGGTAGCCGTGGAGCCTCCGTAACTGAAATGTTTTCTCTCGGTAGAGGCGAAAAGGTCGTTGGTCTATTCGGTGAAGCAACAGATCCAATAATGCTGGTAACTCGTAAGGGAATCGCCAAACGGATTGACTCAGACGCTCTCAAACGCCTCAGGTCGGGTAGCTCCGCCATCAATCTCAAAGGCGACGATCGCGTGAATGCGGCGTTTGCGGCGAGCGAAGATAGCGAGGTAGTTATGGTCGCCTCAGATGGACAGGCACTTCGAACCCCAGCTAACGGAATCTCCATTCAAGGCCCTGGTGCAGGTGGAGTCGTTGGTATGAAACTGAAACCAGGAGCCAGCTTGATAGCAGCTGGAATTGTTGAGTTTGGATCTGCGGTAGTAATCGTCAGTGATGAGGGCGCAATCAAGGCGACAGATGTAGCAGAAATTCCCAGTAAAGGCAGAGCTACCGGCGGTGTTCGGACAGTCAAGTGGCGAGACTTCGAGACCACAGCAGCATTTGGTTGGGTTGGCCGGAGCCAGCAACTCGCAGCCGTCATGGCCGATGCTTCCGATGACAAAAAAACCGAGAGCACACCAATGCCCCTGTCATTGGAACTCACCCGTCGAGACGGACTCACGGCAAATCAAGAGGGTCGAGTGTTGCTAGTAGGGGAGTACCGCTTGTAATGGCAGCCGCTACTAAAGGAAACCCGGCCAAAAAGACCACGGGAGCCTACGACGCCGACCAGATAGAAGTTCTCGAAGGGCTTGAGGCTGTCCGAAAGCGGCCAGGCATGTATATCGGCGGCACAGGCTCAGGCGGATTGACACACCTGTTGTGGGAAATTATCGATAATGGCGTTGACGAAGCTGCCGCAGGCCACGCGAAATTAGTTGAAGTCACCTTCCACTCGGACGGATCCTACGAAGTCGCTGACGATGGACGCGGCATTCCTATCGAGAAGAAAGAAGGAGATGTCACCGCCCTCGAAGTCGTGTTTACAGAACTCCATGCTGGAGGGAAATTTGGCAACGGAGCCTACGGAGCGTCGGGGGGTCTCCACGGAGTGGGAGCATCTGTAGTTAACGCGCTGTCCGACCGCATGGAGATCGAAGTAGATCGTAAGAGTTCAACCCACCGATTGGGCTTCAAGGACCAGGTAGCGGGACAAACTGCAAAAAATGGCCGGTTCACGCCAGGCCATGCACTCAAAAAGGTAGGAAAGGTTCCTTCTGGCCGAACCGGCACCAGGGTTCGATTTTGGCCTGATAGAGACATCTTTGATCCGGACGCAGCAATCGACTACGACGAGGTTCGCGAGCGCCTTGGGCAAGTGTGTTTCTTGGTACCCGGACTGAAAATTCGCCTTGCCGACAAACGGAAAGGCTCCAAACGCTCTAATGAAGAGTTCGTCTCGAAAGGCGGGTTGGCCGACTACGTCGATTTCTTGTCAGGAGAAAGCCAACCTGTCACCGGCCTAGTTCGTGTAGAGGGCGTCGCAGAATTCCTAGAGAAAGTGCCGGTCGACGGAAAATTGACCGAAGTGACACGGCAATGTCATGTCGATATCGCCCTCAGGTGGGTTCAGAACTACGAAAGCCGGATCGTTAGTTTCGTTAACACAATCCCAACACCAGATGGAGGGACCCACGTCGCCGGCTTCGAACGTTCCCTTACCACGGCATTAAATCAGGCCCTCAATGCCGCCGACCTCCGAAAGTTGCGAAAACTCAAAGACGACGCCAAAGTTCAGAAAGAAGATGCGCAAGAGGGCCTAGTCGCCGTCGTTCGTGCCGTATTCCCGGAACCGCAGTTTCGAGGCCAAACCAAGCGTGAGCTCGGAACACCAGAAGTTCAAAAGATCGTGGGCAGTATCGCACGTGACGGTCTGAAAGAGTGGTTTGAGGGCACTGCGAAAGGATCCAAGAAGGTTCACGTCAAGGCAATTCTCGACAAGGTGGCTGACGCGATCGTGAATCGGGTCAGCACGAAACAGGCTCTCGACAATCGACGAAAGGCAGCGCAACTGGGCAACAACGGGCTGCCGGACAAATTGTCTGATTGCCGTCTACATCCAGATGGTGAACTGCTCATAGTTGAAGGAGATTCTGCAGCTGGACCTGCAAAAAGAGCTCGCGACAGCGCGTGGCAGGCGGTTCTGCCGCTCCGCGGCAAGGTCGTCAATGCGGGCAAGGGCACAAAGAAGGCGGTCCTCGATAACGCGGAAGCCACAGCATTGTTCACAGCGGTCGGTGGAGGATCCGGACCGGAGTTCGACCTCTCCGCTCGACGTTACGAACGTCTGATTCTCCTAGCTGACGCAGATGTCGACGGAAGTCACATTCGATGCCTTTTTTTAACCCTCATTTACCACTACATGAAGCCCCTCCTAGAAAACGGCCACGTCTACGCTGCTCAGCCCCCTACGCACGCATTGGTGCTCGGACAAGACAAAGAATTCATCTATTCCGAGGATGAACTCAACAAACGATGCTCCGAACTTGCAGAAAAAGGAAGACGATATCGAGTCACGCGTTTTAAAGGTCTCGGCGAAATGGACGACGGTGAGCTATTGGAAACCACCCTCAACCCCGAAACACGGGTGCTTCGTCGGATCACGCTCGATGATGCAAAAAAAGCGGAGAAAGCGTTCACGGTGATGATGGGTGCACCCGTCGAGCCGCGCAAGGACTTCATCGTCAAGCACAGCAAGGATTACGGGCACGCCCTCGACATCTAACGGCACCCAACGCACATAACCTACATTATGTAACGTAAGGTATTCTGAGCTCGAAACGGGGTTTCTGCGGTCCGCTCCTCTTCCAGGAGCTAAATGGGCGTGCGATGTCCGATTTAGCAGCTATACAAGGAGAACGTAGACTCTTGGAGGGGTAAATGTCTGAGGTAACAGTTAATATCCGCGACGATGGACCCTTGCTGGTACAGGGGCCATGTGTCCTGAAGGACCAAGCAGGCAATTTCGTTCGGGAGAGTGACAGTATGGTCGCTCTTTGCCGCTGTGGTTTGTCGAGTACCAAACCGATGTGCGATGGAAGCCACACGGACAACTTCGATGGGAGCCTTAACCCACCTGATTGAGGTCAAGCTGCGGGCAGGCGACTAGTCGAACTGCTTTGGCCTACCGATATAGGTTGCAAAGGGTTTCTACGCCCTTGTCGGGACACCCCGCTCCCCTAGCGCCGCGCCCAATGCTGAAAAGATCCCTAACGGTCTCTTCCGCCGGTTCGTTTGGGAGTTCCACCGCCGTAGCCCGTATTTCGGCCTGCGGCACGGCTACCGGTTTGTTTTCCTCCGCCCTGAGACTGTTTCGCTTCGATGGCCAGTCTGACATGGTCTGGCAGGCCATCGACTTTCGGCTTTTTAGGCTTTCGAACGGCTTTGGGCTTCTTTGGTCGGGCCACGCATTGATCTTATTTAGATTTCACCCTCTTCAATGGTTTTAGAGCCCTTTCGTTTCATTGCAGTTATATGGCCTTCGCTGACTTCGATGCCCTCGCGACGCAGAAGCTCTGTCTGACGCTCTTCGTTGCCAGGTACTAGCCGCCCATCCGCTGTTACTATCCGCCACCAGGGAAAGCCTGAGTTCTCCTGAAGAAAGCGTCCGACTGCCCGAGCGCTTCGCGGAAACCCGGCTTCTTCGGCAACTTCGCCGTAGCTCAAGACGTCGCCCTCTGTGAGTGAAGCTAGAACCTCCCCCACCGCTGTTGCAAAGGATGTAGTGGAGTGAACTGGATCGCTTTGCACGCATAGATGTTGCCAGATGATTACTCTGGGGATACGAGGCTTTCTAATTTCTTGTTAGGCGGGCCATATGCATAAGGGGGCAGGATATGGCTGAGTATGACATTCACATCGCGGGAGGGACCATCGTCGATGGCACTCGAGTACCTCGCTATCAGGGTGATCTATGGATTAAGGACGGTCGAATATCGAAGATCGGCGGTCGAGCTGATGGAGTCGCTGAAGAAGTGGTTGATGCCACGGGAAAAATTGTCGCTCCGGGGTTCGTGGATTTGCACACTCATTACGACGCCCAGATTCGGTGGGATCCGTGGTGCACGATCTCCGGTTACCACGGAGTCACGTCAGTGGTCCTGGGCAACTGTGGTTTTGGTTTCGCGCCGGTAGCTGCTGATTTCCGTGAGCGCTCAATGTTGACGATGACGCGTACAGAGGCGATCCCGTTCGAATCGATGAAGCAGGGTATGGATTGGGATTGGGAGACCATTCCGGAATACCTCGATTCTTTGGACCGAATCCCAAAGGGCGTCAACGTGATCCAGTACATGCCGACAGCGTCACTGATGACCTATGTGATGGGCTTAGAAAAGGCCAAGGCTGGAACCCCTGCCTCTGATGTGGAACGTAAGGAGATGGCGCGGCTTCTTCATGAAGGGATGGACGCCGGGCTATGTGGTTTCTCAATTCAGCGACTCGGCCCCGATAGCGTCCAGGCTGACTTCGATGGCTCGCCAATGGTCACTGACATCATGTGTGACGAGGATATTTTGAACCTCGCGCAGGTACTAGCGGACCGCGACGAAGGTTTCATTCAAATAACGCAAGGTACCGGTGATATCCGAGCGGATATAGCGTTTCTTGAAGAGCTCGCAGGAGTGGCCCAGCGACCGATTCTGCACAACGTAGTTGCCCCGGCTCGGCGAGATCCTGAAGTGCACAGGCGGCCCCTGCGCTGGATCGAGAAATGCCGCGAAAAAGGGCTTCCCATTTACGCTCAATGCGGCACCGGGCGAGCGGGTTTTGCATTCACCCTTGAGCATTGGAATCTTTACGACGCCTCACCCGCATGGCGTGCCGTGACAACGGGCTCCAAAGAGGAGAAGATTCAAAAAATGCAGGATCCGGAGTTGCGACAAGCACTAATGGAAGAAGCCGAGGAGGCTGATAAACGTCTCCAGGTGATCCAGGCTGGTGTTGGAGGTAATCCGCGGAGCCTCGTGGTTCAAGGTGTCAATCGTCAAGCGGACCTGCAAGAGTACGTAGGCAAATCGGTCGGTGAAATCGCTGAGACGGAAGGGAAACATCACATTGAGGTGATGCTTGACCTGTCGTTGCGTGGGGATCTGAACGTCGAATTCTTGGGCCCCGATAAGGGCTCCAATGCTGAGTTCATGGCAGAGATGATGACTGACTCTCCCTACGCGATACCGGGAGTGTCTGATGGAGGCGCGCACACCAAATTTTTCACAGGTGGGGCCTACACAACAGATTTTCTCACGTGGTTGGTACGCGACGAAGGAGTGGTGACCCTCGAAGAGGCTCATTATCGCTTGTCCAATCTTCCGGCACATGCAGCTGGCTTTCGCGATCGGGGCACATTACGAGAGGGCGCCGCCGCCGATGTGCTTGTCTATGACATGGAGGAACTTGAGATCCTTCCCAACTGGATCGGCGATGTGGAATACGACTTGCCGGGAGGCGAGTGGAGGCGGGTGCAACGTGCCGCGGGGTACGACCGGATCATTGTCAATGGCGAAACGACCTTCCAGTCGGGAGAGTGCACTGGCGCAACACCTGGCAAGCTATTGCGCCATGGCCGGGATTAACGACACTTCCCGGTTGCTTCTCCGGTGGTGACGGAATTCGCCGCCTGCTAGAAATCGAGCAAATGGGCCGAGGATCGGAATACGCTGAGGAGTGCGCCCAGCAGGAAGACTGAATGCCATGAATAGCTATGCTCCACCCAAAGAAGTCGATTTTCACTTTGATGTCATGTGTCCGTGGGCCTATCAGACCTCCCTGTGGATGCGAGATGTCCGCGATCAGCTCGACTTGACGGTTAATTGGAAATTCTTCAGTCTTGAAGAAATCAACCTTCGGGAGGGCAAGAAACATCCGTGGGAGCGTGAGTGGAGTTACGGATGGTCGATGATGCGCATAGGGGTCGTCTTGCGACGACTGGATATGGATCTACTTGATAAGTGGTACGCCGTGGCGGGTAAAGCGTTGCACGTCGATGGGCACCGGCCACACAACCCTGATGTAGCTCGGCACCTTCTAGAACAGATTGGCGCCGATCCGGGGATAGTCCAGCAGTCAATAGAAGATCTATCGACGCACGATGAAATTAAGGCCGAGCACGACCGCGTCGTGGGGACCGGCGGCTTTGGAGTCCCGACACTCTTTTTCCCTGATGGACAGGCATTTTTTGGTCCAGTACTCCTGGACCCTCCGACAGGCGATGCGGCGCTGCGGTTGTGGGACGCTGTAACCGCTTGGACTGAATTCCCCCACTTGTATGAAATGCAACGTCCGAAACAAGCTTCCGATGAAGAAGCAATCTACGAGACTTTTAAGCCTTACCTTGAAGCTAGAGACTGGGTGAGTATCAACCGTGGAAAAGTCGTTGGGTTCGAACCTGATAGCTAGCGCCGATTAAGCATTCAAATCGTCTTCCTCGTCACCCACGAGCTCCGCTGCGGCCGCGAGCGCTGATGCGAGCGTGACGCTCCGCTGATAAACGGCATCGAAGTAATGTTCTGCAACTTCTTCTTGACCATTAAGAGGCGGTTCGCCGAGGCTACGAATGACCGCAGCAGCATCCTCAGTTATCTGTATTTTCGAGGGTGACTCAGGCAAGCCGCCCGGGCCGTGCCAGAACTCCTTCGAAGCTCGCTCTGTTTCAGAAGTGGGCCCGACTTCACCCAAGCGGCGAGTCCTTGACTGTCGGCGTCGTTTAGTCATTATTCAGCGCCTACTATCGCATCTTCGAATATGTCATCAGGGTCTGCAGCTAGGAGCGCTTCCTCGTCGATGCCGAGAGCTGAACGCAACTGTTCGGCGTCGAGGTCACCTAACGAGCTGGATTTCGGAAGCACCATGTCGGCTATCCGTCGTTTGCCTTGGACCACTTCTTCCACACGTTCGTCCACTGTCCCTGGGCACACAAGGCGATGACAAATCACCGTCTTGGTCTGGCCGATACGCCATACACGATCACGTGCTTGGTCCTCCACTGCCGGGTTCCACCACCGGTCATAGAGAACTACATGGCTCGCCGCTGTCAGGTTTAGGCCGGTTCCGCCGGCCTTTAAGGACAGAACCATGGCACCAGGCCCATCACCGCTTTGGAAGCTCTCAACCAGGCGGTCACGCGTGCCTCGCGCGAGGCCACCGTGGTAACACTCGATATCCACTCCGGTCCGTTCGGTTAGGTAGGTGGCGAGACGTTCGCCCCAAGTTGCGAAGTGGGTAAAAATCAGGATTCTTTCTTCGGCTGCAAATACCGCATCAATGATTTCGTTCAGCCGGGTGAGCTTGCCACTTCGACCTTCGAGGTCCAGGTTGTCAGGCTCTTTGTCGTAGTTGAGGGGGTGGTTACATATTTGTTTGAGTGCTGTAATCGCTGCCAGAACGAGCCCTTTTTGTTGGCTGGTGTTGTGTTCGCTTTCTGCTGTATCTCGTACGAGTTTGTCGAGCACTGCCTGGTAGAGCCCAATTTGTTCGGGGGTCATGGTGCATTGAGCGAGTTCATCGATCCGATCGGGTAACTCGGCAGCGATCAACGGTTCCGCCTTGGTTCTCCGGAACACGAGCACTCCGTTAAGGGCGTGGAGCGCCGATTCGGCTGCACCTTGAGCGTCACCAACTTCCTGGAGTTGATCGATGAAGGAGGTGCGTCCCCCAACTAAGCCAGGGTTGCAGAAGTCCATAATTGCCCATAGGTCGCCAAGACCGTTTTCGATCGGTGTTCCGGTGAGCGCTAAACGACACCGGGCCTGTAATTTGCGGAGTTCCTTCGCGGTGGCGCTTCGATGGTTTTTGATCACTTGCGCCTCATCCAAAACAACTCGATCCCATTCGAGTGATGACAAATCTTCAATGTCGCGCACGGCTGTGCCGTAAGTCGTAATGACGAGATCAGCGGCGCGAATTTTGCTCTTCAGGTCGGCCCCGCTGGCGCGTGCTGGGCCGTGATGAATGAGGGTTTCGATGTTCGGAGTAAACCGCTTTGCTTCCGCTGCCCAGTTCCCGACTACAGCAGGCGGCGCAACCACTAATGCAGGTGTCGTACCCGGTTCAGCTCCTATGCGGGCCAAGATAGTTGGCGTCTTGCCGAGACCCATGTCGAGAGCGAGGCATCCCCCTAATCCTGCATCATCAAGGAATTGGAGCCAACCGACGGCCTCTGCTTGGTAGCTGCGCAACTCGCCAGTGAAACCATCGGGCTGGATTTCGGGGTCAGAATTGACGCCAGAGGCGGCACGAAGCAGGTCACTGGCCCAGCTGCTGCCACCTAATGTCACTCCCCCGCTGATAGCGCTGCCCTCGAGGCCGAGTGCATGTCGGAGCATCTGTGCGCCAGTTAGTTCAGTAGTGTCAGCCCGTTCGGCCAGCGCTTCAGCAGCTTCGACGAGGTCCGCTTGTTCTAGGGCTACCCATCTACCCCGGGACTGAACTAGTGGTTTTTTCTGCATTGCAAGCTGCTGAATCTCGGCTGCTGTGAGCTCGACTTCCCCGAACACGGCGCTCCAGCTGACGGCGGTTAGCTGTTGTGCTCCGACGATGCTGTCAGCGTCATCGGCAGTGAGGCGAAGTTGCGCCACTTGTCGGCGGCGTGACAACGCAGGAACTCGGACGTCAAAGCCTGCTGACTCTAATGCTGGACCCGTACTTGACATCAACTCCCATGCTTCATCTTGATCGAGAAGTACTTCACCTTGCCTGCGACCGCCAGGGCGTTTCAAGGCAGGGACCATCCGCTCTAGCCGTGTGTACTGACCTTTAACTTCTGTTCGCCGCGTGTTGGAGCCGCTCACCATTGCGACCTCCACTGGGTCCAACGAATTTTCGGGTCCTGGCGAGAGAACTCTTAGCTGCCATGCGCCACTTTCGTCGGGCTCATCGAGCTGCACAATGAGTGCATATTTGGCGACGGCTGTCACTGGCCTGGCCCATTGCTCGAGTTTTCGAGCCAGATCGGAGCCGTTGTCGGCGGCCGCGGAGAACGGTTTGCCGCTCAAGTTGGCAAGAAAAGTTTCTGCCACCTCATTTTTCGTCTTCGGATCTGGCGGAGGTGCTGGCACTTCAAGCCGCCCCGCGGCATTAGCCACGATCGCGTTGACCATCCCAGTTAAAGCCGACTGCACTACCGCGCGGGCATCAGGTCCAGGGTCGGCTGCGGTTACGGCCCCGGGTAGCGAGTTGGCGAACGCTTCAAGGCGACGTTTGCTGATGATGCCAGGCATCCATTGAACAATGAACTCGCCCTTGTTGTTCTTGTTGCGTTTGTTGCGGCGTTTTCTTATCCGTTGCAACTTGGGAACCGTCCTACCCTGAGCGACGAGACCGACTGCTGCTGCGGCAATAAGGCTTAGCCACCGCGCACTTGCGCCTATCTGGTTGACGTTCGCTTGATTGTCGGGATCAACGTCTTGCTCGCTTGGGTTAGGGGAGGTTTCTGCTTCCGCGTCTGAAGTGCCGCTAGCTGAGCCATCCTCGTCGTTTGGAGGAGCGGTCTCTGTCTGTTCGACCCAAGGTTGGGTGGCTAAGGCGGCGAGCCAGCCAAGGATGTCCCCTACTTGAGCACTTACCGCCGGAGCATTTAGGCCGGTCGGCAGGTTAATACTTCGGTAATTCTCCCAAGCATTTTCGGGAGCTCCGGCGTCGATCAACCGAGCGAGTACCTGCTCTGATGACTCAGGTTCGTTAAAGGCACCGCACGCCCACGCGATCACCTTTCCTGAAGCCCAGGAAAGCTGAAGGGCGACGGGTTCAGTGACGGCATTGTCAGGAATCAGATGCGCCTCTTCATCGACTTCTTCGGCGTTGTACACCTCGCCAGTCACTCGTTCGAAAGCATCAGTCAAGGATTCAAACTCGCCCTCAAAGTCAGCGATGATTTGGTTTCGTTGAGGACCCTTGATTCGTCGAATGGATTGGAGAGTATCTTCAGCATCTTCGATCATGTCGGTGAGGACATTCCGCCAGCGGATGGGATCTGACTCGAGCTCGGCGACCATTGCCGGAGGCGCAGTACCATCAGCTTCAAGACGAGCGCGTTCCTCTATTTGGTCCCACGACATTGTCGCTAACAACGACATCGACGACCCATTGCTTCGGGCCGATTCCTGAGGTTCGATTGTGGAATTTGTTGCGTCCACTTCGTTCTTCTTATCTACGCAAAATGTTGCGTGGCTCGCCGCTGCATAAGGCCGGCGGGCCACATGAGGACGTCCTATTCGCACAATGAAATGTACGTTCGCTAACGCAACGACTGCCGCATTAGCGGTTGTAGTTCAAAGTGCTGTTCGCCACCACCTAAGTCTCCGGCGGGACCAACAGTTGTAAATGGTAGCTGCTTTTCGGCGATTTCACCACAAAAAGACCCCAATAAAGCGTTTGTAATCGTCGCAGACAATTGGTGATGGTGTCCTATCGTGGAGCTATGCGTTGGTCTGCTGCTTTCATACCCACTCTCCGAGACGCGCCGGCTGATGCCGAGGCCGCGAGCCACAAACTTTTGGTGAGAGGCGGGTTTATACGGCAGTTACATGCCGGCCACTACAGCTTGCTTCCGCTGGGTTTACGTGTCCACGAAAAGGTAGCTCAGGTCGTTAGAGAGGAAATCGACGCGATAGGTGGACAAGAATTTTTACTACCCGCCATGCATCCTGCGTCCTTATGGAAACAAAGCGGCCGCTGGGATCTAATGGGTGACGAGATGTTTCGCCTTCAAGATCGTGGGGGCGCCGATCTAGCGCTCGGCATGACCCACGAGGAAGTTTTCTCACACATCGCAACTTCTTTGCACTCCTACAAAGAACTCCCCCAACTCTGGTATCAGATTCAAATGAAATTTCGGGACGAGCCGCGACCGAAAAGTGGACTGTTGCGTGTTCGAGAATTCGCCATGAAAGACTCCTACAGTTTTGATCTCGACGACGCCGGCCTTGATCAAGCCTTCGACGCACATCATGATGCGTACACGAAGATCTTTGATCGGCTAGGACTAACGGCGATGCCAGTCCAGGCCTCGTCGGGAGCTATGGGGGGATCTGCCAGTGTTGAGTTCATGGTCGCGTCACCTGCTGGAGAAGACGACGTCTTGGTGTGCGGTTCTTGTGGATACCGAGCCAACGTTGAACGAGGGACGTCCAGATTAGATCCCGTAGAAGGCTCACCGAGCGCTGACAGTGCTGAACGTTTCGCCACGCCCGGTGTTCGCACGATCGCCGAACTTGAGGACATTGAGGGCGGAACTAGTGCGGTTAATCAGATAAAGACCATGGTCATGGTTTTGGACGGCGAGGTCGTACTGGCCTTGCTACGAGGTGACCATCAACTGAATTTACAGAAGCTGCAAGACAGTTCTGGAGCGGTAGAAATTAGGCCGGCTACAACCGAAGAAACCTTTAACTCGTTGGGAGCGAACCCGGGAAGTTTAGGAGCAGTTGGTGTTACCGGGTTCAAAGTACTCTGCGATATGGCGCTTGCTGGCCGGACCGGTATGGTGACCGGCGCTAACGAGGATGACTGGCACCTCCGAGGCGTCTCGGTGGAACGTGATATCGCTGTTGATGCTCTGGTCGATATCAGAGAAGTACAGAACGGCGAGCCCTGCGTCGACTGTGGCTCCGCCTTGGAGGTTGTTCGCTGTATTGAGGCTGGTCACATCTTTAAGCTCGGTCGTAAATACGCGGAGGCAATGGGAATTTCGGTACTGGACGCCGATGGCAAAGCCCAAATTCCGACAATGGGTAGCTACGGGATCGGAATCGGTCGAGCCGTCGCTGCAATCGCGGAGAACCATCACGATGATGCTGGGTTGTGTTGGCCCCTGACGGTGGCGCCTTACCATCTGCTGATAACAATCCTGGATCCCGACGACTCAGAGGCAGTGTCACTGGCGAATGAGGCCGAAGCGGCGTTCACTCACGCTGGCCTCGATGTCTTGGTTGATGATCGAGCGGCTCGACCTGGCGTGAAATTTGCTGATGCCGAATTAATAGGAGTTCCTTACCGGTTGACGGTTGGCGGCCGAAGCCTCGGCAAAGGCCAGGTCGAGTTCACACCCCGACAGACTGGCACCACCGAAATGCTCGACCAGGCGACATACGTAGAAGCGGTTTTAGAGGCCGTGTTGACGTCATGATGATCCATAATGCGGTACTGTTCCACGATGTGGTTTGACCTAGGTGCTGGTGCGCCATGTCTACACATATTTGTCCCGTGTGGTGCCCTAGCGGCCGGCTGGAGTAGTGGCGATGTCTGACGAACCCGACGACGAACAGGAAATTGATCTTGCCGCCCTCAACGATGAGGATCTCACTGCTCAAATGCATGACGATCTCTACGACGGAATGGCCGATGAGATTGTTGAAGGGACCGAGATTCTGCTTGAACGCGGGTGGTCCGCTGACCGAGTTCTCGGTGAAGCTCTCGTAGAGGGTATGCGGATAGTCGGTATCGACTTTCGAGATGGAATCCTCTTCGTTCCCGAAGTCCTCCTCGCCGCAAACGCAATGAAGGCCGGAATGGAGATACTGCGGCCCCTTTTAGCTGAGACAGGTGCCGAACCGGTTGGCAAAGTCGTTCTAGGGACTGTTAAGGGCGACATTCATGACATTGGCAAAAATCTTGTAGCCATGATGCTTGAAGGTGCGGGTTTTGAGGTCATCGACTTGGGGATCAACACTGACGTTGAGGAGTACCTTGCAGCTCTCAGCGAACATCAGCCAGACATCCTTGGAATGTCGGCCCTCCTGACCACCACTATGCCTTACATGAAGGTCGTTATTGACACGCTGGTCGAGCAAGGTCTGCGGGATGACTACATAGTGTTGGTCGGTGGTGCCCCGCTGAACCAAGAGTTCGGTGAGGCCATAGGGGCCGATGCATATTGCCGAGACGCCGCAGTCGCGGCTGAAACGGCGACAGACCTCGTCCAGAAAAAGCGTCAGACCACGTGAGTGAACCATCCGTCCTAGTTTTGGCTTGCGGGGCCCTAGCCCGTGAGATCAAGTCGCTGGTCTCTGCGAATGGGCTCGCAAATGTCGAAGTTGAATACCTACCGGCCTCGCTACACAATCGCCCGGAGCGTATTTGCGGGGAGATCCGAGAGCGATTAGAGCAAGCCACGACAAAGTTCGATCGGATCCTCCTTGGGTACGGGGACTGCGGAACGGGTGGGGAGATAGATCGCCTCTGTTCAGAGCTTGGGGTTGAACGGCTGCCTGGCTCCCATTGTTACGAGTTTTATCTCGAGGCCGGGAGGTTCGATGCGCTCCATGACGAAGAACCCGGGACCTTTTATCTGACTGATTATCTCGCCAAACATTTTGACCGTTTGATATTTGGGGCCCTAGGCATAGATGAACACCCCGAACTATTTGATCTATATTTTGCTAATTATCGCCGGGTGGTCTTCCTAACCCAGGACGACAACCTTGAGTATCATGACGCAGCGGCTGCGGCAGCTGCTCGACTTGGCTTGCCATTGGTCACGATCTCCACGGGCTGGGGGCGACTTGAGACGGCCGTATCTGAGGTTGCCGGATTGAAGCCTGAGGGGGACTCTTTCTCCACCGTGCATGTAGGGACAAGGCAATGACGGGACGCCGCCGCCGTGTCGCATCGATCGCTGTGATCTTGTGGCGGGACATTCCGGCACAAGTAGTGGCGATTCGAGGTGACGAGCGAGAAACAGCGGTACTTTCCGAACGCTTCCAGCACGCTATAGACCGGGCAGCGGGTGTAGCCGGTGTAACCGATACAGCCGCCTACGTTGATCAGTGGGCCCGCAAAGAAGAAGACTTGGAAGAAGATATTGTGAAGCAGGTTGCGGCCCGCGCTGCGGAACTTGAGGCCCAACATGACGTTGATCTCCTTGAAGAACTGGTGCAAAACGGTGGCTTCAAACGAGATGACGCCTCTCGTACCGAGCGACACAAGGGTGACAAGCAGACGATCTAGTTGACGTCAGCGGAGCGGAGAGTTTGATGACAGACACAGTGATTAGTTCAGCCTCAAAAGAAGTGATCATTGGTTTCGATCGTCCGTTTGTGATGATTGGTGAAAGAATCAACCCGACCGGACGAAAGCTTTTAGCCGAAGAAATGAAGAATGGTGATTTCTCGCGAGTTGAATCCGATGCTCTGGCTCAAGTTCACGCTGGAGCGCAGATGCTCGACGTCAATGCTGGCATTCCACTTGCGGACGAACCTGCCTTGCTGGCCCAGGCAATCCGGCTGGTCCAATCGGTGACTGATGTGCCACTGTCTATTGACTCGTCGATCATCGAGGCATTAGAGGCAGGCATAGAAGCGTATGAAGGCAAGCCTCTGATCAACTCAGTGACGGGTGAGCAAGAAGTTTTAGACCGAGTCTTGCCCTTGGTCGCTAAAAGCGGAGCCGCTGTTGTCGCTATTTCCAATGACGAAACAGGAATTAGCGAAGATCCTGATGTGCGGTTTGAAGTAGCGAAAAAGATCGTTCAGTCGGCTCGCGACCATGGAATCGCAACCGAAGATGTGGTGGTGGACCCCTTAGTGATGCCTATAGGAGCGATGGGCAACGCGGGTCGACAAGTCTTCCACTTAGTACGCCGGTTGAGGGACGAATTGGGCGTCAACACAACGTGCGGGGCTTCGAACGTGAGCTTCGGCCTTCCAAATCGGCACGTCGTAACTGGAACTTTTCTGTCGATGGCTATCGGGTCAGGCATGACTTCGGCGATTATGAATCCTCTTCACGAAGAGGTAAAGGCGGCCGTTATGGGCGCAGATGTGCTGATGGGCAATGACCTCAACTGTGGAGCTTGGATCGCGGAGCATCGAGATCCGAGCGCCACTGGTTCCGCTCGAGGATCTCGTAGGAATCGCCGACGCGGCGGGCCGGCCCCAACCAGCTGAGTCGGGCATGTCAACCGTCCATCGTATTGTCTTCACCCCGTCGGGATTAGAAGCGGAAGCGGTGGACGGGGCGTCGGTGTTGGACGTCGCCCGGAACGCGCGGGTCGACCTCGATAGCGTGTGCGGAGGACGCGGAGTCTGCGGTCGATGCCAAATCACCCCGTCGTTCGGGGATTTTTCTAAATGGGCTCTCAGATCCGAGTCTCATCACCTGAGCGACATTGGAACCACTGAACAAAATTATCAAGGTCGACGCTCGGTGCCCGATGGTTCGCGACTCGGCTGTCAAGCGAAAATCTACGGACCTTTGGTCATCGACGTTCCTGCGGAGAGCCAGTTGCATGCTCCGATCATCCGAAAGGAGATCAACCTAGATGGGTTGTCTCTTGATCCTGTGAGCAGCCTTCGTGTCGTCACCATCAGAGCGGCCGGTGTTAAGGCAGGTGGCGCCAAAGACGCTATCGCCGAGGCTTGTCAACGCGAATGGCAAATGGTACCTGAGTCGTACAATTCCGACGTCTTGGAGGAGGTGGAGAGATTTGTCGGCAGCACGGATGAGACCGTGACGCTCCATTTGAGGCAGACGGGTTCTTCGACCGTGGTGCACTCGGTCCGTCAGGGTGTGCACGTTGAAAATTTGGGTGTGGCTATTGATCTCGGCTCAACAACCGTGGCTGCCCATCTCATGGAGTTAGGTAGCGGAGACATCCTAGCCAGTAGCGGATTGATGAATCCTCAGATTCGTTTGGGTGAAGATCTGATGAGCCGTGTCAGCTACGTCATGATGAACCCGGATGGTGGAGAGGAATTGACCGGTTTAGCCCGGGAAGCTGTCGCTAATTTGATCGACACACTGTTGAGAGACGCCGACAGGTTGGCTGAAGACGTCACAGAAATCGTTTTGGTTGGAAACCCGGTGATGCATCACTCCTTTTTGGGGTTTGACGTTGTACCGCTCGGCCAGATGCCGTTCGATTTAGCCACCGATCGTTCTGTCGGGGTGTCGGCTTCAAGTGTCGGTCTTTCTGCCCCCAACGCTTCGGTCTATCTTCCACCGTGCATTGCCGGCCACGTGGGCGCCGATGCAGCTGCCGCCGTCCTAGCCGAAGCACCGCACAAGTCGAACAAGCGCCAGCTTCTTGTAGATGTCGGGACCAATGCTGAAATTGTTTTCGGCAACGACGATCAGATGTACGCAGCTTCTAGCCCCACAGGTCCAGCCTTTGAGGGCGCACAAATTACCCATGGGCAAAGAGCGATACCGGGGGCCATTGAGCGAGTCCGAATCAACAAAGACACCTTTGAGCCTGAGATCAAAATCATCGGCTCAGAGTTGTGGTCTTATGAGTCAGGGTTCTCGGCAGAGCTCAAGGACCTGGGGGTCACTGGTATCTGCGGATCGGGGATAATTGAAGCGGTGGGTGAGCTTTTCCTAAGTGGTCTCATGACGGCGGAAGGAGTCATTCTGGACAGTCGCGATAGGACTGATCGGGTGATCTCAGAGGGTCGGACATTTTCCTACGTGTTGCACCGCTCAGATGGTGCCGACGACGGTGACGGAACGTCCATTGTGATTTCACAAACGGATATTCGAGCGATTCAGCTTGCCAAGGCTGCCCTACGCGCAGGAATAGACCTGCTATTAGAGCACGCTGACTGTCTGGCACCCGATGAAATTCGACTCGCTGGAGCCTTCGGTGCCCATATTGACCCAACGTATGCAATGGTCCTCGGATTGATTCCGGATTGTGACCTTAAGGACGTACGCGCAGTCGGCAATGCCGCCGGCAGTGGGGCGGCAAGACTCCTGCTCTCGAATCACGAACGCACCGCAATCGAGCAGCTTGTAACCGGAATAGAAAAAATCGAAACGGCCACTGAAGAGCGTTTTCAGGCACTCTTCGTCGACGCTATGAGTTTTCCTCACGCGACTGCCCGCTATCCGAATCTCGAAAAAATAGTCGAAGTGCCCCCACGCCCTCTAACGTCTAACCCTGCAAGTGCACGCCGGAAACGGCGTTCAAACCGGAAGGAAACCTAAGGTGGCTACCCGTCGGTCAGGTGGTAGGTCAGCGCGGCACGCAGCGCGTGCAGCGCGGTCGGAGGTCTCCCAACCGTTCCTCGAACGACGTCTCCCGCCGGTAGAGGTTCTCGATGAAGACGGTCTTCGCCAGATCGAGGAAAACGCCGAAACCATCTTGAGTGAAGTCGGAATCGCATTTCAAGATTTCCCTGACGCCCTCGAGAGGTGGCGCTCAGCCGGGGCAGACGTCGAAGGCGATCTAGTGAAGTTTCCTCGGGGCCTATGCAGGGGGCTGGTCCAAAACACCGCGCCAGCAAGCTTTACTCAGCACGCGCGCAACCCGAGTCGCTCCGTTCAGATCGGAGGAAATAACACCGTGTTCTCGCCGAATTACGGATCTCCGTTTGTTACTGATCTCGATGACGGACGACGGTACGCGACGCTAAAGGACTTCGAAAATGTCGTAAAACTGACTTACCAACTCCCCCACCTTCACCACAGTGGTGGAACTGTCGTCGAGCCAGTAGATGTGCCTGTCAACAAACGGCATTTGGACATGGTCTATTCCCATTTGAAGTACAGCGATAAGCCTTTAATGGGATCCGTTACTGCTCCTCAACGCGCCGCGGACTCAATCGAATTGTGTCGACTTGCATTTGGTGGCGACCTCGGCGAGAGGACTGTCCTTACGAATTTAATTAACGCCTCGTCTCCACTGCGCTGGGATTCCACGATGTTGGGCGCAGCGAAGGTCTATGCAGAAAACAATCAGGCCTGCATCATTTCACCCTTCATTCTCGCTGGAGCGATGTCGCCCGTCACTGTCGCCGGCCTGGCGGCACAAGCGCTCGCAGAAGCACTGTCAGGCATGGCTTTTTGTCAGCTCGTACGGCCAGGTGCACCAGTAATTTTCGGTACTTTTGCGTCGTCGATGTCGATGGCAACTGGGGCTCCAACGTTCGGAACACCGGAAGGTGGCCTAGCGATCTATGTGATGGCTGCTTTAGCGAGACGAGTTGGCGTTCCCTTCCGTTCCGGTGGAATGTTGACGGCGTCCAAAGGACCTGATGCTCAAGCTGCTTACGAATCACTGTCGACGCTGCTCCCCACAATGCAGGCGGGGGTTCATTTCGTTCTTCATGCTGCTGGTTGGGTCGAAGGTGGCCTAGCGCTCAGCTACGAGAAGCTGTTACTCGACGCTGATCAGTTGGGAATGATGTCGGTGTACGCCGATGGTGTTGACATGACGGCTAATGGGCAAGCCATGGAAGCGTTTAAGACCAACCCACATGGTGCGCACTTTTTGGGCAACGGCCACACATTGGAAAATTTTGAAAGCGCCTTTTATAGATCCACGCTCGCCGATAGCAATAGCTATGAGCAGTGGCATGAGGAGGGTGAATTGAGCGCGGCTCAACGCGCCAATTCAGCGTGGAAACAAATGCTGACCGATTACCAGCCGCCTCCCTTGGACGAAGATGCTGACCACGCCATGTGCGCCTATGTCGAGAAGCGAAAAGCCGAAGAGCCGGATGAGATCGGATAATTACCCAGCTACAACGCAAACGGTTCCGATGACAGCAAGAACAATCCCAACAATCTGTCGTTTCTCTATAGCGTCGTCATACTGCAGTCGTCCGACAAGGACGGTGAATACAGGAAACAGTGAAATCCCTATGACGGTCGCAAGCGGATCAAATCGCAAGCCTTGAAAGAACGCGATACTCGCTCCACCCGCGCAGATTCCAGCGGCTATGCCGACAGTCCTAGAACCTCTTGGGGCAACGGTCCGATTCTTCGTTAATACGGCTAAAGGAAGCATTAAGGCAACCGCTATGACTCGTTGACCAGCTATAGCGATAGGCCCTGAAGTCGAGGCGACATCGAGCAATACAGCTTGCCCGACGCCGTACCCCAAACCCGAAAGTAAGCCCCACTTGATTCCGGTTATCGTGGACCCACTGGGTTCGCGGCCTGCTGTCACAGCAACGAGACCCATTAAGGCCAGCACCGCACCGACAAGGGACACGGCCGAAATTTCAACCTCACGCATTATCGCCCAGCCGAAAGGCACCAGTGTTGCAAGGACAGCAGCCAACGGGGCGACAATTGCTGAGCTGGCGCGGGTTAGTCCCAAGTAGTAGCAGCACAACCCCACAGCAAAGCCAGCGCCCGAGATCGCACCCAATGTCAAATCTTGGGCCCTGAAACTGCCCGGCCAAACAAGCAAGGAGGCGAGAACGGCGACGGCCCCAAAGACCTGCATGCTCGTCGCACTTGTAATAGCGCTTGAGTGCAGGGCCACCCTGCGCCCAAACAAGTCACTAAACCCGATCAGCAAAGCCGCTCCAACACCAAAAAGTGCACCGATCATCGGGCAGCAAACCAATTCGTCACGACAGCGAGGATACGCTGCGAACGAACTCCTGAGCGACGGAGGATGTCGTGGTGACAGAAGCTGACCTTTGTGACGATGACACTTATGATTATGTGATCGTCGGGGGCGGCTCCGCCGGCTGTGCATTGGCAAACCGGCTCAGCGAGGACGGATCGCTCAACATTCTCGTCTTGGAAGCTGGTCGTCCCGATTACATCTGGGACGCCTTCATACATATGCCCGCTGGGTTCTCATTTCCACTTGGGTCCCGCTTCTACGACTGGATGTACCAAACTGAACCGGAGGCTGGCCTCGAGGGCCGCAAGGTGTACCACGCCAGGGGGAAGGTACTGGGCGGCAGTTCAAGTATTAACGGAATGATTTTCCAACGCGGAAATCCCTTGGACATGGAGCGCTGGGGTCAGGAGCCTGGAATGGAATCCTGGGATTACGCGCACACACTCCCCTATTTCAAAAAAATGGAAAACTGTTTAGCGGGCGCCGACGAGTGGCGAGGCGGTTCTGGGCCCCTCAAATTAGAACGGGGACCGGCAGAAGGACCACTTTTTGGCGCATTTTTTGACGCTTGTCAAGAGGCTGGCTACTCCCTTACGGCAGACGTCAACGGCTATCGACAAGAAGGTTTCGCAGCTTTCGATCGAAACGTCTTTCGCGGCCGGAGGTTGAGCGCAGCCCGGGCCTACCTGCACCCTGTGATGAAGCGTCCGAATTTGCAGACAAAGACTCGGACACACACAACTCGGATTCTGGTTGACAAGAACCGTGTGATTGGCGTGGAGGCGATACAACGGCCGGCGCTGGGAGGCCGCGGTCGGGTGAAACGTTACAAAACCCAAAACGTGATCTGCTGTGCTGGCGCGATCAATACCCCTCAACTGCTACAGATCAGTGGCATCGGCCCCCGGGAAGTGTTGGAAAAAGCGCAGATTCCAGTCGTAGTTGATCTACCGGGAGTTGGTGAGAACCTCCAAGATCACCTCGAGGTCTATATCCAGCATTCAGCGCTTAAGCCAATTACACAACAACCGAATCTCGCGCTTTGGCGCCGACCTTGGATCGGGCTTCAATGGCTATTTCGACGCGGACCCGCAGCTACCAACCACTTCGAAGCCGGTGGATTTATTCGCACACGATCGGATGCGGACTATCCGAACGTGATGATCCATTTCCTACCATTGGCTGTGAGATACGACGGCTCCGTCGCCGAAGCCCCCCATGGTTATCAGATGCATGTAGGTCCAATGAACGCCGAGTCTCGAGGGTCTGTCCGAATAAGATCATCGGACCCATTCGACAAGCCGGCGATTCATTTCAACTACCTTGGCACGGCGAGAGACAGACAAGACTGGGTCGAAGCAGTAAGGGCGGCAAGAGAGGTTTTGAACCAGCCCGCGTTCAACGGAATTACTGGTGGTGAACTTTCGCCGGGTAGTCATGTGAATTCTGACGAGGACATCTTGGATTGGGTTAAACGAGATGCTGAAACAGCTCTGCATCCCTGCGGCACCGCAAAGATGGGATCTGATTCCGACGCAGTTGTGGATCCCCAAAGTATGGAAGTTTACGGAATCGATGGGTTACGGGTCGTTGACGCATCCGTGATTCCGTTGATTACCAACGGAAATATCTATGCCCCTACGATGATGGTGGCGGAGAAGGCCGCAGACCTAATTCTTGGCAATACTCCATTGCCTCCATTGGGGCCTGAGTACTACTCCAAGTGAGTGTGATGAATTAGGGGCGCCGTCGGTACAGCATTGACGCAACCATTCGCGAGGCCCGTAACGGAAACGGTTGAAATTCAGTCTGCTCATCTACAGTCGGGGCGTCATGGGCGTAGATGCGGTATAGCAGGTAGAGGGTCAAGAGGAGAAACACGCACAACGGAAAGTAGAAAAAGCCGTTCACAGACCGCGTCAAAATCAGGCCCGTCACCAACGGACCGATTAGTGATCCAATTCCGTGAACTCGTACCAGAAGTGCTGCTGCAGCGATTCTTTGCTCGGCGTTGACCCAATCATTGGTATAGGCAACCGACATGGAATAGGTGGGAAACGCAAGTCCGCCCATTAAGACAAGACAAAGAAGAGACACGCCATCGGTGCCGTTGAGGAAGGTAAGAACGAAACAGAGCGAAGCGGCTCCCGCTGAGGCGACTGTCATAACGCCACGACGCGGAACGCGGTCTGACAATCTGCCTAGCGGTATCTGGAGTATCAAAGATCCGACAAGGGGTGCTCCCACGAAGTTGGCTATTTGCAGAGCACTCCAACCTTGGTATGCGCCATAGATCGGCCCAATTCCGACCAGCGAGCCGATAGTCATGCCAGTAAGACAACAAACAACAAGTCCAGTCGGGACGATGGAATAGAGGGTTCGAAAGGTCAACGGTTCTGGAATGGAGGTGGGGGCCGAAGACCGCCTTGACAATGCAATGGGCACCAAAGACATCGAGACCAACACTGACGCAACCGCAAATAGTGTGAATCCTGCGGTACTTGAAAGGCCCACTGAGTACTGTCCGACCATTGTGGCGCCCACGGCTACGACCATGTAGGAGCTCAGCAACCGCCCTCGGTTTTCATTGGTGGCGACGTCGTTTAGCCATGATTCCGCGACGACGTAAAGGGCGGCAACACTGAACCCAAACAGCAGCCGACAAACACCCCACGCCACCGGGTTGACCCACAAACCCTGGAAAAGAACAATGCTTGATGCGGTTGACGCCAGACCAGCGAAAGTACGAATGTGTCCGACTTCCGACAGCAGCTTTCCGGTGTAGCGAGTACCGAGAATAAATCCCGCGTAATAGGCGGTCATTACAAGTGAAGCTGTAAGGGTCCCGAAACCGGCAGCTTCGGCACGTAACCCCAATAGGGGGCGTTGCAAGCCGACACCTGCTTGGAGTAACGCGATTCCCAAGAACAGCGACCAGGCGGTTAACAATCGACCGGATTTGGTCACTGAATTACTTTCGGGGTGCAGAGGTCTTTGAAGGGGTGAAAGTATGCCCGTTAGCTACGGCATATAAAACCTCAGGAAGATATATCGGGACTTGAGAGCCGCCGAGTCGGTGGCTGCACGTACTGCCAGCCGAAGCGACCCTTGACGCACAGGTGCCCCGCTGTAACCGAATGGTCGGCAGGAGAGGTCACTTTATATATCTCGTTATCTTGGGTATGAAGTTCGAGTGTGCAGCCGACCCCACAATATGAGCAGATTGTGTCGGTCGTCTTTTGTCGTTCTGGTTCCCATCGGGCAGCTTGCCTTAAGTCGAATTCTTTTTTGAATTGGAGTGCATTGGTTGGGCAGACGCCAACACAGTTGCCGCAGTAGACGCAGGAAGAGTCCGGTAGTGGAGTATCGAACTCGGTAGAGACCCGGGTATCGAAGCCGCGTCCTGCCATGGAAATGGCAAACGTGAATTGCGCATCGTCGCCACAAGCTTCAACGCACTTGTAACAGAGCACACAACGGTCATATGCCCTTACGAAAAGGTCGTCCTCGATCTTTGTCTCGTCCTGCATTTGAACCGGATCGGTATATCGGGATGAATCGGCTTCATACTGGACGAGTAAGTCTTGGAGTTCGCTACTTTGAGTCAGGTCGTTGGTGCTATCGAGGAATTCAAGGATCATTTTTCGGTTTAATGAGACCCGTTCCGTCTCCGTTTGGATTACTGATCCCTCTTCACATTCGCGTGAACACGCTGGTACAAGAGTTCTCGAGCCTTCCATTTCGACCACACAGAGGCGGCAAGCGTTTACCGGTGTGAGGTTGGAGGCCCAGCATAAAGTTGGTATCTCTACCCCAGCAACTCGGGCTGCTTCCAGAAGGCTACTGCCAGCGGCCACGCTAACTGTTGTCCCGTTAATCGACACGGTGACTTCTGTTGATTGTGTTTCGCTCATGTTCGCTGCTCGTCCAATAGGCCCAGCGATATTGCTGAGCGGACGGCCGAAGCGGCTGTTTGACCAAGACCACAAATGGAGGCGTCCGTCATGACCGTTGCTATGTCCTCTAGGAGTAAGACGTTGTCGTTTTTTGGTTTGCCGACCCCAATTTGTAGAAGGGCTTCGTGTTGTCGAACGGTTCCAATCCTGCATGGAACGCATTGACCACAGGACTCGTCACGGAAGAACTGAGCCAACCGGACAAGAACGTCTGCGACCTTCACTTTGGTTGAAAAGACCATCACGGCTCCCGACCCGAGGGTGAGGTCGTGGGCTTTCGTGTCTTCAAAGGTAAGTGGGAGGTCTAGTAGCTGCGGACTTACGAAGGTCCCGGCGGCACCTCCGAGAAGAACTGTTTGCAGGTCTCCGTCAACACCACCGGCGTTTGAAAGGAGCTCTCTCAGCGTAATTCCGAATTGGCCTTCGTAAAGGCCCGGCCTAGCGATATCGCCTGAAAGACAGAATAGCTTCGTGCCTGGCGAGTCGGGCGTTCCAGCTGACCGGTACTGCTCGACTCCATAGTTCAGGATTTCCAAGACGTTCAAAAAGGTTTCTGGATTGTTGACGATTGTTGGTTGGCCGAAGAGACCGCTGTCAGTGGGGTACGGCGGCTTGCTCCGAGGCTCACCTCGGAAACCTTCTATCGAGTTGAACAGAGACGTTTCTTCGCCACAGATATAGGCGCCTGCTCCCTGCCGAATTTCTAGGTCGAACGTGGCAGCTGACCCTGCGACCGCCGTGCCTAATAGTTGCGCAGAATAGGCTTCACTGATTGCGCTTGTCAGGCGATCAGCTGCGGTGGTGTACTCGCCGCGAATATAGATCCAGCCCTTTTCGCACCCGGTCGATAGGCCAGCGATGGTCATCGCCTCGATCAAGGCAAATGGATCGTTCTCCAAGATCATTCGGTCTTTGAACGTTCCCGGTTCACTTTCATCGGCGTTGGCTACAACATACTTAGGTGCGCTTTGATGGTTTGCTACTGACTGCCATTTCACCCCGGTCGGGAATGCCGCGCCTCCTCGGCCTGTCAAGCCAGATTCTGACAGCATCTCGATAACACGAGTACCGCCTAGGTCAATGGCCAATGTGAGGGCCTCGTACCCACCCTGTTCTTTGTACGACGCCAAGTCTGTCGGTGTGTGGCGTCCAAACCGGCGGAGCAGTCGATTTGCATCGTTGGCGTCGAACTTTGGTCCATCGTTTGTTGCTGCTGTGAGGTCCTGATTCTCTTCGCCCTTTATTTGGACAAAAGAAGCTGGGGGTCGTTCACATTGACCTAAACATGGACTTTCATGCACGCGTTGACCGTTGGCGCGAAGTTCCTCGATATAGGAAGCTGACCCCCCGATTGCACATACGGGGTCTACACAAACGTGATAAAGCGGACCGTCTTCTGGCTCTTCTAACTGAAAAAGGTCATAGAACGACGCTACCCCGTAGGCCTCCGCAGCAGGAACTTGCAGCATTTCGGCGAGGTAGTTTAAACCACCGGGTGATATCCAGCCTTTGACGTTTTGTAGTAGATGGAGGCCCGGTAACAGCAGATGGCGGGTTTCGCGAGTCCTGCTTAAACCACTGATGACCCACCGCTCACCCTGATGTTTGACGGGTGGATCGTTCACGAAATTGTCAACTGCCGCCCGCTCATCTGAATCGGGGCTTGCGGCGGTGTATTTGAGGTCAGACATGACCTACGCCTGAGGTGAGCTTGTCTATCCGAATGGCGGCCGCCTTGAATTCCGCTGTCCCACTCTTGGGATCCCACTCGTCGTTGGTTAAAAGGTTTAGGTCAATCAATTCCGGGAAGTGAAAGGTAGTGAATGCCAGACCTGCAACCTGATCGGCTTTAATGTCGACTTCCATTTCAACGCTGCCTCGACGGGAAGAAACCCGAACTAGCTCGCCTTGAAGCAGGTTCAGTGACGTTGCATCCAAGTGGCTAATTTCAAGCCGATCCCCGGACCTAATCGGCGAGTTGTAGCCCCGCGATTGGACTCCTGTGTTGTAGGAATCCAGCACGCGGCCGGTAGTGAGACGAATCGGAAATTCGTCCGTTAACTGTTCTTTGGGGCCTTCATGGTCCGTGAGCGAAAACGGTGCCCTTTCCCTTCCTCCTAGGTCGTCTTCCCACAACCAACCGTGGAGAAATGGGGTACCTGGGTGATCAAGGTCAGTGCAAGGCCATTGGAGTCCGCTGCCGCCTTCTAGGCGTTCGTAACTCATTCCCGAGTGCATCGGTGAGAGTGAACGTAATTCATCCCATAAGGCTTCAGGGGTTTCGGCGGTCCACTTCGCGCCCAGGAGTTGGGCGACCGCTCCGATGATGGCGTGGTCGTCTCGTGTTCCAGCCGGCGCTTCGACCGCTGCTCTGACACGCTGTACCCGGCGTTCGCTTGATGTGACTGTGCCTTCGGATTCGGCCCAACCAACGGTCGCGGGCAGCACGACGTCAGCAAGCTCCGCAGTCTTAGTCAGAAAGATGTCTTGAACCACCAGTAGTTCTAGGTCAGCCAGCAAGTTTCGTGTGTGACTGACATCGGCTTCCGAATCAGCTGGGTTCTCCCCTATTACGTAGAGCCCTTTCAGCGATCCGCTGGCCATTGCTTCGAACATCAGCGTCAGATGAAGGCCGGGGTGGGGATTGAGTTCGACCCCATAGGTGTCTGAGAACTTTTGTCTGGCGGTGTTGTCGGTGAGGTCTTGGAAGCCTGGGAGTTTGTTTGGAAGGGCGCCCATGTCTCCGCCGCCCTGAACATTGTTTTGGCCACGTAGTGGTACCAGTCCCGATCCCCAGCGTCCGACGTGTCCGGTCAATAAAGCAAGGTTGCAAAGCGAAAGGACGTTATCAACGCCGTTGTGATGCTCGGTGATGCCCAAGGTCCAGAGTATTTGTGCGGTCGGAGCGTTTGCGTAGCTGTGGGCGAGGTCTTGGATTGCCTTGGCTGGTACTCCAGTTATAGATGAGGCGTAATTAAGGGTGTAGGTCTCTACATGGGCCGCGAACTCGTTGAAGCCAGATGTTGAATGTTCAATAAATTGCTTGTCATGGAGTCCGGCAGCGATGATCTCACGCGCCAAGGCGTTTGCCAGTGCTATGTCGGTGCCGACGTCGATCCCGAGCCAGGCATCAGCGAACTTAGCTGAGGCCGTGCGACGTGGGTCGACGGCGTGCATCTTGGCTCCCCTTTTAAGGGCTTTTAGGACGTGGTGGAAATAAATGGGATGAGCTTCGCGTGCGTTGGAGCCCCATAGGAGAACGAAATCAGTCTCCTCCGCTTCCTGATAGGAGGAGGTTCCACCTCCTGCTCCGAACACTGTCGCCAGACCGACGACACTGGGGGCGTGTCAAGTTCTATTACAGGAGTCAATATTGTTTGACCCGATTGCGGTGCGCATAAATTTCTGGGCCGCGTAGTTCATTTCGTTTGTGCTCTTTGAACAGCTGAAGAGGCCCACGGCGTTCGGGCCGTCCGTTTCCAGGATTTCTCGAAGGCCGTTCGCTACCCTATTCAACGCCTCATCCCAGCTTGCTGGACGTAGCTCCCCATCTTTTCGAACCAGAGGCGTTGCTAGACGCGGCAGGGGCTGTGAATACTCGGTTCGTTGTTTCATTTGGTCTCCAAGCGTGGCGAGGGACGTCTAAGCCTTCACCATGAGTGTAGAACGGAAGGTCTCAAGGTAAGCCGCTCTTGTGTTGCGTTATCTGGCTCGGTCTGCCGACCTATCTCGGTGTCGGGTTGGCATTGCTTCCACATATCTGGAATGCTGTTCCACAATGTGGGACACGAAGGCGGTGGTTTAGAGTGGCCGGCGTTCAATCAGTGCGGCGAGCGTTCGCGATTTTGAGGGCGTTGGCTCAAACTCCGATGGGCGTTACCGAAGTGTCGAAATGTGTCGACTTGCCGAAGAGCACAGTGGCCCGATTGTTAGCGGCCCTTGAAGAAGAGGGCGCTGTTAGGCAAAACGGCGTCCGCGGTATGTACGAAATTGGAGACGGGCTTTCAAGGGTGATTAATGACGTGCCCGGTGGGAAAAATATTACCGCTTTGGCCTACCCCTACTTGGCGCGTCTAGCGACTGAGGTTGACGAGACGGCGGGAATCGGGTTACTGGAAGGTCGTCAGATCTTCTACGCGGATCATGTTGAGTCTGACGCTGCGGTCCAAGTGAGGAGTTGGACGGGCGAATATGCGCCTTTGCATCTCGTGCCGTCTGGATTGGTGGTTTTAGGTGATTTCTCTGAAAGCGCGTTAAGTGAGTACCTAAGCGGTGATCTGGCAACGACTTCGCCTAACAGTGTGTCGGATCCCGTGCAGATACGAGGTCGCCTGGAACAGGTGCGGGCCGATGGGTATGCCTGGGGTTTCGAGGAATTCGCCGAGGGTTTGAATTCAGTTGCTGCACCTGTTTATGGAAAGACAGGAGAGGTTGTAGCCACACTGCATGTGCATGGTCCCGCGTATCGCTTTCCGAAGGGAGACCACAAGAAGGAACTGGGAAAGCGTTTGATTGAAACGTGCGGGGAATTGGGGCGCCACCTCGTTTGACAGCTCTTAGGCCATTCCGCGACGTTTCTTTACTTCTTCGATGACTGCAGGAATCACTTCGTGGAGGTCACCAAGCACCGCGTAACCCGCTTTGGTCACCATGTTCGCCTCGGGGTCGATGTTGATGGCCAGGATGTTTTTCGACGCCATTGCACCGACCCAGTGTTGGATAGCGCCTGAAATTCCGCAGGCGATATAGATTTCGGGGGCTATGCGGGTACCAGTTTGACCCACTTGGTCTGCGTGGCTCCGCCATCCATTATTGGTGACTGCTCGTGAACAGCCAACTTTCCCGGCCAGCAGTTCGGCAAGTTCTTCCAGGGGCGCGAAGGCTTCGGCCGAACCCACCCCGCGTCCTCCTGATACAACCACAGATGCCGTCGATAGCGTCGCGCCCTCAGCTTGGGTCGCCCGGTCCTGAACAAGAGTTCGGGTAAGCGTAGGATCCAGTTCTACCTCAATGGTCTGAATGTTTGATTCTGATGCGAGTGGAGCTGGCTCAGGTTCAACAGAGTGATGGGCATACGTCAGATAGATCTGTTCGGTATCGACACGCACGTCTTCAAGTAGGGAGCCACCCCATTGCATTCTCGTGATTGTCCAACCGCTGTCTTGGTGAACTTCAATGCAGTTGGCGATGAAGGTGCTGTCGGTCCGAGCACCAGCTTGGGCAAGCACTTCGTTTCCTTTGTCAGTTCCAGCGGACATAACGACGGTGGGTCTTTGCTCCTGGGAAAGCTGCGCGAGTGCAACGCCCCATAACTCGGGCCCATAGTCAGTAATGAGTGACGAAGCGAGAATACGGCCTTCTTTAATCCCATATTCAGTGCAGACCGCTTTGAAATCAGACTCGAATCCGCCGATAAACACTGCAACCACTAGTTCATTTAGCTCTTCAGCAAGATGTCTAGCGGCCGTGAGGGCCTCACCGGCGGCCGGTGCGATTTCACCTCGGTCGTGTTCGACGAGCACATAAATGCCGGACACTAGAGGACTCCTAGTTCATCGAGCAGATCGACTATCTTCGCGGCAGCATCGGGTCCGTCGCCCAGAATTTCTGTTTCGCTAATTTTTTCTTCGGGTCGGTGAAGCCGAATCTTCGTTTGGGCTCCGGCGACGCTGTCGATTGGAGTCGAAGCTACCTCTGCCTTCTTAGAAGCCAGTCGCCCCTTCATCGTGGGATAACGAGGAAGATTTATGCCTTCCTTTACTCCTAGGACGGCAGGAAAGGGCATGTTATAGACCTCATTGCCTCCATCGACCTCGCGACTAGCTGTCACTGTGTCTTCGTTAACTTCAATTCCCTTAATTCCGTTCACCATAGGTCGACCTAGGGTGACAGCGACCCTTATCCCAACTTGATAACCACCTGAGTCAGCCGATTCGTTGCCGAAGAGGATTAAGTTGAACCTTTCACCGTCGGCCTCGAGCTGGGTAATTGATTCGCTAATGACATGGGCGGTCCGTTGCGGGTCCCAGTCGTGGCCAGTCTCGTTAGGTACCAGCACAAACTCGTTGGCCCCAACGCTCGCCGCATACCGAAGCTGCTCTTCAGCTTCCGGGGGCCCTACCGTCAATACACAGACCGAACCTCCATGTTGCTCCACCAACTGAGCGGCTTCCTCAACAGCACATTCTTCGTGAGGGCTCGTGGTGAATCCCAGGTGGGCTGTATCGACGTTGAGGGAATCGTCCGTGACGTTGATACGTGAACCGGGTGCCGGCACCCTTTTTACACAGACCAGAATCCGCATCTGATTTCCTTCAAATTTCGTTCGGTCGCTTTCAGGCTTTCATCCGGTCGTTTGTTGGGTCAAACAGAGCGAGGTTGGCGCCTGTCGCTGCGACCTTTACCGGGTACATCTCATTTTGGTACATGACTTGGAGTTCAGTTCCCAGCTCACACAGATCCGTGGGTAGATACCCCATCAGGAGGTATTTGCCCACAGAAGGTGCGTTGCCGGCGGTGGTGACCCTACTGACGCGTCCTTTGGCATCGACAATCCGTTCACCAGTCTGGGTAAGAATCGGCTCGTTCCCGGCGCCCATAGGGAAACGGTCGTATCCATCGTCACACGTGAGGCTTTCCACTGTCAGAACGCAGAGTTGAGCGCAAAGCTCGTCTTTACGGGCAGCCACGTAGGCGTCTTTGCCGATGAAGTCGGCCGCTTTTACCTTCGGACGTGCCAAGCCAGCTTCAACTGGTGTGTATTCATCTTCAAGTTCTGCGCCCATAAGGCGGTAGCCCTTTTCTAACCTGCCGCTTGTCCCATAGACCGCTGCGCCGACAGGGCGGAGGTCAAAGGGCTCTCCCGCTGTTGTGATCGCATCCCATAGCGCGAGGCCGTGTTGCATGGGTGTGTATATTTCGAATCCGGCGTCGCCAACATACGACATCCGGAACATTTCAGTCGGAAGGCCTGCGACAAGAACTTCGCGACAGCTTCCGTAGGGAAATGCCTCTTGGGTCAGGTCGGCCTCGGTCAACGTCGACAGCAGCTCGATAGCTCGCGGTCCCCAGACGCCCAGAGTGCATATGGCGTTGGTACGGTTCTCGAATTGGACGGTGCCGTCTCCAGGCAAGTTGTGGCGGAACCAATATTCGTCCCGACCTCCATCAAATGCACCTGTGACGATCCGAAATCGATCGTCGGCCAGGCGGAGGATGGTCAAGTCAGATCGGAAACCCCCTGAATGATTAAGGACCGGTGTGTAAATCGAGGAACCAACTGCTAGGTCGCACTTATTAACCACCATGTGTTCGATGTACTGAAGGACGCCCGGGCCTGACACCTCGAACATCTGGAAGGCAGAGAGGTCAACAATCGCCGCGTGTTCCCGCATATGAAGATGCTCTGCGTCGGATATGGGCGTCCACCAACGGGAGTCCCACTCGTGCTCTCTACCGGGAACGTCGTATTTGGCGACTAGGTCGAGATTGGATTCATACCAGTGCGGCCGTTCCCATCCGCCGGCCTCAAAGTAGAAGGCATCAAGTTCGTCGGTACGAGCTTTAGCTGGGCCATTGGTTATACCCCGTCGACTTGCCCATTGTTCTCGAGGGTGCACAATGCCGTAAGTCTTATTGAAATGCTCGTCTGCTCGAGCCTCGATGTGATGAACGTTTCGTTGCTGTGGGTAGAACCGGGCGATATCAGCGCCATGTGGGTCTGTGAGGTGTGGGTAGCCGTGCGTCATCCACTCCGCCATGAGGCGGCCTACTCCTGGGCCCTCTTTAATCCAAACAGCGGCTGCTGACCATAGGTTTTCTACTTCGACGGTGGGGCCGAGGACTGGGTTCGCGTCGGGTGTTAGTGACAGAAGCCCGTTGATGGCGTACTTGATCTCACCGTCTCCCAAAAATTCCATCAATTCAATTGCTTCTTCCATCTGCTGGTCGAAATCGTCAGCTGTAAATGGCATTTCTGTTGGGCTAAGGGCTGCTTCGTCGTTAGATGGGATTTCCTCAACACGATGAAGGATCGGTCGATGGGCGTATGACCCAACCTCCATCGACCCGGCCGTTTGACGTTCGTAGCAGAACGTGTCCATATCTCGGACTATTGGGTAGGCCAACTCTTGTTGGGTCTCTACTAGTAGGTCGAAAGGCCCCACGTCTGCCATCTGGTGAACTGCAGGGGTGAGCGGTATCGTGGCGCCAGCCATTTCAGCGATACGCGGACTCCATACACCACACGCAACTACCACCGTTTCACATTCGATTCGACCCTTGTCTGTGACCACTGCTGTGATTTTTGGTTTGTTCAATCCGTCAGCGGTCTCGATATCGAGTACCTCGGTGTTGGCGAATACCTGTAGGTGTCCGGAATCTTGCGCCCTTTTGCGCATTTGTGTTCCGGTTTCCAACGAGTCGACTGCGCTGACGCTTGGAGTATGAAAACCGCCCAGGATTACGTCCTCCGATATGAATGGAACAAGTTCTTTGACTTCAGCCGGTGTGAGAAGCGACGAGGGGATGCCCCAGCATTTGGCTGATGTCATCCTTCGTTTGAATTCCTCCATCCTCTCTGGGGTTCTAGCGACTTCGATGCCGCCACATGTGTTTTGTAAGCCCATTTCCTCGTATTGGCGCTGACTCTCAAGCGTCAGGTCCACAATTTCCTTGGAATGGTCGACCGAGAATATGAAGTTCGAAGCGTGGCCGGTGGAACCTCCCGGATTCGGTAGCGGTCCTTTGTCAAGAAGTACGATGTCGTCCCAACCCATCTCGCTCAGATGGCCCACCAAACAGTTGCCAACGATGCCGGCGCCGATGACCACGCATTTGGCTTGCTTTGGGAAATCACTCACTCTTGGACCTCTTTATTCTGTGAACACAGGCTTAGGGAAGGCGGCAGTACACGCACCCCGCCTACGTTAGTCAGTTGAAGGCCACCAGCTACAAAGCGAACAGTCATGGTTGCCTACAAGGTATTCTGTATCATGGAACTGTTCCGCAACGTGAAACAATAACTCCGTAATGGCGGGACTGTCTACAATCTTCGTTTTACACATGACAATTCGACGCCTGCAGCGTGGGTGACGAGAGAGGCGGCGGCAAATGCCTATCCCGAGCGACCTAGATATCGCTAGCGCCGCAACGCTGTTACCGCTGCCAGAAGTTGCCGCTGCAGCTGGGATCTCGGAGGAATTTCTGGAGCTGTACGGGAGCGGTGCGGCCAAGATTAAGCTCGAGGCGATTGAGGCACTTCAGGATCGAGAGGATGCAAAATATGTAGTTGTATCCGCTATTACTCCAACCCCACTGGGAGAAGGGAAGACGACCACCACTGTTGGGCTGGGTCAAGCGTTTAAGCACATCGGCAAGAGTGCCACGATCGCTATTCGACAACCATCGATGGGACCAACATTCGGCATCAAGGGCGGGGCTGCTGGCGGCGGATATAGCCAAGTTGTTCCAATGGAATTGTTCAACCTGCACCTAACTGGTGACATGCATGCTGTGACTGCGGCTCACAATATGTGTGCGGCGGTTCTTGACGCCCACCTCTTCCACGGTAATGAGTTAGCACTTGACCTTCACAACATCACTTGGCGTCGGGTGGTGGACATCAACGACCGAGCGTTGCGCAACGTCACCCTTGGCCTCGGCGGTCGACTTGACGGCATCCCCAGAGAAAGCGGGTTTGACATAACTGCGGCGTCAGAGGTTATGGCGGCTCTGGCGTTGGCCACATCGTTACAGGACCTGCGGAAAAAGATGGGGAACATCGTTGTCGGGTACACAAAGGCCAACACGCCGGTGACAGCGGAAGAGCTCGGCGTTGCGGGTGCGATGACAGTGATCCTCCGCGAGGCAATCAAACCAAATTTGATGCAAACGCTTGAAGGTACCCCGGCATTAGTTCACACAGGCCCGTTCGGAAACATAGCGACTGGTAATTCGTCGATCGTGGCTGATCAGATTGGCATTAAAAGCGGCGATTTCCTTCTCACCGAGGCGGGATTTGGCGCCGATATGGGAGCCGAGCGGTTCTTTAACATAAAGTGCCGCTACTCGGGCCTCGACCCTGACGCCGCTGTCCTGGTGGCGACGGTTCGCGGCCTAAAGGCTCACTCAGGTAACCACAAGATTGTCGCCGGACGTCCGTTACCCGAGGAATTGTTGGTCGAAAATCCCGATGAGGTCCACGCCGGTGGTGACAATCTAAGGAAGCAACTCGAGAACATGAAGATCCATGGGGTAACACCGGTTGTCGCCATAAATACGTTCCCTGACGATAAGGAGGCGGATCTCGCCGCTATAGCGGAAATCGCCGCCGAATATGGTGCTCTGTCGGCCCGGTGCACACACTTTTCTGATGGTGGCGCAGGGGCGTCGGACCTAGCAGAAGCTGTAGCAGAAGCCGCAGATGAGGAGAGTTCGTTCACGCCTCTCTATAGTGACGACCTTTCGCTACGCGACAAGATTCGAACCGTTGCTCAGCGGGTCTACGGAGCCGATGACGTATCGTTTACCGCGCAAGCTAACAAGCAATTGACCGGATACGAAGAGAACGGCTTTGGACACCTTCCGGTTTGCATAGCAAAGACACACTTGTCAATTTCGTCAGATCCGAAGCTGTCTGGGGCTCCCACCGGATGGACCCTTCCGGTTCGTGAAGTCAGGGCATCGGTCGGTGCAGGATTTGTCTACCCCATTTGCGGAGACATGCGTACGATGCCTGGTTTGGGTAAAAGTCCCGCTGCTCACAACATCGATATTGATGGCGACGGCAATATCATCGGCTTGAGCTGAAGGAGCACGCTTGTCGTTTTTTGGTCGCCAAAAGGAGTCATTCGCGGACGGCACTTACCTCCGGCAGCTATTGCTAGAGGCCCGATTCGAAGTAATTCCACTCAAGAATCTTGATTCTCAGCTCCAACATTTGCCTGAAGGCGCATCAGTTTCGGTGACCGCCTCGCCGGCAAAGACCCTCGAAGACACGTGGGACTTGTGTAAGAGTTTGTATGACCGAGGACTGAAACCTGTTCCCCACTTAGCTGCTCGAATGGTGACGGGGAGAGATCAGCTCGCAGCATTGGTTGATCGACTTGCCAATATTGGCGCCTCGGAGTTGTTTCTAGTTGGGGGCGACGCTCCTGAGCCGTTCGGACCATTCCGGGATGCAATTGAGCTGCTCGAGTCCATCCTCCAGTTGGATCATGGACTCGAACACATTGGAGTGACGGCGTATCCCGATGGCCACTCCTTTATCAGTCGAGGAGCTCTCACGGAAAGTCTTCACCGAAAAGAAGAACTCCTGGCCTCTGCGGGTATTGCGGGACACGCTTCAACGCAAATGTGCTTTGATGCTGGCGTCATTCGGACGTGGCTAGAAGAGGAACGTGACGCTGGGCTCTCGTTGCCTGTGCATCTGGGAATCCCCGGAGCAGTTGACCGTGCGAAGTTATTGTCCATTGGCACGCGCCTAGGAGTTGGAGCGTCTCTGAGGTTCCTGCAAAAGAACAAGTCCACGGTGGCAAGGTTGTTCGCCCCAGGCGGTTACGACCCCAACAAATTGTTGAGTCCATTAGCTTCGGACCTTGAGCTATTGAATGTGCGAGGCCTTCATATCTTCACGTTTAATCAGATTGAAACCACCGAGTCTTGGCGCGATAACGCCATACGGAGCCGCAGCGCCTAGGTCCAGATCTGCTACGACTTCAATACATCTACTTTGATGACACTCGGAATTTCCTGAAGCGCTTGAACCACTGAATCGTCGGGGCTTTGTGACACTCGGATCGTCGCGACCGCAGCTGTCGGGCCGGAGCCCTCGAAAATCTCGTTACGCATCTGTTGAACGTTGATGTCCGCTGTGCGAAGCGACGACAACACGGCAGCCAACACACCTACCTCGTCCTTATGTCGGACTGCAATTGCACATTCCCCCAATGGGCGGTCAGCAATGTTGACGCAGTTAGGGGGCAGACCAGTCTCATATGCCGCAATGGTCGCAAAGACTCCCTGTGCTATTGCCGCCCTTGCTTGATCAGTCGAGGCGCCAATGTGGTGAGTGCCTACAAAGTTCTCCATCTTGGCAATTGCGGGCGCCCATTCCGCTGTTCCGTCCTTCGGTTCGGCTTTATACACATCAAGTCCGAGCCTCAGGCCCTTTTTCTCCATTGCAGCGACAAGGGCGTCCTCGTCCAACAAGCCGCCTCGAGATGTGTTAATCAGCATGGCCCCCGGTTTCATGTGACCGAGGAAGGTTTCGTCTACCAGTTGTTCAGTCTCGTCTGTCAGTGGGAGGTGCAAGGAGACAATGTCTGAGATTTCCAACATTTCCCCGAGTGATTGATGTAGCGAAACTCCGAGTTCATTCAAGGTGTCCGTAGTCTCTGCGCTTCTTGTTGCCGTCTGGAGGCCATGAATGTGAAGCCCAAAACTCTTAGCCCTCTTAGCGACCTCAAGGCCGATGCTTCCGAACCCAAGTATGGCAATGTTGCTCCCTTTGAGGCCACTTGCATCTGAATACTTGGATTTGTCCCACACCGAGTTCTGGAAGTCAATCGTGGAGTGTGGGATTCGCCTGTCCAATGACAAAATTAGGCCCATGGTCAATTCGGCAACGGCGACGGCGTTCTGACCAGGCACATTACATACGTAGATGCCGCATTCACTAGCGGCGTCGACATCTATGGTGTCAGTCCCAGCACCTGCTCTGATAATCAGTCCGAGTTGCGGAGCAGCCTCTATGACTTCGCGGCTAACTGTGGTGCTCCTGACGATCAAAACATCGACCGTTGTGAGTTGCTGCGCTAGGTCCTTGTTGGCATCCGGTGTAGCGACAACGCACAGGTGACCTCTTTTTTCCAAGGCTGCAATGTGTTCGGGTGCGATGGCGTCAGCGAAGTACAACTCCATTTAGATTTGAACCCCCCTGCTATCTGGTTTACGCACCGGCCCGGCAGATGGGCGGTAGGTAACGCAACAGCGCATCTCGCTAGCCAAGCAATTCACTCAAATCACCTATCACGAGAATCAGGAGTAGTCCTATTACTGAGAGATTTATGACAGCCATAGGGTATTTCCATCGTCGGTTTCCTAACCAAAACCTCCGAATGCTCAGCACGTTCGCGGCGATTGCGACTATTCCGAGAGGCAGACCGACCCACGGGCCAACTCCGGAACCCACCCCAACAAGAGGAGCCAAAAACGGCAGGATCACATAGGTCAGCCCGCACCTGACGCCCGACACGACCATCGATACGCTAAAGGTTCGAGTTTCCGCCTCGGTCATCGAGGCAACAGCGGTTTTGGTCATTCGGTGTGTTCTCTAGCCTCGCCAGCAACGGTCAACGGTCCGGATAATCCCGCAACCCGTAACCCTCCGGGAACAACAGTAACCGTTTGCGGGAGCGATCCCACATCTTCGCCATCCGATCTCAGGTTGCCACACTGGGATCCATCTGTGGATAGCAACTCGAGTTGAATTACTTGACCAGTTAGGACTTCGACAGCTGGATGCCCAATGTGTCCTCCACTGAAGGTCTTTGGCAACATCCGCAAGAGATTCAAGGCCGACGTATCGCGGACGATAACGATGTGGGCTTGACCCGTCTCGGGACCGGCGTCTGGAGCTATTTGCATTCCCCCGCCGAAAGCCTTTGTATTGGCAATGGCGACCATTAGGCAACGGCCACCTAGTTCAACGCCATCGACGCTCATTTGCAGTTCGTACCTTTGAAGTCGCGACAATTCGATAAGGGTGGCGAGTGTGTACCGACTAGAGCCGCGTGGCCATGCCATAGCGTCTGCACGGACGTTCACGGTGGCCGAAAAGCCCGCCGTAGCGATCGTGGCTCCGTAGCGTTTCTCCCCCATCGGCTGCTCGAACTTCAGGACGTCTACAGGTCGAGACGGGCTGACAGCAGACCGAACTGCATCGTCGAGATCTCGCGGTAGGCCAAGACCGAAGGCAAAGTCATTTCCAGTCCCAGCCGGGATGACTCCTAGGGTCGCCGATGTCTCTGCACACCCCTGGACGACGTGATGAATGAAGCCATCTCCGCCCACAGCGACAATGTGCCTCCCTTCGGCAACGGCCTCTTTCACAGCCGCATAAGTTCCTTCGATACCTTCGGGCAACACATGGTTCACGTGGCGGCCCAGTGACGTCAGAATTTCTAAAGTCATCTCTCCTTTTGCCTCCGCTCGGCCGCGGTTTGCGACCTTGTTGGTCAAAAGGGTTATTTGTTTGTCGGATTCTTCGGCCGCTTGGTCCATGGGTCCATTCCGGATTGCTACGGTGACGTCAACATTTTGTGATGATGACACAGATTCATTACGTACCTTCTACCCGATGAGAGGTTGAAATGTCAGGAGCGTTGGACGGTATTCGAGTGCTAGATCTATCCACCCTCGTGCAAGGACCACAAGCTGCGGCCATGTTGCACGACCTAGGCGCGGAAGTGATCAAAATTGAGCTGCCTGAAATTGGAGATATGGGCCGCCATGTGGGGGTTCTCGAAGGACTTGGGACCTCGGCGTTCTGGGAGGCTTGTAACCGGGGCAAACGCTCTGTCACGCTTGACCTGCGCACCGAAGCTGGTCACGAGGCCTTCTTGAAGCTTGTGGGCGTGTCGGATGTCGTACTTTCTAACTTCCAACCGGGCACGTTAGATGAGTGGGGCCTCGGTTATGACGACCTCGCTGCTGTCAATCCAGGGATAATTTGGGCAGCCGGGAGTTTCTTAGGTCCAACCGGGCCAGATGCGCTGCGAGAGGGTGCTGACATAGTCGGCGAAGCAGCTGGCGGCGTGATAGCTGGTATTGGCAACGATGGAGAGCCGGTCACTACCGCCGGGACGCTCTTAGCTGATCACTGCGGGTCACAGAACCTACAAACAGGCATCTTGGCAGCATTGTTCGCCCGGGAACGAACTGGACGCGGTCAGCGGGTTGACGTCAGCCTCCTGGGAGGGCAAATCTGGATGCAAGCCCCCGAATACACCCACTATTTCTTGACGGGTGAACTCGCTGGACGTTCCAATGGAGGACATCCGTTAGTGCATGCTCTCTACGGCGTCTTTCCGACGGCGGACGGAGCCTTGGCTATGGCTGGCTGCCCTGAACATCTGTGGGAAGGCATGTGTCGCGCCATCGAACGGCCGGACTGGGTGAATCACCCTACCTACAACCAGTATTTCGTGACCAAGGAAATAGGCCGCCAGATGCGGAAAGATTTCATCGAAATATTTAGTCAGCGTTCAACCGCCGAGTGGAGCGAACGCCTTAGCGCCGAAGAACAACGATTCTCGCCTGTGCGTTCACACGATGAGGTAGCAGCGGACCCACAGTCCTTCGCTAACGGTTACATCGTAGAAGTAGACCATCCTCAATTTGGAACGGTCAACATTGTTGGCTGTCCGATTCAGATGTCTGATACTCCAACGCGCCACGGAATCGAAGCTCAACAGCTCGGTCAGGACACGGAGATGGTCCTCGTCGAAGCCGGTTATGACTGGGGTGATCTTGAAGCGCTAAGGGAGCGCGGGGCCTGGTAGAGCGCGCCGTAAGGACTAATGAACGGCGAACGTTCGTGCCTTTCGTCGGCTATTTCAGCGGCAAACGTTCTTCATCGTTCCGATCCCCTCGATGCTCGTGGTAATCACGTCACCGGGGACTAGGAACCGCTTGTCCGGCATGCCAACACCAGCGGGGGTGCCTGTGAAGATTAGGTCCCCCGGTTCTAAGGTAAGGACTTCTGAAAGATAGCTAACCAGGAAGGAGACGTCGAAGATCAGGCTGCTGGTCTGGGCGTCCTGGCGGCGGTCTCCATTGACGTCACATGTGATATGGAGGTCATCGGGATTGTCGAGGCCATCTGGTGCTACCAGTATCGGGCCGATGGGACCATAGGTATCTCGCGACTTGCCTAGCCCGAACTGTGGTGGACGTGCGCCAAGTTGCAGCCTGCGGTCCGAGATATCTTGACCTACCGTTACGCCAGCCACATGAGACCAACTGTCTGCCTCAGAGATATCGCGGGCCCGTCGACCAATGACTACAACCAACTCCGCCTCGTAGTCCCCACGTTCGGTGCGTAGATCCACGTCAGCAAACGGACCTGAAATGCATGACGGATATTTTGAAAAGACGACGGGGATTTCGGGAAGGTCCATCTTGGATTCAGCGGCATGATCTTTGTAGTTGAGGCCGATTCCGAACGAATTGCGAGGTTGAGGAACCGGTGGACCGACAACAGCTGCGGATATGGAACCGTCGCTTTCCTCATTTGATAAGTCAGCCGCTAGTTCGTGGAGCGAGTCCATTTCTTGGATAGCGATCATGGGATTATCGCTGATGTGTCCCTCAGATATCCTGAGCAGGTCATAAAAGTTGTCGCCCTCCACGAGGGCAGCCTTACCGTTAACGTTCGCAAAATTGAATGGCATATGTGACCTTTGGTTGAGGTTGGTGATCGGCGACCAATCATCTTGACGTTAGGGCGGACATCGAAGCCACGGCAAACGTTGACCTGGTCTTCCCCGATTGGCGGCTGCTTCAGATCAGCGCGCCATCGGCAACGACAAGTTTCCCATTGCAGATTGTGTGCCGCACGCGACCTACCAGCTGCTTTCCGACCCAAGGGTTGTTGTAACTCTTGCTTTGCAGGCTGCCATGATCTGCCGTCCACTGGATCTTTGGGTCAAAGACAGCGATATTGGCGGGGCCGCCAACCTGTATGGGTTGACCTTGCGATTCAATGTTCGCTATCTGAGCTGGCTGATATGAAAGCAGGGTGACGAAGCGTTCAACACTCATCAATCCACTGTCAACAAATTCTGTCCATATGACTGATGCCATGGTCTCGACGCCAAGCATCCCCGGCGGGGCGTCGGCAAGGCCAACATCTTTGGAAGCTGGGGAGTGTGGTGCATGATCCGTCGCCACAGCGTCGATGGTGCCGTCAAAGATCCCAGTACGTAATGCCTCGACATCGCTGCTGGTCCGCAGCGGTGGATTCATCTTGCCGGATGTGCCTAGCCGCTCAACATCGTCCTCGGTCAAGATCAGATGCTGTGGGGTGACCTCAGCCGTAACGCGTACGCCTGAGGATTTAGCGGACCGTACCAAATCCGCCGCCAACGAGGTCGAGATATGGAGCACGTGGTACCGGCCTTTTGTCACTTCGGCCAAGTGAAGGTCACGTTCGACGATTACCGCCTCGGCTTCCCGAGGACGCCCTTTCAGGCCAAGTCGCTTCGCCACCGCTCCATCATTAATGATGCCCCCTGCGACCATTTGGGAGTGCTCGGCGTGCTGACTAATAACCGCTCCCGGAAGGTTGCACGTCGCCGAAAGCGCACCCTCCATTAAGTTAGCGTCATCGACGACAGTCCCATCATCGGTGAACACTCGAACGCCCGCTGCATAGAGATCTTCGAAGTTGACGAGTTGGCGTCCTTCTCGAGCCTGAGTCACAGACGCTGAAGTGTGAACTTCGCAGGGGGCAGTCCGACCTATCGACAAGACTTCATTGACTAAAGCAACGCTATCGATGGTGGGAATCGTATTGGGCATCATCACGCATGCGGTCACTCCACCCAATGCCGCCCCGGCTGCTCCGGAGGAAATATCTTCGCTTTCCTCTCCCCCGGGTGTTCGAAAGTGAACTTGTATATCCACGAAACCTGGCAGCAGCAGGGCATCAGCGGCATCGACGACTAGACCCTTCCCGGTTAGGGTGCCAACAGGGGCAATCTCCGCGATAACTCCAGAATCTACGAGCAGGTCCACGGCGCGGTCGCTCTGGTTGCCAGATAACAAACCGCCGCTGATCACTACCGAATCTGCCATTGGGTCCACCATATGGGACAAAAGAGGTAGAGGACGTGCCTTTAGCTACCGAGGTATCATTCAAGCGTGCAGTCCCAGCGTGCCCAGAGCAATCCGATTTCTTCGACGCAATTGGAGTCATACGAGTCCGACGGCTACTTGCATCTAGACAGCTTCGTAGGAAGTGAGATCCTGTCCGGTCTCCAAACAGCAGCGGATGAATTCGTGGAGATCAGTAGGCATATGACCAAATCCGACAAAATTTTGGACTTGGAACCGGGCCATTCTGCTGCCGCACCACGCATTCGACGTTTAAACTCGCCTGTCGATCATCATGAGGTCTTCCGGCGGTTTGCCCTTGAGGGGCAAGCAGCGGAGCTTGCCTGCGCAATTCTGGGAGGCCCGGTTCGCTATCACCATTCAAAGCTGAATTACAAGTGGTCCGACGGGGGCGAGGAAGTGAAGTGGCACCAGGACATCCAGTTTTGGCCACACACAGATTTCAGTCCCCTGACCATCGGGGTTTACCTTGATGACGTCGACAATTCAATGGGTCCCATGGGTGTGCTCCCCGGTAGCCATAAGGGTCAGCTTTATGACCAATACGAAAGCAACGGGAACTGGGTTGGATCAATGAGACCCACCGACGTTGCGAACCTTGACCTCGATCAGATGGTTTGGCTGACCGGTTGTGCCGGATCAGTGACTGTTCACAACTGCTGCATGATTCACGGCTCAGTGCCAAATGATTCGACAAAGCCCCGACCGCTCTTGTTGCAAACCTATTCGCGTGCTGACTCATTTCCGATAGCTCATATTGGTGCCAATGGCGTTACTGGGGCTCTGAGCGGTGCGGTTATCGGTGGCACCTCTCAGCAGTGCGTGACCATTGAAGGTCGGCAGATACTCGGAGCGCCAGATTGGTCTCGGAGTGGAGCGCCCACGATCTTCGGATCTCAACACGATAAGGGTTGAAGCGGATGGCGTCTCAGCCTGACTTCTTTGACGAGTTGAAAGACACACTTATCCGCGAATTGCCAGAGTGCCTAGACCTGATTGGGGTTGAACGTTTATCGGGCGGCGCGAGCATGGAAACCTACCGTTTGAGGATCACTACCCCGTTGGGAGAGAAACTGTTGTGCATGCGACGCGGTGCTGGTGGCATAGATCGAGACAATGTGAGTGCTGTCGGCTTAGCTACTGAGGCGCTCCTAATGCGAACTGCGAAAAGCCACGGCGTAGCCGAACCCGAGATTCACTACGAACTGGAACCGGCGGACGGCGTCGGTGTTGGTTTCGTGATGGAGTGGCTACCGGGCGAAACCCTGGGTTCACGCATCGTTCGCTCTAGCGACTTAGACGGTGTGCGACCGCTTCTCGCTGAACAATGTGGACGTGAGCTTGCCAAAATTCATGCAATTGACGTTGACACAACAGGTCTACGCGCACGCCTCCAAGTTCTGAGCGCGGCCGATTATGTGGATCAAACCTGGGGCAGGTACCGAGATTGGAACACCGCTCAGCCGATGATCGACTTTACCGGGCGGTGGCTTGAAGAAAACTTGCCGAGGGAGGCAGAGCACCGATTGGTCCACAACGATTTCCGGAACGGGAACCTGATGGTCAACGCCGAAGAAGGGTTGCAGGCCGTCCTGGACTGGGAGACATCCCACATCGGAGATCCAATGCGCGATATCGGATGGATCTGCACAAATTCTTGGCGATTTGGCCAACGACAACTACAGGTAGGTGGTTTCGGAGAGCTTGAAGACCTCATCAAGGGATATGAGGCCGAATCAGGATGGGTCGTGGATCGAGACGTTGTCCGATTCTGGGAGGTGTTCGGAAGCTTCTGGTGGGCTATCGGCTGCCTAGGCATGGCTGATCAGTACCGAGTCGGACCTGATGCGACGGTCGAACGACCTGCGATCGGTAGGCGTTCGTCAGAGTGCCAGGTCGACTGCGTGAACCTATTGATACCCGGCGTTGTCGAGCTGGTCCGACCGCTTGCGCCGGAGCGGCAATCAGATATGCCACGAGTTGATGAGCTACTAAACAGCGTTCGTGATTTTCTGCACGAAGACGTGATGTCGACGACAGACGGTCGGACCAACTTTCTCGCACGAGTAGCCGGCAACTCGCTCGACATCGTCGGCCGGGAACTTTTACTCGGACCAGCGTTACTAGAACGGGAAACGGCCCTTCTCGAAGACCTGCTTAATACGACGGGCACCGTCGATGAGTTGCGGTGGGCGCTGGTACATGCATTGCGAGACAAAAGCATGGAGCTTGATCGACCCGACCTGCATGTGTATTTGCGCGAGTCAGTAGTCAACCAAGTCGCTATCGACCAACCGAAATATTCGGGCTTTCAATTCGCGGCGGGCAGCATGGGCGAGGACTAGCGTGAGGCTATGACAGTTCACGACATGCACCTCGAGATTTCAAAAGAGATCGACGCTTCCCCCGATGCCGTATACGCCCTGGTTTCTGACTTGAGCCGTATGGGAGAATGGAGCACCGAGAACATTGGTGGCGAATGGACCAACGGCGAACCCGGACAAGTTGGATCACGGTTTCTCGGCACGAACCGGATCAAAACCTTCGAGTGGTCTGTGCCCGTAGAAATCACAGTCGCTAACCCTGGCCAGTGTTTCGAATTCGTTGCCGCACCCGATGATGGCCCGTTTGTGCGTTGGACCTACCAAATAGAACCTTCGGATACCGGCTGTACCTTGACTGAAATCTGGGATGTCATGGCACTGCCTCCCTCTTTAGCGAAACTAGACGAAGAGGGTTTGGCGGGCCGAAAAACTGCGGTTCAGGGCACAATTGAAGCCACGTTGGAAGGCATAAAAGCCAGCGCGGAACGATGACTGAGTTGGTTGTTCAGGAGGCCGCTACTTGGCTGGAGGCAAATCCGCCCTCCGAAAACAAGATGGCGTGGTTGGAAAAGCTGGTTGACTCCGGCTGGGCTGCACCTTCGTGGCCCAAGGAATGGTTCGGACGGGGGCTTTCTTCGGACGAGGCACGAGCGACCGATGTCGTCTTCCGGTCCGCGACTTACCCAGCGACGTCAGGTGATGACGTCAGCTCGAAGGATTCTGTATTTGGTGGTGACGACGTTCAAGGATGGGGGCAAGATGTCGTCAACTTGTGGGCAGCGACCGTTGCATCGCACGCTGGCGATCAACTGAAGAGGCAAGTACTTCGAGACCTGTTGTTAGGCAAGACATCGATGTGTTTGCTCTACAGCGAACCTAACGCAGGTTCAGATCTCGCCGGGGTCCGAACATCGGCGGTACGCGACGGCGACGAATGGATAATCAACGGGCAGAAGGTGTGGACTTCTGGCGGACGTCAAGCCGATTACGCCTTCTTGATTGCTCGAACTGATCTTGACCAACCGAAGCATCGTGGCCTGTCCTTCTTCTTTCTGCCAATGAAGCAAACTGGAGTCGAGGTTCGGCCTTTGCGGCAAGCGACCGGCGACTCACGATTCAACGAGGTGTTCCTAACTGACGCTCGCGTCTCTAATTCGAACATGCTCGGAGCGTTGAATGAGGGTTGGTGGGTACTTACATCTGCACTTGCTTATGAACGAGCCGCTATGGGGGCTACGCAACGACGCCGTTCATCCGACGTAAATCGTGCCGCACCAAACGCAGAGAGCGAAGCACCAGCACCGATTCCAGATTTGTCTCTGATGGAGTTGGCGCGAACGAGAGGCCTTGCTAAAGACCCGGCGATTCGACAACAGCTAGTCCGGCTCTATCAGTGGAAAACGCTTAACGAGTGGAATAACCAAAGAGCCAAGGCAGCTATTGAGCAGGGAACCACAACTCCCATTGTTTCCTTGGGAAAGCTTGCCATGTCTCGGATGTTGCACTTCGCTGGGAGTCTTCAGGCCCGAATCCTCGGCGCCGAAGCAACGCTTGGAGGCGATTCTTCCGTAGACGCTGCAGATGCGACCTATTCGATGCTCAACGCGTATTTCACTTCTATTGGGGGCGGAACAGACCAGATTCAACGAAACATAATCGGAGAGCGAATTCTTGGATTACCGAAAGAACCCGAAATAGACAAGGCTCGTCCATTTCGAGAGGTCTTAAACGTCAGCATCTGAAGCTGCGCTCTGTCAAAGTTCGCGTTTTCGCGCCCTAGGGCATGACAGTTCCAGTACCGTTCGCTACGTGCCAGACAAGTACTTTGACGTCGACGGGATCGCGACCCTCGTACACCACCGAGGAACGACAACTCTGCCTGGTTCCGCGCCAAATCTCAACCAGGGACAGCCAATCCTGTTGCTTCATGATGCCGGCGTGAATGGCAATGCGTTTGGCGACCTCATGGACTTACTAGCCCTCAACAATTCACCTGTCAGCTTTGATTTACCGGGCCACGGTCGGAGTGGCTCGTTGGACAGTCTTAGCTCGGTCGAGGCAATGACTGCCCACGTCGAATCGCTGGTATCTCCGTGGGAAACTTCGTCCCTTGTTGTGGTTGCCGAGGGCCTCGGCGCCGCGATTGGTTTCGAATTGGCGGCTAACGGTCATTTAGATGTTTCAGCACTAGTTTGCTGCGGACTTGTTGGTCCCACCGTCGATGTTCAGCACGAGATCGACGATCTCGCTGAAATCACATCCGGAAAGGCGCGTCGCCAATTCGATACGAGCGGCTATGCACCAGATCCCGATGAGAAAATGATGAGGAAGGCGTTCAGCCATTGGGTGACGACCGATCCTCGTGCGACGCTAGGCGCTCGTAGAGCTCAATTGGATTGGAACAATCGGGTGGATCTTTCTCGCACTAGTTGTCCAACAGTGGTGGTAGTTGGCGAACATACAGAAGAACAGCACAAGCCCAGTAGTTACCAATTTGCCGAGACCGTCGCCGATGGAACCGTAGTAACGATGCCCGAGGTAGGTCGACACCCCGCGCAGGAGTCGCCGGCAGGCTTGTGCACGGTGATTGAGGAAACGATTGCCACAAGGTGTACAGACAAATGACCGCCACCGCCTTTCCTCGTGGTGCCGCCATTGCAGGGGTGTACGAGCATCCGAGTCGATTCTCGCCAAACAAAACGGAATTCCAGATCATGGCTGAGTCGGCTAAAGGAGCGCTCGATGACGCTGGTCTTCAACGTAGCGACGTTGATGGCCTGTTCGGGGCTTCAATGTCGATGGGGATGATGGGTATCGTCGATCTGGCGGAGTACCTAGATTTGTATCCGGACTATTTAGATGGAACCAACATCGGAGGATCGTCGTTCGTTGCCCATGTCACCCATGCGGCGGCAGCGGTCAATGCTGGTCTCTGTCAGGTCGCATTAGTCCTCTACGGCTCAACCGCTGCTTCAAACTCGATGGCGATAGGCACCGGAGGCACCGGCGGTTCGCGCAATCCGGATGCTGCATTTTCGGCGCCCTATGGGATGACAACGGTTGGAAGTTACGCAACCTATGCCAACCTTCACATGGATACCTACGGCACGACAAGCGAACAACTGGCTGAGATCGCAGTGACGATGCGCCAACACGCAGGCCTTAATCCGCTTGCGAAGATGCGGAACCCAATAACAGTGAATGACGTATTGGAAAGCAGAATGATTTCTCGTCCGCTCCACTTGCTTGATTGTTGCATTATCAGCGATGGCGGTGGGGCCGTTGTTGTTACATCTCTGGATAGAGCACGGGATCTAGCGAAGCCACCAGTCCAACTTCTTGGTTGTGGAGAGGCCGTTCAACACCAGGGCGTCGGATATAGCGACATACTCACCATTGCCGCCAAACAATCAGGGGCGAGGGCCTTCGAAATGGCCGGAGTAAAACATTCCGATATCGACCTCGCGATGATCTACGACTCTTTCACGATTACGGTGCTCGCTACCTTAGAAAATCTCGGCTTTTGCCCTCCTGGCGAAGGCGGAAACTTCGTTTCCAACGGGGGCATCTCTCTTGGCGGCACGCTTCCAGTCAATCCGGATGGTGGCGGCCTCTCATCGAACCACCCCGGAATGCGTGGCATTTTCTTGGTGATCGAAGCAGTAAAGCAGTTACGCCAAGAATGCGAGGCCCGGCAGGTGCCTAACGCTGAACTGGCCCTTGCTCATGGAACTGGCGGGACCATAGGCGACAAACACAGTGGCGCTACCTTGATTCTTGGAGTTGACCGATGAGTGCAATCGAACATCCGCTCCCGTTCGCTAGCTGGGAGTCTCGAGGGTTTTGGGAGGGCGCTGGCCGCGCCGAGCTCGTCCTGCAACGTTGCCAAGCTTGCGACTTGGTTCAACATCGGCCGCGGGGCGTGTGCGCTCACTGCCTTGACGATTCGGCGTTGACTCATTTCACGGCGTCCGGGTCAGGAAAGATTTACAGCTTCACTGTTACCGAGCAGAACCAGGCGAAGGGCTTTGCTGAGGCATGCCCCTACGTCATGGCGTACGTCGAACTGGATGAGGGTCCAAGAATGCTCACCGTGATCGTCGACTGCGAGCCAGGTGACGTTGCCATTGGTTCACGAGTGGTGGCTGACTTCGTTTTACAAACCCGTGATGATGCGGAAGTGTTCGCCGTCCCAGTGTTTCGTCTCAGTTAAGCGCAAATTTATGTTGTTGGACCTTCACACTCATTCGATTAAGTCTGATGACGGGCGAGCCAAGGTCGAAAATTACTGCAAATGGATACGCAAAAAGGAATTACCGCTAGATGGGTTTGTGTTGACCGAGCATCGCCAGTTTGACGCAGAGTCGGAGTACAGACACCTGGAAGACGAGTATGGGTTGGTAATCCTGAAGGCGAGCGAGGTTGAAAGCGACTTCGGCCATATTCTCGTTTTCGGTGTCAACGAAGACCTACAGGCAGCGATCGATTTCACAGATGTCCGATTGCCCATAGGCGATGTCCTTGACGCAAGCAAGAAGTGTGGTGCGTTCGCTGCACCATGCCACCCTGGAAGAAAACGTGTCGGCCTCTTCTCCCACTACAAGGAGCGGGGTCAAGTTGATGGAGTTCATACGGTGGAAGTGTTAAACGGAGGCTCTATTCCCGGCGAGGATGAACTGTCCGTCCAAAAGGCAGCGGAGTACAACTACAAGGGCTTTGGGGGCAGTGACAGTCATGTCGTCAGCCGTATCGGCCTATGCGCTACGAATTTTCCGGACCAAGTAATCAACAGTGTCAGTGACTTGGTCAACGCGTTGGAGGGTGGAAACTTTGAAGCCGTCAGCCTGCGACAGCCGTCTTCGGATTAATCAATCAGGGCTACTGTGCGGGCCGTCAGCTCCTCCAAGCTGAAGGACGACAAGCCCGCCAAGCTTGTCTCGATGACGTCGCCCCACTGCGTAATCCACGGTGATGGGACCTCTTTGCCTGTTAACCCCCAGAGGGCCCCAACAGTCGCCCCATTGCAGTCGGTATCCCATCCTGCGGAAACGGTGTCACCAATCGCGGCTCCGAAATCGTCTGGGTTCCGTACAAGCCCCCACGTAACGAGCGCCAAGTTGTTAACCGTATGGACCGGTGACATGCCTTCATAGGTCGCCTGAATTGTTCCTGGTGTCGGATCAAGGGCAGAGGCCAATCCAAGATGTACAGCAGCAGCACAATCAGAATTTGACGGTATATAGGCGGCGGCCTCTTCGAAGGCTTTGCCGTGTGGTACGCCGGCACCTATAAAGGCTCCTGCTGCCGCCACAACCACTGCGCCATAAACACCCTCTGCCCGGTGACTTAACGTAGCGTCGGCCTCCGCCATGCGCGCCGCTGTTCGGGGCTCACCAGGATTAATCCAGCCGTAAAGGTCCGCCCGGATCTGGGCACCGATCCAATCGTTGAAAGAGTTTTCACTGCATTCGTCCAAATCCATGTTCGGCTCGGCGCCATATGCAAACCGCATACCGGCGCGTTCAAGCAATTTGACGTATGCCTCGCGTTCCGCGGTGTAAACGATTGCTCCGGGTAGGTATCTGAGCCACATCCGACCAACATCAGCTGTAGTGAAATCCCGGCCGTATTGTTCCAGGAGCATGAGGGAAACGACCGTGTAATTAATGTCGTCGTCTGGGATTGCGTTGGTCATAATCCCCTTGCAGGCAGCGGGGTGCTCTACCGACTCGTTGAGATCTGGGCGAAAGGGGACGTAGTCGCGGAGTGGAAAGGCTTCTGCAGCCGTGAGATAGGCCTCCAACTCCGCGGCGCCTTTACGCATCGAAAGCTGTTCGATCGGTTTGCCAAGCATGCAGCCGCTGACCCGACCTGCCCAGGCGTTACGGATACGACGATCGACGGATGGAACCTTTTCTGCGGCCATAGGAGTAATCATTACCGAATCCTGCGGGTTTTGTCGCTAAGTGTTACCTTCGCAACTGGACTAGGTCGCCGTCGTCGACCCCCCAGGTTCTGAGGAAAGGAAGAAATGAATCACGCTAATTCTGTGCAGAATCTCGCCTCGGTCCGGGAGGACTGGGTGGGAGTGGAGTTTGACTGGGCGACCTTTGAAATGAACACGGACGACATGATCGCCTGGGCGGAAGCGTGCGGCGAGACCGACCCCCGGTTCACCGACGCAAGCCATCCCGATTTCCAAGCCCACCCTGGCTTCACAACCCACTGCATGTCAGGCCGGGTTTTACCTGAAAATTTCCCCCAGATTGGTGGAGGCTTTGGGATTGATGGTGGGAAGAGGGTCGAAGTTCACGCCCCTATCCGCCCCGGAGACACGCTTAACGCCACCACAACGATTGCTGACATCTTTGACAAGACCGGACGGAGCGGAACGATGATCTTCATCGTTCAGCGCATGGAATTCCGAAACGAACGGAGCGAACTGGTATCGACTGTCGACTGGAAAATGATCAAGAAGGCGGACTAACTGTGACAAAGACTCTCAGCTTCGACGACGTAGAGCTCGGCGACGATCTGCCTAACGAGACGCCGGATGTATCAATGGCGAAGGTCACCAACTTTTGCCGGTCTGCAAAGCATGTTTTCGAACGGTTTATCGATCACGAGGCTGCTAAGAAGGAAGGCTTTCCCGCAGCGATTGTCCCTGGAATAATGAGCCAAGGACTGTTGGCGTCGATGATTCATCGATGGGCTCCAAACTCATCGATTCAAAGCATCGATACCGTTTTTCGCGGCTCACTGCTTGTTGACTCGCGGATAACGATGACTGGTGCTGTGACCGACATCGATGAAACCACCATGACCGTCGAACTCGATTTGGCGATCACCGCCCAAGACGGCAGAACCGGAGTGATTGGTACAGCCAAAGTCAAATTTTCGGAGTGACACTAACAAAGGATCCAAATTATGAAACTGGAGTTGAGCGCAGATGAGGTGCTCGCAACCACCCGCTCTGTTCGCCGTCGCCTAGATCTCGAAAAAGAAGTCGGTGAAGGTGTTTTGCGTGAATGCCTCGGCTTAGCATTACAGGCTCCTACCGGATCCCTGCGCCAGGATTGGCATTTCGTCGTCTCCAACGATCGCGACCAATGTCGCGAAGTCGGTTTGATATACCAGCAAGTGTGGACCGCCATGGTTACTGACGAATACATCGATACATCAGCACGTAAACAAGGTGATGCGGGCGATCAGGAGTCTTGGCTCAACATGATGGGATCAGCGCGACATCTAGCTCAAACGTTCCCCGACGTTCCCGCAATTTTCGTTCCCTGCATTAGCGGACGACTCGATGGCTCCGATGCCATGACGCAGGCAGTCAAGTGGGGTTCGGTCATCCAGGCAGCGTGGAGCTTCATGCTCGCTGCTCGAAATCGCGGACTAGGTACTTGCTGGACCACCGTTCACCTTCAACGCGAACGAGACGTGGCTGACGTGCTGGATATCCCTTATAGCGAAGTGCAACAAGTTGCACTGAGCCCGGTGGCCTACACGGTAGGCACTGACTTTAAAGCGGGACGCAGGAAGGCTGATGAAAGGTTCGTTCACTTCAATGGATGGTGAGGGACTCAACGAAGAGGACTTCGAGAACGACCTTCGCACCTGGGTTCGGTCTAACTGGAGTCCCACGGCCGACTTAACGGAATGGCGAACTCTATTAGCGAAGAGCGGATGGGGTTGCCCATCGTGGCCTAGTAAATGGTTTGGTAAAGAGTCACCACCCAAGATGGACGCGGTGGCGAAACGAATATTGCTCGAAGAGGGTGCAGTGGGTGTAGCAGCCGGAGTCAGCATGTACCTCGTTGCGCCGACTTTGCTGGAGTGGGCTGACGATAAACAATTAGATCGCTATCTGTTACCGATCTTGACTGGAGAACATAAATGGTGCCAGCTCTTCAGTGAGCCTGGTGCAGGATCTGATTTGGCCGGATTAAGCACCAGAGCTGAACTCGACGGCGACGAATGGATCGTAAACGGACAAAAAGTTTGGAATTCGGGAGCGCAGAAGGCTGACTTTGGGATTCTTCTAGCGCGCACATCTTCGGATGTATCGAAGCATCAAGGGATCTCATTTTTCCTGATTCCAATGAAACAAGACGGGATCGAAGTACGCCCGTTGCACCAAATGAACGGCCATTCGTCCTTCAATGAAGTGTTTTTCGATAACGCCCGCGTGCCAGTTGAGAATATGGTTGCCAACTCTGGTGACGGCTGGCGGGTGGCGTTAACGACCCTCGCCCATGAACGGAGTGCCGTTGCTACGCCACGACCCCGTTTCCCAACGTTAGACAGCCCATTAGTGCAACGAGCACAAGCGGAGGCCGACGAGTATTTTTCGACGTACAGATGGTACCCACAGCGGGCAGGCCGACCGAAGTTGGTTTCATCAGAAGCTCAAAGGTCGGGTCTTAATTCTGATCCTTTAATTCGGCAGGATGTAGCCGAGGTCGAAGAAATTCGACGCACCGCGCTTTGGACAACACAGCGGAGCCGAGACGCTCGCCTATCTGGCAAGCCACCCGGACCGGAAGGCTCGGTAGCAAAGCTGAACATGAGCGTTATTGCGCGAGCAAGTCATGCAGCTCACACTTCCATAGCAGGTGCGTACGGAATGTTGAGCGGCCCAAACGCTCCGCTCGAAGGATTGATTGCAGAGGTTCTAATATCTACTCCCGCTCAGTCGATTGCGGGCGGGACAGACGAAATTCAACGAAACATATTGGGCGAACGGGTCCTAGGGCTTCCGAAAGAGCCTCAGGTTGAGCCATAAGAAACGGTCAGCGTCTTTGCTCTAGCATCGTGTCAATCCACAGCGAGCGGAGTCTCTAATGGTTCATTCTTCTTTGCTTTCGGACAACATTACCTGGATTGAATTCCCGGGCTTTGATGGCTTTTATTACAACGTATTAGAGGTTGATACCGATGATCGATTTGTCCAGTTGTTGCTCAAATTCGATCCACAGGTTAAGTGTGTTGCCCATCGACACATCGGCCCTGTTAAGACCTTGGTGTTGGAAGGCGAACACCAAATATTTGATGTGGCGGATGCCGATCTGTTGGTTGACCGCCGACCGGCCGGTACCTACAGCACCCATAACGGTGACGAAGCCCATGTCGAAGGAGGCGGACCTGAAGGTGCCATAGTCCTCCTCTCGATGGAATCAGTCGAGGGTGAGATCTGGGAAACCTACAACCTTGATCTAACAGTTGATCGCGTCTCCTTAGCCTCAGATTTCCGGCGAGGAATCGAGAAACAGAAACAGTCCCGCACTCAATGAGTGACTCCCCTTCTTATTCGAGGCGCTTCGCCGCCGCATCCGAGCCCCTGCATTCCTGTGCCTACTACGCGCCTGAGATCGGCGAGTTCACTGACCTTGGATTTAAGGGGTGGTGGCACGCATATTTCGCCTACCGATCGGCTCCTCTCGGGGCTGCCTCTGCTGGAGTAGTCACTGAAACCTTTTTCAATTTTGCCCCCCGGATGGTCGAACGCTCTGTGCCCAGTTGTTGGGATGTCATGTCGCCAACGGATGTTCGCCACAAACAACTAAACATTCTCGAGCGTGCGTTTGACAGAATATTCGCCGACTACGAATGGGATGACGGTCTAGTCCACATAGTCGAGTTGCTTAGCCACTCGCTTCCAACGCTTAGCGCTCATCAGCGGCCCCTATTCGCGGCATGGGCTGCCGAACCTTGGCCCAATGATCCCCGCCTAGCCCTCTGGCACGCGTCGACCTTATTGCGTGAGTACAGGTTCGATGGGCACAACCAAGCACTCCACTCAGCCGGAGTCTCCGGACTCGGATCCCACGTCCTCATGGCGGCAGATGGTCGTGGCACTCCGGAAATCATTCAAAAGATTCGTGGCTGGACGTCGACGGAATGGGACGCTGAAGCATCACATCTATACGAACTCGGGTGGATAACTTCGGAAGGTCAACACACGCCCAAGGGTCGCGCCCTACGAAAAGATATCGAAGCGGAAACAGACAAACATGCGAATGAGATCGCAGTAATTCTTGGAAGTAGCGACGCAGAAGTTGTCCTCGGACACCTTGAAGCTGTCTCCGCATTTCTGCTTAGAGAAGGGGTTGTTCCAGGGAAATGGCCTCCGAAGCATTTAGGACAAATAGAGCCTTCTTAGCCCCAGTACGCGAGGTAGCGTTAACTAGGCCCCGCCAGGCATGCCGCGTCCAATCTAAATGAGGGTTCGTTGACTGAAAATGACCTAGACGCCCATAAGCCAAGGACTGACTACATTCGAGATCTCCTACTGGCAGATGCCGCCTCGGGCCGGTTTCAAGGTCGCGTTCAAACCCGGTTCCCACCAGAACCGAATGGGTTCCTGCATATTGGTCACGCCAAGGCAATATGTTTGGATTTCGCGATAGCGGCCGAAAACCAAGGTCGCTGCAACCTCCGATTCGATGACACTAACCCCTCGACTGAAGACGTCACTTACGTCGACGCAATTATCGAAGACCTGACGTGGCTCGGCTTCGTTCCAGATGCTGTTCATCACAGTTCCGATTATTTCGAGGAGTTGTGCGCCTGGGCAGAAATCCTTATTTCTAAGGGATTGGCTTATGTCGATGATCAGAGCGCAGAAGACATCGCAGAACAAAGAGGAGGGTTCGGTCAGGCGGGTATCGAAAGCCCTTTCCGTGATCGTCCAACCGAGGACAACCTCGACTTGTTTCATCGAATGCGCGAAGGCGAATTCACTGCTGGAAGCAAAGTGTTACGCGCCAAAATCGACATGCAGCATGAGAACATGCAAATGCGGGACCCAGTCATGTACAGAATTCGCGAAGAAACGCACCACCGCACCGGTGAGACCTGGAAAATCTATCCAACCTACGACTGGGCGCACGGTCAGAGCGACGCCATAGAAGGGGTTACGCACTCGCTGTGTACCCTTGAGTTTTCCGACAACAGAACCCTCTATGACTGGTATTTGGCCCAGCTGCCACTCGATTCGCCACCGCCCTACCAAACAGAATTCGCCCGACTCGAACTCACCTATACCGTTACGTCGAAGCGGCTATTGAAGCGACTTGTCGACAGTGGGGTCGTCGATGGCTGGGACGATCCGAGGTTGCCGACGCTACGCGCGTTACGGAGGCGCGGTTATCCGGCATCAGCAATTCGAGAGTTTTGTAGCTTCATTGGCGTAGCCCGCACCAACGCGCGACACGATATTGAGTTGCTTGAATCTTTCGTTCGAACCGAACTGAATAGCTCGGCTTCGCGAAGAATGGCTGTCCTTGATCCTTTGAAACTAACAATCACAAACTGGCCTACGGACGATTCTGGGGACCCAGTAACTGATGTCCGAACATTGGTTAACAACCCTGAAGATGAATCTGAAGGCACCCGAGAGGTGCCGTTCAGCGGCGAATTGTGGATAGAACAAGACGACTTCAAGATGGACCCACCTCCGAAGTATTTCAGGCTGGCACCTGGCCGCGAGGTTCGTCTTCGGGGCGGCTACTTAGTGACATGCACAGACGTTGTATGCAATGAGGATGGGACGCCTATCGAGGTTCAATGCGTCTACGATCCCGACACCGCTGGCGGTGCCGCCCCTGACGGCAGAAAGGTGAAGGCCACCATTCATTGGGTCGATGCCGCCAATGCTGTTGACGGTTCCGTCGCGCTATACGAACGACTATTCAAGACGCAACTACCGGGCGAGGAAACAGGAGACCCGGTCGACGACTTGAACGAAGAATCACGACAGGTGTTGCAAGGTTGCAAATTTGAAGGTTCGCTCAAAGATGTGCAAGCTGGCCAGGTCGTTCAATTCGAGCGACTGGGCTACTTCGCCGCCGATGCAGACGAGGAACTTTTGTTTCACCGGACCGTAGGCCTGCGAGACGAGTGGGCGCGTCTCCAAAAACAAGTAGGGGGAACTTAAGTTGAACGTACCGAATGAGAACCGGGTGGCAATCATTACAGGGGGCGGCACAGGTGTAGGTGCCGCAGCAGCACAGGCGCTAGATAGCAAAGGATGGAAAACAGTAATCTGCGGACGGCGCCTAGAACCGTTGCAAGAGGTCTCGGCAAAACTGAAGAACCCGTCGCTAGCGCTCTCTCTAGACATTTCGACGCCCGCTGCTGTTGACGAGTTGTTCCGGTCGACAGTGGATGCCTTTAGCCGGGTCGATTTACTTTTCAACAATGCCGGCATTGGAGCACCTCCTATTCCGATCGATGAGCTATCAGTGGACGCCTGGCGTGACGTGGTCGGCGTCAACCTCACGGGCACGTGGTTATGTTCGAGGGCAGCCTTCCATTACATGAAGAAACAGAAGCCAGCCGGTGGTCGCATCATCAACAATGGGTCAGTTTCTGCTCAGACCCCGCGCCCATTTTCCAGCCCGTATACAGCAACCAAACATGCAATAACGGGCCTAACTAAGGCGCTCTCATTAGAAGGCCGCGACCACGGTATAACTGTCGGCCAAATCGACATCGGTAATGCGTTGACGCCATTAACCAATCAAATGACCAAAGGCGTTCTCCAAGCGGACGGCACAACCCGAGAAGAGGCAACCATGAACGTCTCTAATGTGGCTGATGCCATCCTTCTCCTCGCTGAGTTGCCGCCAGAGGTGAACGTGCCCCAGATGACAATTATGGCCAACGACATGCCCTTAATAGGTCGCGGCTAACGCTGTGCTGCACCTCATCCTTCAACGATATAGAGGGAACCGTTGCTAGCTGCTTGTCGGATAGGTCTGGCCTTTCCGTACTCTGAGCCCTGGTACCACTCCTTTGCCGCCTCCACGGAATCAAAGCGGATTACCACGGTCCGCGCTGGCGGTACATCCCCTTCGAGGGCCGTCCAAGAGCCCCCGCGCACTAGGTAAGTTCCTCCATGGTCGCCCACGGTTTTCGAAGCCAGAGCCTTGTACTCCTCATACGCAACTTCGTCGGTGACATCACCTTGGTAAATAACGTAAGCACTCATATTTCAATACCTAACGATCCAGTGGCCCTGTAATGGCCGAAATAGCGAACGACTGGCTCCCCGTGGCCAATAAATTGCCGTTCTGAGAATATATCTCCACCCTCCCCTGACCAATGCTGTTCCGAATAGCGTCAGATTCGATCCGAATCAGAACCCACTCGCTCATTTCGGCGGCGGCGATTCGTACCGTGTGATCCAAACTTGACCCCTTAAAGCCCATGTCCAGACTGACTCTCATGCCGCTCGGAATGAGATCCGCCAACGCAATGAGAGCTTCAGACGAGGAAGCGACGCCACTATGGAGCCGCGCCCAGTAGTAGACAACCGCGTCGCCCGGGGACTGGCCGGCTAGGCGGATGTCGGCGTAGTCCGTAAATGAATGCCCGCTTTCGGAAGTTGGGGCCCGAGCAGGACATTCACCGGGCGGAGGCACGTCGGGGACCTGAGGCCATACTTTGTCGACACCGAGGTCATGACCACCCAAAGCCGCTGATGCTCGAAGAACAACTGATCCATCACAGCTGCAGACTGCGGCGGCTTGGGTAACACGATTTCCAACAGCTAACTCCTCGACTTGGATAACCACTTCCGATCCAACAGGCGCCCTCGCAAGGTACTGGCCAGCTATGAAGGAGATTCGACGTTCAGTGGTCCTTTCCATGGCAGCTGCTGCAGCAGCCAATCCACAACCACCATGAAGTGTTCCCGTCGCTCCGGCCAGCCCCGCAGTCACAGCTAAAGTCCATCGAAATCGGCTTGTCGTCGGTTTAAGCCCCAAAAAACTTGTCGAGTCGTCTGAAAAACCAGAAGGTCTACTCACAGGCGTATGTATCTCCGCTGATTGGAATCGATCTTCATCTGGATGATGTCAACTCGACCAAGGCCCCGCCTGCCCTTTTTCGTAATGGTCAGGTCTGATCTCAAACGCTTCAATCATCCGCTGCCACCCGCTTCCTACAGCTAGCAGCGCTCCGAGTCGTAGAATTTCGGTCCCTGAAAAATGCTCCGCTAGCGCATCTCGCATTTCGTCTGGGATTGGGCCCTTCGGAGTACCTGCAAGGTGGTCACTGAATGACAGCGCTACCTTCCATGCATCAGGAAGATCTGAATTCTTGTAATCCGTCAGCTGACCAATCATTTCATCAGTAAGTCCCGTGCGCACCAACGATGCGCTCTTGACCATGCTTCAATGAAAGCATTCATTCACGTTGGCCATCCGAATTCGACAGAGTTCGATCATTTGTTTATCTAATCCCGACGAACCCCCGTACACCACGCCCACCCAGCTGAGGAACATTTCTAAAGTCAGTTCATCATTGGCCAGGGTGCGAAAGAGATTGTCGTCTTGGTAGGCCTTTGCATACCAGGTCTCTAAGCGTTTTGTGTTTACTTCGTCCAACTCATCGATTTTTGGTAGATGGCCTAGGTCGTTTGCCATATCTGCTCCCTTTGCATCGGCGTAGCGCCGAGGAATCGCCGCCTGAGGTGATGTGGCATGCGAAAGGCAGCCATCCCCGTGGGGCAGCAACCCCCTGGTTGAATGATAGGACCTGAATCGGACGCAGGCAGTGGTCAGAGTGCATAGTCTCTAAGTTCAGTTCGACTCAACAGAACAAGAGGGTGAAATGAAGGCCGCCGTACTATGCGAACAACCCGGTGATCTAGTTATCGAAGATCTAGTCATCGACAAGCCAGGCCCACAAGAAGTGTTGATACAAACTGTTGGAGCAGGGTTGTGTCATTCAGATCTTCACTTCATGGAAGGGCTTTTCAGAACAAAACTTCCCTCAGTAATGGGACATGAATCGGCAGGGATCGTTCAGGCTGTCGGCACTGATGTCAGTTATGTGAAACCTGGTGACCCGGTAGTGGCATGTTTGTCCATCTTTTGTGGACAGTGCCGACAGTGTCTTTCGGGAAACCCGCATCGCTGCACGAACGGTCGTGCGACTTCGCGTAGTCGCGACGATGCACCACGTTTACAACGTGAAGACGGCACTCCAGTCGACCAGATGGCTCGACTAGGGGGCTTCGCGGAAGAAATGTTGGTGCACCAGAACGGGGTCGTGAAAGTGACTCCGGACGTCCCCTTAGAGAAAGCATGTTTAATTGGGTGCGGCGTGACTACTGGCTTCGGCGCTGCCGTACGCACGGCAGCAGTCCCAGTTGGTGCGACTGTTTGTGTCATCGGCTGCGGCGGCATTGGTTTGTCGGCTATTCAAGGCGCACGCGTTGCAGGAGCAGGGCGAATTATTGCTGTCGATATGAACACTGAAAGCCTTGAAACCGCCCGATTAATGGGTGCAACTGACACGATTCATGCGGGCGACGTCGAAAACGTGGTTGAGGCCGTTAAGGAACTTACCGGTGGTGGTGTTGAGTACAGCTTCGAAGCGATAGGACTCAAAAACACCGCCGAACAGGCCTTCGAGATGCTCGAGATCGGCGGCACCGCCACAGTCATCGGAATGGTCCCATCGAGCACAAAGGTCGAGATCCGGGGCATTGATTTGCTAAGCGAAAAGAAGTTGCAAGGGTCAATGATGGGATCCAACCAGTTTCGGACGGACATTCCCCAAATGATCGATCTATACCTCAGTGGGAGACTGCTCTTGGATGAGATGGTGTCCGCCACGATCTCGCTTGACCAAGTCAACGACGGCTACAACTGGATGCGAGAAGGAACAGTGGCTCGGACTGTAATCACGTTTTAGGTGGAGGAAGCGCCGACTATCCGTCGAGGTCTTCGATCGCTTCTGAGGGAACTCCGGCTCGCTCCGCGCTGGTCCTCAACTGCTCCATAGTCACAGGATCGACTTCGAAACCGTCGGCTCTGTCAACACGCGCTAGCTCCTCGGGTTGGCCGGGAACCAGGATCTGATCACAGTCAGCTCGCAATCGTGAGTCGAGTACGAAGTCGCGGAATAATTCAATTTCGTCGTAAAAGGTTTCGGCATTACCCAAGGCTCCTGGGTCGATTATGACCGACAGCATGCTGTTGATGATTCGTCCATCTCTTGGGTTTTTCGGGTGAGCGGTTTCGCCACCAAGCAGAGCTGCGCCTAAGAGTTCGCACATGATTGCCAGGCCTGACCCCTTGTGATCGCCGAAGGCGACAAGCGCTCCCCCGCGTTTGCCAGACGGGTCCGTGTACCAGAAAGCATTGGGGTCGTCCGTCAAGTTGCCTTCGACATCGATGATGGTGTTCGGAGGCACTTTCTCCCCCTTATTAGCTGCGACGCGGGCCTTTCCACCCGCGATAATGCTCGTAGCCATATCGAGCAGGAAGCCGGGTCGACCATCACGCCCCGGCACCGCGGCACAGAACGGGTTTGTTCCAAACCTCGCTTCGGCACCGCCGTAGGCCGCTACTAACGGAGGATGCCCGATCACATTGACGAGATGCATTGATGCGTAACCGCTGGCAGCGCATTGCTCCGCCCAATGACCGATGCGGCCAATGTGGTAGCTATTACGGAGCCCGACCACGGCCACCCCGAAGCTTTCTGCCCGTTCAATGCCCATTTGCATTGCTTCGAAGCCGTTGACCTGGCCGTATCCGGCATTACCGTCAAGAGTCAGCAGCGAGCCGGAGTCAACGACAACAGTCGGGTGGCTGTTGATCTTTAGACGGTCATTGACGACCCCATCGACATAGGCCGGAAGCATCCCAACTCCATGTGAGTCATGCCCAGCGAGATTCGCTTGAACCAATTGGTCTGCCACGAGGTTGGCCTCTCGGCCTTCGCTACCTAACGATTCGCAGGTACGGACAATGAAATCGTGGACTTTACTTGGTTGAAGTTTTGGCACATCTTGACTTTACTCGGCGCTCACAGAGGCAGGATCTCCGTTCCCTCGAGATATCCCGGTTCTAGTACAGCGACGTCAAAGGGCAGCTTTTCGATTTCGGCGACAATCGGCTCGGTATTCACCGGAATTGAGAAACCTGGCATCCAGTCATCATGATGTCCAAAGACAACAGATTTAGGGTGAAGTAGATCAACTTGCTGCGCCACGAATTGTGCCAGAGAGCCTTGGATGGGCTCACCGTCAATATTCCCACGGCCGGCGGCGGCGAGGATTGCGACGTCAGGTTCAAGTTCGCCCATGATCCCGTCGTATCGGCCTGATGTGTCCTGAAAGAGAACGCTTCCTTCCGGTGTCTCAACCATATAGATGAGTGCACCACCGTCTCCGCGGTCGCTATGGCCGGGTTGTGACTCTCGCAGATGAGCCTGAGTTGCCTCAGATGTTTCGGTCGTTAAGTATTTCATCAGATCAACAAAGCGCTCTTGCTGCTCATGCCAGTGGACGCCCAGATCTCCCAAACACACAACATCTGGTTCGTCCATTTGCGCATGCGACCACACACATGAGTGCTGGCTTGGATGCACTGAAACTGTGACACCGGGCCCAAGATCAATGGTTTCGCCGCCCGCCACACAAATCATGCGATTGAGGGGGACCCCCAGTGTTTCCATCACCCGGACAGATTCATATGAGCCAATAAGGGTTGCGTCGGTATTCTCAATTATGCGCTCAGCACCCCACAGATGGTCGAAATGGCTATGACCGATCAGTATGTAGTCGGCTTCAGTAATGTCCGAAGCTGTTAGGCCGGTTCCTTGTGCTCCTTCAGGGCGGTCAATATAAGCGTCAAGAAAGATTGTCAACCCAGAAGTGCGCAGTGAAAATGTTGCGCAGCCGTACCAGTCCAAATAAGTGGCCATGAATGAAAACTAGACGAACATGAATCGCGAAGGGAAGGCGTCACTGCATAAACCGTCGCGTCAAACCAAACCCTCCATCAAGTTATTAGCGACAGGGCTGGCAATTTGCTGCGTGTTGGGAATCGGATGCACTTCACAGGAAACCGGACTACGTGTATTCGCAGCATCCTCCATGACTGACTTCATTCAACGAATCGCTAAAGATCAAGTGACCGAGCAGCGAGGGGGCGAACTCGACGTGAATATAGCGGGGAGCGGAACCCTCCTTGCTCAGCTGAATGAAGGCGCTGCAGCGGATGTAGTGATCTTGGCGGGAACTGAATATATGGAGCGCCTTCAGGAGATGGAATCTTTCTTGCCTCCTCTCCAGTTCGCATCCACTTCATTAACGGTGGTTGTATCGCCAGAACTAGCGGCAGCAAATATTTCGATGCAGGACCTGAAGGTTGGGCGCCTCCAGGGAGCTGCGTGCGTTAGCTCCGCTCCATGTGGCCAGCTAGCCGAAGAGTTTGCTGCAATAACTGACCTTGATCTGAACTCCTTTACTCGAGAACCAAACGTAAGATCTGTACTCGCTAAGGTGGAACGAGGTGAGGTGGATTACGGATTCGTATACCGCAGCGATTTTCTCTCGACCCAAACAAATATCGCCGAGATTAAGGACAGTGGCGCCGAAACATTTGTCACCTTCTATTCTCTCGCCGTGGCTCGAGATACACCAAACATGACTCAGGTGGAGTCGCTCCTGGAGTTAATTTCGTCCCCATCTGGTGAGGAGCACCTGAGACAACTCGGATTTGAAGATCCATGAGAGCACATCTGCCAATCAGAATCCGACTAATCGCTCTCGGTGCCTTGTTGTTTATGTCAGCGCCACTGATGTCTCTGTTGTGGCGGGTTCCGTGGTCTCGACTTGTTGATCTCCTAACGCGTGAGGTCGTGACCGATGCCCTCTTGCTTTCACTCGTTACAAGCCTCGCAGCGGCTCTCGCCGCCTTATCGCTGGGGATACCTCTAGCTTTGTGTTTAACGCGAATGGATGGGTTCGTCGCGTCGCTTGTTCGCGCTGTCGTCGTCTTACCGATGATTTTACCGCCGGTCGTGGGGGGCGCAGCTCTGCTATTCGCCTTCGGACGAAACGGACTGGTTGGTTCAGTGGTCTCTGACCTTACCGGCCTGATCCTCCCTTATACCTTGACAGGCGTCATTGTGGCCAACACGTTCGTGGCCCTGCCCTTCGTAATCCTCACAGTCGAAGGAGCATTGAGAGCTGTAGACCCCAGATTCGAACTGGCGGCCGCCACGCTGGGTGCAAATGAATCCCGAGTGACCTTCAGAGTTGTTCTTCCAATGGTTCGACCTGCACTTATAGCGGGCGGATTTTTGGGGTGGGCTCGCGCTCTTGGGGAATTCGGCGCGACCATCACATTCGCTGGAAATATTCAGGGCAAAACTCAGACACTCCCGCTCGCCGTTTTCGTCGCTTTGGAAACAGATCGAGAAGCTGCCCTAGCAATGAGCGTCGTCCTTATTTCGGTCTCTCTTCTGATCCTGGTGTCGCTACGTGATCGGTGGTGGCCGGTTCGATGAGTACTAGTTCTGAATTTCTTTTGGATGCTCGAGTGACCCTTGAGCGTGGCGACCTTCAGCTAGACGCCGAGCTCCAGGTTCACCATGGTGAGGTGGTAGCCCTCATGGGCCCAAACGGGGCCGGCAAAACGACCCTCCTCAACGCCTTGCTTGGATGGCTGCCCCTCCAATCAGGGTGGATATTGGTCGACGGTGAAACCTTCGAGGCACCCGGCGAAGGCACAGCGACGGCGACGCATCGACGCGGACTTGGAATGGTTTTTCAGGATGGGCTTTTGTTTCCTCATCTAAAGGTCGCCGGAAATATTCATTTCGGCGCAGCACCCGACGCGGACTTGGTGTCACTGATGGAAACCCTGGAAGTGTCAAACTTGCTGGAAAAATACCCTTCCGAACTATCCGCTGGGCAAACACAAAGGGTGGCCCTAGCTCGAACACTTGCCGCTGATCCCAAAATGGTGCTGTTGGATGAACCGCTAGCGTCACTCGACATCGCGGGTCGCTCTAGAGCTCGCGAGTTAATTGGAACTGCCCTCTCGGAAAATCTGTCAGGCGCCTTACTGGTGACGCACGACCCCGCAGACGCCTTCGCGTTGGCACAAAGGGTGTTAGTCCTTGAAAACGGTCGCATTACTCAGTTCGACTCGCCCTCGGCCATCCAGTCGGAACCTAAATCTCGATGGATCGCTGATCTCATGGGATGGAACATCTTTCGTGGCACGCGACGCGGATCCTCGGTGGTGTTGCCCAACGGCACCGAAATAGCTACGGCTGGATTACAAACGGACGGTGAAGTGTCCGTCATGATTAACCCGGTAGCGGTGGCATTGTTCCCCGAACGACCTGTTGGTAGCCCTAGAAATAGCTGGCTATGTCGAATCCGAGGGGTTCAACTTCTTGGCGACATCGCGCGCGTATCGTTGTCGGGCCCTTTGAATATCTATGCGGACATAACGTCTACTGCCGCGGCTGAACTGGCGCTCAACGAGGGCACCGAAATATGGGTGACCGTCAAAGCCACCGAAGTCCATACAGACCCTCACGCAAGCGGCGACTGATCCCACTCGAGAATCACCTCAGGATGCCCAAAGAGCGTAGGTACATCAAGTTTGACTACGGTCCTAAACATGAAGATTGCGGACCTGTTCGATGTGGAGTCAAAAGTTGCAGTGGTTACAGGAGGTAGCCGAGGCATCGGTTACATGATCGCTGAGGGCCTTCTGCGCAACGGGGCTCGCGTCTACATAACGTCTCGAAAGATCGACGACTGCCACTATGCAGCAGAAACGTTAAGTGAATACGGCGAATGCACCGCCATACCCGCCGATTTGAGTGATGACATCAGTCGGAGCAACTTCGCCGAGGAATTCCGTGCAACCGAAAGCCGAGTTGATCTGTTAATCAATAATGCTGGAGCGGCATGGGGTGCTCCTCTCGGAGATTTTCCATCGAGTGGCTTCGACAAGGTTCTAAACGTCAACGTGAAGGCACCATTTATGCTGACACAAGACCTATTACCGGAGCTCCGATCTGCCGCAAGTAAAGATGATCCATCTCGTGTCATCATGATCGGCTCGATAGACGGCCTGCGCGTCCCCTTCGGCGACAACTATTCCTATTCAGCATCCAAAGCTGGGATACATATGCTCACCCGGCATTTAGCGCACGATCTCCTTCGAGACCACATAAATGTCAACTGCATCGCGCCAGGACCTTTCGAGTCAAAGATGATGAGCTACATGCTTGACGACCCCGATCGTCGCGCAGGTGTTGTCGCCTCGACTCCGTTAGGCAGAATTGGGACACCAGAGGACATTGTGGGCGCGATCATCTTCTTATCAAGTCGTGCGAGCGCCTGGTTGACGGGTGTCACACTGCCAGTAGACGGAGGAATTTCCACCCATGGCTGAAGTGCGACAGTGCACCATATTGGTTGGCAGCCTGCGGAAGAACTCCCTAAATCGAGCTGCTGCAGAATGCGCCGCTGACCACCTTGCAGATCGCTTTACTATTTATCAACCGGACCTCGCTGTTGTACCACCCTTTAATCAGGATGTAGAAGACGCTGGTGACCCACCAGTAGTGGAAGACCTAAAAGCGGCAGTTCTGCATAGTGAATTGGTGCTCATCTTTTCACCTGAGTACAACTACGGGATTCCCGGGCTACTGAAGAACACTATTGATTGGTTATCGCGGCCGTTCCGAGCGGGCAGCCTGATTGGACGCGTCGTCGGTATCACCAGCGTTACACCGGGACCTCGCGGAGGTGAAAACGCCCGAGAACAATTACTTCAGACCTGCGGCGTCCTAACCGAACGGCTCTATCAAGTCACTTTAGGTATTCCGAACGTTCCTCAGTCGGAGAACAACACCATTCCCGAGGAATCCCGGTCTGCCCTTCATACGTGGCTCGACGAAGTTGTCGAATTCACTCAACAGATGCCCGACGCTGATGACTTGTGATTGGGCGCCTTGAATCAGTGCACACAATCGATGCGCTCCCAGCCTCCGATCTTTACCTACGGATAGTGGTCCAGCCAGTCCGCTTGCTGTCATCAAAAGAAGCCGAGTACCGATCAGTTAAGCCTGAGTCAACCTCGCCAGCAACGGGTCCAACACGGTCCATCGCTTCTTTCCATACCTTAATTAGACGGTCTTCCCCGTCATAATTGAAGAGGTCCGAAAGAGAGCGTTCGGCCGAACCTCCAGGCTCCAGCGGATTTTCCGCCAGGTACCGGGCTGTGGCTGACAACCCATCAATCGGATCCACTACATCCTTATAACCCAGATCGAACATCGCCTTCTCACTTGAGGTAACGCGGTGGTGAGGTGTGCCCCGAAGCGTCAGACGTTGGGCCAGCGTGGCGTACTCCCATGGAATGCTCACAATCTCAAACCTATGACCCAAAGAATCCGCAATGATTTCAGCCCACTGCAACAGGGTCGGAGTCCATTCGTCCGAAGCGTTGTATACCTGGCCTGCTGCAATCTCGGCCTTATCAACGATGGTTAGCAACATCGCCGCAGCGTTAACGGAGTACGCCCTTGACTGAAGAGTCATGCCGCCGTCTGGCAAGATTAAATGTTTTCGTCCATCTAAGACACGTCGCACAATTGACCACTCTGTGCTTGCCACCTGGCCTGGACCGTAGATCCATGGGTACCTCAAGTGCGTTGCAGTTGGATGGCAGTCAAACACCGTCACCTCTGTCCGCCCGATATTTGCCACTTTCCGGTTCACGGCAAAATCTGCGCCTTCATTTACAACTAATCGCGCGGTCTCTCGAGTGGGCACTCGCATCCCCGCTGGCCACAAGGCATCTGCGTCACCCCATCCGGTGTAGGCGGGGACTCCCCCGACGCTAATGAACTTTTCCACCTGCCCTTCGAACAGCTCAGCTAACTCGCGTAATCGGCCGTACATCACGATTACAAGGTCATATGTTTGACCATCTAGCGCTGTTCGCGTCTTTTCGATATCGAAAGGGTCGGTATGGATATGCTCCACCGCCTCGGGAATATCAGGCGACTCGTGCGCACCCGTATGAAGAATGGAGACGTCGAATTCTCTATCTATCAACCCGTTCACGATATGTGGTCCAGTTGGTCCCGTGCCGCCTACGACAAGTGCTCGTGGCATCAGATGTCCTCCGAAGTCTCAAGGGCAGCTTAGGGTTCGTCCTCCTACTGTGTGGTGAGGCGCCTTCGCATCTCACGTCGGCCTCCCATATCGGTGTGCTACTACCACCTGCACTTCGTGTTAAATCCTCAGTTTGACTGCGTTGATGCGCCTATCTCGGTCTACGATTCGGTTATGGCACCTGAAAGCTCCACCCTCAAAAAGGGTGCGCGTGTTGTAGTGATCGATGACCTACCTGGAGTATCAGCGGGTACGGCTGGCAAAGTTGGTCGCTCAATAGGAATTAAGACCGTCCGCTATCGGGTTCAATTTGAAAACGGTGTCAACGTACTGTCCGTTGCGGAGAGCAAATTGGTGTCACCGGCAGCCTGGGAATTCCTTAAGGAAAATCGAGAATCGCCAAAAGAGAACGGTAGCCCTACAGTCGTAGCTGCCGCCGTTCCAGTGGCTGCTAGCCAAGCGCCTGCCGATCCGGCTCCACAGCCCGCGGCAGCGACGGAAGCACCGCCAGCGGCAAGCACTCCGGCGCCGAAACCGGAGAGTTCCTCGAGCACTGGTGTCGATGACCCACGGCTCGCAGCACTAACTGCCAAGTCGCGGGAAGCCCGAAAAGAGGCGGGAATCGACGTCGACGCAGAGGTTGCTTCAACTGAGATTTCCCCCAAGGAGGAGTCAACGAGCAGCGAAGAGGTCGCTCCGGCCGAGCCGCCTGAGGCTGCTGCTTCAGAGGCAGCGCCGTCACCAGAGTCATCGTTGCCGGAGCCGGACGGGTACTTCCCTACAGATAATCGAATCGCAGACCTTCTAGCCTCCGTTAAAAAGGGTTAGCGCCGTTTCTGGGGCGGCTCCTCGAACGGAGTCGGGTCCAGGAATCGCTCCAGCACGTTCCGTGTGATCTGCGAAATGTCATTGTCATAGCCATTGCGGGCCAACGCTCCAAACCAAGAAATTGATCCGACGCTGAAGACTGCGCCACCTGCGGGAGTTTCGTAGAACACGATGTCTGCCCGAACCAAAGGGTCAGGTGAAGGGAAGGCAACGGTCCCCTCGAATTCTTCCTTAGTCCGCAGCATGTCGGGACCGAAATCTGTGGCTGTTGCAAGAATCACTGCATGCCCGGGAGAACCGAGCTTTTCGTCATACCGATCCACTTCTTGGCCAGCCGCACCTCCGCCGAGACCCGAGGTGCCGATCTCCTCCTCCTCTATCCCGTCCAGAATCCAAGCCGCACGCGATTGATGTGCATCTGGGTCGACTCGATAAAACGTTGCTCTTTCGAAACCCTGGGCCGCAAAACCGATGCCGACTAACTGGTTGGGGGCACGCCCATTTCGTCGCCAAAGACCTCCGTACTCACCGCCCCACGCGTGATAGTTCTCGCCGTCACCTGTTTGCCAGTTCCGAACTCCATCTTCGGCACGACGCAACTCGATCGCGCCAGGCCATGAATCGCTAAAAGACACTCTCCAATAGAACCCATTTCCTCCCAGGTACATGAGGCGCCCACCGTTGCGTTGCCACTCATCGAGGGCGTTTAACATGTCAGTCGACCAGTATTCCGGATGCGATCCAGTGACGATTACACGGTACGGGGCTAGTGCCGAATAGCCCTCATTATGTAGGTCCTCATCGCCAATTACGTCGTGACCTACTTCTGTTTGCAATAAAAATGCGTGGATGTCGGTATCAGGCGTGAAATTCCACCCATCGGCGCCAGGGCGAAGTTGAAGCACAGGTCGACGTCTCGAACTGAACATCACGCCGCTACCGTCGGGGTGTTTTTCGTAATGGCTCAAGCCGACTTCGCGGTGATCAACTAAGTACTGGTGTTCCGGACGAAGATTCGAACGCGCACCGACGAAGTCAGCTCCTTCAATCAACATCCGATGGTTGGCGTATGCCATGTAAGTGCACGTTGGCATCAAGAGAGCGACATCAGCGCAATCGACTCCCACAGCTGGCCTTACAAAGAAGGGAACCCGGTCAACACCCTCTTTGGACTCGAAGCGGAAACAATAAATCCCACTATCTAGATCTTCGGGCAGGCGCATCTTATGGCTGGGTTCCCAACCGGCGTCATAAAGATCATCGTGATGGAAATGGATCGCGTTCCAATCGGCAGGATTGTCAGTCCAACGTTGATGTTGGCCCGTCCATGTTGGTCCCGTAACGCCGCGAGTGGGAAGTTGACTGAGATCGAGATTGATGTCACCAATCACCGATTGGACGGTTGATCCTTCCATGTCCTCATCAAATGCCCATTCATATGTTCGGTCGTCGACGACAACCCTCGGTGCTGCGATGCGCCCGTCCCATCGACTGTTGCTCGTCCCTGCCGCCAAACGAAATGCAAGCTCGTCGAATGAGAGCTCCGGGATTTCGAATTTTAAGACATCTTCACCCGCTTGGAGGAGGTCCCGACCTGGTGAGGCCGTGTCTGGTGACAAGATATTCACCTCGACCGACCTGCCATGTAAGTCAACGTCGAGTTGCAGGGAATACCAGCGATGTCGTTCCAGCGGCCGTTCGCGGAGCCGGACTTCAGATTCACCAAAGCTGCCCATCAAGGTGTCGCCGACGTTAAAGACCTCGATGACACCACCACCAGAACTCAACGACAGAAGAACACCGTCGCGTTTAAGGAGGGTTGGTTGGAACCAAAGACTTACTTTCAAGGAAGCGGTGGCAGGCGGCAATAGAGCTTCGGCGTACGAACCAGGAATCAACGGTTGCTCAACCAGATCAACCGCCATAGGTTCAATTTCTTTTACCTGTTCTTCGGCAAATCCAGGACCACTTCGGGTCGGATCACCACAGTCCAAACGAACGACATCTAAGAATCCGGACGTGTCTATGTGGCTCGACCCAAACCATTTAATCTCTTCACCCGCGCGAAGCGACCATGGCTCGCAGTAGCCGGTAATAAGTTTCTGACGGTCGGGTTCTTGGCCTGTTGGCATTTGGTGAAGGTTGAAGAGGTGGTTGAGTATCTCCCGGGTCACCTTACGCGATTAGCTTTCCATTCTTCATATGATTCGGTGGGCATGTCATCGGCCTGCCAACCACCGAAACCTGTTTCGATATGACTGATTTTCTCCATGCCCATGTCTTTGAGGGTCTTGGCAGACAGGGCGGACCTCATACCACCAGCGCAGCACAACACGAACTCGCGGTCCTCGCCGAAAATTTCATTGGTGTACGGAGAGTCTGGCGACACCCAAAATTCCAGCATCCCTCGCGGAGCGTGCATAGCTCCAGGTATAGCTCCATCACGCTGCAACTCACGCACGTCGCGAATATCAACGATGAGAGCGCCTTCCTCAGCAGCTCTTCTTGCTGCTTCTTCTGGTGAAATATTGTCGATCTCGGCTTTAGCGGCCTCGACCATTTCCTTTACTGAAGCGATCGCCATTGTTAGCCCTCCCTGCGGTATATAGAGTCGACCCTGAATTGGGGACCGACACGATCATTACCCATCAGACGCTGGGTGTCATTTCACTCTGACATTTGGTCGCCATCAGAAAGCAATACCCCGCGACGCTCTAACTCTGAGATTGCTGACCCCGACATACCCAGAAGTTCCGACAACACCTCTGCATTGTGTTGACCCAAGAAGGGGGGCAACGGTTCGCTATCTGGGATTTCAACCGAACTGAATCTGGCCGGCAAACCAGTCACCGTGATCTCCCCAAAATCTGGATCGGCTACGGTTCGAACCATCCCCCTTTCAGTGAAGTGGGGATGCACCATGGCCTGTTCGGGACTCAGGACCGGTGCAGCTGGAATGCGTTTCTCCTCTAGGTAAGAGAGGAGCTCCGCGTCGCTACCGAATCCTTGCATCCATTCTTCGACGAGGCTGAGAAGTTCAGCAGCATTCGCAATACGGGCCTCCGCTGTAGAAAACCGGCTGTCGACAGCTAAATCACTGTTACCCATCGCTTCACAGAGCCGTTGCCACTGAGGCGCCAACACCTGCAACACCACCCACCCTTCAGGTCCTTTGTAGGTACCTGAAGGCACCACAATGCTGAATTGACGACCAGAACGTTCTTGGCTCCATTCGCCTCCGGTTGCGCTATGACCTTGGACCGCTATCGAATGCATCGCGAACAGCGGATCAACCAGCGTTACTTCTATGTATTGCCCCTCCCCTGTTCGTTCTTGATGAAATAAAGCGTGACCAATGGCCCCAAATAGCATTTGACCCGCAGCGCAATCTGATATCGGTGAACCGGTGAATTGAGGGGCACCATCGGCCTCTCCAGTGAGGTGCATCATCCCGGAGAGTGCTTGGCCCATCAAATCAAATCCCTGGAGGTGCGACAGGGGGCCGGATTTACCGAATGCCGATATAGAGGCCATGATCAATTTAGGATTTGCGAGCCTCAGACTCTCCCATCCCAAACCACGACGTTCCAAAACACCAGGACCAAAGTTTTCGACCACCACATCGCAGTGTGCTGCCAGGGTTCGAGCTAAATCACAGCCTTGTTCAGATCCCAGATCAAGACAAATTGACCGTTTACCGCGATTCTGTTGGCTGTAATAGGAGGAGGACCCGTTGTCCGACACAAATGGAAGTGTTCGACTGGGATCTCCATGGGGTCCGTATTCAACTTTTATTACATCAGCACCCAGTTCAGCCAACATCCGAGTCGCGCTTGGCCCCGATAGGTACTGGGTGAAATCAAGAACCCGGACACTTTCCAAAAGCATCTGAAGACATTAGGCCGAGGACAACTGAACTGCAGGATTACTGGCCTTTATGGTTAGTGCGGTGGCAAAATCTCAATCAATGCAAGATACCGGCCAGTTCACGATCGGAATTGACACGGGTGGGACCTACACGGACGCGGTTGTCTACTGCCGGGCAAAGGAAGAAGTTGTCGCTAAAGCGAAAGTCCCGACGACACACGACGACCTGAGTCGCTGCGTGATAGAGGCACTGAGTGAAATATTTACCAAGAGTGCGATTCCGTCATCAGACGTCTGTTTACTTTCAGTCTCGACGACCTTGGCAACAAATGCTCTCGTCGAAGGCGGCGGTCGTCCAGCAGGCCTGGTAACCATTGGCCTGGAAGAGGCCATCACGACAAGGCGGGGCTTGGATCATCTGATTCCAGCGAATCCGATCCTGCAGGTACCTGGTGGTCACTCTTCTCATGGGACAGAGTTGGAATCGCTTGATCTATCACAATTAAACGATTGGCTTGTCTCGCAGGATCCGGGGTTGGAGGCTTATGCAGTTGTCGGGTCGTTCAGCGTCCGCAACCCCGAGCATGAGCTGACCACAGCCCGCACTATCACTGAGATAACAGGAAAGTCAGTGACTTTGAGCCATGAACTATCAGGTCAACTCGACGCTCCAAAACGCGCTGTGACGGCGCTACTGAACGCTCGCCTCGTGCCTCTCATTCATCGGTTGGTCGCCGCTGTCGAAAGTTCCATGGATCACCTTGGAATTAGTTGCCCCCTGATGGTCATGCGGGGAGACGGGTCCCTCGTGTCTTCAGATTTTGTTAAAGCGCGACCTATTGAGACCATCCTGTCCGGCCCAGCCGCGAGTGCTACCGGAGCCGCTGCGCTTAACTCCATTACCGAAGGAATGGTGGTAGACATCGGCGGCACCACGACTGATGTAGCAGCTATATCTGGGGGCCAGCCACAATCCGCCCCGACAGGCGCAAATATTGGTGGACATGAAACCATGGTGAATGCCGTTCGGGTCCACACTGCGGGGATTGGTGGTGACAGTCACGTTCAAACGTCACCGCTCGACGACCATCCGATATCAATTGGCCCCAGAAGAGTTAACCCATTGGTTTCAGCATGCTCGGAAAGACCTGAGGTTCAGGCCATGCTGGAGGACCAACTTGGTCGACCGGTAGCAAGAGAAAGCGACGGGATTTACCTTTGGCTCCTTGAACAGGAGCCCCACTGGACCCCGCAGTCATCAGCTGAAGCCACGATCATTGCCGGATTGAAGGAAAGCAACGAAGGTCGCAGATATGAGGAGGTCGTCACCTCTGGCTTGGAACGCAATGCCCTCAACCGCCTAATAGCCTCGGGACTAGTAGGCGTGGCAGCTTTCACTCCAACAGACGCTGCACATGTTCTTGGGGTCGACAATCGTTACGATGCGCAGCCAGCTCACCTCGGTTCTGATCTTCTTGCCCGGCAGTTGGACCGATTTGGTGAACCATTGGCCGATAGCGGCTCGTCATTTGCGGAGCTCGTCCTCAATCAATTGAGTGCAAGAATCAGCGAAACGATTCTTACAGCCGCTGCTGACCACGATGAGTTGCCAGTAGCCCAACTCAAATCAGCCCTGCAGGCTCAGGCACATTTAGAGAATCGTCGTGGTGGGCGCAGAATTCTCGGCATCTCAGCGGCGATCGGTGAAACGTTAACTGCAGTTGGGGCACCGGCGGCGTTGCATCACAGCCACATTGCTCTGAACCTCGACACCGATTGCGTTGTCCCAGAACATTCCGAAGTGGCGAACGCTTATGGAGCTGCTACCGGGATGATACGCCTGGTTAAAGAAACCATCGTGAGTGCCCCCAGAAGGGGTCTCTTTCGCGTACACGTTGGTGATCCGTCTAATCACTACGATCTGCAGCGTGCGCAGGAATTCGCTGAGCGCGATGCTACTGAGGTCCTCACAGAAAAAATGGAGGCGGCGGGAGCAGAAGAATTCGTTGTCTCCCACGTTTGGGAAATAAATGACGCACGCGTCGAAGAACGGCAGTTGTTTGTGGAGGCGATTCTCAAATCGGTTGCTGTGGGCTCGCCTGTTTAGATTTAACGTGCCGCTGCAATGGCTGCTGCCTTCCCCAATTCTTGACACTGAGGGTTCGACATCTTAATCAGTCCATGATCGGGTCTCGGAGCTACATATCGGTCCGATGTTGCGAAGGCAGTCTCAAGGGATTTAGCCATCGTGAGCAGGGCGGCATCCTGGTACATCGGGGCAATACATTGGATTCCAAACGGCAAGCCCGTGCTGTCCAAGCCGGTCGGCAAAGCGGTAACTGGATGGCCCACAACGGTCAAACAACTGGTGAGACCTAGCCATGCCATGTAGTTGTCAACTCTCTCTCCGTCAACTTCCGTGGGATACAGGGACGCCCACGGGAAAGGCGGAACACTGACTCCAGGCGATATGACGATATCCACTTCATCGAAGACTCCGTCGAGGCTCCGAAAGAGGTCAACCTGTTTTCTCCGGGCGCGAGCTATCTCGAGCACTGAGGTTGAGAGTGCGGTCTCATAGGTGCGAAACACGTTCGGATTAAAACTCTCATCAAAGTCGGCAATCTCCCTGTGGTATTGAGTAGCGAAAATGTCCGCCCTCAGTTGCCAATCAACCTGAACTGCTTCGGTGAGATCGAGCGGAAGATGGCTGATTTCAGCTCCGGTTCCCTTCAAAAAAGCAACTCGGTCCTCAAATTCGTTCCGGACGTGGTTTGACACAAGGAGACCCCCGAAGTCCGCTGTTACACCAATCCGCAGACTGTCGACGGAGGGTGGCTTCAGATCAAGAAACGTTCGCTCGTTCAGAGGAAAACTCATTGGGTCTCGCCGACTTGCACGATCTCGAGTCGAGATGGCTGCCAAAAGCAACGCTACGTCATCAATGGACCTCGCCATCGGGCCTTGCAGACTGTAGTTGGTTTGCGTAATTGTCCGGCTTTCATGTGGGACAGTGCCCGGCGTTGCCCTGTGCCCAACTACGCCACTAAAGCAGGCTGGGATTCTTAGGCTTCCTCCATGATCGGATCCAGTGGCTAAAGGTGCCATACCGGTGGCCACAGCAACTCCAGAGCCGCCTGATGATCCCCCGCATGTCAATTCGGGAGCATAGGGGTTACCGGTCGCTCCGAATAGCCGGTTGATGGTGTTGGCGCCGATACTCATTTCGGGGATGTTGGTCTTACCTATGACTATGCCCCCGGCCGCGCGTATTCGCGCCACAATGCCCGCATCCTCTGTGGGCACGTGGTCGCTATAGAACGACGTCCCGTAAGTGGTCACTATGCCCTTAGTGGGCTGCAGATCCTTGATCGCCACGGGCAGACCGTGAAGTAAGCCGTTCCCGTTTCCATTCGCTATATCGTCTTCTGCGCGACGAGCGGCCTCGAGGGCCGATTCCGCAGCAACGGTGACCATCGCATTAAGCGTTGGATTCAGATCATTGATTCTCTGCAGGCATGACTCAGTCAGTTCGACTGGGGAAAGTTGACGCGCTGAGATGGCACTGCGAGCGTCGACCGCTGTTAAGTCACAAGGCTCGGTCACGCCTCAGACCTAATGACGTCGATGCCCGACGGATCAATACGCCGCCCGTGAACTTCCATGTTGTGGCTATGACCGACGTGGTGCAAGCTGAACGCTGCCTGTAGTGCGCTGTACATGCCCATCGCGTCGACCGCTTGATTCACGCTCTGTTTGGCCAAGGTGAGGCCAAACATCGGCCGTTTAGCTATGTGGGTGGCTAACTCCAATGTCGCTTGTTCTAGTTCTGCTAGCGGAACAACTTTGTTGACCATTCCTCTGTCCATAAGCTCGTCCGCTGTCAAGGACCTGCCGGTGAACAACATTTCCTTCGCCAATCTCGTGCCAGCTTCAAATGGATGTGCGAAATACTCGACCCCATTTACGTTGAATGCCACCACGGGGTCACTGAATGTTGCGTCTTCGGAGGCAACTATGAGGTCCATCGGCCAAACCAGCATTAGACCACCCGCGATCACCTTGCCCTGAACTTGAGCGATCGTTGGCTTAGCTAAATTTCTCCACCGCCAGCACAACCCCAAATACATTTCCGCTTCGCGAGCCATATAGCCTTCTGTCCCGTCGGCATCGAAATGGCACTGGGTTCCCACGGTCGGGAAATCATCCATATTTGGTTCAGGAGCAGCAAGGTCGTGCCCTGATGAGAAATGCTTACCCTCAGCAGCGAGGACTACTACCCGGATACTGTCATCTCCGGCTGCTTCATCAAATGCCGAGTTGAGTTCGGACAGCATCAAATAGTCCTGCGCGTTAGCAGCCTCGGGTCTGGTAAGGGTGATGCGTGCTACACCGGTGGCCGGCGTTTCGTATTTAACTCTCTCGTAAGTCACTTTGGTCTCCAAACGGATCAAATCAGGATGCTAGATCCCATCCGCGGGCCGGTGGGGAGAAACCGACAGAGCCGTGTCATTTGAAGAGACCGACCCGAGGCCCCGAGACGAGCTAATTTCAAGGGATCAGAAGGGGGTTAGCTAATGAGCGCGATCGAAGAATGTGACGTGGTTGTGGTTGGGGCTGGTTTTGGCGGCCTCTACTCTCTCTACCTGTTGAGGCAAGAAGGGTTCGATGTCCGAGGTGTTGAAAGAGGCGAAGGGGTAGGTGGCACCTGGTATTGGAATCGTTATCCGGGAGCTCGATGTGACGTCGAAAGTTTGCAGTACTCCTATTCATTCGACCCTGACCTTCAGCAAGAATGGGAATGGACAGAGCGCTATGCGGGCCAGCCTGAGATTCTGCAATACGCCGAACACGTATCGGACAGATTCGACCTTGAATCTCTCATCGCTTTTGATACGACTGTCGAAGCTGCTGACTACGACGAACTCACGAGTACTTGGACTATCTCCACTAATCGCGATACTTATCGGGCACGCTTTCTGGTAGCTGCGACTGGTTGCCTTTCGACTACTAACCTTCCCGAGTTCGATGGGTTGGCCAATTTCGAAGGTGACGTGTACCACACGGGCCGGTGGCCTCATGAGACCGTCGATTTTTCCGGCCAGCGAGTCGCCGTCGTAGGAACCGGGTCTTCCGCGGTTCAAGCGATTCCGGTGATCGCTGAACAGGCGTTGCAACTCACTGTATTTCAGAGGACACCCAACTATTCGGTTCCCGCTCGGAACGAACCGTTGGACCCTGTGGTCCAAGCAGAAACTAAACAGAATTATGACGAACTCCGACGAGCAGCCAGAATCGAGCGGTCTGGGATTCTCTCGATCTTCCCACCCAACGAAGACTCAGCCAAGGAAGCAGATACTTCAGAATTTCATTCACGTATGGATGAAAGGTGGGAACACGGGGGCTTTGGCTTCTACCGTGCCTATGCCGATATCGGAATTGATTCAACCTCAAACGAACGCGTCGCGGAATACGTCCGAGACCAAATCATTCAGGTTGTAGATGATCCGGAAACCGCTCGACTTTTGGCTCCAACAAACACGATCGCCTGCAAGCGTCCCTGCTTGGATACTCATTACTACGAGACCTTCAATTCCGAGCACGTTCATTTGGTGGACATTTCGGAAGGGGGCATCGAACAGATAACGAAGACAGGGTTAAGAGCTGCGGACCAAGATTTCGAGTTCGACGCGCTTGTATTCGCGACTGGTTTTGATGCCATGACCGGTGCCCTGCTCAACATGAACATCACCGGCAAAGATGGATGCACGCTCGATGATGCGTGGTCCGCGGGTCCTCGCACCTATCTTGGCCTAGGAGTACCAGAATTTCCCAATCTCTTTACCGTGACGGGGCCCGGCAGTCCTTCTGTTCTAACCAACATGATTATGGCTATTGAGCAACACGTCGAGTGGATTCGAGATTGTCTTGTCGCCATGCGACAGCAGAACCTCACCAGCATCGAGGCGACGGCAACGGCTGCGGACAGCTGGGTGGAGCACGTTAATTCGATCGCCGACCAGACTCTCTACCCAACATGCAATTCCTGGTATTTGGGTGCAAACATCCCGGGGAAGACACGCGTCTTCATGCCGCTCATCGGCTACCCCCCATACGCCGAGAAATGCAAACAGGTCGCTGCGAACAACTACGAAGGATTCCGACTTGAGTGAAGTTGTTACACCGGGTGCTCTTACGGTCATTCGGGGCGACATCACGACAGTAAAGGTTGACGCAGTTGTCAACGCTGCCAATAGCGCACTCTCTGGAGGCGGCGGCGTCGACGGAGCGATACACGCTGCCGCCGGTCCGACTGTGCTCCGCGAGTGTCAAGCAATCATTGACGAGGAAGGTCCCTGTGCCACTGGTTCAGCTGTGGTGACGTCCGCTGGTGCCCTCCCTGCCAAGTGGGTTATCCACACCGTCGGGCCGATTTGGGAGCACCATGGACCTGTCGCCAGCGCAACCTTGCTCTCTGATTGCTATACGTCCTCACTTGATGCCGCGGCTAATGTCGGTGCAACGTCAGTTGCGTTTTCTGCGATTAGTACGGGCGTGTATGGCTTTCCGAAGGAATTGGCTGCTCCAATAGCGGTGTCTGCAATCGCTTCTTGGTTCGAAGAAAACCTTGATAACTCCACAATGCGCGCCGTTATTCTCGTTTGCTTTGATGAGTACAACTTCCAAGTGACACAGCAGGCCATATCTGATCTGAAACACCGAAATTAGTGTGGGCGCGAAATCCCGGTAGCAACTCGTACAAGTCCACTTAATTGGACCATTAGTTACCTCAAGATCAGGGGAATGAACCGTTAACCCCGCTACCGCTGTTATGTTGGCCCTGCCTCTGCGCGCTTCTTGAGCGCTGGAGACGCCCGACAGAAAGGCCATGTGACCCCAATGCCGGAAAACGAAGACATCATCCGCCTGAACGAAGTGTTCAAGATTTTCGGGCCACAACCGCGTGGCCGAGCCTTCGACCTTGCCAAAGCTGGGGTCCACAAGAATGAGGTCCAAAAACAATCAGGCCACGTTGTTGGGTTAAGCGATGTCTCCTTCTCGATCCAAAAAGGTGAAATTTTTGTGGTGATGGGACTCTCAGGGTCCGGCAAATCCACCGCCATTCGAACTGTCAACAAACTCCACGACGTAACCTCCGGCCAAGTTCTTGTAGACGGTGTGGACGTCCAACGGCTAGAGGGCAAGGAGCTGCAGGCCTTTCGTAGAGAAAAGATGGGGATGGTTTTTCAGCACTTCGCGCTTTTTCCTCATCGCAACGTAATCGACAACGTTGCTTACGGACTTAAGGTCCAAAAAGTTGATCGAAGTGAACGCGAAGCGGCCGCTATGAAGGCACTCCAGTTAGTAGGCCTCGGGGCGTACGCCGATAACGCTACGAGCGAGTTGTCCGGCGGCATGCAACAGCGCGTTGGTCTGGCTCGGGCACTTGCCTCAGACCCGGACATTCTCTTGATGGACGAAGCATTCAGCGCCCTGGACCCGCTGATTCGGCGTCAAATGCAGGACGAGTTGATGGCTATTCAAAACGAAGTCCACAAAACGATTTTGTTCATCACCCACGATTTGAATGAGGCCCTCAGAATCGGCGATCGAGTTTGCATCATGAAAGATGGGGTCGTGGTCCAGATCGGTACACCAGAAGAAATTCTGACGCAACCCGCAACGGGGTATGTGGCTGAATTCGTTCAAGATGTCGATCAAGGACGGGTAATAAAGGTCGAAGAGGTCATGGTGCCGCCTGACCCGGTCCTCATCGATGCCGAATTTGGAGACGTCGTTAAGGCTTTGGTTGATGTTGGCGAACGACTAGTAGTTGATGCTTCAGGCAAATGCGCGGGCCTGGTAACGCGAAGTGACGTAGAACGTGTTGCCACACAGGGTGTGCCGACCTTGGCAAGCGCCATGCGTACCGACGTCCCAATCGCTCTCCCTTCCCAAACGCTAAACGAGCTATACGCCGATGCCGGCAAAGGGTTACCAATTGCATGCTGCGACGAAAGTGGCCAACTTGTTGGCCGAATGGACCCCACCGCGGTCCTGGAAGAGCTCGGGCGTGTTGAGGAGTTGGCCGACGCATTCGAACGAGAGGTATACATGTAATGAATCTCTACGCAGAATCGACTGGCCACTTCGTCGACCGTGCAGTCGGAAAGGTCACAGACCTGGAAACAGGCGACACGGTTGCTAGCGCAGTGGCGTCAGCTATTGAATTTGTCGCCTTGATCGGCATTTTCGCTGTTCCGGTACTGATACTTCTGGGATCAGCGAGACGACGACGAGTGGTTAACGCCGTTGGAGCCGCGGCCGGCCTTGTGGCTGTGATTTGGTACAGAAGCATTGAGGACTGGGACCAGCGTAAAAATACTGTGCTGGACAGATGGCAGATACCCGTCGGCGACTGGGTTGAGCAGATCACCGTCTGGGTAGACCTGAACATGAAAGAAACTTTGGACGTCATCAAATGGCCCTTCCAAACGATGCTCGGAGTCGTTGTTGATGATTGGCTCCTTGGGCTTTCATGGATGACCGTCTGCCTTGCTGCTTTGATCGCTGGTTGGGCTTTTCGTGGCCTGCAAGTTGGTATCGGATCATTTCTTGGACTGACCATCTGTGGTCTTTTGGGTGAGGAATACTGGAAAGAAACAGCGCGCACCATAGGGTTCATCGCCGTAGCGGTGATCTTGTGCGTAATAATCGGCATTCCGACCGGGGTGGCCTGCGGGCGAATGGACGGGGTTTGGCGCATCGTTCGTCCGGTGCTCGACGCCATGCAAGTCGTTCACTCGTTCGTCTACATGCTGCCGTTTGTCTTCTTTTTCGGGGTTGGGTTTGTCTCCGCGACGATGGTGACCATGGTCTTCGCCCTACCTCCACTGATTCGATTAACCAATTTGGGTATTAGACAGGTGCCAGAAGATGTCGTGGAAGCTGCGCGCGCCTACGGAGCCTCGGAGCGGCGCGTCCTTACAGATGTGCAGTTGCCTCTCGCACGGGCTGCACTGATGACGGGCATTAACCAGACACTCCTCCTTGCCATCTCAATGCTTGGAATCGCTGCAATCATGGGAGCCGGCGGTTTGGGAAGGTTGCTGTACCGGGCGATCGCCAACCAGGACATTGCCTTAGCTGGTTCCGGTGGGCTTGCATTCTTCATTGTCGCCGTGGTGTTGGACCGTCTCACTCAACCAGATGATGGTGATCGCGCTGGTCTGTTCAGCCGAGTCGCTGGAGCTTGGAAGAACACCCGGACCCCCGAAGCCCTATTACCCGATAGCAGTGGGCCAAGGACATCCCTAGCAGCGCCCGAAGAAGAAACAGAGGACGCCAAATTCGAGCCGATTAGCAGCCGCGAGCGTCTCGCCATGCTTGGAGCGGGCATTGGTGCTGTAGTCGCGGTTATCGGAACGTTCCTTCCCTGGAACAGCCAAACGGGACACATTTCGGCCTACGGGCGCTTCGCGGATAATGATCTCGCTGGCCAAAGCTTTAATGGCCTTTCGGCCTCAGGTGGCTCGTGGTTCGGAATTATCATTTTGTTATGCGTTTTGGCGGTTGGAGGAGCACTGTATTCAACGGCGCTGTTCGCCGGTCAGCGGAATCGTTGGCTCGGCCCAGACGGAGCCACTGTCTACAGCCTTGCAGCTGCAGTGACGGCGCTTTGTGCCGTCCTGGCGAATGCCCCCGATGGCGCTTCAACTTTTCAGCGTTCCGCGGGCGTATACATAACGTTCGTTGGTTGTTTACTGATGGCCGGAGGTTCCGTCATGTGGGTTTGGAAAGCTCCAATGGGCGCGAGACGACCACTATCGTCTGGCGTTAACTGGGGCCGAATGTTTGGCGCCACCTTCGCCTTGCTGTTGATCGTGATGGCTGGCTACTCGGGATGGACGTTTGATACCCGAGCCGACTCGGTGATTGGGCCCGAACTTCAGCAAGAACTCGACATCATCGAATACGAAAGCAAAGTCGCCGAAGATGCAGGAGATCTCGCCAAGGTCGGTGCACTAGCGGCTGAGTACACGGCCCTGATCTCTTACGCTCAGCGGACCGGTGACGTGATCTATGACGGCTACACAGACGAAGGTGCTGGCCTCGGTTGGGTCGCTCTCATCTTGGGTTTGGTGGCACTGGCTGTGGCAATTCCGGCCTCAGGCTTCCTCTCACAGGACGAACTCTTCCTATATAAATGGTGCTCCATCGTGTGCGGCCTTGGGCTCGGATTGTTACTCATTAGCGTTGCATGGATTGGCAGTATCTCGAGAGTGGCCGAAGCCAACCTTGTTTCTGGCGTCGGAGCACTATTTCTCCTGTTTGCTGGGGTTACGGTAGCTGGGAGCGCTCGAGGGACACTCTCAGAATTTGACCGGAAACAGGTCTATACGTAACAGATCTGCTACAAAATCGCTCTTCAACGCCTGAAAGTACCGTTCCGCGTCCTTCAGCGACTAGCCTTGGATTGGCGTGTCTGGGCACTATCCCGAGGACCGCACCAACTAGGGACTCTAGGGAGGGCCCCATTTATGAACAAGAAATCACTCACGCGCTTGCTGGCAGTAGCGGCAGCTGCGCTTTTGATCCTTGCTGCATGCGGCAGCGATGACGATTCAAGTTCCGGCAGTTCTTCAGATGCGGAAGCGTCGGCGCCTGCCACTACTGAAGCGGCAGCTGCAGTCAACATGACCCCAGGAGAGGGCGTCAGTGTTACTAGTGGTCGCGCTTCTTGGAGCACCGGCTACGTACAGGCCGAAATCTACACAGCTCTACTTCGCGAACTTGGCTACACAGTTTCAGAATCAGCTGACATGGAGCTTGGACCGCAAAACGCGTTCATGGCTATGGCTACCGGCGATATGGACTTCTGGGCGAACTCCTGGATGCCAGGTCACCAAAGCTGGCTGAACGGCGAAATGACCGACGGCTCGCTTGTCGGTGACCACGTCCGAGTACTCGGTGAAGAAATGATCGCAGGTGGTCTTCAAGGCTTCCTGATCGAAAAAGGCTTCGCTGACGAGTACGGGGTTTACACCATGGAAGACCTCAACACCAACGCTGACGCAATAGCGGCCTACGACGCAACCGACGCCGTTCCTGGTAACGGAATGGTTGACATCATGGGTTGCCCTGAAGACTGGACTTGCGACAACATCATCAACTCAATGATTGTTGGTGGCGCATACGAGAACCTGCAACAGGTAAAAGCCGGTTACGACCCTATGTGGGCACAAGCTGTCGACATGGTTAACGAGGGCCTACCTGTAGTCGCTTACACATGGACACCATCGGCGTATGTAACCCAGATCCGACCAGGCGACAACGCTTACTGGATCGGTATGGGCTACATCCTTGATGACAGCAACCCGAACAATCAAGAGGGCGGCGAAGCATGGGACCAGCGTCCAGGAAATGCAGCCATCGGCACTGACATGTGTCCGGCACGCGACTCCGAGGACCTCTGCCCCATCGGTTGGGCAGCAGCAGACATTAAGGCTGCCGCCAACGTTGACTTCCTTGCTGCAAACCCTGCAGCCGAGCAACTCCTAACAGACATCAAGCTGTCTGTGATGGACGTATCGCTTGCGAACGTTGCCCAAGGTGAGGGTGCAGATCCGAAGGATCTTGCCGCTGACTGGATCGCAGCGAACCGTGCAACCGTTGACGGATGGCTTGACGCTGCTCGCGCAGCTGGCTAAATCGGCTTATAGCGGCTCTCACTAGAGAGCGCAGATAGCACTCTTGAGGGTGGGGCTTCGGCCCCGCCCTCTGAGGTTTTCTGGCACCTTGACTCACATTCCTACCCCCCGACAGGTATAGAGTTTCGCGACCTTGCATTGGGGAAGGTATCGGTGATCTCAACGCGACATTCTCCGGCCAAATTCGCGGCCACCCGCCATGTCTAAGCGCGGTGATCGTTCCAAACGCCTCAAGACACGCGACCCTGTCGCCGAACAACCCCCATGGGAACAGCCTCGGATGCGATTCGATCCCTTACGGGCAGTTTCAGAGGATGAACTTGAAGCCATCCATCTCGCGTCCCTAGAGGTGCTTGCTACTACAGGGGTTGATTTTCTCGACAAGACTGCCTTGACCCAGTTGTCTGAAGCTGGTGCAACCGTTGTAGGCGACCGCGTCAAATTCGATCCTGACCTAATTGAAACACTTCTTGCTACTGTTCCGCCGCAGTTCATTCTCCACGGCCGTGAACCTCACCGCGATCTGACGTTTGGCGGCGACCACATCATTTACACCTCGGTAGCAAGTCCGCCGTTTGTTACGGGCCTTGGTCGTGGACGTCGCGACGGCAACCGCGTCGATTACTGCAACTTGATCAAGATGGGGCAAGTACTGAACGCGGTGCACACTGTTGCGGGCTATCCCGTTGAACCGATGGATATTCACCCCTCAGTTCGACACCTCGAAGCCACTCACGACATGTTGACGCTGTCAGACAAAGTGCCCTTTGTGTACAGCCTCGGCCGTCAACGTAATCGCGATGTCCTAGAGATGGTTCGCATCGCGCGAGGTATCGACGACGCCACACTCGACCTTGAGCCGTGTCTGTATTCGGTGATCAACGCGAGCACTCCGCTGCGGTACGACGCCCCGATGCTGCATGGCATCCAGGAGATGTCGTCACGAAACCAACTGATCATCATCACACCATTTACCTTGGCGGGCGCCATGGCTCCCGTCACTGTCGCTGGGGCCCTTGTGCTTCAAAACGCCGAAGCATTGGCTGGGATCGCTTACACACAAGTTGTTAGAACCGGCGCGCCGGTCGCATATGGCGGCTTCACCTCGAACGTCGATATGCGTTCTGGTAGCCCTGCGTTTGGCACCCCTGAGTACTGGAAAGCATGCCTCGTTGGCGGACAGTTAGCTCGCCGCTACGGCGTCCCATACCGTTCGTCGAACGTGAATGCGTCAAACAGTGTTGACGCTCAGTCAGCCTATGAGAGCATGATCGCCATTTGGGGTGCGGTAATGGGAGGAGCAAACCTACTTCTGCACGGGACCGGCTGGCTAGAAGGCGGACTCTTGACGTCGTATGAAAAATTCATCATTGACGCCGACATCCTCAACATGGTTACCGAAATGCTCCGCCCTATCACCGTCGACGATGCGGCCCTCGCCGTTGAGGCCATTGCAGAGGTTGGTCCAGCAGGCCACTTCTTCGGATCCCCACACACACAAGAGCGCTATGCCACTGAGCATTTTCAACCGATGGTGTCAAGATGGAGCAACTTTGAGTCATGGGAGGAGGCCGGCCGGTTGGAAGCTCACCAACGCGCCGAACAACTAGCGAAGGACGTGCTTGCTGCCCATGTCGACCCACCGATGGCAGCGGAACGAAGAGCTGAACTTGACGAATTCGTAACGCGCCGCGTCTCTGAGGGTGGCGTTCCCACCGACTACTAGGAAAGGTTGATATCTGTGAGTGAGGTTCCGAATGAAGCGCAGGTCGTCGTAATCGGAGGCGGCGTTGTGGGTGCAAGTGTTCTCTATCATCTGACAGCCGCAGGTTGGAATGACGCTGTGCTACTCGAAAGGACTGAACTTACGGCAGGATCGACATGGCATTCCGCTGGCGGAATGCACACCCTGAACGGGGATCCGAATGTCGCCAAACTCCAGCAATACACAATTGAGCTGTACAAGGAAATTGAAGAAATATCAGGACAGGACTGCGGGATAACGGTCACCGGTGGAATCATGCTCGCCGATAGTGAGCAGCGTATGGACTGGCTTCGTAGCGCCCACGCCAAAGGACGCTATCTAGGTATGGAAACCGAGTTGTTGTCGGTTTCGGAAGCTAAGGAACTTCTCCCTATCTTCGATGAGCAGTATTTCGTCGGAGCCATGTACGACGCTCACGAAGGTCATGTCGACCCTTCAGGTGTGACACACGCCTTTGCGAAGGCAGCTCGTCAGAACGGAGCCGCTGTTTACCGCGACACCTGGGTTAACGCGTTAGAGAAGGCCCCTGCTGGTGGATGGATTGTCCATACCATTAGAACCAGCACCGGCGAAACACTTGGAACGATCCACTGCCAACACGTAGTCAATGCCGGCGGACTATGGGCCCGCGAAGTAGGGCGGATGGTCGGCCTCAACCTGCCTGTACTAGCGATGGAACACACCTATATCTTGACCGAAGACTTACCGGAAGTAGCTGCATACAACCAAACCACGGGGCACCAAATCCTCCACAGCATCGACTTTGGAGGTGAGATCTATATGCGCCAGGAAGGAGGCGGTCTCCTTCTCGGCACCTATGAACACAATGGAAGGGCGTGGTCCCCTAAAGAAACACCGTGGGATTTTGGTATGCAGCTATTAGCACCGGATCTTGAACATATCGCTAGTAATCTTGAGGTCGGATTCGCTCACTTCCCAATCTTCGCTGAGGCGGGCCTGAAACAGGTCATCAATGGCCCATTCACATTTGCTCCAGATGGAAATCCTCTACTCGGACCGGTAAGAGGTCTGCCTGGATACTGGTGTGCCTGCGCTGTTATGGCTGGCTTATCTCAATCAGGCGGCGTTGGTTTGGCGCTGGCGAATTGGATGACCCAAGGTGACCCTGGTTTCGACATTTGGGGTATGGACGTTAGCCGATTCGGAGATTTCTCCACCTCAACATATACACGCGAAAAGGTCGCAGAAAACTACGGTCGACGTTTCCGCATCACCTATCCCAACGAGTTCCTCCCAGCGGCAAGACCGCTGCAGACCACACCGATTCACAATGAGCTCAACGAATTTAACGCCGTATGGGGAGACTCCTATGGTCTTGAAGTGCCTCAATGGTTTCAAAAACCGGGCCAAGAACCCATAGAGGAACTTACCTGGCACCGTTCGAATTCCTGGGACTCAGTGGCGGAGGAAAGTGCAGCCGTTCGGAACGGAGTTGGCCTGATCGACACAACCGGATTCTCGAAATTTGAATTCAGCGGCTCTGGCTCACGAGGCTTTCTTTCCCATATCTTGGCTGGACGCATCCCGCAGCCAGGCCGCCTCGCTTTGAGCCCAATGCTCAACTCCGGGGGTAAAATTATCGGAGACTTAACTCTCGGATGTCTTGCCGCGGCCGTTGGTGAAGCAGAGGGCCCGTTCAACACCATCGTTGGGGGCGCTACGGGTAACACAGACGAATCCGAACGCTTCTATCTCTTTGGATCAGGAGTCGCAGAGAGATACTACGAACGGTACTTCGACCAACAACTTCAGTCCTGGACCGGGGATCCTTGCCGCTATCGAACGCTTGGGTACGAGCTAACTGGACTTTCAATAGCAGGTCCTGACAGTAGGCAGTTGCTCGAGCGATGCGTCGATGACGACGTTTCGAACGCCGCGTTTTCCTTCATGCAATTTAGGCAGATGGAAGTTGGCTTGGCCCCCGCTCTGGTTGGCCGCCTTACATACACCGGCGATCTGGGTTATGAGTTCTGGATCCCGGCCAGCTATCAGCGCTACCTATTCCAGCTCCTCCTTGAACACGGACGCGACTTGGGAATCCGACTATTTGGAACCGCCGCATTGAATAGTCTGAGACTAGAGAAGAGCTTCGGCTCTTGGGGCCGAGAATTCCGCCCCATTTATGACCCCTACGAAGCTGGTCTTGGGCGCTTCTTGACCAAAGATAGGGACTTCGTGGGCGCCGACGCATTAGCAGCCCTACTTGAGCGCTCCGAGCGCCGTTCCTTACGAACCTGGGTCATCGATGTCCCCGATGGACCACAGGCTGCTGACGTTTTGGGTGATGAGCCAATATGGTTCAACGATGAAGTCGTTGGCTGGGTGACCTCAGGTGGATACGCCCACAACTCAGGCAAATCAGTGGCGATGGGGTACATTCCCGCCGCACTTGAGAACAGTGACCAACGGTGGCAGGTCGAGATTTTGGGTGTGATGCGGGACGCAACATTACTCAACGAACCGATCTTCGATCCAGCAGGCAAACGGATGCGAGGTTGAGGTGCCCAAAAAAATCATAAAGAGCCTGCAGAACGCGTCAGAGCGACATGAGTTGTCGCTAGCCCGTCACCGTGTAGGCGACGGCACCAAAGAATTCATACAAGCCGCTAACGAGGGGCACCACCTAAATATCGGTCCAGGTGAACCCTGCCTAAGTGAATGGGCGTCCAACGGCTTGTCCCTGCCTGACCTGCCAGCGATGCGGCAGTACCGACTGGACCGCTTAGTTCAGCAATTGAACGCTTATGGGTACGGCGGGATCTTGCTCTTCGATCCACTCAACGTCCGGTACGCAACCGACACCACCAACATGCAACTGTGGGTTATGCACAACGGTGCCCGCTATGCCTACGTGTCCTCCAATGGTTACGTAATTGTGTGGGACTACACAAACACCGAGTTCTTGAGTGGGCATTCACACATCGTGGACGAGGTCCGCCCTGCTGTAGGAGTCAGCTACTTTTTGAATGGCCACAGATATATGGAAATCGCCGAACGTTTCGCCTCCGAGATTGAGGCTGTGGTCCGCGAGCACCAAGGCAAGAACTCACGGCTGGCTGTCGACACTCTCCACGGGCCCGGCCATCAGCTCCTCGGTGCCAAAGGAATTGAACTGGGCTTCGGTTATGAAGTAATGGAGGAAGCCCGAAGAATCAAAGGTGACGACGAAATTAAAGCGATGCGATGCGCTGTGCACTCATGTGAAACGACAATGCATGAGCTTAGAGAAGGCGCCATACCTGGAATGACTGAACGCGAGGTGTGGTCACTGCTCCACGCTGGCAACATCAGGAGAGCTGGTGAATGGATAGAGACCCAGCTGTTGGCGTCCGGGCCTCGAACTAATCCCTGGATGCAAGAGGCCAGTAGCCGCACCATTCAGCGTGGAGACTTGATCGGCTACGACACTGACCTAGTGGGGGCCTACGGCATGATGTGCGACATCTCACGAACCTTTGTGGTGGGTAACGATGCCCCGACTGCCGCCCAAAAGGAGATCCATCAAATTGCCTCCGAGGTGATTGCAGCAAATTTCGAGATGCTGACTCCTGGACGTTCATTTCACGACCTCACTTTTGAATCGATGTTGCCCGACCCAGATCGTTATCGGCACTATTCCTGTCTCTTTCATGGTGTCGGCCAATGTGACGAATACCCCGACATTGTGATGCCATCTGCCTGGCAGGATTTCGGTTACGACGGAACTCTGGAAAGTGGAATGGTATTAACAGTCGAATCATTCGTTGGTAAACGTGACGGCGGTGAAGGGGTCAAACTCGAGATCCAAGTACTCGTTACCGATGATGGTCCTGAGCGACTTGATTTCTCGACCTTGGACTTACAGATCTAGGCATCCATTACTGCATCGCTGAATAGTTCCAGCGTTGTGCGAGCTTCGGTTGCTGTAATGCTTCCGAAGGCCGGACAGATCGTCACGTGTGTCAGTCCTGATTCCTGTTCAAATCGTTCAAAATACTCGGCCATCTGCATAGGGCTGCCTGCGAGTAATGATTCGGTAGCGAATGCCTTCTCGGTGTCTCCCAAAAAGCTGGGTACCGTCGTAGGGGGCCACAAATCATATTCTCGAAAAAGCTTGGTCAGATTCTCGTCGAACGTAGCCCACGCCCGTTCTGCGATCGTTACCGCCTCCGCTTCGGTGGGGGCTACCACGATTCTTCGCAACGTTGAGAGGGTCGGGATGTGGCCGCCGGCTCCGTCTGGGTTCTGCTGTCGACGGTACGCTTCAACGTTTTCAGGAATCGACTTCATCGGTCCAGGGATGATCGTACTTACTCCCATTTGTGCCGCCGTTTGCAAGGTACCTGGGCGCCATAACGGCGGATGCGGTTCTTGATACGGCGAAATCTCTAAAGGATGCTCTGTAGCCGACCAATAGGCCCCTTCGTAGTTGAACAAACATCCGAGCCCTTCTTTAGCGACGAGTTTCATAGCAGACAGGATGTAATCCAAGGCTTCTGCGGTGCGGGCGGCCGCCTCATCACGAGGGACGCCCCACAGGATTTGTTCCGGCGGACTTATACCTTTGCCGAACCCAACATCTAAACGACCATCGCTGAGATGGTCGAGCATGCAGAGCTCCTCATAAAGCCGCATTGGGTCGTAAAAAGGAAGCAGGTGTACTAGCGATGAGATCCGCATATTCGATGTTTCTTGAATCACCGCGCTAAGAAAGACGTTGATACTAGGAGCTATATCCAACGGCACATGATGATGTTCGGACTTAAACCAGTGGCTGAACCCAGCTTGATCAGCCATGCGAGCTAACTCCAAGTGCTCTCGATACTGACTTCCGATTGGCGTGCTGCCATCGTTCTCGAGTTGATCGAACAACCCGAACCGAAGCTTGGAGGTCACTCGAGTAGTTCCGGTAGCACTTGAGGCTGTGCTGATGCGGTGACTCGGGCCAGGCCTCCGTCAACGACCAAGGTCTCACCAGTGACATATCGAGAGCTATCAGACGCGAAGAAGACTACGACGTCGGCGATGTCATCTCCGAACCCCCAACGCTTCAACGCTATTTGACCCTCCATGTCCTCAATCAAGCCAGGGACCGTATTCCGACTTTCCTCCCAAATCGCTGTCGCTATGAGCCCTGGGGCGATCGAATTGACCCTGATCCCATCTGGCCCCCAATCAGAGGCAAGTGCCCTCGTCATAGCGTCTACCGCTCCCTTAGTGCCCGCATACGCCACCCGAGCACCAGGCCCGCGAATCCCAGCGACCGAACTGACGTTAATGATGGATCCACCGCCTCGTGCCTTCATTGAAGGGGCGAGTGCTATGGACAATGTGAGGAGCGACCGCACGTTGATGGCAAACACGAGGTCGATTTCTTCCTCAGTTAGTTTCTCGGGCATTCTGCGCATCGGAATGCCGGCATTGTTCACCAAGACATCAACGCCGGCCACTTGCTCGAGGATCTGTTCTGCGAGCTGGGTGCCTGATCCTGTCTCGGCGAGGTCTGCTGGGATAATGATCGGTGAGTTCGATAGGTCAGCTGCTACACGCTCTAAGTCTGAGACAGTTCGACCGCTCAGAACTACTTGTGCTCCAAGTTCATCGAGAGCTCGGGCGCTTGCTTCGCCAATTCCACGGCTCGCTCCCGTTACCACCGCGGTCTTGCCAGCAAGATCAGTCATCACATCCTCCAAGGTCAGTTGTCTGGGTCACGTTAATCAAGATCGGTGAATTGCCAGGAATTCTGCAAATTGTCGAGCAGCCGTTTCCATAGCCTCACCGCTCTTCCAATCGCGGATCAGGGTCGCATTTTGGGCAAGGTTGCTGACTATTAAGGAAGATTCCGATGGATGGTAGAGATCGTTGCCCTCTAAAACTAAGAGTGGTGTGGTGACCGTCTTGAGGAAGGTTTCATCCACGTTGAACAACACGTTGTCCGATCCGTACATGTTCATCTTGAATTCATTCCACGTTTCTGACGATACTTCCGGGCGAGTTGGACGTAACTCTGTTGCCCATCCGTCATACATGTCGAAGAACGCTTCGCGATTTCGGCTAAGTCCAATTGTTTGAAACAAAACGCCCGACGCTACCCGCTCAGGCGCCTCTTGGATCAGTCCCATCACGTAGGGTCCACCGATGCACATACCAACGACGTGGAAACGGTCGATGCCCAGGTGGTCCAGCAACGCTAACTGATCGTTTGTGTAGGTCGCCCAACTATCGGTTGAGGTGATTGGTGCAGTAGACCGACCGGCATTGCGTTGGTCCATAGCTATTACGCGAAACTGGTCGCTTAGCTGGGTTATAGGGTTCCACGGTGTCGACTCCCAAAAGGTTGCTTCCGATTTCATCCCGCCCGGAGCGATCAATAGAACCGGGAATCCTTCGCCGTATTCGTCGTAATGAAGATCAACATCACCAGATTTAAAGCTTGCCATGCTGATCATTGTTGCACGTCGCTAGTCTCAACGGTGATGTGGATCCTTAATGGCGAAGACGGCGAGCATTGCGTGGTACATGACTTCGGTGGAGAGGGCCCGCCAGTTTTATTGACCCATGGGAACGGCCTGAATGCCGGAATGTGGGCCACAGCTGTCCCCGCACTGCGCAGGGAACGAAGATGTTTCGGTCTCGATTTTCGAGGACATGGGGCATCTCGGGTGCTCAATCCCCCACTTGATGTGGATAGGTCTCGATTAGTTGCCGAGGTACTCAACGCAGTCGCCACAATTGGTGAAGGATCCATTGATGCCGTGGGTCACTCACTAGGCGCAGCGACGTTACTTCGTACAGAGCTCGAGAACCCTGAAACATTTCGGAAGCTCTGGTTGTTTGAGCCGGTGATGGTGCCCGAAGGACATCCACGTCCCGACGGGGAACACCCTCTCGTCCTAGCGGCACGACGTCGAAGGTCTGAGTTTGCTTCGGTAGAGGACTTCCTTGGGCGCCTAATGAGTAAGCCGCCTTACTCACAGTGCGAAGAGCTCGCTGTGCGGGCCTACGCTGAGTTGGGAAGCCAACCTAACGAGAATGGGGTGGTCTTGACTTGTTCGGGTGAAACCGAAGCAGAAATATTCAGCTCAGGAACACCGACGGACTTTTCTGCCCTGAAGTCCGTCAAAGCGCCCGTTGTAGTCGCTCGCGGTCAAGCAGTCGCTGTTGGCAACGAACTACCACCTGCGATGGCTGAGCCGATAGCGTCCCACCTAGGTAACGGCCATTTGTTGACTATGGACGGCTTAACCCACTTTGGCCCCATGGAAGACGGTGAACGAGTAGCCCAAGCGGTTTTGGCTCACCTGACGGAATGACTTCAAGCAGCAGATGGCAGCGAATCTGGATCTATCTCATACAGGTCTAGAACATTGCCCCACACCATAGCTTCGCGCTCGTCGTCCGGAACGCCTGACAAAATATCGTCAAGTATGGGTCGGGAATTCGGCCAAATTGAATCGTGGTGGGGATAGTCGTTACCCCAAAGCAAGTTGCTAATCCCAATTTCGTGTCGAGTAGCGATGCCTTCTGTGTCGTCTTCGAAGGTCACCCAAAAATTCCGATCAAAGTACTCTGAGGGCTTCATCGTCAACCCGTCGGCAAGCTCCCACGGTGTGCGGTACGCGGCATGGTCTAGGCGTTGCAAGGTGTGCGCAACCCAGCCGGTTTCGTATTCGCTAATCACGAATTTCAGTTGGGGGAATCGTTCCACCACGCCACCACAGATGATGTCGATCATCGTATTAACTGCTGTCGTGTGAGCCAGCGTATAGCCCTTCAGATTGCCGCCCGGAGTCCCCCAATGGGCGGGCAGTCCCCCATCAAGCGTTTGCCCTGTAAAGATATGCATCGTCAGGGGCACGCCATACTCTTGGGCTCTCGCCCAAAACGGGTCGAAAGCTGGATCGTTGTACGGTAAGGCCGGGTCTACGTGCGTGGGAATTGCAAAGCCTTTGACACCCCGCCCCGCGGAGCGATCCATTTCCGCTATGGCCCTATCAACGTCAGGCAACGGGAGACATCCAACCCCGATCAACCGATTTCGGTCCACCGAACAATAATCAAGCACCCAATCGTTGTGTTGCCGGAATGCAGCATCGCGCACTTCAGCGTCTGGAATAGCGAACGTGAACATGCTGAGGCTTGGATACATAACTTCGCCAACTATCCCGTCAGTAATTTGCTCATCCAAGCGCGCCACTGGATCCATGACCCCTGGGTTGAAACCGTCGTAACCCATCGCAATTCGTTCGTGCGTGGCGGGATCGTCTAGGCGCGCTCCAGCGATACCCAAACGCCCCACAGGCAAGGTCTGCATCCCACCCGGAAGAACGAGCCAAGTTCCAGGCTTCCCTTGGTAGTCCTTCTCGATGAACGGTGCTCGGTCGCCGAAACGATCTGTTAGACCATCATAAATTTCTGCTGCTTCAACGACGTGCGAGTCACATGAGTAATACCGCATAACTTCCCCTTTTTAGCGGCCAATTATTTGAACGTCCTAAGCAAACCGTAGCAGCACCGGAAACGTGACTTCCCAGAACCGTCGTTTAGGTCAACAAAACTGAGGGCAGCCGGCTATACCTGAGAGTCAGTCATACTGTTGGACCAAACGAGCCATCTCCACGGCAACCGCAGCAGCCTCCTCGCCGACGTTGTGTTGCCCTTTGCCTTGGGATCGTTCTAAAGCTTGTTCAACGGTTTCGACGGTAAGCACTCCAAACGCTATTGGGATACCTGTTTCGAGTTGGACCGCTTGAATACCTGATGCTGCGCCCTCGGAAACAATTTCGTAGTGGGTTGTCTCACCTCTGATCACGACCCCCGTAGCAACAATCGCATCAACATCTCCCGACCTCGCTAATGTTCGACAAGCCAGAGGTAGCTCGAAACAACCGGGAACAGAAATTGGACCCACCAGCGTCGCTTTCAAAGCATCTAGGCCAACTACTGCCCCATCGACCAGTCGATCTACGATCGAAGTGTTCCATTCAGCCCTAACAATCGCTATGCGTAGGCCTTGGCCGTCTAGCCCGATAGGCGGTGTTGGTCGATTATCGCCGGAAGCCATGTATCAAACGCTACAGAACGCCGACATCGGTTGCTATCCGCGATCTAACGTCACAATGTGATTCTAAGTACGGACCATCAAGCGATTCGGCAACTTGCCCGTGATTTCGCTAACGCGCGAATTGCTCCAAACGTGCGCGAGTGGGAGAAACAAGGTGGCCCGCCTAAATCCCTATACGAAGAGATGGGATCCATCGGGTTAATGGGGATGACGATTGATCCCTCTTACGGCGGTTCAGGACTTGATTTCATTTCATATGCCTTAGCCATGGAGGAAATATCGGCTGTGGACGGCGGCGTCAGCAACATGATGTCGGGGAACAACTCGCCGGTAGCGGTAGGAATAGCTGCGCATGGCTCTTCAGAGCAAAAAGAGCAGCTCCTGCCAATGCTTTGCTCCGGTCAATGGTTGGGATCCTTTCATTTGACCGAACCTCACACCGGTTCAGACGCTTCAGCGATCACGACGCGCGCCGTCAGAGATGGGAATCAATTCATCCTGAATGGACACAAAGCATTCATCACAGGCGGCGGAACTTCCGACATAGCAATGATCGTCGCCGTCACCAATCCTGATGCTGGTAAGTCGGGGATCAGTACCTTTGTGACATCCACGAAAAATCCTGGCTATCAAGTCATCGGAAAAGAGCACAAGTTAGGACACCGAACCAACGACCTCTGCCAAGTGCAGTTCGACGCTATGCGGATACCCGAGTCGGACCTTTTAGGACCTGAAGGCCGTGGTTTGGCAATCGCATTGAACAACCTATCGATTGGTCGCATTGCAGTCGCTGCCCAGGCCGTGGGAGGGGCGCGTCAGGCGCTTCGCCTCGCGAAGGAATATGCGAACACTCGTGAAACCTTTGGTAAACCAATCATTGAGCACCAAACGATCTCATTCCTCCTTGCAGAGATGGCAACAAAGGTTGAGGCCGCTAGACAGATGTATCTGCATGCTGCCGCTTTACATGACTCGGGCCAAGATTCCGCAGCTGCCGCGTCGATGGCCAAACTCTTTGCATCCGAAATGGCTGAGTGGGTGGCCTCCAAGGCGATACAAATCCATGGGGGGGCCGGATTCTTAGAAGATCATCTTGTAGAAAAAATCTACAGAGACGTCCGGGTCTATCAGCTATACGAAGGGACATCTGAAATCCAGAAACTCGTCATTTCGCGCCATCTCGACGCCCTCGAAATGTGAATCCCAGACTGTCCCCTAGGCTCATCTCATGACTTCCATTCGGCTCGCAGCAGATATCGGTGGAACATTCACCGATATTGCCCTCGAAGCACCTGGAGGCCTTTACACAGCAAAGGTTCTAACCACCTCCCTTGAACCTGCAACCGCTGTCCTAGAGGGGGTTCAGCGAGTCTTGTCGGACGCGGCGCTCACCCCTCAAGACGTCGATGTCTTTGTCCACGGAACGACCCTCGCAACGAACGCCCTTATCGAACGTAGAGGGGCTCGAACTGCTTTGCTGACCACATCAGGCATGCGCGATTCAATTGAGATGGCCCATGAAAACAGATTCGAACAATATGACCTCGCGATGGTTCGACCAGATCCCCTCGTACCGCGAGACCTACGGATAGGAATACCGGGCCGGCTCGCTTCAACAGGCGCTGTCCTCCAGGATCTTGACACTGAAGTCGTCCTTCGGTCAGTGAATGAATTGCAAGCACTTGAGGTGGAAAGCATCGCCATCGGCTTCCTCCACAGCTACCTCAACTCAAGCCACGAGATTCAAGCCGCAGAAGTCGTACATTCCCATTGGCCAGAAGTGACCTTGTCCCTCTCAAGCGAAGTGTGCCCAGAAATCCGTGAATACGAACGGTTCTCGACTACTTGCGCAAACGCATACATTCAGCCCTTGCTTACCCGATACCTGACAGACCTCGAAACTCGACGACGATCCTTAGGCATGAATTGCCCAATGCTATTGATGCAATCAGGAGGGGGACTTGGCACACTCGAAGATGCACTCCAGTTCCCGGTCCGTTTAGTCGAAAGCGGACCAGCAGGAGGGGCTCTACTCTCAGCCGAACTGGCAAAAAGCTTTGAAATCAACAAAGCCTTGAGTTTCGATATGGGAGGGACGACAGCCAAACTCTGCATAATTAATGACGCACAGCCGAGAACTTCTCGCGAGTTTGAAGTCGGACGCGAATACCGTTTCTTAGCAGGCAGTGGTTTGCCCCTCCGATTGCCCGTAATCGAAATGGTGGAAATCGGCGCCGGCGGCTCCTCCGTCGCGAAACTAGACGAGTTGGGTCGTATCGCTGTTGGTCCACACAGCGCGGGAAGCGAACCTGGCCCAGCTTGCTATGGGCGTGGTGGATCTGAAGCGACGGTCACAGACGCAGATGTCGCCCTTGGTCGTATTCTCTCGGAAGGTTTTTCGACCGGGGATTTGAACTTTTCAAAAGAAGCAGCCGTCACAGCGATTAACGACACCATCGTTGCTGCAGGCGGGTTTGACTCCGATACTGCGGCGTTCGGTATATGTGAGACGGTCGATGAGAATATGGCCAGTGCTGGCCGGGTCCATGCCATCGAACAGGGCTGCGACATCACTGACGGCACACTTATCGCATTTGGCGGAGCAGCCCCACTACACGCAGTCAGAGTTGCAGAAAAACTTGGCATGAGTGAAGTGCTGATCCCTAGCGGAGCTGGCGTAGGTTCTGCGATCGGGTTTCTGCATGCTCCGGCCTCACACGAGAATGTTCGTACCCGTTATATCCGACTCGATGAGCTGGTCGTAGACGACCTAGCCAGCATGTTGGAAGAAATGCTCGACGAAGCCGAACAAATCGTGCGTCGTGCAACAAGTGACGAGGACTTGGTTAAAGGCGCCAAAGCCTTCATGAGATACGAAGGCCAAGGTCATGAAATTACCGTGGACCTGGACCTCTCCGAAATCTTCGCATCCCCTCCCCCGGATGCAGCGCACTTACGGAAGGTTTTAGAAGAGGCGTTCGTAGAGGAATACCGACGGCTGTATGGCCGCGAAATCACAGGCCTCGGAGTCGAGACTCTTAGCTGGGTTGCGACAGTCAGCTCGATACCAACGAAACCGAAGTTAGAAGGATGGAAACTCCCCAAAAAAATACTGACGGATCTACCTACCACTAAGACCACTGATCCTGAAACCGGGACAATGGTGGAGACAGCGGTGGTTGCCCGGCAAAACCTCGAGGGTTATCGCATCGATGGGCCTGCACTGATCACTGAGGAGCAAACAACCACTTTCCTCCCCAAGGCCTACAGCGCCTCGTTAACCGAAAGCGGTCACCTCCGAATTCGACATCGCGAAATAACTGCAGGACCTGACAACGACAAGGCCTCTAACAGTTTGCGCACCCTTCAAAAAGACATCATGTGGAATCGACTCATCGCAGTGGTCCAAGAACAAGCCACCACCTTGGTGAGATCTGCCTTCTCAACATCAACGCGCGAGGCCGGGGACTTATCTGCAGGGGTCTTCGATCCACAAGGCAGGATGCTGGCGCAATCAGTAACAGGGACACCAGGGCATGTGAATTCGATGGCTGCCTCAGTAGGGCATTTCCTTGACGAATTCCCAATTCACACAATGCGTCCAGGTGACATTTACCTAACGAATGACCCATGGAAAGGCACAGGCCACCTTTTCGACGTTGTAGTTGTCACACCCGTTTTCTACAAAGATCAACCGGTCGCACTATTTGCGTGCACCAGCCATGTTGTCGACATCGGCGGCGTCGGCTTTAGCTCCACCTCGCGCGAGATTTTCCACGAAGGACTACAACTCCCAATCATGCGCTTCGCGACCGAGGAAGTCTTCGATCCAAATGTGGTCCGAATAATCGAATCAAACGTTCGAGACAGCGTCCAAGTCATGGGTGACATCTACTCATTAGCCGCCTGCAACAGGGTCGGTGCCTTACGCCTGATCGAAATGATGGCTGAATACAAGCTCGAAGATCTTGACGACTTGGGGGAATACATCATCGAAACCTCCCGGCAGGCAATGCTGACAGAAATAGGCCGCATTCCTGCCGGAACGTGGAATTCAGAGATGCGAGTTGACGGCGTCGACGCACCACTCGACATTGTCACTGAACTCAGCATCGACACCGATGGAGTCACCGTCAAATTTGATGGGACAAGCCCCGTTCAGCCGCACGGGATCAATGTCCCAATGTCCTACACCGATGCTTATACGTCCTTCGGCGTTCGCTGCATCATCGGCCCGAATATCCCTAATAACGCCGGCTCACTTCAAGTCGTCAAAGTATCTGCCCCAGTTGGCTGCATTCTCAACGCTCCTCGCCCTGCTGCTGTCAACATCCGCCATGTGATGGGCCAAATGCTTCCCGATGCCGTCTATGGGTGTCTGAGTCAGGTGCTGCCGAACAAAGTGCCAGCGGAGGGCACCAGTTCATTATGGAACCTATTAGCCAGTGGCAACTGGGATGACCACACCGGACGACAATTCATGATGATGAGTTTCAATTCCGGAGGCGCTGGTGCGAGACCCGGCCAAGACGGCCTTTCAGCGACCGCTTTTCCCAGCGGTGTGAAGAACATGCCTGTTGAAATCAACGAAGTTGTGTCACCGCTGGTCTTTTGGCGAAAGGAATTTCGTCCAGACTCAGGAGGAGACGGGGAGTTCCGTGGCGGGCTAGGTCAGGTGGTTGAACTCGGCCACAGGGACGCCGGAGAGTTCGTTTTCAGCGCAACCTTCGAACGAGTGACGTATCCGGCGCGAGGGCGACATGGTGGAAGTAACGGCCTCACGGGTAATTTGACCTTGGACGATGGATCACCTGTAAGCGCAAAAGGCAACACCATAGTCCCGCCAGGTCGACATTTAATTATTGAATTCCCTGGTGGTGGTGGACTTGGGGACCCTGAAGATCGTGAACAGGAAGCCCGCCTACGGGATCAGAGGTTAGGGTACGTGTCCACATAAGCCTCGGGGGGAGCTAAGTGACAAACATCGACGACGACCTTCCTCTCAAAGGCGTACGCGTTTTTGAACTAGGGATAGCCATAGCTTCACCCTTTTGTGGCAAGTTGATGGCCCATTTCGGAGCTGACGTCCTAAAGATCGAATCGCAGATGAGTCCCGATGTCGTCCGGATACTTGGCTCTGCCTGGCTTAAAGACCGCGAGGACCTAGCTCCAATCTCGTCTGACACAAGCCCTTACGTATCGGAAATGAATGCCTCCAAACGGAGCGTCGGCTTAGAGCTAAAGACCGAGGAAGGCAAAGCCACCGCCCTACAACTCCTGGCGGAATGCGACGTCTTTCTCGCTAATTTCGGAGCACGAGCCTTAGTAGAATTAGGCCTCGACTACGACTCCGTTGCGTCCGTGAAGCCCGACATTGTCTATGTGCAGCTCCCTGGGTTCGGAAGTAACGAGAACATGCCCTATTACCCATTCGTTGCTTGGGGTCCGAATCAAGCTCCCCTAGTCGGGATGGATGACTTCACAGGCCATTCTGATGACCCACCAGCAGGCATCGCAACCGTCGCCCCACCCGACTACATGTCGGCCTTGCACGCAGCCATCGCAACAATCACGGGACTAGAGCAACGAGACAACACGGGCGAAGGCGTACACATCGATATCAGCCAATTCGAAACCACTTTGGCGTTACTTGGACCTTTCGTCATGGACTACGACCTAACCGGCACTGTGTACAGCCGCATTGGCAATCGCTCAATGTGGGGCGCTCCACAAGGGGTCTACCCATGCGCGGGCGTCGAACGATGGATAGCGATTAGCGCAACCGAAGAAGACGACTGGGTGGCGCTGCGCACTCTCATGGGTTCGGCCATTGACACCGAATTCGACGATCCATCAACGCGGAACTCAGACCAAGACCGCCTAGACGAACAGATTGCAGGTTGGACATCCAGTTTTGAAGTTGAAGACCTCGCCTACCGTCTTCAGAATGCAGGTGTCACTGCACACGTAGTTTCTACGAATGAAGACCTCTTGCACGACACACACGTGACTAGTCGAAACTGGTACCAAGTGGCCCCGTCAAACCGCCTAGGTCGCGATGTCTTTAGTGGCTGCGCGGTGAAGCTCAGCGCAACACCTGGGCGATGGACCTCAGCTGGTCCCTCCATGGGTCAACACACCCGCGAGGTTCTCACCGATGTAGTTGGACTTTCTGAAGACGCTATTGACAACCTGATTTCAGCCGGAGGCGCTTTCGAACAGACTGAACCAGGGATGGTCGCGACACGGCCATGGAATGACTGGATCCACCTATTGGTTCCTGGCACTGAAGATGCTCGAGATCTCTGATGGCCGGCCCCTACAACGGACTCCGAGTCGTTGACACCACTGGCCTTGCGGGTGCCTACGCAACCAGACTCTTAGCAGGTTTGGGCGCCGAAGTTATTCGCCTTGAATCACCTGCCGGTTCACCCTTAAGACGCCTTGGCCCCTTTGCCGACAACATGGAACCTCCCGAGAACAGCCTCTGGTGGAGTTATCTGGCCATGGGAGCGCACAGTGTGGTCATCGAACCAGAAGACACTGAATCTTTGATGCGAATTCTGAACGAAGCAGACGTTGTATTTGAAGACCAACTGCCAGAAAAGTCTGCACTACCCCGAGACGAAATTAGTCCGACAACAATTCGGACCAAAATCTTGCCGTTTGGCTCAACCGGCCCCAAAAGGAACTGGCGCAGCTCCAACCTCGTCGCTTGGGCTGCATCCGGCATCCTATACACGACAGGATTCACAAATCGTGCACCTGTGGCTCCTGCAGCACCCGTCCAACTTGCCTATCACGCATCCGCAGCGTCTGCGCTAGTGGGCACTCTCCTAGCGTTACGATCGCGACGAATAACCGGTGTTGGTCAGAACGTCGAGATATCGATGCAAGAAGTGGCACTTTCGATCGCCCCCGAGACAGGTGTTCCCATGTTCATGGACGACCGAGTGCACCGCGAAAGGTCCGGTAACCGCCGAGACCTCGGTCGGCCCTTCGGTCTGTACCCATGCAAGGACGGTTTCGTCTCGATAATCGTCCTCATGCCCAGGCACTGGACTGCGATGGCCCAATGGGTTTCAGAATCCACAGGCAACGAAAGCATCATCGAGGAAGTTTTTGTAGACAACGCTGTTCGAGTTGAGGCCAAGGACCTAATTGACGACTGGGTCGAAGAACTCACGACACAAGGCACACGACTCGAGCTGTTCGAGGAAGGTCAGCGTCGAGGCATACCCATAACTCCAGTCAACACCATCGACGCTCTTGTAGATAACCCCCATTTAGATGCCGCTGACTATTGGACAACAACCCAGCTACAAGATGGCACTGAAGTCACAATCCCGGGAGCTCCTTTCCGGAGCAGCTCCCCTTGGTGGTCAATCGCCCCAGCTCCCCGATTGGGAGAACACACCCACATCTACCTGAGTTAAACCTTTACTTGAGGTAGAAACGCAAACCTGAAACTTCGACCATATCTTCACCAAGCTGCAGACCGAAATTATCTGCGCGTTGAAGAACCGCATCCACGTCATACACCTTGACATCGATTCCTCCAAGGCCTTCCGGGCGACCATCGGCCGGTTCGACAAACCGGACTGGGCCATCAGCAGTCAAAAGTGACGGCAGCGCGCCCTCCACGAGAACATCCTGCTGGAGTACCTCACCCCACCTTTGCGCTAGTTGGAGAGGTTCAGGAGTCTGAACTTCTGCTCCGACGATGGCCTCTACTACTTCGGTGTTGCTGTGATCTCGCCAATCCTTTTCAACCGGCCACCAGTCTCCGTCCACTCTTTCTTCGTTCTCACACCATCGAAGCTCCACCAAACATCCAGGCAAATCCTTGGGATGAATGTGAATTGCGTCGCTACCTGTTTCGCTGATGTCTCCGCCGGCAACTACCCGCACCCCTAATCGTTCCAAATAACCCCTATGAATTTCGTAATCGGAACGCGTCACTTGAAACAGCAACATGTATCCACCTGGGCCGCCTCGCCGTTCGATGTAGCGACCACCCGCAGAAGATGGCCCCGGCACCAAGGGGGTGACGAGTTCGAGGAACTGATTCCCGATCGGCATGACAAAATTTTTGAGCCCAAAAATACTCACTCCCGCCTCGCGTCCTGGTCGGTTCCCAGGATCGCGATAGGCAACGTCAAGGCCAAACACTTCTCGAAGGGCGTGCTCAGTTTCTACATATTCGTCGCCAACCATCGCGACTTGCCGAAGACGTAATGTCATACAGATCCGCTCATCCTCTCCGCGTTCGTCTCTTCTTCGACAACAACACTAGAGCGGCGTTCAAAGAGACGCTGCTAGCTGCGAAGCGGGCCCATGACCTGGGTGATGAAATGCTCAGCTTCGTCCGCTGTCTCTGGGTTACCAAAATCCAATACAAAATGCTCGATACCTAGCTCTATGAGTCCAGTCAACAGTGTCCCAAAGTCGTCAATCTCACTAGTTGTTTGTGGCAATGCCCGTTCAACAGTGAGTGAAAACTGGACCTCTTCCCGGACTCGACCCAAACGCTCGAGCTCCCGCAACATGATGTCCCGCTTTCTGGTTAACGAATCGAAATCACCTCGCCAAACTGTGTTCCAGATATCAGCATGTCGAGCAGCTAATGGGATACCTATCTGTTCTCCTGAAGTCCCGATACAAATGGGGGGCGCGACATCGGGAAGCGGCGGCGCGTCTGCTCCTTCAATATGGAAAAATTCACCATCAAAACGTGGATCTTCTTCTGTCCACATAAGCCGACATATCTTGATCGCTTCCTCCAACTGCCGAAAACGTACGCTGGGCTCCGGAAAGTCATAGCCGTACGCCAGATACTCAGCTTCTCGCCAGCCTGCTCCGATTCCGAGAATAAATCGATTTCCGGTAAGAAACTGTAGGGTGCTGGCCATTTTCGCAGTGAGCGCTGGGGGCCGATATCCGACGCCCAAAACATGGTGACATAGATCGACGTTTGGAAATTTTGCAGCGCACCAGGTCAGGGTTGTCCAAGCTTCGAGAAATGGATCGGATTTTTGATCAAAGCCGTAGAAATGGTCAGCGATCCACAAACTGTCGAAGTGTTCCACCACGGTCGGCAAGATGTGTTCACATTGGTATTGCACGATCGGTTGGTAATCGCTCCATTGATTACCAATTACCGGTGACAACCAACCGAAACTCAGACCCTTTGAGCTATTCGCCACGTGACAACCTCTCAAGGATTATTGCTAGCTCAACTTCGAACAGCGGTGCGCCAGCCGTGCTCATCATCACCACTACCATTTTGGATGGCCACCAAGCTTTCCCTCAAGCGCAACGTGTTGGCACCCGGTTGGCCGTCACCAAAGATGATTTCGTCGTTACCACGAAGCATCGTTCCAACTGGCGAGAGGACCGCAGCAGTCCCTGACAGGAAGGCTTCGCCGTGACTGGCCCACTCCTGTAATTCATTCAACTCAATAGGGCGCTCTTCAACCTCGTAGCCCAAATCAGCGGCGAGTGCTATTACGGAGGCCCGGGTCACGCCATGCAAAAACGAACTGTCAAGCTGTCGCGTCACTATGCGCTCATCGTCCGCCAAGAAGAAATTTGCGGCCCCTGTTTCCGTGATATCTCCACCTGTGGCGAAAAGGATCTGATCGACAGCTTCATTTCGAGCCATCGCATCCAAGGTCGGTGCTAATGCCATGGCGTAATTCGCGCCAGATTTAACCATTCCGAACTGAGGAGTTGTCCTCGGTATCTCTTCTTCGACCAACAACGTGAGCGGCCTTACTCCACCCTTAAAGTAATCACCTACGGGACAATTCACGATGTAAAGCAACGCCTCTGATGTAGGTGTTGCCGCTGCCCCAATATTTGGTTCAGTGCCGATAAGTGTGGGCCTAACGTAAAGCGAACCAGGAGGGGCCGGGACTTCCTCAACGTTGGCTTCAACACTGTCAATAATCATTTGGCGAAGAAGGGCCTCTTCAGGCACCGGGAGCCTCAACTGCGCAGCGCTTTGACACATTCGAGCAACATGGTCATCTAACCGAAAGATCGCTAAGGAGCCATCGATCTGCCGATGAGCCTTCAAACCTTCGAAGATTGCGCTCCCATAGTGAAGTGCGTGCGCCGCAGGACTCATAGAAAAGTCCCCGTATGGCTCTACTTTCCCGGCGTACTGATAAACACCATTCTCAGATGGCGCTGTCGCCATCCAGTCGCAAAAGACGGTACCGAAAGGCACTGTCATTGGGTCAGGTTTCTCACTCACTGGAGCTCCCTTCAAGTTTGTGACTCTAGCTCAATGTAGAGACTCCAAGATCGGATTTCGGTTAGATCTCTAACTCGATAAGACTTGGGGCTCCTCTGTCCCCTACCTTGTGCATATGACTCAACTAACCCAGTCCGTCCGTCTTGAATTCGATGACGATGTAGCGCTCATCCACATAGACAACCCACCCGTTAACGCCCTGAGCCACCACGTTCGACAAGGACTCCTGGACGGCATGACTCAAGCCGAAAGTAGCGATGCAGCTGCGATCGTCGTCATCTGCGACGGACGCACATTCATCGCTGGTGCCGACATAACCGAATTTTCGGGGCCTCCCAAACCCCCAAGCCTCCAAGAGGCTCAAGACGCCATGGAAAATTGTTCAAAACCCGTGATAGCCGCTGTGCACGGAACTGCCCTTGGTGGAGGCCTCGAGGTAGCACTCTGCGCTCATTACCGTGTCGGTGTTAGCAGCAGCAAATACGGACTCCCTGAAGTGAAGCTCGGACTCCTACCAGGTGCGGGCGGAACTCAAAGACTGCCGCGCATTACCGGAGCTGCGCAGGCCTTGGAAATGATGACCAGCGGCGAGCCAATAACGGCAGACGAAGCACTCGACTGCGGACTAATCGACGAAATAGTCGAAGACCTACAGTCGGGCGCAATCGCCTTCGCTCGGCGGGCGATAGCAGAGAACATGCCATTACTTCGCATTCGCGACCGCGACGACAAGGTTGCCGACACGCCACCTTCCCTGTTTGATGACTTCCGGGCAGGCATTGCAAGGAAGACCCGAGGCTTTCTCGCCCCTGAATACAACGTTCGCTGCGTCGAAGCAGCCGTCAATCTCGACTTTGATGCCGGCTTACAACGAGAGCAAGAACTATTTCGAGACTTGATGAAAGGAACCCAGTCAAAAGCCCAGCAGTACTATTTCTTCGCCGAGCGCGCCGCCCTCAAAATTCCAGGCCTTCCCAAAGACACCAAAGCCGCTGACATCAACCGCTGCGGTGTACTTGGAGCCGGCACCATGGGCGGTGGAATTGCCATGAACTTCGCGAATGTAGGTATTCCAGTGACAATCGTTGAAAGGGACGAGGATGCCCTGGAACGCGGACTAGCAGTGGTGCGCTCCAACTACGAACGCACCGCCGCTCGGGGTGGTATCTCAAGCGACGACGTCGAAAACCGGATGAGCCTGATCAGCGGATCAGTCGATATGGGCGACTTCGCTGAATGCGATCTGATCATTGAAGCAGTGTTTGAAAACATGGGTTTGAAAAAATCGATCTTCGAGCAGCTGGACCAGATATGTCAGCCCGGAGCGATTCTTGCTTCAAATACATCTGCACTGGACATCAACGAAATCGCATCCGCTACCAGTCGACCCGAAGCCGTGATTGGGATGCACTTTTTTTCACCAGCCAACGTTATGAAAATGCTCGAAGTGGTCCGCGGCGACGAGACCTCAGACATCGCTATCGCAACAGCAATGGGTATAGGGCGCACCATTGGTAAAACACCGGTTTTATGTGGCGTCTGTCATGGGTTCGTTGGTAACCGAATGCTGTTCATGCGCGGCATTGAAGCTGAAAAAATGATCTTAGAGGGCGCCGCTCCATCGCGAGTCGATCAGGTTTTGTTCGACTTTGGCTTACCGATGGGTCCATTCGCCATGAGCGACCTTGCTGGGCTCGATATCGGTTGGGACGAAGCAACCTCGTCCGGATCCACCGTTCGCGAATTGCTATGTGAAAGTGGGCGACGCGGACAGAAGAACGGAAGTGGCTACTACACCTACGACCCAACAACACGAGCAGCAACGCCCGACCCCGAAGTTGAACAAATCATTCAGCAGTTTGCCGAACGGCAGGGAATCCCTCAACGTGACGTTTCCGATCAAGAAATCCTCGAACGTTGTCTTTACCCGATGGTCAACGAAGGTGCCAAGATTTTGTCCGAAGGGATCGCTATCCGCGGTAGCGACGTTGATGTTGTTTGGATTAATGGTTACGGCTGGCCCATGTACACCGGAGGGCCAATGTTTTGGGCGGACACAGTGGGCCTAAGTGATGTAGCCGACCGCATCAAGCATTATGCCTCTACCATCGGGGGTGAACACTGGTCAATTTCACCTTTGATTGAACAGTTGGTCGCCGAAGGCGGCTCCCTGAGCACTTATACGAATTAGCAATAACCCATGTCGAGCGACTTTTCCCAAATAGCTTCCAGCTACGTCGAAGAGTTACGCGCCCGTGGAAGAGAGATAGACACGCAACGTGCCCTGCCCCAAGACATCGCAGATCGCCTTGCTCAGGAGGGTTTGTATCGTTTGTGCACCCCCGTCGAACTTGGCGGAGTAGGTGCCGAGCCGAGAGTTTTAGCGGAAGTTTGCGAGATTCTTGCTACCGGGAATGCGTCAACCGCATGGTGTGTCTTTATCGGGGCCACATCGCAGTACATGTTTCCTGCCGTCGCACCCCAACTACTTGATGAACTCTTAGAGAACCCGAACGTCATTACCAGCGGCGTTTTCGCATATTCCGGCACGGCTACCCGAACTCCAGATAAGCCAGATCATTGGATTATCGACGGTCGCTGGGATTGGGGTTCTGGCTGCCACAACGCCGCCTGGATATCAGGCGGAGTCATCCTCTGCGACGAAAGCGGAGATCCGATCCATGATGGGAAAGACCGTCCGTCCGAAGCGCGAGCATTTTTTCGACCGAGCGAGATCGAAATCCTCGACAACTGGCATACCAGCGGTCTTCGCGGATCAGGTTCAAGCTCCTACACGACTCAAGGGCTCGAACTTCCTGAATATCGAGTCGCGACCGTCGAAGCACTACGTTCATCACCGTTCGCCAAGTCACCGATTTATCGCTTTCCTCGCTTTGGTTATTTGGCTCTTCCAATTGGCGCCATTGCGCTTGGGATGGCTCGAGACTCCATCGATGAGGCTCTCGACGTTGCTAAATCAAAGACACCTACAGGCTCAGGACGGACACTTTCATCACGGCCCGCTTTCCACAGAGACGTAGCACTAGCTGACTCCTCTCTAAGAGCTGCCCGTGCATCGTTTTACGCAGATATAGCTTCGGCGTGGGAAGAAGCACAAAGTGGCGTGGGATCGCTCGAAACTCGCCGACTTCTTCGCACTTCGACAGTTCATGCCGTGACCACCGCGATCAGCATCGTCGACAATATGTACACGACAGTCGGCGGTTCTTCGGTCTACGAGGACTCCCCTTTGCAGCGGCATTTTCGCGACATCCATGTGGCTTCCCAGCACATGATGGTCGCTGAACCGGTAATGGAATTAGCGGGCCGAGTCATTAGCGGTACCGATGACGATGCCCCTGGGTTGTAGTCAGTCAGCCTGTTCGAACGTAGGAGTATCTAGTGACCGTAAACCAAACTCTGCACGATGACAGCTTCTCTTTACATTCGCGACCAACTCCGAATACGACCTCCGATGAGGAGCGTCATATCCGCAAACAAGAAACCGCCTTGGGATACCGAATCATGGCCTCCTGGGGATGGGGAGCTGACGGCTCGGGACACATAACAGCACGCGACCCTGAACTCACTGACTGTTTCTGGTTACTGAAATACGGGGTTCCTTTCGGTGAAGCAACAGTCGATGATTTAGTACTGGTCAACCACGTTGGTGAAGTCGTTGACGGTGCAGGGGAAATTAATCCGGCAGCCTTCTACATTCACGCACCAATTCACTCAAGTCGGCCTGACGTTGTTGGTGCTATCCATACTCACACTCCATATGGCACACCGTTCTCAGCGATGGCTGTACCACTTCCCATGAGTAGCCAGGAGGCCGTTGCATTTCACGGCCTACAGGGTGTTTATCTAGGTGAAGAGGTAAACGTCACAGACATTGCTACCGGCCAGCGCATAGCTGACGCCCTAGGGCAGGGCCGCTTGGTCATCATGGCCAACCATGGCCTACTGACCGTAGGCACCTCAGTTGCTTCCGCTATCGGTTTCTATCTAAACGCAGAACGCGCTGCAGAAGTTTGCGTCAAAGTCCCCGATGGTCGAATCATCAGCTCTAGTTCGGCCGCTCAAGTCCACCCGTCAATCGGCGACGAAACAAACGGATGGCATATCTTTCAATGGCTGGTTCGATCCCGCGTGGGTGATCCCACGGTCGTCGACTAACTCAAACGGGCAGGGTCCTAGGTGTCAGATTTCGATGTTGTGGTAGTGGGCGCTGGTAACGCCGCATGCTGCGCTGCGCTGTCAGCGGCAGAACAAGGGGCCAAAGTCGTAGTGCTCGAAAGGGCATCCAAAGCCGAGTCCGGTGGGAACAGCAGATTTACAGCCGGTGCCATTCGTTTCGCCTACGACGGTGTCGACGATTTAGTGGAACTCATGCCCGACCTGACTCAAAGCGAAATCAAAAACACAGACTTCGGTACTTACACCGAAGATGAGTTTTATGCCGACATGGGACGCGTCACCGAATACAGGACAGATCCCGAACTTGCCAGTTTCCTCGTATCAAACAGCAAACAAACCGTCATGTGGATGCAACGCAACGGAGTCCGTTTCGCCCCCATATGGGGGCGGCAAGCATTCAAAGTAGATGGCAAGTTTAAGTTTTGGGGCGGCTTAACCGTTGAAGCATGGGGTGGCGGTGAAGGTCTCATTGATGCACTCCACGGCGCTCTCATCAATAACGGCATCGAACTCCGCTACGAAACAACCGCCAAAGAACTGATCTTTGACGGATCCACGGTCCGAGGAGTTCGGGTTCGTCAAGCTGGAACCATGGTTGATATACCCGCTAAAGCAGTCATCCTCGCTGCAGGAGGATTTCAGGCTAACTCTGAGTGGCGGACGCGTTACCTGGGTCCAGGGTGGGATCTAGCAAAGGTGAGAGGTACACGGTTCAACACCGGAGACGGCATCAAAATGGCCCTCGACATCGGCGCAATGCCATACGGGAATTGGAGTGGCGCCCACGCCGTGGCATGGGAATACAACGCTCCAGAATTCGGTGATCTGGCTGTCGGCGACGCCTTCCAGAAACACAGTTACCCATTCGGTGTAGTGATCAACAACAAAGGCCAACGTTTCCTCGACGAAGGCGCAGACTTTCGCAACTACACGTACGCCAAATACGGGCGCGAAATACTCCAACAGCCGGGTCATTCCGCATGGCAAATATTTGATTCAAAGGTTGATCACCTGTTGCGGGACGAGTACCGAATCAAACAAGTCACCAAAGTCCAGGCTGACTCCTTAGATGAACTATGTGCTCGCATGGAAGGAGTCGACGCGAGGAAAGCATTCGAAACAATTGGCGAGTACAACGCAGCCGTGAACACGACGATTCCGTTTGACCCGAATGTGAAGGATGGTCGCTCAACGTCGGGACTCGCCATAAACAAGTCAAACTGGGCCAACACCCTGGATGAACCACCTTTTCAGGCATACAACGTGACATGCGGCCTGACCTTCACCTTCGGTGGTCTTCGCATCAACGATCAAGGACAGGTCCTAGACAGTGGTCTTGACACGATCCCTGGGTTATACGCCGCTGGAGAATTAGTGGGCGGCCTCTTTTACGGGAATTATCCGGGAGGGGCCGGGCTAATAGCAGGAGCGGTCTTTGGGCGGCTCGCTGGAGAGAACGCTGGGGCCCAGATAGCTAATTGACGTGCCGTTCTTTGCCTTCCCAGTAAGGCTTCCGAAGCTCCGTCTTCAAGATCTTCCCGGAAGGATTACGCGGAATCAGGTCCATACGATCTACCGACGTTGGGCACTTATAGTGAGCAAGGCGTTCACGGCAATACTCGATCAGGGCTCCTTCAGATGGGTCAGCATCAGGAGCTGCGGTGATGATCGCTTTGACAGTCTCACCCCACTTCTCGTGTGGTACACCGATGACAGCCACGTCCGCCACCTCAGGGTGGCTCATCAACGCATTCTCGACCTCAGCTGGGTAAATATTCTCGGCTCCAGAAATAATCATGTCCTTAACCCGGTCATGAATGAACAAGAACCCTTCCGAAAGGTATCCCGCATCCCCGGTACGGAACCAACCCCGCCCTTCATCGTCGCGACCTTCCGGGTAAACCTCGGCTGTCGCAGCCGGATCCTTCCAGTACCCCTTCAAAGTAACAACTGACTTAAGCCAAATTTCGCCAACCTCACCTTCACCTAAATCCTCCAATGTCTCTGGGTCGACAATGCGAAGCTCAATATCAGCCCACGGTTGCCCCGCTGACCTCAGTAAGTGAGCTTTCGCACCGCCCGGATCATGATGTTCAGCTCGCAGGATGGTGCCACCACCAGTGGTTTCGGTAAGGCCATAAGCACCCACGAAATCACATCCCATCAGCTGCATGCTCCCAGCGAGGACCTCCTCGGTGATAGGGGACGCCCCATAAATCATTGAACGCAGGCTAGAAAAATCGGTCTCTTGCGCTTCAGGTGTTATAAGGAGGAACTGCAAAATCGCTGGTACCAACAGCGCGTTCGTAACCGAATAAGTCTCCACCAAACGGAGCAACTCCACTAAGTCCGCTTCTCTCAACAAAATGTTGGTTCCACCGTTAAAGAGCCCTACCACTCCCCATCCACTTCCCGCTATGTGAAATAGCGGCATCGCCACAAGATTCACGCTGTCCGAGTCAAAGGACCATTCCTCACTCGCAACCGGCAGAAACGAAAAGAAATTCCTGTTGGTTAGCTCGACCCCTTTGGGAAGCCCCGTAGTTCCAGAGGTGTACAGCTGATAGCAAGTATCAGTCCAGCCGACTGCAACTTTTGGGTCGTCTTCTGTATATCCCGACAACCAATCCTCGTATGAGTCATGTTCGCCACCATCGCCAACAACCACGACCTTCGTCACAGTGTCGAGGTTCATCTGTCCTAGATGACCCAAAAATTCTTCACCGATGAGAAGGACTTTCACTTCAGCGTGGTTCAGAACGTATTCCATTTCGGGGGCAGCTAGACGCCAATTCACCGACACACTCACCGCATTAATTTTGCTTGCCCCTATCAGGTAGGTGAAGTACTCCGGTCCGTTCTTATCCAGATGGGCAACGCGGTCTTGTGGACCAACACCGGCAGCCAATAAGGCGTTGGCTACCTTGCTTGATTCTGAATTCAGTTGCGCATAAGTCCACTCTTGGCCCTCATAGATCAACGCAACCTTGTCGGGCTGACCCTCAGCGTGAACTCGAGAAATATCTGCAATAGACGTTACGGATGACATAAGGAGCGAGACCTCGTTTCTTGTTCAAAAACTTAACTCGAAACGATAGCTACTCAGAACAACATCATGACTCGATACACGGACCATTTAAAGATGTACCTTTAGACGGTCCATCAACACGCTCAGTGGAGTGGCATGTCCAAGATCATCTACACCCATACCGACGAAGCACCTGCTCTCGCTACCTACTCTTTCCTGCCAGTCGTTCAGGCTTTTGCTAACGCCGCTGGAGTCAGCGTCGAGACTCGAGACATTTCCCTGGCCGGGCGAGTGATCGCCTCATTTCCCGAACATTTAACCGAAGAGCAACAAATTGGTGACGCTTTGGCAGAACTCGGGGAAATGACCCTTCTACCCGACGCAAACATCATCAAGCTGCCCAATATTTCCGCGTCGATCCCCCAACTGCAGGCCGCTATCGCCGAGCTACAACAGGCAGGATTAGCCGTCCCTGACTACCCCACTGATCCCAAAACCCCAGAAGAGGAAGCCATCCGGGACCGATACGACAAAATTAAAGGTTCGGCAGTTAACCCGGTCCTCCGAGAAGGCAACTCCGATCGCCGAGCACCACGAGCCGTAAAGCAGTTCGCTCAGAAATTTCCCCACTCCATGGGAGATTGGTCCTCTACCTCGCAGACCCATGTAGCAACGATGAACGGCAACGACTTCCGGTCAAACGAAAAATCGATTACAGCGGAAACCGACGGCACACTGCGGATTCAACACACCTCTAACGACGGAACAGTTACCACCCTCAAAGAGGTCCATGTCACTTCTGGCGAAATTGTTGACGCAACGTTTATGTCCGCACGTCACCTCCGCGCCTTCCTCGACGAACAGCTAGAAGACAGCAAAAAACGAGGCGTTTTATTCTCACTGCACCTCAAAGCAACAATGATGAAGGTGTCCGACCCAATTATCTTCGGACACTGTGTTCGAGCTTATTTTGCAGACGTATTCGCCGACTACGGCGAGACGCTCACCCAATTGGGAGTGAACGTCAATAACGGACTTGGAGACCTATTGGAGGCGATTCAAGAACTTCCAGATGACGACCGCAATGAAATCGAACAGTCGATTGCTCGAGCCTACGAACAAGGTCCGGCACTCGCGATGGTTGACTCAGATAGAGGAATCACAAATCTCCACGTACCTAGCGACGTGATCGTCGACGCGTCAATGCCTGCAATGATTCGGTCCTCTGGGCAGATGTGGAATTCACTCGGCGAACAACAAGACACGAAAGCCGTAATACCTGACAGTAGCTACGCAGGAATTTACCAAGCAGTCATCGACGACTGCATTAAACACGGAGCCTACGACCCCACCACAATGGGTTCGGTGCCAAACGTTGGTCTAATGGCACAAAAAGCCGAAGAGTACGGAAGCCACGACAAAACCTTCGAAGTAACCACTGACGGATCAATCGAGGTACTCGACCAGGACAACAATCTCATAATTCAACACGAAGTCGAGCGCGGGGACATTTGGAGAATGTGCTCGGTGAAAGAGGCAGCTGTACGAGATTGGGTCAAACTTGCGGTCGCCAGAGGTAATGCAACCGGAGCGACAGTCATCTTTTGGTTGGACAGCAATCGCTCTCACGATGCTCAACTAATCACCAAAGTCAATGACTACCTCAGCGAACACGACACTGATCAACTCGAGATCGAAATCCTCTCCCCGATTGAGGCAACTCGACTGTCACTTGACCGGATACGTCGAGGAGAAGACACCATTTCGGTAACAGGCAACGTGTTGAGGGACTACAACACCGACCTCTTCCCCATTTTGGAAGTCGGCACCTCCGCAAAAATGCTTTCCATCGTGCCGTTAATGAACGGTGGCGGCCTATTTGAAACTGGCGCTGGCGGATCCGCACCGAAACACGTCCAACAGTTCGAAGCAGAAAACCACTTACGGTGGGACAGCTTGGGCGAATTCTTGGCCCTAGCGGTCTCGTTCGAACATCTCGGCCAATCGGCGCAGAATACGTCGGCCAGGATCCTAGGTGTCGCCCTAGACGAAGCCACCAGCCGACTACTTGACGAGGGCAAATCACCGAGTCGTAAGGTCAACGAACTAGACAATCGAGGAAGCCATTTCTACATCGCTATGTGGTGGGCGCAAGCAATGGCCGCCCAAACAGAAGATCGAGATTTAGCACAACTGTTTGAACCGCTCGCAAATGAACTGTCCGCCGCACAGGAGACCATTCTTCAAGACCTTCTCGACTGTCAGGGGCAGCCCATGGACATTGGCGGTTACTATTTCCCAGATCCTGAGTTGGCCTCTTCTTCCATGCGACCAAGCCCAACGTTCAACAGCATCATTGCTCAGTTTGGATAATGCCTCGAACTAATCGAGTTCCTTCTCGCAGGACAGTCGTCAAAGCCCCAAAAACTAGGCTCAAACGAGCTAATAAAAACGTTGCGGAATTGTCGTAGTTGATTCTTGCTATTTCAAACAAGAATGGCTTAGTTTTTGGCGACTAAACGCACGTTAGGCTGCCTAGCGTAAGGCCCTCGACAGGACCTTCGCTCGGGAAGGGGATCAACGCATCAGTGACCGAAGCGATGACCTCTACCCGCGAAGAACCACTACTAGCGGTTCAAGACCTCCGGACCCATTTCTCTATCAACGCGGGCCTACTCCGTGCCGTGGATGGCGTCACCTTTGACCTTCACGCTGGACAAACACTCGGCATCGTTGGTGAAAGCGGATCAGGTAAGACCGTTCTTTCGCGAACGATCATGCGCCTCAACCTGGGAAACAACGTTCACACCTCCGGACACGCCCGATTCGCTGGACAGGACCTTCTGGCCCTTCCTATGAGCGAAATGACCGAAATTTGGGGCCAGGAAATTGCCATGGTCTTCCAAGACCCAATGACGTCTCTCAATCCAGTTGTGAAAATCGGGCGGCAAGTAACAGAACATGTGCGCAAACATCTTGGGGTATCAAAAAAGGAAGCCAGCACTCTCGCTGTCGAACTCCTTAAGAGCGTTCGTATCCCAGAAGCCGAAGTCACCATTGGTTCCTACCCACACGAACTTTCCGGTGGCATGCGCCAACGCGTATCGATCGCAATCGCCCTAGCGTGTAGCCCGAAACTCCTCTTTGCAGACGAACCCACAACCGCGCTTGACGTAACTGTCCAACACCAAATACTGAACCTGTTAGGCATCCAACAAAGTGAACGTGACATGGCCATGGTGCTGGTAACCCACGACCTAGGCGTCGTCGCTGGACGCACAGACGAAATCATTGTCATGTACGCCGGAAAGATCGTCGAACAGGCCCGCACCGATCAGATCTTCCAAGAAACCTCCCACCCGTACACCGAAGCTCTTCTTCGTTCGATTCCCAAAACTGACCAACCCAGCCATACCCGTCTAGCTGCCATCGCTGGGCGGCCGCCTAATCTCATAACGATGCCAGCCGGTTGCGCATTCAGTCCTCGTTGCCCATATGCCCAAGATCGCTGCTTCGAGGAGGAACCGCCGCTCCAGACCAACCAAGATGGGCATGCAACCGCTTGTTGGTACCAAGTCGGAACCCCAGAAAATCAAGACGCTTGGGAAAAGAACTTGGCAGCTGGCCGGCTCTCCACAATGGCCGTCGCCAAAGGGCAAATCGTTGACGAAGTACCCGTCGACCTGACCACAGGCGCCTCCTGATGGCTGGCAGCGGAAAAGCTCACCTACGAGACCCAGAAACTGTGCTGATACGCGCAGAAGACTTGGTGGTCGAATTCCCTATTTCTCAAGGTCGCGTCGTAAACGCAGTTAGTGGTGTAAGTCTCGATGTCAAACAAGGTGAAACTCTCGGCCTCGTTGGCGAATCTGGCTGCGGTAAGTCAACAACAGCAAAATCTTTAATCCAGCTCCCGCGCCCCACCTCAGGCACAGTGAGCTATCTCGGAACCAACTTGAGCTCTCTTGATGAGAAGGCGCTGCGTCAAGCGCGAACCGACCTTCAAATGATTTTTCAAGACCCGATCTCGTCCCTGAACCCACGCAGGAAAATCGGTGACGTGGTAGCCGAACCATTAAGAGTGTGGGGGCCCCACAACAAAGATGAGCAGATCAGCCAAGTCGATGCGATGTTGGAAGCCGTCGGAATTGATCCCGCAATAGCACGAGATAAGCGGCCTCATGAGTTCTCCGGTGGGCAGTGCCAACGAATTTCGATCGCCCGGGCACTTGTCCTCAACCCTCAAGTGATTATCTGCGACGAACCGGTGTCAGCCCTCGATGTGTCGGTGCAAGCCCAAATCCTCAATATGCTTGAGGATCTCAAGGCCGATTACGGATTGACGTTGGTGTTCATTGCTCACGATCTCGCAGTTGTCAAAAACATTTCAGACAGAATCGCCGTGATGTACCTCGGTAAACTCTGTGAAGTCTCAGAGTCAAATGCTCTATACGACGCGCCAGCGCATCCCTACACAGAACTCCTCTTGGGCTCAAGCCCAGTGCCCGATCCTATGGCCAATCTCGATATCACACTGGTCGAAGAGGAAGACCTGCCCTCACCGATCGACCCGCCTTCCGGTTGCCGCTTCAGAACACGATGCAAATACGCGACAGACCGCTGCGCTCAAGAAGAGCCGATGATGCGCGAAGTTTCCCAGGACCACTACGTTGCGTGTCACCACCCACTCGTCTCCGTTCCCGAAATGGCGGAGGTGAGCGCCTGAATAACTTTTGCCCTTGAAACCTAAGGGCTATGCGGTGAGGCGCCCGCCTTCCGCTTTAGTACTTCAGTAAGAACTCAGGGAGGGTTCAAATGAAATCAAGCTGGCTAAAAATCATTGCGTCGTTTTTTGCGATCGCTCTGATAGCCGCTGCCTGTGGAGGCAGTGACAGCGACTCCGGGTCATCAGACACCGCGAGCAGTTCAGACACAGAAACAGCGACTACGGAAGCTGCTGAGGAAGAAGTCATCGAATCCGGCACCGAAGCCGAAGGCGATGTCGACACCGAAGTTGAAGAAGTAGTCGAAGAAAGTAACTACGGCGGAGACCTGATCATCGGTCTTGAAGCTGAAGCTACCGGCCTACGCCCATGGGAAGACGCGTGCTCAGCGCCGTGCCTCACCATGGTGGGCGCAGTATTCGACACAGTGGTCATGATTCGCACCGACGGCACAATCGGCCCTTGGTTAGCGACTGACTGGTCATCAAACGAAGACTTCACCGAGTGGACCTTCAATCTTGTAGAAGGGGTGACATTCCACAACGGAAAACCGTTCACCGCTCAGACCTTGGTTGACATGTTCCCAATGCAACAGGTCGGCGCATCCGCTGCTGGAATCGTCACCGCTGCAGGACTTACTGAAGTCATCGCTGTTGATGACACGACAGTCAAGTATGTCCTCGGATCAGCGCACTCAGCGTTCCCGTCTTTCTTGGTCCAAACACCTCTGGGTGCAGCCTTCGATCCCGAAGCAGCTACCGCAGATTTCGACGGGTACTCAATGAACCCAATCGGAACTGGTGCTTTCATGATGGATAAGCGCGACCTTGACAACGAAACCATCGTCGTTCGTAACCCGAACTACTGGATGAGTGATTCGGATGGCAACCAGTTGCCATACCTTGACTCAGTCACCTTCCGTCCAATTCCCGATGAGGGAACACGGTTGGATTCACTGTTGTCAGGAACGACAAATGCCATGCAAACATTGCGTCAAGGCACAATTCGTGACGCTCGTTCTTCCAAGGAAGATGGTGCGGACATAACGCTCCTTGAATTCCAAGGAAACAACGTCGGTGGCGGTATGTACAACCTGAACAACCCGCCGCTGGATGATGTGCGTGTCCGTAAAGGCCTCACCCACATGAACAACCAAGAAGCCGTTATCGAGGCACTTGGCGGTACTGGCATTTCGCTACCAGGCACACAATGGTTCAGTCCTGATAGCCCCTTCTACTCAGAGAAGGTCGCTGCGGCATGGCCGTCCTTCAACTATGACGCTGGCAAGGGCCTCATCTACGACTACATCAACGATCCAGATCGTTCCGACGGTCGAGGGGTAGGCGAAAATATTGAGGTGGAGCTGTCATGCCCACCTGACCCAACGCTGATCGCGGCCATTCAAGTAATTGAGCAGTTGTGGTCATCTACTGGAATGATTGACGTCAACGTCACCAACTATGACCAACAAACACACATTGGTTATGCGTTGGGCGCCCCACCAGACTTCATGGGTTCACATGGAGCGCACTGCTGGCGTTGGTCAAGCAATAATGATCCATCAACAGAGCTCAACCGCCAGATGGCGCCGCACACCTTGGGCGTTGCTGCTGCCTACGGGCTTGATGGCATCTTCACACCGACCAACTTCTTCAACTGGTTCGACATCGAAGTATTTGGTTGGCTGGTAGCCGCGATTGGGACCGACAACTTCGAAGAGCGTTATGCGCTTTACGAGATGGTCATGATGCGGATCGCCCGTGACGTACCAATGTGGTACTCCGGTCATACTGCAACGATGCTCGCCATCGAGTCGAACCTAGCTGGCGTCAACGGCTGGGTACTTCCCGACGGAACATTCGGCGGTCAAGGCTGGTCCGTACCTCAGTTGAACCAGGCTTTCTGGACCGACTGAACCCGATAGACCATTAATCGCGATCCCCAGGTAGGAGTTCACTTGTTAGGCAAAGTCATAGCGATACGAACAGTTCGGTTAATTGCCACTCTGTTCGCAGTATCCCTTTTGACTTTCCTGATGGTTGAGCAACTGCCTGGGGATCCGATTTTGGCCATCCTTCCCCCCGAGGCCCTTGACGACCTCGCCAACATCGAGCGGATTCGGAAAGAATTGCGCCTTGATGATCCCGTCTTCACGCGTTACTTCCGATGGGTTGGTGACGCCTTGCAAGGCGATTTGGGCAAGTCCTACATCACAGATCAACCCGTCTCGGACGCGATCAAAGACCGGATCCCGGTAACGATGGAACTTGCTTTCCTTGCAACACTTATGGCGGCAGTTCTAGCAATACCCATTGGGGCCTTCTCCGCTTACAGAGAAGGCGGTTACTTCGATCGCGCAATGTCTGGCTTCACGACTGCAGCTCTGTCAATTCCGGGCTTCCTCGCAGGCATCTTCTTCATCTGGCTCTTCACACTTAAATTCAACTGGCTGCCCTCTACAGGCTGGAATCGCATCACCGACAAGGGACTCCTCGCCAACCTGAAAACAGCAATTCTTCCGGCTAGCGCTCTGGCATTAGCCCCACTAGCAATCAACGCCCGTCTCATTAGAGCCGACATGATCGGCACTCTAAAAGAGGACTATGTGCTCTCGGCAAGGGCGAAGGGCTTACGGGACCGTTATATCCTCATGAGACACGCCCTCCGCCCAAGCTCACTTACTGCGATAACCGTATTCGCCCTGCAACTCGGCGGTTTGATCGGTGGAACCGTAGTAATCGAAACGGTCTTTGCTCTACCAGGGCTTGGAACAAGACTGATTAGCGGCATCTACCAACGTGACGTCATGATGATTCAAGGCATCACCCTATTCATCGCAACGATATACGTGGTGGTGAACGCGATGGTCGACATCCTCTATGTGGCCCTTGATCCTCGAATCCGGCGGCAATGATGTCTTCGGTAGTTCGTAGGTTCGGTAAAGCATTCTTGGACATGCCTCTGGTAGTCAAGATTGCTTTGGTGTGGCTGGTGTTCATCGTAGGCGCGGCCATTTACAGCAGACTCGACCGCATCTTTGGTCAAGCCTTACCACTCCAAGACCCCTTCTATCAGCCGTTCTTGTTCGGCGAAGCTAAACCCGTGGAAGGCCCCTCCAGCGCTCATTGGTTGGGCACCGACGTTTTGTCTCGAGACAACCTCTCTCGTCTTTTGCATGGATCATGGGTATCGCTCATCGTCGCCACCACTGTCGTGGTATTCGGACTTGTTTTCGGCGGCATTATCGGAGCCTTCGTTGGTTACACCAAAGGAAAAGTCGAAACACTGACGATGGCGACACTTGACGTCATTCTTGCGTTCCCGCCATTGGTGCTCCTGCTCGCATTAGTCGCCGTTTACAAGGTGCGCAACCTGACAATGATCGCCCTTGTTTTCGGAGTACTAGGGATCCCTACTTATGTACGCATCGCACGAGCAAGCACACTCAGCGTTGCGAGTCGAGAATTTATTCAAGCCGCTGAGGCCATAGGAACAAAGCGCATGGCAATACTGTTCCGCGAAATTATCCCCAACATCATGCCGGCCCTATTCGCATACGCGCTTATCAACGCAGGCTTTGTGATCGTGATCGAGGGCACCTTGTCTTATTTAGGTTTGAGCGTCCAAATCCCCGAACCCACCTGGGGCAACATGATTAACGAAGGTCGCCGAGATATTAGGCAGACCATTCTTCCAATCTTTTGGCCTGGCCTATTTCTGACACTTTCAGTTGTGTCACTCAATCTCGTCGGCGATTGGCTCCAACAAAGAGTTGCTGTGCGCTCGTCGGCTCTATAACTATTCCGCTCCGTCGATCCCTAAGACATTGCCACCGTCAAGAGTTCCCGTGTCGCGGTACACATCCAACTTTGACCTACTGTCATCGATGTCAAGGTTACGCATCGTCAACTGACCGATTCGATCCAACGGACCAAAGGCCTGATCCTCCACACGTTCCATAGAAAGCCGATCCGGTTCATAGGTGAGATTGGTGCCTTCAGTGTTCATAATCGAATAATCATCCCCGCGTCGGAGTCGAATTGTGACTTCACCCGAAACCGCTGACCCAACCCACCGCAAGAGTGGCTCTCGGAGCATCAAACTTTGCGGGTCAAACCAGCGACCTTCATACAAGAGGCGCCCCAAACGGCGACCCATTGTCCTGTAATTCTCGATCGTGTTTTCATTATGGATGGCCGTAACCAGCCTCTCAAAGCCAATATGAAGTAGCGCTAATGCGGGGCCTTCGTAGATACCTCGCGACTTAGCTTCGATAATCCTGTTCTCAATCTGGTCGCTCATCCCCAGTCCGTGGCGGCCGCCAATAGCATTGGCAGCTTCTACCAGTGCCACCTGGTCATCGAAGGTTGCTCCGTTGATCGACACGGGCCACCCTTGTTCAAAAGTTAAAGTGACGTCTTCCTCTTCTATTTCGATGGCCTTGTCCCAGTGCGCCACACCCATTATCGGTGAAACAATTTCCATGCCTCTATCAAGATCTTCAAGCGACTTAGCCTCATGCGTTGCACCCCAAATGTTGGCGTCGGTTGAGTACGCCTTCTCTACGGAATCACGGTACGGGAGGTCCCTAGCGATCAGGAATTCACTCATACCGGTTCGCCCGCCCAGTTCATCAACAAAGTCGGAATCCAGCCAAGGCTTATAGATCTTGAGGTTTGGGTTAACCATCAAGCCATACCTATAAAACCGTTCAATGTCGTTTCCTTTATAGGTCGATCCATCTCCCCAGATATCAACACCATCTTCCTTCATGGCCGAAACCAACATCGTTCCGGTAACCGCTCTGCCTAGCGGAGTTGTGTTGAAATACGTCTTTCCTGCAGTCGAAATATGAAACGCACCACACTGCAACGCCATTAACCCTTCGCGCACTAACTCTGATCTACAGTCGATGATTCGGGCACTCTCGGCCCCGTATTGCAACGCCCGGTCAGGAACCCCTTCAAGGTTCGGTTCGTCATACTGGCCCAAATCAGCTGTGTACGCGAACGGGATAGCTCCGTGTTCTCTCATCCAAGCAACCGCTGCAGAGGTATCTAGACCACCTGAAAAGGCGATCCCGACTCGCTCTCCTTGCGGAAGTGACATCAAAACCTTCGACATAGGAAAACTACGGTACGGCATGAGACCCCTCTTGCCTTGCATGAGTTTCCGTCTTAAGGGTTTAAGATTCGGTTCCGAGGGAGGAGACAACGTGGATATAACTGAACGAGTAGCTGAACTAGTACGAATTCCTAGTGTTAATCCGCTCCACGCCGGGCCAATATCTGGTGACGCTGGGGAACGCGACATGTCAGATTGGTTAGCCAACCACGCTGAGGCTCTCGGAGCAGACGTAGTTGTGGATGAAGTTGAAGACGACCGCTACAACGTATACGCACGCTTTGAGGGCTCCTCAGAGCGAGCCGTAACTGTCGACGTTCACCTCGATACCGTCGGCGTGGAACACATGACCGATGACCCGTTCGACGGCCGAATCGAAGATGGTCGGGTCTATGGACGCGGATCGGTTGATACCAAGGCCACCCTTGCGATTGTTTTGCAAGTTATAGAAGAGCTCCAAGATGCAGGCCAACGCCCTCTACCAACTGTGAACTTGGTCGGCACCGTCTCCGAAGAAGGAGGCGGGTTGCTGGGCGCAGCCCGATACCGAGACTGGTTGTTGGAACGAGAGCAACGCATCGAGCAGATAGTTGTCGCCGAACCAACAATGTGCGCTCCTGTTCACGGACACAAGGGCGGCATAGGTCTCGATGTCACCGTCCACGGACACGCAGCGCATTCTTCGAAACCCCATCTCGGAGCTAACGCATTGAGCGGCGCGGCGCGCATTGTGATCGCTATCGACCAAGAACATGATCGACTTGTAGCTCTCGAAGCAACAACCCCGGTTGGGAAAGGCACTGTGTCGGTCACAGAACTGGCCGGCGGATTGGCTCGCAACATCATTCCGGACACATGCGGGTTATATGTGGGGCGTCGCACAGCTCCGGGCGAAGACATAGACGAAGTCCGCGCAGCACTATGTGAACTCATCGAAAACAGTGCCGCTCCGTTGTCAACAACTATCGAATCCCTGTACGGAGATGGCAGCCCTGGTTTTTATCAAGATCCCTCTTGTGATCTAATAACAGCCCTCGCACAGCTAGCGGACACTGAACCAACCACAGCAGAGTACGGGTCCAACGCCCTCAAGTACGGAGAGGTTGCTGACCAGCGAGTCGTCTTTGGGCCAGGCTCAATTGATCAAGCTCACCAAGCCGTTGAGTGGGTCGATATCGCTCAACTCAATCGCGCTGTAGACATCTATCGAACCTGGTTCAGCCAATAACTTCTGCCTCTCCGGCCGCAACTTTCAGCGAAAACGAAATCATTTCATCAAGTGTGCTTTGCCGTTCTTCGGAGCTGAGATGAGCCCCACTGACCAAGTGATCGGAGATCGTCACCAAACTCAAAGCCCGCTTCTTCTCAACTTCAGCTAACGCATAGAGAGCTGCGGTCTCCATTTCTACACACAAAACCCCATCATCAATCATTCGACCATTCAAACCTTCATCAGGTTCATAAAAAATATCTGAAGTGAAGATCGTTCCGCTACGCAGCGATAACCCTGTTTCATGACTTAAGTCAACCGCTGCGTTCAGGAGCGAAGTAGTCGGGGTGAGGTCATATGCTGCTCTGCCAAGCAATAGCTCAGGCATCCGACTATTCGTGATACATCCAGATGCCACAACCATGTCACGCAGTTCCAGTTCAGGCGAAAATCCACCCGCAGTCCCAATCCGAATGATTGTCTCCACCTCGAAAAACCGGTACAGCTCGGTTATGTAAATCGCGGCTGACGGCATGCCCATCCCTGAAGGCATTATCGAAATCTCACTTCCTTGGTAGAGACCCGTGTAACCGACGGCGTTGCGAACATCGGTGATGAGTCGGCTGTCCTCCAGATAGTTCTCGGCAATGTAGGTGGCTCTCCGCGGGTCGCCCGGCATCAGTACGACCCTCGCGAAGTCACTGGCCTCAGCGTCTATGTGGGGAGTTGACATATCAGTCCTCCGGCCCTAATAGGTCATCGATCGTGTCTTCTTGGTGTGATTGCTTCTGCTCCAAGGAAATGCCGTGAAAGGCAAGTTTCGCCCGAGCTATTTCCGAGTCGATCGCCTGGTCAATGACGTGAACCCCTTCGGGAACGGCGCCCCTGGCGAGTTCATGACATCCCACTCCTTGAACCGCAAACGAAAGATCCATGATTTCGATTGGATGTCCAAGACCTCCAGCGATATTCACCAAGGCACCATTGGCCAAAACCAAAACTGAGTGGCCGTCGGCGAACTGATATTCGTCGATGCCTTCTCTCACTACTCGAAAATTAGATGCTTCGTCCGCGAGAGCTTCCACATCGATTTCCAAGTCATGGTGGCCCGCGTTCGCCAAGATGGCGCCATGCTTCATGCGGGCAAAATGTTCGCGAGCTAATGCTCTACGACCGCCTGTCGCCGTGACGACGAAATCGGCTAGGGGTAGAACCGAGGTCAAATTACCCACTTGGTGCCCGTCCATGAACGCTTCCAAAGCTTTGACCGGATCAACCTCAATCACCCAAGCAGTTCCTCCCAAGGCACGGACGTGTGCAGCGATGCCGCGCCCAACCCAGCCATAACCGAGAATCCCCACCGTCTTTCCCGCCATCAACATGTTGGTCAGGTTCAAAATTGCCTGAATAGTGCTTTGACCCGTGCCATATTTGTTGTCAAAGAGGTGCTTACAAGCAGCGTCGTTCGCTGCTAGAGCAGGGCATGGTAACCGGCCGCGTTTAGCTAATTCCATTAACCGCGCAACACCTGTTGTCGTCTGTTCAGTTACGCCTTTGAGTTCAGCGAAAGCGTCCGGTCGGTGCGTAGCCATACGGATCGTAAGCTCAGCCCCGTCATCAATAATGAACTCTGGTCTAGCGTCGGCGATTGTCACTAAGTCTTTTTCCCAGACTTGATATCCGCTATCTCGAGTCGAATGTACTTGGATCCCTCGATCCACCAGGGCGGCCGCAATTTCATCTCGCGTCGAATGAGGGTTCGACCCCGCGACTATTACTTCTGCTCCGGCGTCAGCCAGAACTGTTGCAAGGAACGCTGTTTTGGCCTCTAGGTGGACAACAACGGCAACGCGGCGCCCAGCTAGAGCGCCGTCGTCTAATCGTTCCCTTAAGAATCCATCGACCAGCGGAGAATGACGCTGAGCCCACTCGATTGCCAAATGACCTGTCGGGGCTAAACCAATATCCAAAATTCGTGAACTATTAACTGCAGACACACGATGAGTGTTGCACGTTCTGACTCTATTCTTCTGCCATGACTGTAATTGTGGCTGGAGGCGGCATAGCCGGAATGGCGATGGCCTTGACCTGCCACCAACTTGAAATCCCCGTTGTAGTCCACGAAAGCGTTAAACAATTAGAACCTTTAGGGGTGGGGATCAACCTTCAGCCCAATGCTGTCAGAGAACTATTTGACTTGGACCTACAAGAGCCCTTGGCCCGCATCGGTGTGCAGGCTAAAGAATGGGCACTCGTAGGCCGAAACGGGAACGATGTGTGGGCCGAACCGCGGGGCTTAGACGCTGGTTACTTGTGGCCTCAGTATTCAATTCACAGAGGTCGACTTCAGATGTTGTTGTATGAGGAGGTGATTCGTCGCCTCGGTCCCCAGTCAGTCATTACAGGAAGTCGTCTATTGAGTTACAAATCGGAAGACGATTCGGTCAAGTCCGTTTTTCAAGATGACTCAGGCCACGAGACCGAAGTTGAAGGCACAGTACTCGTCGGCGCTGACGGATTACACAGCGCAGTTCGATCACAGATGCACCCAGATGAAGGTCCTCCTGTTTGGGGCGGTCCCGTAATGTGGAGAGGCACGACCGAGGCAGTACCCATCAGAACTGGTGCTTCATTTGTTTTAGTGGGCAAGCTTGAACAACGCTTCGTTTGCTACCCGATCAGCAATCCGGATCCGGCAACCGGTTTAGCCACCATTAATTGGATCGCGGAACTCACCTACGACAAATCACAAGAATGGGGTGACGGTGATTGGAATACCAAAGTTTCGATAGACAAGTTCCTACACGAGTTCGAGGATTGGTCTTTCGACTGGCTTAATGTTCCGGAACTCATCAAAGGCGCACCAGCTGTATATGAATATCCGATGGTTGATCGCGATCCATTGGATCATTGGGTGGACGGCCGCTGTGTGCTGATTGGAGACGCCGCCCATGTGATGTACCCCGTTGGCTCCAACGGTGCTAGCCAAGCCATTGTTGACTCTCGAATGTTAGGAGCAGCGTTCCTTCAACACGGTGTCGGCCCTGAAGCATTAAATCTGTACGAGACAACGATGCTTGAGGACATGAACCAACTGATCCTCCGGAATCGAGGAGCCGGGCCTATCGGAATACTCGGGATAGTCGAGGAACGTTGCGGTGGCATTTTCGAGGATATTGAAGACGTCATCCCCCGCCATGAAATCGAGGATTACATGGCCAAATATAAAGCTGCAGCTGGTTTCGCCGTAGAGGCCCTCAACAACGCTCCGTCGACGATTCCACTGTGAAATCCAATCTGTTGAAAGAACAACTATTCCAGTTCGGACGAAAGCTTCGCGTTGTATGAATCAAGGGGCGTTTGAGTCATTTCTAAATGGAGGCGCCCACCTGTCTCATACGGATGTTCCCGCAGGACCGCATGATTCAGTTCGACGCCCAATCCAGGCTTCGTTGGCTGCATCATCCAACCGGCGTCCCAGGTTAACGGTTCAAGAACCACGGAATCATGAAAGTCACTTTGAATGGTTTCCAAGATTAAAAAATTCGGCAACGTAAAACTCAAATGAGTAGCCGCGGCATGCGCCACCGGTCCGCAATAGATATGCGGAGCGATCTGAGCATTGAACAACTCAGCTATCGCGGCAATCTTTTTGGTTTCCCAAAGACCTCCGCTACGGCCGACATTTGGTTGCAGAACGCGCACCCCGGCCTTCAACAGTTCGTGAAACTCTTTACGGGTGGTCAGGCGTTCACCTGCAGCTACGGGTATCGCCGTGCGCGAGGCTACTTCTCCAATACCTCCTACTTGATCCGGGGGGCATGGTTCTTCAAACCACAGAAGGTCATATGGTTCTAAACGTTTCGCGAGCCTAATTGCTGAGCCTGTGGTCATCTGACCGTGAGTGCCTAGCAAAATATCAGCGCGATCTCCCACAGCTTCACGTATTCGGCGAACTGAATACTCTGCTCGATCAAGTTCAGAGAGAGAAAGTTCCCGACCTCCTTGAAACGAGTAGGGCCCGACGGGGTCTTGTTTGATGGCGGTGAAGCCTAAATCCAGGAAATGCAACGCGCATTCCGCAGCCGCGTCACCATCGTGGTAAACGTCGGGATAACCGTCTGCCACATTGCCCAATTGGTCGGTCTCCGTTGGATACAGGTACGAGTAGGTCCGTAGACGATCGTGAAACCTTCCGCCCAAAAGGTCACAAACCGGAACATCATGAATTTTCCCGAGTATGTCCCAAATAGCCATCTCGATTCCGCTAAATATTCCCATCATCGAAAGGTCGGGTCGCTGCGTAAATCCAGCGGAATAAGCCCTGCGATACATGGTTTCCAAATGGTGGGGGTCTTCGCCCGCAATGAATCGTTGGAACGTGTCGGCCACCATCGACGCGACCAGGTCCCCCGAAAAGGGGACTCCATAACACTCTCCTACCCCAGTGATTCCGCTGTCAGTAGTGACTTCGACAAAAACCCAGAAGGTACCTCCGACGCCTGTCGGAGGTACTGTGACATATGTTCGCACCTCTTCGAGGTGCATCAGAATCTCAGCTCAGCGCTATGCAGGGATTTCAGTGATGAACAAAGGAATTTCACGGTCGGTCTTTTCTTTATATTCCGCGTATGGCGAAAAGGCTGCAACCGACCGCTCCCACCATTCATCGCGTTCGGCGCCACTTAGCAACCGCACCGTGGTCTCGAAGGGTTCTGGGCCATCTTGAATCAGCACAGTCGGGTTGGCCATCAAATTGTGGTACCAACCTGGATGATTCTCTGCGCCTCCCTTGGAGGCAACGATCGCATATTGGCCTTCATGTTCGACCTTCATCAAAGGCACCTTCCGCACCAAACCCGATCGATGCCCGATCGTCGTCATCACGATGATCGGAAGTCCCGTGTCACGTAACGTATTTCCACTTTCGCCGTTCGAGCTTTCGTACTCTTCAGCCTGTTCCGCAACCCATTCCCAAGTACTCGGACCGTATTCTCCATCAAATGTCATGAGGACAACATATAACGCCTAGGCCTCATTTGGCCACGGGTCCCGCATTTCGTTAGGGAGCGGCACCTCAAACGCATTGAGGGTTAAAGAAATCAGGCAGTAATAACCGATCGTCGTGACAAGTTCCACGGCTCCGTGGTCCCCGAAACAATTGACGAGTTCTTGATGCAGTTCGGTTGAAACCCTTTTGTTTTCAAGAAGAGTCCTCGTGTAGCGGTGCACTAATTCAAGGTCTCCAGACCACTCGGGATCCGTTCCTGCCGCCAAGCAGTCCAAAGCTTCCGCTTCCAAGCCAGCAGCAATACCAATCGCCCTGTGTGCTGCAAACTCGAACTTTGCCTTGTAATGGGCGCCTACCGTGCAAATCGCCACTTCTCGAACATCGGCAGCTAGTTCTGTCTCGAATCGGACAGCTGCACCCAGATCAAGCGCTGCGTGCCCAACATTCGGAGCATTCTGCCAAACACCGAAAGGACCTCTCCCCCATACCTCTGCCCCCAAACCCTTTCTGCTGCCAAGGACAGCGTCTCGAAGCGCTTGCTGAGCATCATTTAGTTCTTCTTCCTTGGGTACCGTGAATCGCATCATCGTCCACTCCACTCAGGTTGACGGCGTTCAAAGAAAGCTCGAATGCCTTCCTTGCGATCCTCACTCGCAAACACTTCGGATCGAGCGAAGTCCGTCACTGCCCATCCGAGATCGTCGCCGCTAGCAAGTAGTCGCTCCATCGCCTGCAAGGAATTTCGCGTAGCAGTCGGCGAATTCGATGCAATTTGTTCCGCCAAAAGAATCGCTGCGGGAAGCGCTTGGCCTGGCTCTACAAGCCGGTTTATCAAACCGTATTGAAGAGCGCGTTCAGCGGACAGCTCTTCACCTGTTAACACGACTTCCTTCGCTATGTGCAGTGGAAGGGACCGAAGTGCCCTAAATAGACCACCGCTCGTGGGCAGCACACCCCGCTTTACTTCGGGTAGCCCCAGCCGAAGGTCTGTTGAAGCCACTATCAAGTCACAACAAAACAGGATCTCCATGCCTCCGCCAAGTGCTAGTCCTTCGGCAGCCGCGATAATCGGTTTCAGCCGTCCTCGACGAATTATCCCGTACTCCCCACCCCGATGAGTTTTACCACTCCCTTCTTTCAGGTCACTTCCCGCGGAGAACATGTCAGAGCCGCCCGTTAATACTGCGACCCACTGATCGGGGTCATCTTCAAACATGTCCAGTGCTTCGTTGAGCGCATTGGTTAGGGCTATATCGAAGGCGTTCCTCTTGTCTTGTCGATGAAGGCTGATTATCGATATGTGGCCTTGTATTTCTGTCCGAACTAGTTCAGATTCCATATGTATCTCATTCACGTCGACGATGTCTTTCCAGTCTGAGGCAGCGTACTCTGATGCCAGTGGATCAATCCCAGTCGAGCCAACGCGTGCCAGAAGTCTTCGCCGTGCTTCCCTCTCAAGAACCAACTGCTCAAGGATTTGAATCCTCCCGTCACCCCTACTTGGCTTTGGCAACCGGATCGTTAGCGTTCGTCCTCGGAACAGTCAACGTAACTGTTTCCAATGTCGCGTTTCCCGAAATAGTTAGGTCATTCCCCGGGGTTAGCAACGGTATGACCGGCTGGATTATTGCTGGTTATTCACTGGCATTTGCCACCACGATGCTTGCCGGGGGACGTCTTGCCGACCGCTACGGAAGGCTGTCGGTGTTCCGTTTCGGCCTCTTAGGCCTTCTGGTCGGCGCTCTGGCCGCCGGACTCGCCCCTACCCCTTTGATTTTGGTTCTGGCGCGTGCCGTGCAAGGGATGTTCGGCGCTTTAACTGTGCCCTCATCGCTTGCTCTTGTGCTACCTCAATTCCCTCAAGCAAAACAGGCAAGTGTCATTGGCCTTTGGGCTGCAGCAGGCATGATGGCATCGGGATTGTCTCCTGGTTTCGCTGCCTTCGTTCTAGAGGTCAGCTCATGGCGTTGGGTTTATCTAGTTCTCGTTCCCATCGTGGCGCTTGGTTTGATCGGTGCCAAACTTTTTCTCAAAGAGACAGCAGAACGTTCTACCCAGAGCCCGTTAGACCTACTTGGTGTCCTGATGGGCAGCGGTTCAGTGTTCCTACTCGTTTTAGGCACACTTCAAGGTCACTCATGGGGATGGGGATCTCTCCAGACCATCGGCTGCTTTTTGGGCGCGATCATTCTTCTACCCCTCTTCCTGATTAGGTCCTCAAACCATCCCGAACCACTCTTTGACCCGGGCCTATTTCGAATCAAGTCGTTCAGTATCTCCAATATCGCTGTGAGCTTGTCCATGCTCGGTGCGTTCACGAGTTGGTTCCTCTGGCCCCTCTTCCTCACCGAAGTATGGGAATACAGCAAAACAAAAGTTGGTTTGGCCTTCACCCCATCGCCAGTGCTCTCGGCCTCCGTAGCGGTTATAGGTGGACGTTGGGCGGACCGCCACGGATTTCGGGGGATTATGGCCCTTGCAGCTCTCGTGGCTACGGCCGGCTTCTTCTGGCTCTATCTCTTCCTTGATGGGGACGTTGAATTTTGGTTTGCGTTTTTCCCAGCTTCTGTGATGTTCGGCTTTGGAATGGGCATATTGGCCAGCCAACTCAATAGCGCCGCGTTAAGGGACATTCCTCCGGAATCAACAGCCACAGCAAACGGGATACATCAAAGTTTGCGGTACGCAGTTGGAGGCATGGGTGTGGCAGTGGCCATCACAATATTGAACGGGCAACATGAAATAGCGCGATATGACCTCATGTGGCTTCTTTTGGGCCTTTTGATGTTGCTTGTTGCTCCACTTATGTGGTTCCTTTACCCAAGAAATCACAGCGCCTAGCACGCTCCCTGTCGCGAATGAAATAATTAGGACATGACCAAAACTGACGCATCCTTTGACAAAGACCGAGCACGAGCCTTTACTACCAAAATGCTGGGCATCCTGAATGACGGTGCGTTGTCGCTAATGATGAGCATCGGCCACAAGACTGGCCTTTTTGACTCCATGGACGGTGACGAACCGTCCACTTCGACTCAAATTGCCTCCAAAGCTGATCTTGACGAACGCTATGTCCGAGAGTGGCTCTACGCCATGGCCTGTGGCGGGATCATCGACTACGACCCAGAAAGCGAAACGTTCCAACTTCCAGCAGAACACTCAGGTCTTCTAACCCGAAAGGCTGGCCCTCTAAATCTCACGGTCCCGATGCAACAAATAGCACTCCTCGGGGAAGTTGAGGAGGACCTTGTTCATGTCTTTCGAGAAGGGGGAGGTCTTCCCTATGACAAGTTCCCTCGATTCCAGGCACTTATGTCAGAGTCAAGCGAAAGGCGGTTTCGAAGCGGTCTAGTAAATCAAGTAGTTCCGCTATTAGAAATGAGCGACGCTCTGACCGCAGGTATCGACGTGGCCGACGTCGGTTGCGGAAGCGGTTTGGCGAGTTACTTGTTGGGCAAAGAGTTCCCAAACAGCAGATTCGTTGGCTTCGATATGTCCACGGATGGCATAGCTCACGCATCAAAATTGGCTGAGGACCTGGACAACGTTTCTTATGAAGTCGCTGATGCAGCCGAGTTGAACCAACCCGAAAGATTCGATCTGGTGACAACATTTGATGCCATCCATGACCAGGCTCGGCCAAAAGACGCCCTTGCAGGAATTTTCGCCATGCTTCACCCAGGTGGGACATACCTCTGCGTAGAGCCAAAGGCCTCGAGTGTCCTGGAGGAAAATATGCAGGACCCAATGGCTCCTTTCATGTACACGATCTCAACCATGCACTGCATGACAGTGTCCCTTGCATACGGCGGGGACGGACTGGGTACCGCTTGGGGGCACCAGCTGGCCACGGAATATTTGACCGAAACCGGATTCGTCGACATAAAAATTGAAGGTATTCGCGACGACCGTGGCAACAACTACTTCATAAGCAAGAAGCCGTAAAGCACATCTTCGAGGTAGCTAGCTTTCTCCTTGGAGCACCAGCTCAGCTACAGGAACCCCGGCCTCAAAACGCTCCACAAGTTCGTCGGCATCGAAAAGGACTCCAATTGGGTTCTTCTCAAAGACTGGACCGTTCATAAAGGCCACACCCTCCTGCGGATCATCAAAATTCTCCACCTGCAGTTCGATGCGGTTGCCATCGGGATCTTTGTAGTACATCGAAGTAGTCATGCCGTGATTGATCGTCCGCTCAGGGAGTATCCCTTCATCTCGTAGCCGAACATAAGTCGACAAAAGATCCCCCAAGCACTCATAGGTGAAGGCCACGTGATCGACACCATTGCTTTCGGGGTCGGGGTTCTTCTCAAAGCCCCGATCGAGGAAGGCTATGCGGTGATGCTCATCGTCGAAAGTCGCAAAGGAAATCATCTTATTTTCGTGGACAACCTTCGCTTCCAACACAGTGCAATACCAAGTAGCCAACCGGTCAATGTCACTGGTGCGTAAAACGAAATGAGCAAGTTTCGCTGGTGCAACCATGATTCATCCCCCAGGCCCTACGCCTTGTTGGCAGTTTCGATCCAATTTCTAAGTTCATCGTACGCCTCGAGACAGGGCAACATGGGATATTTCGCTGGAAGACCCTCTGCTGCCCTAAACAAACAGCCTGCATCAGCCTGTTGGAGCATCCCTAAGTCATTGTAAGAATCACCAACTGCCGTCACGTGGTACCCCAACCCTTGATAGCTCTGAACAGCTTTTCGTTTTGCATCATCGATTCGCGCAACAAATTCAACAACCCTGTCCGTTTCCACGGTCAAGTCATGACACAGCAAATGTGGATAGCCAAGTTCTTTCATCAGGTGACCAGCAAACTGTTCGAATGTGTCAGACAAAATAATGACCTGATAGTCGCGACGTAGCCGGTCAAGAAAATCTTTAGCGCCTTCCAACGGTTTGAGGGTCGAAATGACCTCACGAATCAGAGATAACCCGATCCCGTTGGCCGTCAAGATCGATATGCGATGTTCCATAAGCTTTTGATAGTCAGGTTCGTCTCGGGTGGTGAGCCGTAGTTCAGGTAGTCCTGTATGGGTCGCCACAGCTACCCAAATTTCGGGTGTGACAACCCCTTCCATATCTAATGCGATGATTCGTTGCACAATCAGACAGCCTTGCATCTATTCAGGGTGGAATAGCAAATCGAAACTCGGAAAGCAGTACCGTATCTACATGGCTACTAGCCAAAGCCACGACGAACTTGTCAATTCGATGACCGGTGGAATGGTTGCTCGACAGTCACCTTTCGCCGAGACCGAAAATTTTCGAGCGGATGGAAGACCAACGTCCCATTTGCGTTCAGAGTTGCGAGCCATCCACAACCTCCGAAACGCGTGGACGTGTGTCTCCTCGATCGCGATGCCTATTGTTCTTGTTGCTGGTGCTTTGTGGCTTGGTCACTGGCTCTCAACAGTTGGTGCCGTCTGCCTCATGGGTTTCGTTCAAAATCGAATGTTCATCCTTCATCACGAAGGCGCACACCGTCTCCTATTCACAAGCCGCAAAGCCAACGACCTAGTGGGAATCACAATTTTTGGTTGGCTTTCCTTCGGCACCGGCACCCACGCCTATCGCCGAGCCCACACCAACCATCATCGCGATGAATTTGGACCCAAGGAACCAGACTTCTTGCTGTATGCCTTGTATCCGATCACGACAGCCTCAATGCGGAGGAAACTTCGGCGAGATGCAACAGGGGTTTCCGGCTACCGAATCCTGCGTCCCCGATTAACAGGTCTCTTCAGCAAGCGGTTCTGGGTCAACAGTCTTCGTTTCTATATGGGACAACTTTTCATATTCACGCTGTTTGCCGCCACCGGCAACCCACTTGCCTACTTCTATTTATGGCTGCTGCCATTTATGACCGTCTACCAGGTTGTGAACCGACTAAGAGCTATAGCGGAGCATGGCGGGATGACTCGTTCATCTGATCGGCGACAAACAACACACCACGTCCGACAAGGGATTATCGCTCGAGTTTTCCTTGTCCCCTTGGCAGTCGGACACCACCTCGCGCATCACGTAGACAGTGGCGTCCCATTTCGTAATCTGCCTCGATTAACTCGTTTACTTGAACAAGATGGATACATCACCGAGGAAAACACCTGGCCTAATTACCGGTCACTTTGGCGGACGCTCGCAGCTAAAGTCAACACATGACGCTCCGAACCACATGCGTCGGCTCTTGGCCGATTCCGTTTGGTTTGCGACCTCAGTTGAAGCGCTACTACACAGGAGAAATCAGTGATACTGACGCCGCTCCCCTCCTGACGCAAGCGGCACGAATTTCGATGGATGAAATGCTCGCCTGCGGTGTGGACCAAATCATGGGTGGAGAGGTTTGGGGACCTGATTTCGTTCACCACGTGCCACCCCGGCTGGAGGGCCTCGAGACCATTCAGCAACGCGACACCTCAAAGGGGTATGAAGGGATCGGTCGCTACCAGATTGTCAGTGACATCTCCGCCCCCGACGGGACTGGTCACGCCTTGGGTTATCGCAGAGAGCACGAAATTGAAGCCCGACTTCACAAGGCAGCGGTCCCAAGCCCCCTAACCATGACTCTCGGCATGGAAAATGACCCGAGGCTAGAAGAACAACTCCCCAACTACATACAAATTGTCAAAGACGAGGTTGAGGATATGGTTGAGGCAGGAGCCCTTGAAATTCAACTTGATGCTCCAGCCGAAGCCACTTCGCTAGTTAATGGGACATCTGAAGCGACCGATCTTTTTGAAACCTTGGTCGCTCCGTTTGTTGGCGTTTCCGATGTCACCCGCACTATTCATTTCTGCCTAGGAGATATTTCGAGACGTCCCGGGACCGAGGTGCAAAATCTCTCCCCTCTAATACCGCTTTTGCAAATGTTGGATGGATTCGTCGATCGGGTCCACATTGAATGCAGTCACGCTGGCCAGTGGGCTGAACGACATCTCCTCTCCGAAATTCCCGACTCAATCGAAATCATCGCGGGCATCGCCGACGTGAAGCAGAAACCTCAACCCGTACCGGTGTTAGCCGAACGGATCGAATTGCTACTCGCAATCGTTAGCGAAGATCGACTACTTCTGTCCACATCCTGCGGATGCGGCCGCGTGCCCCACGATGAAGCGATCCGTTTACTGAGAAACCTAGTGAAAGCAGCCCAAGGTGAGTGACGCAGTAACCCTGGGAACTCGCTACGGATGGTCCAACCACGACCCTGATTCACCTGAGTTGCAGGAACAGCGCGAACACCTAACCGAACACAACGGCATTAAGGGGCTCGAAATTCTGAGCCCTGACCGAATTGACGACGTAAAGAGAATTTTTTATAGAGATGGATTTGTCGTCGTACGAGATGCGCTGACCGAGGAACAACTCGCGACTGCCAGGGCCGGATGCGCACGCGTGATCTCCGAAATCATGGAGTTGGACACTGCCCGCCATGGCAATCGAGGATCCCACAGGTACAGCTTCGGATCCGCGAGTACCAGCGGTCATCAAGTTCACCAACCCGAATGGGCGATGCTGATCGACCTTCCGACAGTCACACCACTTCTTGAAGCAATCTTCGAGTCACCCGACTACATATGTCGCGGCGGTGGAGGTGATTTTTGTCTGCCGGGCGCAGTCGAATATCAACCACTTCACAGTGACGTAGCGGACCGACGCGAGAAAGCCGACCACGTTGCCGCTGCAGACAGTGATGGTTCAAAATTTTCAGGTTCTTTTTGGGACCCGCGCGGATTGATGACCTTGAGAGACCTTCCATGTCCTTACATATGCTGCAACTTTTTGATGACGGACTTCGATGCTGTCAACGGACCGACCCGCCAAATACCCGGAACTCAGAACTCCCGAGAACCCATCCCCGACTTGGACAACGAGCCAACGTGGATGAAATACAGCACCGTATGCCCAGCGCCTGCTGGCAGCGTCCTTATACGCGATCCGAGAGCGTGGCATGGCGGGACACCCAACCTCTCCAATGAACTCCGAGCGATACCGAACATCGAATATTACGCCCCATGGTTTCATGAACCAATGGTGCGCTCTTTACCTCGCTATCTGTACCAAAATCTCTCGGACCACGCCCAGCAAATCTGCCGTTATATCGTGACCGATGACGAAGTAGACGGATCCGTTCGCAACGACTTGGGCGGAACCCCAAAGCTCCTTCGAACCCAATAAAGAAAACCTGCATGCAGGAGGAAACGTGTCCACATATCAGGATTTAGAAAACAAAGTCGTTCTAGTGACAGGGGCTGGAAGCGGAATAGGCCAAGCGATAGCACTCAGATTTGCTGAGCAAGGAGCTCGGGTGGCTGTTAACGACGTCGACTCTGCCTTGGCATCTGCGACTGTCGAACGAATAGTTGGGTCGGGTGGGTCGGCGCTCGGAACTCCTGGTGATGTCTCAAATAGCAGTGATGTCAACAAAATGTTCAACTCCATCGAATCTGCCATCGGCGAGGTTCAAATCCTGGTTAACAATGCTGGTCTTGTTGGCCCGATGCTCCACTTTTTCGAAGCCGATGAGGCTTGGTGGAGAAAAATTGTCGATGTCAACCTGACTGGACATTTTCTATGTGCTCACAGGGCCGCTCGTCCCATGGCGCGAGCTGGGTCAGGAGTCATTATCAACATGTCGTCCGGTGGCGCCACGCGAGCTCATCGTGCATTCACTGCCTATGACGCGACCAAAGGAGGTATCGAAGCCTTCACCAGAGCCCTCGCCCTGGACCTCGGCCCTTATGGAATCAGGGTTAACGCTCTCATGCCCGGTTCAATCGATACAAGTGGACTTGACTCTGATCAACGTTCTCTTCGAGGCGAGAACATACCGATGGGACGTATCGGAGAGCCTGCTGACATGACTGGTCCTGCTTTATTTCTCGCCTCGTCGGAGTCGGGATACGTGACGGGCGATGTGCTCAAGGTAGACGGGGGCATGCTGGCCCAACAAAGGTCAGCAACTGTGGACATCATGCCACCAAGTGACTTTCCCGACGTCAAGGATCTATAGCTCTGCTTTCTTAATGCTCTCCAAGACTGGAAGTAGGTATTCCAGAAATTTTGCCGGATTTTCCGACATCGGGAAATGTCCGATGTCCTTCATTTCACAAAAGGTGGATCCGCTGATCGCCTCATGAGCTTCGCGGCCCTTTTCTATGGTTGCGCTGAAATCGTACTCGCCGGAGAAAATATGGACTCCCACCTGAGATGTGTCGATAGTCGACGCCAGTTCGCGTAAGTCATATTCGGCTATGTAATACCAAAGGTCTCCCAAGAACACCGGCGGCCAACCGGCTGCGTACGTCTGAGTCGTTTCCTTCCTGTAGGGAACAGGCGATGAAGGAGCAGTTAAGCCCTCCATCATTCGTGCTTTGGTTTCGTTGGAAACTTGGGGATGCCAAAAACCTTCTAAGGAATTCAGGCTGCCACCAACGTGGAGCGCTCCCTCAACAGAAATTACTGCCCGAAACCGTTCGGGGTACTTTTGCGCCAAATCCAAAGCCAGTAAACCTCCAACGGAACATCCCATAAAAACGGGTCGGTCTAGACCCAGCTCGGCCGAAATAGCGAGGGGAATTGATCGTAAAAAGTCGCCTTCAAGGCGATACTCCTCCGTCCACCATTCACGTCCTACGGGAGGAATTGACTTTCCGTGAAAGGGAAGGTCATAAGCAATAAGGCGGAAATGGTCAGTAATCAACGGCGACTCGAAAAGGTGTCTCCACTGGACCCCGTGGGAACCTGCAGTGTGCTGCAACAGGACAGGTATGCCTTCACCTGCTTCTTCGAAATAGATCCTGTGTTCAACGCCTTGAAGGTCGACGCGTAGGTACCGTCCAACCGGGGAGTCAAAGGAGCCGTGGCCGCGTCCTTCTCGAACCTTGCCTTCGGCAGACGGGTCCGACGTGCGCATCAACTCACACAGGCGTTGAATCGCTGGCAAATATTGCCACCACGTTAGGCGGTCCCCTTCCCACCAAAGGCCCCCCTTCCCGGTTGCGATATTGATGTCATTCATAAAGCGCGGAGGGCTCCCGCTAAGAACTTGATCCCAAATGTTTTCGGGCCCACTAATTACGACGACGCCGGGGCCAGGTCCCGGAACACCTTCGTTGGTCTGTCCATCGCGGATACAAACACCTGTGCTCGTATCACCTATTTCTAACCGAACGCCACCAGTCCAATATCTTGATGCCATCTGAAATTCTGAGTCGTTTAAGCACAACGAATACAGGTCTTCATTTGTCAATTTCCTCATCGTCGCTCACTTTGCGTTTCCACTCGTGCATTATTGTGCCTTAACTAAGGGAGAATGTCTTTAGGCCCGCCGTCCATCAAGCGTTGCTACTCTCCAAGTAAGGAAAAAGAATGACTTTTGCTTTACGAGAAACATTCGAACCGGGATTACCACCCGATGACGACCACCCTTATCGCTCAGGCGTATGGCGGCCACAGCACCGCGAATATGACGCTTGGGATATGGACGTCACAGGCGACATACCTGAAGACCTCAGTGGCGTTTACCTGCGCAACACCGAGAACCCGCTCTTTGAGCCGATAAAGCGCTACCACCCATTTGACGGCGACAGCATGATGCATTCGATTTCGTTTGAGAATGGTGAAGCCCGCTACGCAAATCGATTCGTCCGCACTGATGCATTCCTGGCTGAGCAGGAGTCAAAGGCGAGTCTGTGGGCTGGGATCGCCGAACACCCGTCTAACGCGACTGCCGATTACGGATGGGGTGCTCGTACTTTCATGAAAGACAATGCTTCAACTGACGTCATTGTCCATGGAGGTGCTGCCCTCGCTAGCTTCTACCAATGCGGAGAGTTGTATCGCTTAGATCCTCGAACCTTAGAAGATCTTGGAAAGACGACCTGGAACGGCTTTTTCCCTACTGAGGGCGTATCGGCTCACCCAAAACTGGATGAACACACAGGGGACCTGCTCTTCTTTAGCTATTTCACCGACGCCCCCTATATGAGATACGGCGTTGTGAGCCGCACGGGCGAACTCACCAACCATGTCGACATTCCGCTTCCCGGCCCACGACTTCCGCACGACATGGCTTTCACCGAAAACTGGTCGATCCTAAATGATCTCCCACTGTTTTGGAGTCCAGAGGCGTTAGCTGATGGCTACTACTCCAACACCTTTGACCGAAATCTTCCCAGCAGGTTTGCGCTCATTCCAAGACACGGCTCGACCGAGGACATTCTCTGGTTCGAGGCAGATCCAACTTTTGTTCTTCACTGGACCAACGCCTATGAAGAAGGTGACTGGGTGATTTTGGACGGCTTTTTTCAGCACAACCCAACCGCTCGCGGAGTGGAACGGGGAACCGGTACCCACAAAGGGTTCGAGACTCTAGACATGAATGTGCTCCAAGCTCGAGCTCACCGTTGGAAATTCAACGTAGTCACCGGTGAATGCAAAGAAGAACCAACAAGTGATACCTGCGCCGAATTCCCGATGATCAATGGTCGACATGCTGGACGACGACACCGCTACTCCTATAACGCTCGCTGCGCACCCGGGTTGTTCGCATTCGATGGGTTACTCAAGCATGACCTAGACACTGGCAATGAAGACCTCTACGAGCTCGAACCGGGAGTCTTTATCAGCGAAACGGTCATGGCTCCGCGAAACGGCTCCCAAGCCGAGGACGATGGATACCTCGTTACCTTTTCCTCCGACATGAACCGAGATTTGTCAGAGGCCCTGATCTTTGACGCTGCAGATCCGACTCAGGGCCCCATATGCAAGATACGGCTCCCCGAACGAATCTCCAGCGGAACTCATTCCACTTGGGCTCCCACTAGTGACCTCTAACTGCGTAAACCGCCGAATATCAGTTGATCGATTCAGGATCTAAGAGTGGAAGCGAATCCATTCCCAATGCCGCACGGTAGGTGTTGTGGTAGTGATGGAGAGCCGGTTCGTTTCTCCCAAAAATAACATGATCGAGTGCTCCACTTTCAGCTGATCGTTGTTGGCTAGCACTCGCCACATAGTCCTCATCTCGAATGATGGCGGCAAAACCTTGAGCAACTTCTTTCAGAGCCTCCAACGGTGCCGTCTGAATCTGAGCTTGGCGTTCGGTCGTGACCGTGTTCGGTTCAGCGCTGCCTGACTTGTCGCCACGAGCGTAAAAAGAGATGACGCTTGTATGCCTGCCGGGGTTGTCTTCATCTGGATAGGCCCGAACGACATACAGTCCGAAGTCACTCGGCATCACGATGCTGTTCGGGAAGATCCAGTAGACAGGCAACCCGGCGACAGTAATTTCCCAACGATCCTCGGGCCACTCCCTCATTTCTTGTATGGCTTTTCTGCACAGAATCATGCGATGGTGCTGACCATAGGTGTCATAACACTGCACATTGCCTTCAAAGAAGTTTGCTAAGGAATCTTTATGGAGGGAATTGAAATGGTAGGTCTCCCCAAATGTGTCCATCGCGAGCTTCCAGTTGCATTCAACCTCGTATCGATCTCCACCCAGCCGGCTGTATTTCCCGAAATTCCAGGCGTCAAACTCTTTACTTAGTTCCTCTCCAAGCAGCCCATCGACGTCAACCGATCCCGAAGGATCTGGATTCACAAACAAAAACCCATATTTTTCTTCAGCCGGTAGTTCGATTAGACCAAAGCATTCCTTGTCGATTTCTCCAAAATGGTCCTTTTTCGGAAGGCCAACTAACGTCCCTTTGGAGTCATACGACCAGCTGTGGAAGGGGCAAACAAACCGGCGTTTCGTTCCACTTTCTTCTTCCTCAACAGCTACTCCTCTATGCCGACAGGCATTGACGAAAGCATGAAATCGCCCATCAGCGTCTCGTGTGGCCAATATTCGTACATCGAGATCATTGGAGGTGAAGAACGAGCCTTCCCCAGGTAGGTCACAGGAAAGTCCCAAGAGCTGCGGGTGATTGCGAAAAAATAATTCCCGCTCGGTATCGGCGATAGAAGGATCGATGTAACTCCCAGTGGGATTGAGCCGTACGCCTCCCGCATCTACATTTGTGCCCGAATCCAATCTCGACAAAAGCACCTTTATCTGGCTCAACTGCTCGGTGCGTTCCATCGCTCTGTCTCCGAATTCAGTAACTAGGCAACCATAACCTGCACAAGATTAGTGGGTAACTAATGACAAACACATCTCTCGACCGAAACGAAATTGCCGGCGGTTATTGGAACTCGCCTTGGCCTGTTGAATGTGGGGGCAACAGACGCCAGAAAGCCAAAGGCGGCCGTTTGGATGCTGCCACCGGCGAGGCTCAGCTGACCTCGATTCGAAACGACCGTTGGAACGTTATGACTGTTCGCCGCGATCCAGGAGAGTGGTACCTCGGGGGCACCATGCCCGCGTTTACGGGGCCTCCTCCATTTGGGTGGGTCACCCGGTTCGACCCCACCTCACTCGAAACTCTGGCTGAGTCTCCACAGTTACCATGCGGAGATCACGTGTGGTGCGGAGCAATCCTGGCCCATTGTGATGGCTCAATCATGTCGGTCAATGGCTCCTTCCTGCACCAGCTCGACCCCCACGACCTATCTGTTATCAACGAGCTTGAACTTCCAGTTGACCGTGCCCACAACGGCTTACTGGCCCTGTCGGATGGAACCCTAGTCACCAAAGATTTGCGCTTAGAGGGCCAGGGTGGCACGACCCTTACCTTTGTTGAACCCAACAGCCTGGAGGTCGTCAACACTCTGGTCCTACCCGAGGGGTCTATGGGGCGAATTGCAGCGGATGTTCAAAATGGTGTCGACTCTGTTTTCGTGCCAGGGACGGAGCATCTTTGGAAGATCGATGTAACCCAAGGGAAACCAGAAGTTAGCGACTGGCGTTGTCGTTACAGAACAACGAACTCCGACTGGGGGCTCGCCTGGGATTCATGTATTTCCGATGGGAAATTGTGGCTCATGGATTGCGGAGATATCACCGGGGTGAGGGCGATTCACCACAGACTCCCAAACGGCCGCTTCGACGAACCGGCAGGCAGCCTTCTATCTTGGCAGCAGCCAGCCCCTTGGGAAGGCGCCCAGCGCCTATTGCGAGTAGACCAAACAACTGGGCGGATCGAGACACTGGAACCTTTCGGAACTCCGGGTGGAGGCATTATCGCTCCCCCGGTTAACGTTCCTGAATTTGATATCGCGATCGCCTGGGACTCAATCAACGGTGGCCTTGCAGGCATTTCTACTACTGAGAATCTCGAACCTCTATGGCACTTGAACGTCAGGCCCACCATGCAACCAGTGGTATTCCCTGACTCCGGTGAGTTAGTAATCAACGACTTCACGACCGATCAAAGTGACGACCTTGTCGTAGTTGACATAGAGACTGGCCAATTATTAGCCCGAGTGCACACTGAATCACGCCTCGCGAATGGCATGTTCCTTTCCGCCGGCGATAACCGTGACATTTATTACTGTTCAACCCTTTCTTGGGCCAGGGTCGCTTGGATATAACTTCTTCAACCGGTTAACTAACAGAGCTTAGATTCCGGGTAAGGTCAGATCATGGACGAGATGCACGAGGCAGTAACGGCAGTATTAGGGGAGATTGATTTCGACCCAGATGAATTACATGCGCGGTACCTCTCAGAACGCGACAAGCGCGTACGAGACGACCACAATGAGCAATACGTCGAAGTAAGTGGTGAGTTCTCCAAATACTTGGACGACCCGTATGAAGAAACAGTCGATCGTGCCCCTCTTTTCGATGAGGTCGAAATAGCAATTATTGGCGGCGGGTTCGGTGGTCTCTTGATGGGTGGCAGGCTGCGTGAAGCTGGTTTTAACGACATACGCGTAATCGAACGTGGTGGAGATTTCGGGGGCACTTGGTATTGGAACCGTTACCCCGGAGCAATGTGTGATGTTGAAAGCTACTGCTATTTACCGATGCTCGAAGAGCTCGATTACATACCCAAACACAAATATTCATTCGCTCCCGAGATTATGGAACATACCCAAAATATTGGCCACCACTACGGCCTATATGAGAACGCTTGTTTCAGTACCTCAGTCACCAAATTGAGTTGGGACCAAGACACTTCGCGTTGGATCATTGAAACTGATCGCGGGGACAAAATGCGGGCTCAGTTCGTGGCGATGGCAAATGGACCTCTGAATCGTCCGAAACTTCCTGGCATACCGGGTATCTCCTCTTTTGAAGGGCACACTTTCCATACCAGCCGATGGGATTACGAGTACACCGGTGGAGATAACAGCGGCAATCTAAGCGGCTTGAACGACAAGAAAGTGGCCATTATCGGCACCGGTGCTACCGCTATTCAATGCATACCTCACCTTGGCGAGTCCTCCGAACATCTCTATGTGTTTCAACGGACGCCGTCATCGATTGACTACCGGAACAACCGTGAAACGGACCCAGAATGGGCGGCCTCCCTCGAGAGCGGCTGGCAATACCGACGAATGGATAACTTCAACACTCTCGTCGCGGGGGGCGATCAAGATGAAGATCTTGTATCTGACGGGTGGACTGACATCTTCAGAAACCTGACTGGGACTGCTGCCAAGCTGGCTGGACGCAAACTCGGACGCCGGATCACCGGTCGGGAGAAAGGTCATCTGATGAAGATGGCCGACTACCAAAAGATGAATTCCATCCGAGACCGTGTCGACGATGTGGTTGAAGATCCCGCTACAGCAGAGGCTCTAAAGCCTTGGTACAGGCAGTTCTGTAAGCGACCTTGCTTTCACGACGAATACCTTCCGACATTCAACTTACCTAACGTGACCTTGGTCGATACTCAAGGCCGAGGCGTTGAGAGCATCACCGCTAAAGGGGTCGTGGCCAATGGTGTCGAACATGAGGTTGATTGCATCGTCTTCGCCACTGGCTTCGAGGTTGGCACTGGATACACCCGCCGTGCTGGCTACGACATCGTCGGGCGCAACGGGCAAACTCTGAGTGAAAAGTGGGAAAACGGGCCCCGTACTTTGCACGGGATGCAGACGACGGACTTTCCTAACTGTTTTTTCCTGGGCTTCACTCACACGGCAGTAACCGTGAACGTCCCACAAGCACTCAATGAGCAGGCCATGCATATCTCTTACATGATTTCCCAAGTGCGTGACCAAAACGCTACGACCATTGAGGCCACCGCGGAAGGTGAGCAGATGTGGGTAGAAGAGATTCAAGACAAATCGAAACTTGGGGAACGTTTCCGCGCTGAATGCACGCCGGGCTATTACAACAACGAAGGTAAGGCTGGAAATCCCGACGGCTTCTTCACTACGAGCTATGGGGCGGGCCCAATTCGATTCCATCGAATTTTGAGCGAATGGAGAGAAGACGGCCAAATGCAAGGCGCCGACGTCTCCTAATTACTTTGACGGTCACACCCAAAATTAAAATTCCAGCCTGATATCGAACTTTGTTCGGATTTGTTGATCTAGTTCTGGAGGGATTAGCGACGCAGGATCTTTGGATAACACGCGTTTGACCTCATCGCGCGCTAAATCAATCTGTTGCGGTTGATTCTGTTCTTCCCAGGTCTGAAAATCTGTTCGATTAGCTACCTCGGGGTACACGAAGTCAGAATTCATCCGCTCCAATGTTGCCTCGTCACCCAGAAAGTGACCAACTCCCTCAGTGACCGCATGATGAATCGCCTCCATTTGCATGTCGTCGGTATCAAAGCGCTGCAGAGAACTCATCACACTCCCGAGCATGTCGTTGTCCAAGACATAGCTCTCTAATGAGACCCCCATGAGACCGGCGTGCATTCCGCATGCTTGTGTTACCAAATTGCTGCCTGCTTGCGCTGCCAACGTCACAGATAACGCCTTTTCTGCTCCGCTCTGGATGTCCGGGCTTTTCGAGTCACTAGCTCCAGCGATCGAAACATTTGGTAGCCCTAACGATCTTGCAACCTGTGCTGCAGCTGCCATAACAAGGGCTTGTTCTCCACCCCCTCCACTCATGGCCCCGGTTCTGAGGTCAACAATCATGGGTTTAGGTCCGCAGATTACTTTTGCGTCTGGATTGATGATCCAGCTAAATGCCATTCCTGCGAGAGCTTCGGCAAGGGTCTGCGCTATGGCTGCGGCAAAATTGACCGGTGTTGAGGCCCCGACTTGCGCAAAAACGTTGCAATGCGCAGGTATCCCGCTTTCCGCCGCTACCTGAAGAACCTCCATTGCATCTTCGCTCATTCGCATCGGTGGAACTACATGATTCACGTTGAAAGATAGAAAAGGGCGATTCCGGAAGAACTCTGCTGACTGAGCTAGCTCAAAACAAAGGTTGGCAACTTGTTGTGCCGTAGAACCATCACTGGCGCTAGTCATCACGTGCTTGGTCGTGCCCGCCAAACACGCGTATGCGGTATTCACATCGAGGGTTAACTCGTCAGGCATGTCACCCGCCACTAAAGGACGGCTTAGAAAGTGAATGTGCCGCAAAGAGTCAACCAGTCTCGCAGCGTCATACAGGTCCCTCAGAGTGGACCGCCGATACTCCCCTGTGTCGACGTCAACGACCATCGGAGCCGCGCCACCTGTTCCAAGATGAACCCGATGTCCAGAGAGGTTGAGGTCGTGTGCTTCCTCTCGCCCGCAAAGAGTGAACCCCGACGGTGCTTGGTGGACCAGAGCCTCAACGAGTTCGCGCGGGAAGAGCAGTCGATTCTCGCGAACTTTACCTCCTGCCTCACAAACACGCTCAGCAACGAAATCCGGAACTTCGCCGAGCCCAGTGTTTTCTAGCAACCTGTATGCACTATCGATGATTTCGTTCGTCTGCTGTTTTGAGAGCGGTTGGAAACGGCCACCCTCTATGCCGGCCGCTGCGGAACTCTTCGAAGTTTCACGGCGTAACTGAGCAGCCGAAGGGCGGCGACCAGTTCTCCTACTCACTGACGCGACATTTCAGCTTTACCGTTCACTTCATCTTCTTGTTCTGCCCGCAAACCCAACTGAATAGTGACTTCCCGAAGATCACCCGTGAACTCAAACGGGCTCTCATACCGCGGAGACACAGGAGATCCCGCATCTCTTCCCACGCTGGCCCCGATTGAACTAATCATTCCCATCAAAAATGGAAGTTCAATTGATCCAGATGGAGTTCCATTTACTGAGATTTCGACTTGGCCTGTGGATTTACTCTGCCGCGTGACCCAAACATCTAGATCATTCGAGCCAGATATGAGCTCAATTTCCGATTCCAGGACCGAGTGGTCGTTAAACGCGTTGTAATCAACGACTAAACGCGAATTTTGTACGAAAACAGTTATCCCTGCATTTTCGTTCCCTCGGGCGTAAATCACACCCTCATCGGTAGCGTCGCAATCAAGAAGCGCATTGAGATGCCAAGAACGACCTGACGGTGAAGGGGAAGCCTGCGCGGGGATGGAAGACATTGGTGGGCGGTACCGATACTTACGATGCGTGGGATGCGGTGAGTGATCATCAAGTCGTGACCCAAAAAGTTCGAGCGTGCGATCATCGAGCGGAAGGACTCCGTTTAGCTCGGCTTGTTCCCACCAGATGTCAATCAACTCTTGCAATTTTTCTGGTTTGCTTTCGGCAAGATCGACGCATTCAGAGGCATCTGCCGATAGGTCGTAGAGTTCCCACCTGTCGTCCTCGAAGGGTTGTCCTTTCCTATGGCGCGTAACTGCTTTCCAGTACACGCCGGCCTCTTCCGCCACTAGGGCCCGGGAACCGAACTGTTCAAAGTATTGAAGCCTGTTGGTTGCTGGAGCGTCAGGCGCGTTCAGGATCGACGTGAAAGACGACCCGGTGACCGGTAGCTGTTCGTACCCTCCATAGGTCTCTGGTGCCGTTACCGAAAGCAACTCATAGAGCGTCGGGACGATATCTGACACGTTCACAAACTGGCGGCGAAGCGACCCGTTCTGATCATCGTCGATTCCAGCCGGCCAATGGATGATCATCGGGACGTGCACTCCGCCTTCGTGGGTGTTTTGTTTGTACCACTTGAAGGGTGTGTTGCCGCACTGGGCCCAACCCCACGGGTAATTCGTGTGGCTATGTGGTCCGCCGATTTCGTCAATACGATCGATGAGGTCGTCGGGCGAGTCGAACACACCGTTAAAGAATTTCATTTCATGCATCACGCCGAACGGTCCACCTTCTTGGGATGCTCCGTTGTCGGCAAGGAAAACAAGAATTGTGTTTTCTAATTGACCCA
>JAYZKK010000057.1:0-7650 GCA_036163555.1 Actinomycetota bacterium
CTCGACGAGCTACATACCGGTCGAGACGACCTGGTAAAGGGATCGGCAGTCGGATAGTTGGTCGCGCGCCTACTAAATCCCTCACTTCTCGTGCTGTGAGCCACCCGTCAGGCGCGACGTTGAATACGCCCGAATCCTCAAGTTGAACCACCGTGGCGACAGCTGTCGCTAGATCGTCCAAGTGAACGAACTGTTGTGGTGGGTCATCTCGGCGGGTCCTTATGGGGGCCGCAGCTAGCAGGGCTTCACCAATCAATCCCGAGGCGTTTGGTGAGGCGACAGCTGTGGGTCGCAAGATAGTTACTTGCCGATCGGGGTTTAGGTCGGCCCATTCCAGCGCTGTTCGTTCTGCATCGGCTTGGTGGACTGCGAATGTTGATTCGGGGTTAGGTCGAACAGCTGCGTCTTCTGATAGGGGTATCGAGTTATTGGGCCATGCCCCATACACCATCGCACTGGAGACGATTACTAGTCGGGAGATTTCAGCTTCAGCGGCGAGTTCTAGGAGACCGATCAGATTTCTTTGATCTGAGTCTTCGGAAAACGCTAAATGAACAACCGATTCAACCTCAGCCAACGAAACTGCGTCCAACCCAACTGTGAAGCTGATGACGTGGTCGAAGAGTTGTGTTAGCGCTTCAGAGATTCTGGACCTCAAAGCCCCTTCCGCTCCCGAGATTGCAACTGTTGTCATCGATCATTTCCCACTACGGATTGCGGCTAATCAGCCAACTGGGGTGAAGCTGTACACGCACCGGCCTACCATGCGAACGTGGCTAGTGACGATCCTTTTGACGAAGATAACCCCTTCGGCGGTCTCCCCTTCTTGGGTGACCTCGGGAAACTCTTCAACGTCCAAGGACCAATAGCGTGGGATGTCGCCCGCCAATTCGCTTATCAAATAGCTACGGAAGGCAAACCTGAACCCAACGTAGATCCACTTCAAAGGGTCAAATTGGCCGAGTTAGTCAGAGTCGCTGAGGTGCACGTCGCGAATATCACCTCACTAGAAACAGGATCTTCAGGTCAACCTGTCTCATTAGAAGCAGCAACTCGGTCCGAGTGGGCATCGGCAACATTGGACGCATATAGACCATTGCTGGATCGTCTCGCGGAACGGTTGACACAAGGAACACTGCCTTCCGAAGTTGATGGTGCCGACGCTCAAATTCTTGATGGTCTCCTTAGAGCTCTTAACCCGATGATGATGGCTATGAGCGCTGGTTCGATAGCAGGACACCTCGCGACCAAAGCATTCGGAAATTACGTTCTGCCTATTCCTCGTCCCGATGACCAGATTCTTGTTTTGATTAACAATATTGAGGTCTTCGCCGAGGAGTGGTCGCTTCCCTCAGAGGACGTCCAGCTCTGGGTGTGTGTTAGTGAGATAGCCACCCATTCAGTCTTATCCGTGAGCCACGTCAAAACGTCTTTTGAACAATTATTGAAACGCTACGTTGATGGGTTTCAGACTGATCCCCGGGGTTTCGAGGACCGATTTATGGATCTAGATATCGGCAGCGGCGATCCTGCAGAGTTACAGCAACAACTACAAAGTGCGTTAAGCGATCCAGAAAATTTGTTGGGAGCATTGCGGTCTGATGCTCAAAGCGCCGTCATCCCAGACCTTGAGGCACTCCTTGCCGTGGTTGTGGGCTACGTCGATTATGTAGTTGAAAAGGTTGGTCAGGGTTTGTTGAGTTCTTACGACTCCCTTTCAGAAGTTGTTCGACGTCGCCGATTCACGACAAGTGCCAGTGATCAATTCGTCGAGAAACTCTTCGGTGTTGAAATCACCTCCGATTTAGTTGACCGCGGCTCGACATTTATCTCGGGCGTGTTAGACCGATCTGATGAGGCGACGTTGGCGCGTCTGTGGAGAGACCCAAAGGCTCTTCCCACCCCAAATGAAGTTGACGCGCCTGGTCTATGGCTAGCTCGGATTAATTTGCCAGAGCTAAATCAAGGTTGAGGTTTTTCGCGTCGCGACGGGTCTGGGATAACGCGGGACAGCCATTGAGGCAGTCGGTCACTGAGTCGTTGATATCTCTTTTAGGTCCAAACATGATCTGCGAGTACCCGCGAAGGAGTTCGTTTACCGCGCGCTAACGCGACAAGGCCACCCAAATATAAGAATGCTGCCGACCCGCTTGAGAGCGCGAGGATAATAAGACCGCCTCGCAGAGGCAGCACACCATTAGGCGCGATTACCGGGATCAGGGCACCAAGGACCCAAAAAAGTTGGAACCTTGTTTCGAAACGAGCGAACGATCGCCCCTGGTTCACCGTCGGTGCGTCGCGCTGAACAATGGCATCAAAAGAAAGTTTTCCCAATCCCGCGGCGAAGCCAACTGACATAACAAAGGCCAGCACGGCCATCCGGTCGCCGGGAAAGGTTGCGAAGAATCCGACGGCAGCAGCTATGGTCAGCACCCCTCCGAGCAAATATTCCTCTTTCACAAGCCGACGTAACAGAGGCGCAGCTACTGCGCCAATAAAGGCTCCGAGCGCACTTGAGGCAACCATCAACCCGAACCAGATTGTGGCCGCGTCTTCACGTCGTAGCCAAAATGCGACCAAGAAAAGAGTGAAACCTGTCATTCCCCGCAAGATCGCCATTGCAGATGCCGCCAAGACAATTCCAGCGCTACGCAAGTCGCTACGTTCATCTTCAGGTATTGGATCTCGCGCTATCGAGGTTTTGGGAAGGCGCGCGGCAAGCGGAACCACAGCGCAGAAAGCAACCATCGCCGCTCCGAGCACCCATTTCGAACCGATGAGACCTAAAAGCAGTCCTGGTCCAGCGGCGAGTGCACCACCGACCCCGCTTAAGAGAACCAATTTGGAGTTAGCTTCTACGAGATCTTCATGACCACGCACTAATCCTGGGACTATGGCGCTTTTGGCTACGTGATATGTCTTGCCGAGAACAAGTGCTCCGAATGCTTCCGGGAACAGCAGTAATGAGTCCAGATGGCGGATCATCAAAAACGCCAGCACCGCTCGCCCCATACCACTAACGATCACCATCGCTCGTCGACCACCACGAAGACGATCAATGAGCGGGCCGATCAGTGGCCCAACAATCGCAAACGGAGCAATAGTCAATATGAGATACAACGCCACTTTGGGTCGTGCTGCATCGGGGTCGAGATTGAAAAACAATGATCCGGCGAGCGCGATCGTAAACAGCGCGTCTCCAGCGGCGGAAACAAGTTGAACTCTCGCTAAACGAGCAAACGGGCCAAGGTGGGCGCGCCTCGCAGGTGATTCACTGTCACTGGCTGCGCCTTCGCTGAATTGGGAGGCCGCATTTGAGGAGTGTTGTCCCTCTTCCACAATTTCACCTTAGGGCCGACTCCGACCAGCCACTCACAGCTGAATGAAATCTGTTGCGGTCAATCAGTTGGGTCGATGACTCGCACGGGTTCAGTAGCCGCAAGGACAGCACTATTCAGGTTGGCGACAATTCTTTTGAGATAACGGTGATACACCGCTCGGGGAACGACTTGACGACCAGGTTGATCCGATGTCATGTAGCCGTCGATGCGGGACTGAATTTGAGAAGTCATCTCCGCTAGCCGGTCACGGAATCCTTCAGGTATACCGTCATGCTCCGCCAGAATTTCGCTGGCCTCGGCAAAGAAACCTGAAACAATTCGGCGTTCTTCTAGTAACTCATTGATGTCAGGTTCGTCTGCGAACGAAACTCCGCTTTCTGCGAGATCGAGGATGTTCTTGGCATGATCACCGACGCGTTCAATTTTCTTTAACAGCAAAATCAGACCTATGACTTCGCCAATATCGTTGGGTCCGTGGACACTGATATGTACGGCAAGTTCACCGCGAAGTTGTTGTTCGTTGGCGTTGATACGCAGGTCAGTTTCTCGCACATCGTCTGCTACGGATTGAGGGTCGGCTCCACTCATAAGAGCCGTGCAGGCGAGGTCAAATGAGTGGCGGGCATCATTCACCATGGCAACCGACCGAGTCACCACATGGTCTAATCCGCTGTCTCCTGCTCTGAAAAATGAAAGCACCATACGAAACTCCCCCCTATCGAAGGATAGCTACACCGACCAAAGGTGCAACGATGAACATTCCAACGACGTAACAGACCGCTAAAACTCGCCTTCGCACAGCGATCTCAGCCATGGCTGTTGCTGCCACCACCGGAACCTCTCTAGCGAACGGCAGGACATACAAAGCAAAAATGCCGATCACGTTAAAGGTCGTATGGGTTAACGCTACGGTCAAAGAGTCGGGACTTGAAGCGGCGAGAGCAGCAAGTAACGCTGTGATGGTCGTACCTACATTTGCGCCCAATGTGACCGGATAGGCATTTCTTAGGGTCAACACCCCAGCTGCTGATAGCGGTATCAGTATTGAAGTCGTGATACTTGAAGACTGCACGGCGATGGTCACAATCATCCCGACCACCAGAGCTACTAGTCCGCCAGCCTTGCCGAGGATCGCGTTGAGAGACCGCTCAATTCGCGCTGCTACGAGAGCCTTCATGTTTCTAGTGACCAACGCAAGAGCCACCAAGACAATGACGAGACCAGTTGCAACCATGAGGGCGCCCTTAACGTTGCCTGACGCTCCAAACTGATCCCACAGATCTTTAAGCCAGCCAACCGGCTCTTTCACCCATTTCTTAACTGGGCTTTTCCATTCTGTCCCTCCTGAACCAACGAGGAGTTCACTCACCCATTTCGCTGTTCCTGAAATTGGTTTGAAAATCAATTCGATCGGAAGAAGGACTGAAACAGCTAAAACATTGAAGAAGTCATGGACGGTTGCCGCAGCAAAAGCTCGCTTGAACTCTGCTGATTGGCGAACGTGGCCGAGCGACACAAGCGTGTTAGTAACAGTGGTTCCTATGTTGGCTCCCATGATCATTGGAACCGCCTGCTCAACACCCAATGCCCCAGAAGCAACCAATCCAACAATCACAGACGTGCTTGCTGATGATGACTGCACAAGCACGGTTCCAAGGATGCCGACGCACAAACCGGCTATGGGGTTACTCACTGCTGAAAAAAGACGTTCCTGGGTATCGGCACCCATGATTTTGATGCCAGCCTCAAGCGACGAAACACCGACGAGGAACAAATAGATCAAACCGACGACAAGGGCTGCGCGCGCACCTGTCGGCATTTGACGACTACCGGAACCGGGGGCACGGGCCACGACCGGCAACGTAGTAGAAAACAAATTCTGTTGGGCGGATTTACAGATGGAATCTTCTATTTCTTAATAAGTGAGCGAGATGTCTCCGAGATACAGATCTGACTTTTGTGTTCTGATCCCAACCAGTTCAGATACGGAAATACTGCCTTCTCTCACTGCTGCGTTATCAGTACCTGTGATTCTTCGCTTAGGGTCGCCAGGCTGTCGTTCAAACGACCAGGACCCATCTCCGGTGGAGCGCAGCTTTCCTGCAGCGTCTCCCCATTTCGCAAGTCCAGTGATCTGAGCACCAGCGACTTCGGCCAGCGAAATGTTTGGAGCGTTTACATTAATAACTCTGCGCCCTTTATCGATCCCCCTCAGGCGCTGGATCAATTCCGGTACAAGGTGGATTGCTGTCTCCCACTGCATCGGTGCATCCGTTGCGTCGAGGCTGACTGCGATTCCATGAGCGCCGTTATTAGCCGCGGTGAGTGCAGCTCCGACAGTTCCGCTGTGCAGGGCCGAGCGGCCACAATTCAAGCCGGGGTTCACACCTGACACCACCATAGGAACCGGATCTCCGAAAGCTCCTAGTTGGGTCATGATTACGCACAAAGCGGGCGGTCCGTCTACAGCCCAGCACGGTGTGTCACCAAGATCTTCACGATAAATACGCTCAACACGAAGGTCGCCACCGTGCAGATCTCCGCCAATCGCTGCACCCATACCGGTCATGTCAGAGGTCGGTGCTGCAACTACGGCCTCATAGCCCGCTTCGACGACGCGTTTAGCTAAAGCCCAAAGACCATCAGACGCGACGCCGTCATCGTTGGTTATCAACACCCTCATAAGTGGGGCTATTCGTCGTCTTCGTCTTCGGGAACACCTAAGTCCCATTCGAGGTGCAGATTTTCTCGTTCTGCATCGCGGTTCACACGTTCACGATTCCGTCGAAACTGTGGGTCGTGGGGTGGAAGAAGTTGCAGACGTGCAACTGTTCGGCGTCGGAATTCATCGACGACAGCTTGTTCCCCAAAGAGCCCTTGTATGTCCCAGTGTGGAGATACAGGCCCGAGGTACACGACTCGTATACCGGTCTCGGGGGGTGGTAATTCTTCTTCAGTTTCGAAGTTCGTCACCTATGCTCCTTCGCCAGCGAGTTCATTACTGTACCGGCGAGAACAGTCGGAACCATTGGTGATGCTGAACCTTCAGGTTCGCTATTCCGGTTATTGAAGAATAAAAGTTTCATGAGAACCGAAAATATTTGGAACCTTTTGGTCTAGTTGGGCGTCATAGTCGTAACGAACAGCGAGATATGACCCTCGCACTACCTATGGAGCGCTGACATGAGCCACATTTCCGCCGACACAAGTTGGATGAATATCGGTAACTGCGCGGACCAACATCCATCAATTTTTTTTCCCAGTGACGGGGTCGGGGTTGAGCGCGCCAAGAAATTGTGTGAGGGATGCGTTTCTCAAACCCCGTGCTTGGAATACGCCTTGGTCAACCGGGTGGAACATGGCGTATGGGGCGGCGCATCTGAGCGTCAACGTCGCCGAATCCTGAAGGCGCGCCGGCAAACGCTATTACAGGAAACCTCTGCCCAGATTTCTTAATCTCTGAGAGGTCGGCTAGCCGTCGGAGGAATCTTCTGTCGGATCTGAGCTGCCATCGTCCATGCCGTCTTTGAATTCTTTTTGGGCCTGCCCCAGCGAACGCGCCAATTTGGGGAGCTTTGCTCCGCCAAACAGCACCAAAACGATGACCAGGATAATGATGAGTTCTGAGCCGCCGAGATTCACAGCCCTCAGACTACCAGCGCTCTGAAGTTGAATCGAAAGCTCGGCGTCTCGTTGTCTTAGCTAGCTCGTTCCGCGGCGGCTCGCCGAGCAAGTGCACGTTGGCGGCGTAACCGGCGACGTTCCCGCTCACTCATGCCGCCCCAGATCCCGAATTTCTCACCGTGACTTAACGCATACTCCAAACAGTCTTCGCGGACGACGCAACCCCTACATACTTCTTTGGCTTCTTTGGTGCTTGCTCCCCGCTCTGGGAAAAACAAATCAGGGTCGACGCCCAAGCAGTTGGCGTAATCCCACCAACTGCTTTCTTCGGTTTGACCACCGCCATCATCTACAAATGCCATTTGTATCCGCCCTGATTGGTTCGACTCGTCAAGATGACGCGGTCGTAATTACACGCGTGTCATTGAACACCCGTTTAGTTCAATAATCAAGAAAAATTAGGAGTTTCTTCAGTCTTTTTGGCACCATCAAAGTAGAAATTCACGTTCGTGCGTGGATCGCCGTCTTTTATTCAAATTTTTCTTTCCAACAGGCTCGCGCGCGAGGCAGACTGATCTTGGAGGTGTCCGAGCGCCTGGTGGGCTCCCCCGCCTTCAAAGCGGGCGGGACGGGCGATCCCCGTCCGGCGGGTTCGATTCCCGTCCACCTCCGCCAAGTCTGTCCA
>JAYZKK010000058.1:0-16160 GCA_036163555.1 Actinomycetota bacterium
TGCGTTCCACAACTGCCAAATCGTGGCTGATGAAAAGGTACGACAGCCCCAGTTCCCGTTGAAGGTCCAACATGAGGTTCATTACTTGGGCTTGAACCGATACGTCCAGGGCCGACACTGCCTCGTCGGCGATGACCAATTCGGGGTTCAAAGCGAGGGCTCGGGCTATACAGACCCGCTGACGCTGACCGCCGGAGAATTGGTGAGGGAAGTTTCGAAGCATTGAGCGGTCTAGACCAACGAGTTCAAACAGCGTGCCGGCGCGCTCCTCAGCTTCTTCTCCGGTGGCGATACCGTGAACCCTGAGCGGTTCAGCAACTGCGGTCCCGACTCGGACTCGCGGATCCAGACTGGCAAACGGATCTTGGAAGATGATCTGCATGGTCTTGCGATGTGGGCGGAGTTCACGTGGCCCGAGATGGGTGATGTCGAGGCCGTTGAGAAGGACACGCCCTTCGTCGGGATCGTGAAGCCGGATTATGAGGTTCGCGAGCGTTGATTTACCGCAACCGCTTTCACCAACCACGGCCAGGGTCTCGCCGTGGCCGATGTCGAGTGAGACCTTCGTTACCGCGTGCACCTGGGCCTGTCGGTCGGCAGGGAACCTTTTGGACACATTTTCCACGCGGACCAAAGGTTCGGTGGAGGTCACTGAAGGGTCCCTGCTAACTGGAATGCTTCGGGGTTATCCCTGCCTGCCATGCTGCCCAAACGAGGTACGGCACTTAGGAGGCCCTGAGTGTACGGTTCTTGTGCTGCGTGGAAGATCTGATCGACCGGTCCTTGTTCAACGACCCTTGACTGGTTCATTACGACTACCCGATCGGCGACCTCAGCGATCACACCCATATCGTGGGTAATGAGCATCACTGCGGTACCGGTTTCGACTTGGAGCTGCTTTATGAGTCCGAGGATTTGGGCTTGGATGGTCACGTCGAGTGCAGTGGTGGGCTCATCGGCGATCAGCAGCCTCGGCCCACAACATAAAGCAATGGCGATCATCACCCGTTGACGCATACCGCCCGACATTTCATGTGGATATTGACCGATCCGTTTATCGGCTTCAGGGATTCGCACCAGGTCGAACATCTCGCGGGCACGGGACATGGCTTCCTTGCGGCTCAGTCCTTCGTGTATGCGTAACGCTTCGGCGATCTGTTCACCTACTGGGTACACAGGGTTCAAGCTTGTGAGCGGCTCTTGGAAGACCATGGCGATCTGGTTGCCGCGAATGCTGCGCATGGTGGCCTCGTCCTGGTTCAACAAGTTGATGACTGAACCATCCGGCATCGCGAAGTCGACTTGACCGCGGCTAATTTTCGCTCGAGTACCCATCTCGATGAGGCGCATGATGGATAGGGCTGTTACTGATTTCCCTGAACCTGACTCGCCCACGATCCCCAGCGTCTCGCCCGGTTCGATGTTGAAAGTCACGGAATCTACAGCGGTGAGATCATCGAAGGTTACGGTCAAATCATTCACATTGAGCAGAGACATCAGCGCCCCCGGAGTTTCGGGTTGAAGGCATCTTGGAGGCCGTCACCAATGAGAGCGATGCTGAGTCCAGTGGCGACGATGGCGAGACCGGGGAAGGCCACGGTCCACCACGCGGTGAGGGTGTAGCCCCTGTTCTTGCCCATTATCGACCCCCAACTCACCGTATTGATGTCCACCATGCCTAGAAATGCCAGGCCGGCGTGAAAGAGAATCGCGATAACAACGAGAAGCGTTGCGGCTACGAGCAGGGGCGGCATGGCGTTGGGGAGAATGGTGCGAGTCATTATTCGTAGGTCGCCGGAACCAATGGCCCGAGAAGCCTTCACGAATTCCATTTCCCGTAACCGCAAGAACTCAGCCCTCGTCAGACGCGCGGGCAACGCCCACATCGTCACACCGATAGCGAGCGTTTCCTTCCATGTCCCGGGTCCTATCAAATAGATGAGAACTAAAGAGAAGAGCAGGGACGGCATCGCTTGAAAAATCTCGGTGAAGCGCATCAACAACGCATCAACCCAACCACCGAAGTACCCCGCCAAGCTCCCAACGACCAGGCCAAGGCCCATGGACAACGCACCGGCAACCGCGGCGACGAACAATGTGGTTCGGCCTCCAGTAATGACGCCCGCAAGTATGTCTCGCCCGAGATAGTCAGTGCCTAACAACGGACCCGCATCGTCACCTGGGCCGAGGAACGGTCCAGCTGCCATCTTGTGCGCTTCTGTGCCATACATACCTGGTCCGAAAATGGTGACAAGCACAATGAGGATGAACACGACTGAACCCACCACCGCTGGTTTGTTCCTCAGAAACATGCGAAATGCGCCGCGGCCCCCGGTTTCGACCGACGATTCAATAGCCATGCCCAGATCAGTCATCGGGTGCCACCTACACGAATTCGAGGGTCAATGAGTCGGTAGACGAGGTCAGTTAGAAGGTTGGCCAGAATGACCATCGCCGCTGAGAAGATCACGATGCCGACGACCATCGGGCTGTCACGGCGGAAGATCGAGGCAATCATCAGTTGGCCGATCCCCGGCCATGCGAAAACAAATTCGACAAGCAAAGCCCCCGAGAGCAAGTTTCCTATTTGTAGACCGGCAGCAGTAACCACCGGAATTATGCCGTTACGTAGGGCGTGTTTGTACACAACGACGCGTTCGTGGGCTCCCTTTGCTCGAGCAGTTCGAATGTAATCGGACTCCAACACTTCAAGCATGGAAGCTCTGGCCAGACGCGAATAGATGGCCAAGTAGATGATGCCAAGACTGATCGCTGGCAGGACGAGGTGCTGCAATGTGTCGATTGTTTCGCCTAACCAGTTGCCTTCATAGCGAACATCTTCTATGCCTCCCACTGGCAGAATGCCCCACTTTGCAGCGAACACGACAATGAACATAAGAGCTAACCAAAACACCGGTGTGGCGAAACCCACGAGACTCATAACCGTCACGCCGTGAGAAGCAGGGCTTTCGGGCCGCCGGGCGGTAAAGACTCCCAAAGCTACGCCTATGACGACTGCGAACAGCAGAGCAGTACCGGCCAACAACAGCGTCGCGAACAGCCGCTCCAGGATCAAACCCAGGACAGGGTCACCGAAGTAGGTGGAGTTGCCCAGATCCAGCTGAGCCACATTGCCGATATAGGTGCCGAGTTGGACCAGCAACGGCTGATCGAGCCCCCATTCAGCTCTTATCTTGGCGAGGAATTCGGCGTCACCGACCCCTTGTTCGCCAGCGAGGTACAGCGCGGCGTCGCCCGGAGCGATCTGAATCAGGAGAAATACCACAACCACCACTGCCAACAGCAGTCCAATTGCTTGTCCTAACTTGATCCCGATGCTCCGGGCGAGGGCCGTCACGCGCTTCTTTCTTTGGTGTATTTACCGGTTGTTGGATTGGCTACTACTTGTCAAGCCAAACGTTTTCGAAGCCCGAAAGCGGACCCCACGCGCCATCCGGCTGGTCCCTTACATACAGCTGGTTGGCTCCGAAGATTGGCAGTGCGTTGATGCCGTAGAACGGCAACTCAATCGCTGTGATTTCCTGGAACTCGTCGTAGAGCGCTTTCCGTTTTGCGAAATCTGGTTCTGCCGCCGCGGCGTACAACAACTCGTCGACCTTCTCATTGCAATAGGCCGAGTTGTTCACGAACACGCCAGGTTTGATGTTCGCGCACACGTAAGCTCGTTGGACGCCAATGACAGGGTCACCCCAGTTGAAATAGGCGTTCATCGTCATGTGCCAGGCGTCAGGTCCGCCGAAGAAAATGCCAGCCCAAGACGGCAAATCGGCTGACTGCATGACCTCCACGTTGATACCGACTTCGGCAAGGGCCAGAGCAATGTATTCAGCTACGTTGCGCTGCTGCTCGTTCGGACCCGGAATATAGTTGATCCTCAAGTCCAGGCCGTCCCCGTAGCCAGCGTCGTACAGCAACGAACGTGCCTTATCTAGGTCAACGTCGTAGCGTTCCACGTTTTCGTTGTAGAACGGACTTGACGGGTGGATACCACCCAGCAGTTCCATGGTTTGACCTTGATGCAACGTGTTAATCACGTAGTCGCGGTCAATGGTGTAGGCGATGGCCTGCCTCACCCGAAGGTCGCTCATAATGCTGTTGGCCATGTTGAACTGCAAATGGTTCAACGAACCGACGCCTCCCAGAAGATCGGGAATAGCGACCAGGTCAGGATTATTCCTCACCTTTTCGGCGTTGATAACACTCGCGTACCCGGCCGAATCATATTCCCCGCTTTCCAGACCCAACATTGTTGCGTCCTCGTCGGGGACTATGACGTAGATGATGCTGTCCAAGTAAGGACGGTCGGGGATGAAGAAGTCCTCATAACGCTCAAGGACGATCTTTCGTGTGTTCTCGTACTCCGTTAGACGGAATGGACCCGAGCCGATTGCACCTGCCACATTGTTTGGGTGGCCCTTCATCTCGTTAATGGGGGTGCCGTCATCCATGATGTGTTTCGGCATGATCGGCATCATCACATCGGAGGTGGCGATCCACAGCGCCGGGTGTGGGTTGGCGAGATGCAGCACGACGGTGAGATCATCAGGTGTATCGATTGACTCAAGTGGACCCCACATCCCAGTGAACGGGTGATTCGCCTGAATCACTTCGATCGAGAACTTCACGTCGGCTGAGGTAATTGGCGCTCCATCGTGGAACGTTGCGCCTTCAACCAGGTTGAACGTAATGGTCAGATTGTCGTCGGAAACCTCCCACGACTCCGCCAAATATGGCTGGGGTTCCCAGTTGCTGTCTAGGTGCGTTAGCGAAGCAAAGATTTTCGAACTTGGCTGGGCAATACCGATACCGGAATTGACGCCGTGGTTGACGTTCGCACCCACCTGCGTGGTGGCGATAACCATCGTCCCACCGTGCTTGGGTTGTGGCGGAGGAGTGGTCTCTTCCGTTGCCGCTTCTTCTTCGCTTGATTCTGCTTCACCAGCGTCGTCTTCAGCTGCCGGTTCGTCGTCACTCGACGCCGAAGCCGAAGCGCTACTTGACCCGCTGTCGCTGCTGCTTGAGTCGCTGTCACCGCATGCCGTTGCAAATAACGACAGCACTGCTAGCAAAGACAGCACTTTGATCCATCGCTTTAACATTTTCTTTCCCCTCGATCCCTCGGTTGCCGAGGGTGTATCGAGGGAACACTAGCGCTCACGACGGAAGGAATGTTGCACAACTTCTTCAATATTGTGAAGAAATTCTGCAACGCCCAACAGATGTCCGTCGCGTCAAAATCTTGGTCAAATATCAGTCCTCCAACCACCGGATGCTTCGATCCCGACACTTTCAGGAATGATGTCTTGCCCCACCCGGCCGAGCTGTTCGAGAATCTCCTGAACCTCACCGGACGGACAATCCATCTTGGCCACCACCAAGGAGTAACCCGCTTCCGCAAATTTCTCGAGATCCTCCAATACCTGTTCTGGGGTACCGGTACAAATCTTCCTTGGTGTTTCCTTTGCGAGGGGGTCGCTCTGATCGGTGACCCTCATCGTTGTCGCAGCCATCATGATGAATTCTGAAGTTTGTCTTCCCTGCGCTTGCAACTCTTCAGCGATGATGTTTTGCAAATCCGAATGGCGATGAGGGTCTGCGAAGGGATCTAGGAATACCGGATAGAAACCATCACAATAAGTGGCTGCGCGTCTCGCGCCTAAAGGAGAAACCCCTCCATAAATGATCGGAGGGCGAGGTTCTTGAAGTGGTTTTGGGTCCATTGAGATGTTTGCGAATGAGTAATACTCGCCGTCGAAGGACACGAAATCCTGGCTCCAACTGCGTTTATAAATTTCGATGCATTCGACGGTTCTCTTGCCGCGTTCCGCGAAGTCGATACCTAACGCTTCGAACTCTTCAGCCATCCAACCGGCTCCGACCCCAAACAGAAGGCGACCGCCGCTCAAAATGTCAATGGTTGCGAACTGCCGCGCGTCGCTCAAAGGTTGGCGGTACGGGGCAACAAGAACGCTTGTACCGAGCTTTAACTCCGATGTCGCCACAGCGACCGCTCCCATCACCACGGCCGCATCGAGCATCTCATGTCGTGGTGAGTAACTTCGAGCACCTGTCTGATTCGCGATGTGAGCGCTAGAGGTTTCAGAAGGCATGCAGACGTGATCGGGAAACCACATGGAATGAAACCCACAGTGTTCAGCAGTTTGAGCAACCTCAACTGGTTTGAGAAGTTGACCGGGGACGCTACGGGTGTAGTTGTTGACGTCGTCGCGGTAGCCGATGCCGTGAGTATTGGCGTACAGGCCGATTTTCATGACGGAACCCCCTTGGATCGTGCTGTAATTGGAAGTGAGGATCAACTCGAAGATTGTCATTGAAACTAGTTGGTCCTCACGAAGGGAGTTACTCCGTGACTGACATCGAAAGTCGACTTGCTCGGCTCGAGGACATCGAAGAGATAAAACAACTGAAAGCCAAGTACTGCCGCTACTGCGATGAAGGATATGACCCCGACGGAATAGCCAGCCTCTTCACCGAGGACGGCATATGGGACGGAGGGCGCACGTTTGGCATAGCTGAGGGTCGAGCTGGCATACGGCGACATTTTGAGGGGGCGGCGAGCAGAATTTCGATCGCCCGGCATCAAGTCATGAACCCAATCATCGAAGTCGGTGACGACACAGCAACTGGCCACTGGCTTCTCTTTCAGCCATGTACCGATGGATCCAGCGGAGAGGCCGTCTGGCTAGCCGCCACCTACAACGACCAGTACCAAAAGGTCGATGGAGGATGGCTTATCAGCCACTTGAGCATCGACGTAGCTTTCTTCTCACCGTACGAGAAGGGATGGGCCGAACAACAATTCTTGGATGGGAGAGCGCCCTGATCATCCAGGGTTTCAACTGCCCTCGTTTCCGTATTCGTTTGTGCAACTACTAGCCTCGTCGTAGCAAGCAGGTCCAAGGCTTGGGTACCAGGGGAGAGGGCTATGGCGCTGAACAGTTTGTTGGATATTGAACTCACGGTGCCCGACCCGAGTTCTTTGAGTGACTTTTGGGTACGTCGAGGGATGCTCGAAACCGCCGAAGGTGTCCTCGGCACCGACGACCGTGACGTGCAAATACGCACCGTCGAAGGCACTTATCGACACATGTCAGAACTTCACCTTGGCTGTGAAACAGAAAAAGATCTCACAGACATCTCCCAACGACTAGCCGATCTGGGTGTCAACTCAGAAATAGCTGACACTCGTCTCACTTGCATAGACCCAATCTTTTGCCACCGAGTTGTCATTGACGTCACAGCTCCTCACCCGCTCACTCCCACACAATCACGAGCCCATAACCCACCAGGTGAACAGAACCGAGTGAACCTGCGAGCTGAAGCAGTAGTTGAGAAAGCTCCTCGCCCTCCGCGACGGCTCGGTCATTTCGTATTAGGAACACCGAACTTCAAAGAAGCCACCGAATTCTTCGTCGAAGGTTTAGGTTTCAAGATTTCCGACCAGATCTTGAAGGGAGTCGCAACCTTCATGCGAGTCGAACAAGATCACCACAATCTCTTGATTCACCCTGGGTCCACCTCCTACCTCAATCACTATGCGATGGAAATGGATGACGTAGACGCCATCGGCAAGGCCGGCATGGAGGTGCTAGCTGAACGCGAAGATGCAAGTGTCGTCGGAGTCGGCCGACACGTACTTGGATCCAACATGTTTTGGTACATGCTCGACCCCCAAGGAAACATGTTTGAGCTTTTCTCCGACATCGACCAGATCATTGATGACGAGGCATGGGACCGAGATTTCGGCCGTAGAGACTGGGAAGGCTCAGATGGTCCTGCTGGCTTTTCAGTCTGGGGACCCAAAGAACCCGAAGTGTTCTTCAATCCCACCGACATAGCGACGATCGCTGCGGGCCGCGAAGCCGCCGGGCTGCCTAACTGACCACCATGAGAAGCATCGAAGAACTAACAAACGGCATTAAAGCTCGACACGACGACCTCGATGCACACGCTCAGGAAGCCGAAACATTGGGCAAAGCATCCGACCAACTTGTCCAAATTATGAGAGATCTGAAAGTCCCCCTGGTCAAGGTCCCCTCCGAGGTGGGCGGCGACCAATTGTCAATGGATGACCAGATGAGCTATTTCGAAGCACTTAGTTATTCCAACCCAACTGCGGGGTGGACTGGATTCAACCATGCCGGAGCGGCCGGTATGGCTGGGGCGAGACTCAACGACTCAGGTATTGAAACGGTGTTCGGATCAGGAGCTGTCCCGTTCTTCGCTGCTGTGGCGGCACCCTCTGGTCAGTTCATCTCAGTCGAAGGCGGCATTGAACTCAGCGGTAAGTACCGGTATGCGAGCGGAGCGACCCACGCCGAATGGTTCTTGCTTACCGGTATCGAATCCAGCGAACAACCATCAGTGCGTCTTGCCTGTGTAGCCGCTCAAGACGTGACGCTCGGAGACGACTGGGATGTGATGGCACTCAAAGGCACGGGCAGTGTTGATGCGACACTTGACTCAGTCTTTGTTCCCGACCATCTCTTAGCTGACCCGTTTGTTTCCCCGGCACGGGGCGGATCAATGTATGAAGTCGGCTACCAGGCGTACGTGGCAGGAGAGAATCTTGGCTTTTCGTTAGGTGTCTGCCAACGCTTAGTGGACGAAATGGTGACGTATGCGGCCACCAAATCCCGCGGCTTCGAGGGCCGACTAGCCGACCGAGGCGCATTCCAATACGAACTCGGAAAATCGCAACTCGAAGTTGATGCCGCCAGATCATTTGGTTTGAGAACCTTGAGCGACGCAGACCACCAATGCACACGAAATAACGGTTTAAGTGAATCTGAAGAAACCAAGGTCGTAGCAATGCTGGCGTTCTCAACAGAAACCGCTGTAGACGCAGTTAGCCGCCTCTACCGCTTTGGTGGTGCCGAATCATTGTTCAACGACAACGTCTTACAGCGCTGCTTCAGAGACGCACATGGTTCAGCCCTCCACCACGTCGCTTCAAACGTCGCCTACGACAAATTCGGCAAAAATCTGTTGAACACCGACTGAAGACCCCCCGACAGTCAGTGCCCAAGATCTTTAGTGCTCGACACTTCGGTGGTCTAAGTTGACGCTGACCAACAATCAACGTGTGCCTCAAACGGTGAGTCACATAAGGGGGAAATATGGAACTCGGGGACGCCATCTACAGCGCAGTCACAACCAGATATTTCAGTGACGAACCCGTCACGGACGAACAACTTCAAACCGCGTTTAACTATGCCCGGTTCGCCCCCCAAGGCGGGAACCGCCAACCCGTCCGTTTCATCGTGGTCAAAGACCAGGAGAAAAGAAACCAACTAGCAGAGTGGTACCGGGTTCCCTGGAAGGCGTACCTCGCTGACGCCCAAACCGGAGACATCAGCATCGGTTCAGACAAAGCAGCGCGACTCCTCAAAAACGCTGACCATTTCGCCGACCACCTCGAGGAAGTTCCAGTCATGGTCGTGGCATGCGCCCACCTCGAAGACACCCACCCGACCGACACCGAACTAGGACGACTATCTGTAGTAGGGGGAGCGTCGATATACCCAGCGGTGCAGAACTTCATTCTGGGATGCCGCGAAGCGCAACTAGGAGCGTCGCTCACCACTTTGCTGTGCCTATTCGAACCTCAAGTCAAAGAACTATTAGAAATGCCCGAAGACGCAGCAACAGTTGCACACATTGCGGTTGGCCATAGAACCAAAGCGTTTCCAACCAAGCTTGACCGAATGGGTCTCGACGAAATCGTTTTCTCTGAGACATGGGGCGCTTCAACCTATAGCTGAAAAATCCCTTTCAGGACATCTTGGCGAGGCACCAATTGTCTTAGATATTGGCGATGGGTGGGACTTGGTATCCACCCAGTAAACGTTCAAGGTATCGAGCGAACTCCAAAGTGGTGCGATCACCGAGATACGGACCAACCACCTGAATCCCCACCGGCAGTCCATCGTCGGTCCAGCCGACGGGAACAACAGTGGACGGTAAATACACGTACCCGAATTGAGATGTCCAAACGATGAGATCTGAATACGGACGCGTTTGCCCGTCCACTTTCAAGGTCCGTGTGTACAGAGTGCCCTCATGTTGATGTTCGAACGCACCAATGAACGCGACCGGTGCCAACAACACATCAAAATCATTAAAGAAGTCGGACCACAACCGTCGATTTCTGTCCCGTGTCTCGGTGAGTAACAACCAATCTCGGTGACTCATTGTTGATGATGCGGCGCGCATACGTAGCCATTCGTCAGCCGAAGAGTCATTGACGATTTCTTGTAACGCCGCGAGTTCATCCTCAGTGCGACCAGGAGAGGTAGCGGCCGAAATTAATGGCTGACCCACTGTTCGCACGTCACTAAATGCAATACCGGGACGCGCAGAACGATTCACGGACACACCATCGGCCTCTACGGCCTCGACAGCTGCCTCCAAAACAGTGGACACTGCTTGACTCACGGGACAGTCAGGATCATCCAACCAAGACGCAACGCGTAAATCTTTTGATAGACCTCGAGCCGAAGTAAGATCGAGACGCCAACCACCTTCAGTGTCACGACGAGCACCACTGACTACATCGAAAAGCAACTCTAAATCGTCGACGGTTTTTGCCAACGGACCAAAGACATTGATGTCAGCATCCGTCAACCCATAAGAAACATGATCGATGTACCCAAGCTGAGGGACGATGCCGTAACTCGGTTTATGGCCACACACCCCGGCAAAATGTGCGGGTAACCGAACTGACCCACCGATATCGGTGCCGACCTCCCACGGAGTGAGCCCACACGCGACAGCGGCGGAAGCTCCACCTGAGGAACCGCCAGGCCCACAGTCAAGATTCCATGGATTGTTAGTTGTACCAAAAATGTCATTGAAAGCTTGAATGTCACCCGACCAGCGAGGCAGGTTCGTTTTTCCGAAAATAATTCCACCAGCACGCTTAATTTTGGTCACCGCTTCAGCGTCCTCGGTCGGTACATGGTCAGCTAATTCAACAGCTCCACCGGTCGACCGGATCCCGTCAACAGCAATGGCGTCCTTGATGGTCATCGGTAACCCCTCAAGAATCTCCACAGGCTGATCATCGGCTCTGCGCTGATCCGAAGCTCGAGCAAGTTCCCCAGCTCGGTCCAAGTCCAGGGTCACAATTGCATTGATCTGATCACCCAACAACGCATTGCGCTCTACGAAATGTTCAAGGAGCTCGACGCTCGACACTGTCCGAGAAGCAAGCATCGAAAGCAAATCAGTAGCGGATTGGAGTCCTAGCGCGTCAGAAGCAGAGTTACGAGACATGAAACGAAACTAGCTGGCCCGCATCTTCGAATCGCGCGATCTTGTTCTGTGGAAAGATACTTTCAACAGATCGGGAGAAACATGACTGCGCAATTACGACGTTACGAAGTCGAAGCAGGCGAGATAGACCGCCTCGTGGAGTGGTTCCCAACCATCGCAGCTGTCCGAGACCAATATGGATTCACCATCGAGGCAGCCTACGCCGACAACGAAAACAGCGAATTCGTGTGGATCGTCAGTTACCCCGGCGACATCGAAGCTTTCGAAGCCGCCGTAGCCGACTACAACGATTCACCTGAACGAGCAGCAGCTTTCGACGGCTTCAACTCACCGGTTACCAAGATGCACCTCAGCTACGTGACCACGGCACTATAAGCACTTAACCCAGATCAGATAAATGACATAGGAGGTACCGCAATGAGCGCATCCTACGAAGAAATTGAATTCCAATCGGCAGCAGCGACCCTACGAGGACGGCTTTATAGGGCACCGAAGCCAGACGCTCCGTTAGTTGTTCTGGCACACGGGTTTTCTGCCACCGCACATATGTCAATTAACGCCTACGCCCAAGGCATAGCGGACGCCGGATACAACGTCGTCGCATACGACCACCGCAACTTCGGAACGAGCGACGGCGAACCACGATTCGGATTTGACCAATGGATCCAAGTTCGCGGCTACAGCGACGCCATCACCCACACACTTGCCCTCGCCGGTGTGGAAACAGAACAAGTTGTTGTCTGGGGAGAAAGCATGGGAGGCGCCACCGTTCAATACGTCGCAGCATTCGACCCACGAGTCACAGCAGTCATAGCTCACACCCCCGGATGCGGAGAAAACTACGTTGAACCGGCAGCAGACCTAAGCGACTTCCACGCTCTCAAAACCTATTCAACCGACGGCGACCTAACAGAGGAACCCGCGGCGGAAATACCCGTCCGTTTCGCTGACCTGCCAACATCAGAAGCACCAGTCATGCTCAACTTTGAAGCCGCATTGGAATACGCGAAAGCCTACGGTCAACGAGCGGGCTCACTGTGGTCAAACGACGTCACCATCGTCGTCAGAAAGGCACCAGAACTTTCGGTACCAGTTGTCGCCGCCCAACTATCGGTCCCAACTCTGTATGTCGTCGCCTCAGATGACGAAGTTGCCGGCGCATCACCAGCGGTAGCAGAGCAATGCTTCAACACCATCACCGGTCCCAAAGCTTGGGAAGATATCGAAGGTGGACATTTCGGACTTCTCCACGAAGACTCACACCTATTCCAGCAAGCCTTGGACGCAGACCTATCGTTCCTCGCCGAACACATCTAAATCTTTTTACGAACCCGAAGACACCACTGACTTGGTAGCGAAGACCTGGGCTGTAACAATTGGTCCATGCGTCTGAAGGCACTTATCTTGACCCTCATCATCCTCAGTTCATCGTGCGGCTCCAGCCCCGAATGGGACGACTCCCACAAAACAAACTTCCTACGCGCATGCCGAAGAGAAGCTGGATACGAAAAACAAGATCTATGTACGCCCCTAGCTGCAGAAATTGAAGAAAAAATCAAACTAGGAGCCTCCAAATCCTGCCTCCTGTTCGCAGCTAATGACATAGCGATCGCCGTTGAACCTGACCAACGAGAACAGGCAAGACAACAATTCGATAGTTGCTGAAAACACTCAAATCCCGATACTTGAGCACGGTGACCGCCCCACGAGCCACACTGTGGCATGGACATGGGAATAGGCCTCTGGTGTTTGCAGTCAACCGCAACAAAACCTCGCTCGTTCGGACAGGCATATCAAGAACTTGTCGAAGACGCCCGACTGGCCGAAGACAACGGCGTTCACAGCCTCTGGCTGTCTGAACATCACGCCTATTACGACGGATACTGCCCAGCTTTGATGCCCGCGGCGGCTGCCGCCCTCGCAGCGACCGAAAGTATCCAAATTGGTACCGGGGTGCTGTTGCTCCCACTGCATGAACCAGATCGAGTGGCCAACGCAGCAAACCTTCTCAATGAACAATCTTCGGGCAGATTCCATCTCGGCGTCGGCATGGGGTATCGACCAATCGAGTTCGAAATCAAACAACGAGATATGAGTCAACGGCTGAAACTAATGAACACCGGTCTCGATGCACTGCGTTCAGCTACCCAAACCCCGACCTGGGTGGGGATCAGCAGCGAGAAGGCAGCGGAACGAGCAGGACGTCGAGGACTCGGCCTGTTCATCTCAGGAGCGTTCTCAAAAGATGTGGTCAACACGTTGATACAAGCTCACAGAACCGCCTGGGAAAAATCGGAGCCTGATGAAGACACTCCGCCACCAGTGGGCCTTCTCCGAAATCTGTGGATCGTCGACTCCCAAGCAGAACGCCGCCAAGCCTTAGATTGGGTTCGATCCAGTTATTTGGTGTACGCAGGACTCGGCTGGGGTGCAGATAACACAGGCGTCGACTTCGTAAGCCAGATAGAAACATCGATGGACGAAGTCGAAAAGTCAGCCACCGTCGGTTCAGCCGAAGAAATTGCCGCAGAATTAGACGGCTACGACGTCGACCTAGTTGTGTGCAGAATCGGCTACGACCAGCCACCTCGAAGCGCATTAACCGAAGTGATCGAACGCATCGGACGCGAACTAGCCCCACTCGTCCAGGACTTGGGAGTGAAATCATGAGACTCCTACTGGATCTGCGAACCATAAGTGACCCTGCCGAGCGTGAACGACTGGCCCGCGAAGCCGACGAGCACGGCATATGGGGCGTCGTAGTTACAGGACCACGAGGCGGAGAATGCGTCGAAGCCAGCGCATTAGCAACAACCACACGTCACGTCATAATCGTCGTCGACATAGATGGCAACGATGTTCACCCAACGACATTGGCCGAAGAGATCTCAGTTCTGGACCAAATCACCAAACGTCGAACCATGGTCATCTTCCGAGGACCCTCAACATCGAAAACATCAGTAGCGACGCTCCTAAGTGGACTGCCCGTCGAAGGTGTCATCTTGTCGCCTCCTCCAGCGCAAGCCTCCATACCAGTCCACTCACCCGAAGACATTCCTGAAACGAACCTGCCAGAAGACACGGCACAACTCGCAGCGACCATCGACCAGTACCGCGACTCACAGACAGCGTTCCTTATCGTTTCCTGGGCACGACCAATCAAAGAACTCGCGCGTCATGCAGTCGGCAGATCCGCCTCAACCGATTTTCCACAGATGGTCGCTGACATGGCAGACCAAATTGAACCGATTGACCAATAAAGGTCAACCAAGGGCGATAACTTCCAGCACCGTGCTCAATCCTACGCATCAACTTTGGCGCGCACTATTGGCTGTATTGGCGATCTTTGCCGTCGCATGTGCCCCCGATATCTCAGATAGCGGCGCTAGCGACACGACAACCCAACCACAGCAAGCAAGCACAACGACCGAAGTTCCACCAACCAGCACCTCTGTGCCTTCGACTACCCAAGTCACCACAACAACCGTTGCTCCGACCACATCGACCCAACCAACCACAACAGCCGACAGCACCACAACAACGATCGCTACAACTACAACACTCCCCGCTCCCACACTAGGAATCACCAGATATGGCATCCCAGTCCGAATCTCTGAACCCACAGAGGACGGCTGGAAGGTGTTTGACCCCTGCGGGGACGCTCAAACAATCTCAAAAATCTTTCCGATCCGAGACACCCAAGTAGTGCTAGATCCAGGTCACGGAGGCAAAGATCCTGGAGCGCGAGGGCCGACGGGACTCAAAGAAAGCGAACTCAACCTCAAAGTAACGGTCGCGGTCGCGCAACTATTACAGGAACAAGGCTTTCCAACAATGTTGACCCGAACAGGTGACTACTACATCGAGCTCGACGAAAGAATCGCGCTCGGCGACGCAGCCAACGCAACAGCACTGGTATCAATCCATCACAACGCACCAATCGCCGCGAAATCAAAAACACCAGGCACCGAGGTCTTCGCCCAAACTGGGGATACAGAATCGGCACGCCTTGCTGGGTTGCTCCACAAAGAAGTCTTCGAAGTCCTCAACAACATCGAGGGAATTGAATGGACGTCAAGGTGGGATGCCGGAGCGTTACGGGTAGTGAACTCGCAAGGTGGAGATGCGTACAGCCTCGTTCGTAAACCTCAAACAACGAACGCACTGTTAGAGATCGCCTACCTAGCAAGCCCGTCAGAAGGGGCCTTCATGGCCAAAGACGAGTACGTTCAACTAGTCGCCCCACCCATAGCTGCGGCGATCAAAACCTTTCTCACCACCGACCAAAGCGGCACCCCGCTGCTTGAGCGAGCCCGAATTCACAACCCATCGGGAGGGCGAAGAACATGCCCGGAAGTTGAACTCGAATAAAAAAGCCGATTAGAAACCCGAAGCAGGCCCCCGCGTCTAACTTGGCGGGTACTCACCATCGAATGGAGATTTTGTGGATACTCAACTGACATATCTGGCTTGGAGCGCCTTCCTCTGCATAGTGCTATGGCTTCCATATGTGCTTGAGCGGATTCAAAGTCAAGGTCTCGGAACAGTCCTGACCTATCCAGAAAATCCACCAGCACCCGCAGCGTGGGCCCAACGAGCCCAACGAGCACATCTCAACCTGGTAGAAAATCTGCCAGCCTTCGCCGCCCTTGTGATCATCGCCCACCTCACCGGGGTCGACGCCGCGGGTGGAGCAGCACTGTTTTTCTGGGCCCGGGTCGTACACGCTGTTGTGCACATTTTGGGCATTTCCTATGTGCGTACTCTCGCCTTCGCCGCAAGCTGGGTCGGGATGCTCATGATCTTCTTCTCGATTCTCTAAACAGCTTCAACTCAGCAGA
>JAYZKK010000059.1:0-19087 GCA_036163555.1 Actinomycetota bacterium
GTCTCTATGAACGGGTGTCCGACGCATCCAAGAGCATCCCATCGGAGTTGGTCACACATAATGAACAAAACGTTCTGTACTGGTGACTCAGCCCCCTTTTGCTCAGTCGGAGTCATCGCGAACGAACCTCAATCAGATCCCTGTTCAGATCTTCTATGGAGCCAACACCTGCCAATGCCATTGTGTGTTCCACTCCCGCGCGGAGAAACTCCAATACCCAATCGACGCCCCGTTCACCTGCTGCTCCAAGGGCATAGAAGTAGGCCCTACCTATCATGCAGGCATCTGCTCCCATAGCAACAGCCTTAACGACGTCACTACCCCTCCTCACTCCACCGTCACAAATGATTGATGTACGGTCGCCAACTGCATCAGCGACGGGTGCAACGAGATCCATTGGCGACGGGGCGTAGTCAAGTTGCCGACCTCCATGGTTAGAGAGAATCACCCCATCTAATTTCATATCAGCCGCTATTTCTGCGTCTTCCACTGTCTGCACACCTTTGATCATGATCATGCCGGACCAATTATCTCGAAACCATTCGATGTCACTCCAAGAAAGAGTCGGGTCAAATTGGCTATTGATGTAGTCGGACAAAGTTACCGGGGTCGACCCATCCCCGACTCCGGAACTTCCTTTGACATTCGCGAATTGGATTGGTTCAGCTCGCAGAAAGTCCAAAGTCCATCGGGGATGACGGATCCCATCGATGATGGTGTCGAAACCAACTTTGGGGGGAAGGCTGAATCCTCGTCGGACATCACGTTCTCGACGACCTAGAACAGCGGTGTCGACGGTAATCATGATGCCTTCGTATCCTGAGGCAGAAGCTCGTTCCAACATCTCTTTAAGCAGTGGTTTGTCACGCCAGACATACACCTGAAACCACTTTCTTCCATCATTGACTTCAGCGACTTCCTCAATCGATCGTGTACCCATGGTCGACAAGGAGTACGGGATTCCCGACCTCTTCGCTGCACGAGCGACCGCTAATTCACCTTGACTATGAGCAATCCGATCAAAACCAGTGGGTGCGATCATCACAGGGAACGGTATTTGGCCCCCTAATAGTGTTGTAGTTGTGCTGATCGAGGCGACGTCTCTCAGCACCCTGGGTCGAAAGTAGTAATTCTTGTACGACGAAACGTTGTTAGCTGCGGTGACCTCATCTTGGGCTGCTCCATCGATGTAGTCGAAACAACCTGCCGGCATGCGCTTCTTCGCCATAGTTCTCAGGTCACCAACATCGGCGGCTTTTGACAGTTTCCGGAGAGTTCGGTCGCGTTCATATACCCGGAATCGAACAACAGATCGCAATGCGCTGAACATTCCCATGGAAGCCTCCGGTCTTGAATCGCTTCCATCACCCTAGAATCTGAAACGGTGAGCCTGTACTACGTGCAGAAGTTTCTGTTTGAACTCAACCGCGATGAGGATTTTCAGTCCCGGTACGCGGCTGATAGACGCGGCGCGCTCGTAGGTTTTGACCTGTCGGACGAAGAGCAGGGTGCCTTGACCGAGCCTGACATCGGGTTGCTATTCCATCTCGGAGTCAACGGCCAAATCTTGATGCACTTCGCCGCGCTTCATTCGATTGAATGGCAAGACTATTTGCAACAAATGCGAGACGGATTGGATAGGCATGGACCCGTCCGTGAGGGCGTGTACGCGGTAACCGGATATGAAGGTGTGAAAGCCCACTCAGACCGACTCGGCCAAACAAGCAACATAGAGAACGGGGAATAGACAATGCCCTTGGTATTTGCAGGTGTCTGCAGCCACGCTCCCGGCATAGTAGGACGCGCTGACCAAGCTGATCCCTCGGCCAAAGATCGTCTCTACGACGCCTTCGACGACATGCGTCGCCAACTCGAAGACAGCCAACCTGATGCACTAATCGTCGTCGCTGCTGAACATTTCGCCAACTTCTTCATGAACAACATGCCGAGCTTCGCTATGGGCATGGCCGATTACTACGAAGGACCTATCGAAAACCCTGAATGGCTAGGCATCGAAAAAACAAGAATTCCGGGTAACCGATCATTGTCAGAACGTCTAATCCACAAAGTGATGGAACGAAGCGACGTGAGTTACGCAGAAGAGTGGAAATTCGACCACGGAATCATGGTGCCACTCCATTTTTTGACCCCTAGCTATGACTTGCCGATAGTGCCAGCCAACATCAATTGCCAAGGTCCCCCATTAGCCCCTCTCCATAGAGCTTGGGAATTTGGTCAAGCGTTAAGAGAAGCAACTGACTCAGTCCCTGAAAGAATTGCCCTAATCGGGACCGGTGGGATCAGCCATTGGCCAGCTACACCTGATAGCGGAAAAATCAACGAGGAGTGGGACCGCCGCTTCTTAGATCAATGGTCCCGTTGCGACAAAGAAGCAATGTTGTCTTACAACGACAATCAGTCGTATCTGGAAGCGGGACAGGGCGCTTTCGAAATCCGCACATTTATGACTGTTTCGGCCGCCACCGAAGGCGCCTCGGGAACAGTCCACTTCTATGAACCAATCCCGATTTTCGCGGTCGGATGTACGATCGCCACAGTCAATCTTTGATTGTCTTCAACTACCGTTGAATAGCTAATGAACTGACCGCTCTTTCCGAGAAACAGGCAAAACAAATATGCCCAGCACACACGAATTACTCGAGCGTTACCGCGCAGTCATGCCTTCATTCGTCACTCCACTCTATGAGACACCAATTTCCATAGACCGGGGCGACGGTGGTTACGTGTGGGACCTTGAAGGCAACAGATACTTAGATTTTTTCGGTGGCATCCTCACCACGATGATCGGACACTCTGTCCCCGAAGTCGTCTCAGCTGTTCAAGAACAAGCTTCAAAGGTGATGCACACCTCAACTCTGTATCTCAATGAACAGGTGGTGTCATTCGCTGAGGAAGTCGCCGCAACATCGGGAATTCCTGACGCAAGGGTGCTTTTCACTACTTCGGGCTCAGAAGCCAACGACACAGCCATACTGCTTGCGACTAATTACCGTAAATCAAACCAATTGTTAGCTATGCGAAACAGCTACCACGGTCGATCACTTACAACTCAAGCTGTTACATCTCATCGCAGCTGGCTGACAAGTAGCTACAGCGGACTTGACGTTCACTTCGTTCAAGGACCGTATCGCCTTAGAAGTCCGTTCAGAGAATTGGATGATGAGGCGTTTACTCAAGCATGTGTATCTGATTTAGTGCAGCTTCTCGACATGACTGATGCGGGAGGATTTGCTGCTCTAATTGCCGAACCCATTCAAGGGGTCGGGGGGTTCGCGACACCCCCTGACGGCTTTTTCGGCGCGATGCACAAAGTGTTGGCTGCACATGATGTGTTGTTCATCAGCGACGAAGTCCAAACCGGCTGGGGAAGGACCGGCGACCACTTCTGGGGGTATGAGGCCCATGGGATTGTCCCCGACATTCTTACTTTCGCAAAGGGAGTGGGCAATGGCATCACTCTCGCCGGATGCGTAGCTCGATCAGAGATCATGAACGTTTTGGACCGCACTTCTTTTACGACCTTCGGCGGTAACCCGCTGTCAGTGGCAGCTGGCAGCGCCACTCTCAAATACGTGAAGGACCACGATCTACAACAGAACGCTGCTGCTCGCGGTCGTCAGATGACAGAACTTCTAAACGGACCCTGCGAGTCCACCGACTGGGTCGCCGAGCTGCGCGGCAAAGGACTCATGCAAGCCATTGAATGTGTCCAACCCGGAAGCATTGAACCGAACCCTTCAGCTGCTGCCAGTTTGATCGAGGCATGTAAGGACAACGGCTTGCTGGTAGGCAAAGGCGGACTCTACGGGAACGTCATTCGTTTAACCCCAATGCTCAACGTGACCGAAGCCGAGATGACCGAAGGGTGCGAAATCATTATTTCAGCTTTGGATTCGGTTACTGGTTGATCATTTCTACGTAGGCCCGAACCATAGATTCCAAGTCGGCATCGGCCGGTAGGCCAAGTTCGCGTCCTCGGGAGTCATCAAGCTCTGCAGGCCAACTCTGAACTAACTGATCCGTTGCAGCGTCGTATTCAAGAGTAACGAGAGCCCGAGCTTCAGATCCTCCAACGACCTCCAGTACGTTCAGCATCTCGGAGACAGTTGCGCTTAGCCCTGGGACCCCGACAGCACGGTCATGACCCAGTAGAGAGCCATCAACTTCAGCCAGCATCCGGATACACGTAGCAGTGTTCTGCGCTGAACCCACGACCATGACCGTTTCTTCAGACACCGGGACAACACTGGGAATTCCAGCGAGTGGCTCTCGAAACATTCCCGATGCAAACCCTGAAGCAGCGGCATTTGGAACACCTGGTCTCACTATGACGGTCGGCAATCTTGCCGAACGACCGTCGATATGGCCCTTTCTTGTCGCATCATTAATCAGAAGTTCACCAATTGCCTTGGTTGTGCCATAGGTGCCCGAGGGAGTTTGTTTCACGAGGTCTCCGACTTCACCACCTGCTGTCGCGCCACCGAAAACTGCCAACGTGCTCGCAAACACAACTTTGTGAAGATGTTCCGATCTGCGGCACGCCTCCAGAAGCTGGAGCATGCCTCCAATATTTTGGTCGATCGCGTGCTCCCAATCGGCTTCCGCACCTGCACTCACCACCGATGCCAAATGGAAAATAGTGCATGGATCGTCTTTAAGAAGTTCAGGCAAGAACTGGTCGTGAGCTAGATCTCCTTGCACCATTCGACAGCCCGGTATTTCGGCTTCAGTGACATCCACCGCGACAATGTCTTCTACTCCTTCTTCCTGGAGTCCCTTTATGAGGAGCCGTCCCAAAAAACCGGCGCCACCAGTCACAATTACCCGCATCTTTTCCTTTCTATCTGCTTCGTTCTCGACCTAGCGAACTCTGACGTTTCGAATCACCGATCGATTTCGGAATTGCTAAGAGAATTCAATCGACACCTTGAGAGCTTGGTCTTCATGAGGTTCGTGAGCGAGATGCATCGCTTCATCAATTTTTTCGACCGGGAAGATATGGCTGAGCAACGGAGCAACGTCAATTGCTCCACTGGCAATCAAATCAAGTGCCTCTCGAAACGAGGCCGAATCAGTTTCATCCTGAGCACCGTAGGTACTTGCCGCGCTCAGACGTTTCCGAAAGAACTTGTGAAATCTCATCTCAATGTCGGAATCAACGCTTGGTAAACCGAACCACATAATTTCGCCGTCCATCCGCACATGGTCAACCGATTCTCGAAAGGTTTCCGAGCGTCCCACGGCCTCAACGAGATAATCAACTCCGTTCCCAGTTGTTAAGTCACCAATGGCTGAAGATAAGTCACTGTTTCCAGCGTTGACACAAACATCGGCCCCATAGGAGTTCGCTACGGCTAGTCGTGTATCGGAAAGGTCAGAGACAATGATCTGAGCAGCGCCCGCTTGCTTCAACAAATAAGTCCAAAATAAGCCAGCTGACCCTTGACCCATCACCGCAACAGTCTCTCCAGCAACATCACGCGGATGTTGCTTCATCGCATAAATCACTGTGCCAAGTTGCTGAGCCATTAGCAGGTGCGATCGTGGTAAGTCACAGTCCGGCAAAGGCACACAATAGGTAGCTCCCACCCGTTGGTATTCATTGAAGCATTCACCGACGGGAGGATTGGGGAAAGTTAGGACATGCTGGCCTTCATCCAAACCCGAAACTTTTGATTCAACTATTCGGCCGATCCCTTCGTGACCTGGATACCCGTGCGGGCATGGGAAACTGTGGCTCAAGCCTGCTCCCATCATCACTACATGAAGGTCACTTCCACAAATTGATGCCATTTCGCTTTCGATCAGCACTTGGCCATCTGAGATGCCAGGTACCTCGATCTCCTCGCAGATCATTTGACCCACATCGACCATTCGGGTCGCACGCATTGTTGCCATACCCCGACTCTAGGGCGTCTCGCCGCGGTGTCGTCTCAAGATCAGCTACGGACAGAAAATGGTTGCCTCCTAGAAATTTCCACATGAGTGAGCATCTGAGTCAAGGAACTGGCATCGTGGCGGGAGATGTATGACGACAAACCCCCTGGGATCTTCCGCGGTTGGCTGGTCTTGGCGGGCTTGTTTATCACGATGGCCGTCACATCGGGACTCGGCTTTTACGCGCAAGGGGTCGTTCTGGATGCACTTGTCGTTGAACAAGGTTTCAGCGTTAGCGTCGCCGGGGCCGGTACTGGCATCTTCTTCGCTACCTCTGGAATAGCCGGCTATTTCGCGGGCGGTCTTCTTTCAAAATTTGATGTTCGACTGGTGATGACCATTGGGTCGCTCATCGGGGCGATTGGGTTAGCGCTTCTAGGACAGGTTCGAAACGAAACTCAAATGGTCGTCGTCATGATTGTCTTCGGACTCGGTTTCGCTCTCACGAGCCTGGTTCCAAGCTCCACAATCGTGACTCGCTGGTTCGTTCGGAAACGTTCAGTCGCTTTATCTATCGCATCGTCTGGCTTGTCGCTTGGTGGGATAGCCATAACTCCGGTCATAGCGACAATCATTGACGCCGACTCTCTGGTGTATTGGGCTCCTCGACTAGCAGTCGCATTCCTCGTCGGTATGTTGCCTGCCGTCTGGTTCTTAATTCATCCAGCGCCTGAACCTCTCGGGCTTCGACCTGATGGAGATCGACCGTTGGCTCAGGGCGCTACTCCCCCAGCACCCCGAGGTATCGATTTCAAAGAAGCCGTCCGATCTCGTTATTTCATTCTGATTTCAGTGACATTCATCATTGTTATGGCAGCTCAGGTAGGGGCTATCCAACACACCTTCAAAATGACAAAGGACAGGATTGACATCGAGACCGCCCGCACCACTCTGATGGTTTTAAGTGGGACAAGCGTTGCAGCTCGAATCCTCGGAGGCATCGTTGCCTTAAAAATATCTGTTACCCGACTCACTGCATTTCTACTGGTCGTCCAAGCAGTGGGTATAGCCGTTTTGGCTATTGGCAACACGACATTTATGGTTCTGTTGGGTGCCGTGATATTAGGAACGTCCATGGGCAACCTGCTTATGTTCCATCCGTTACTTCTTGCTGATGCCTTCGGCATCAAGGACTACCCGCGGATTTATGGCATGGGTTCGCTGCTCATGATTTTGGGGGTAGGAGGTGGCCCCTTCTTAGTGGGCTTTCTTCGCGATGTTTCGAGCTACAGAGACGCCTTTGGAGTACTGACCCTTCTCGCTATTACAGGCGTCATCTTCCTGGCGGCGGCAGGTAAACCTCCAAGCGATCCTTCTGCTACGACCAGCGCCGAGTTGGGTAGCGGAATTCAAGAAGGCGTTGACCCATCTAGGAAGGCGCCCAGGACGCTCACTCCGCCGCATCGAATTGAACAACCATCAGCTGCTCCAAATCGAAGGGTCGCTGTTATAGATCGCGGATCTGTTATGAGCGACGACGCCTTCGCTAAGTCCGAATCCGCAGCTAAAAAGATCCCTGTTAAATCATCGGAATGAACCAATCTCGATTTAGCTGCCAAACAAAAAATCCTGCTCACTGAATTACTGCCCGATTAGCATTCGGTTCTCTTGAGCGGCACCCAGACTCAGTGGTCTTGTCCTCTTCGATCAAACTAGGAGCTACCAGTGACTATCGACTTCAGTCTTTCACCTGAACTTGAGGAACTCCGTCTCCGAATCAGGGACTTCATCAATGCAGAAGTGAAACCAGTGGAAGAAATAATTGAGAGCGAAAAACTCGATGAAACTGATAGGGACCAATACGTCTCTCATCTGATTGGGATGCGCAAAAAGGCGTTCGCCGAAGGGCTATGGCTGCCTCACATGCCCAAGGACTGGGGTGGTATGGGTCTTGGCCATGTTGAATTGGCGATGGTTCAAGCAGAAGCAGCTAAGTCCCATTACGGGCCTTGGGTGCTGAACTGTCAAGCCCCAGATGAAGGCAACATGCACACACTTTTGCACTGGGGTACTGAGGAGCAACTCGACAAATATTTGAAACCCCTCTGCGAAGGACGGGCAACCTCTTGTTTTGCCATGACTGAACCCGACGTCGCCGGTTCTGACCCAACGCTGATTCAGACAAACGGATATCAAGATGGGGATGAATGGGTGATCAATGGCCATAAATGGTTTATCTCCAACGCCCATAGAGCGACTTTCGCGATCTTGGTCGTACGAACCGAAGAGAACCCCGATATACCTCAGGCGGCAAATTCCGCATTCATCATCGACTTACCTCATGCTGGGTGGAACGAAGTTCGTGAGGTCGAAACAATGCACGGTGGTACGGGACACAGCGAAATCCTCGTTGAGGATTTACGTGTTCATGAAAGTCAGATGCTGGGAGGTCGCGGACAAGGGCACTTACTCGGTCAATATCGTTTAGGGCCAGCTCGTCTAGCTCATTGCATGCGATGGATAGCACAGGCAGAGACCGCCCTCGACATGATGGTTGATCGCTCCCTGAACCGTTTTGCTCACGGATCATTGCTAGCCGAAAAACAAGGTATCCAATGGATGATCGCTGATAGCACGATGGAGTTGTACCAAGCGAAACTTATGGTCCTACATGCTGCCTACAAGATTGACCGGAAGGAAGACTTCAAGGCCGAAGTATCAATGGCAAAGCATTTCGTTGCGAACATGCTCGGGCGGGTAATCGATCGTTCGATACAAGTTCATGGAGCACTCGGCTACTCAACTGATACGCCACTAGCTCACATGTATCAGCATGCCCGCTGGGCTCGCTTTGCTGACGGGGCGGACGAAGTCCACCAGATGAGAATCGCTCAGCGGACAATTGCAGCATGGACTGACGAAGGTTCAACACGAACCGCCACCGGCAACCTCCCGATTTAACCTCTACAGAGCTCCACCAATAGTTGCGGCTGCGGCCGCTACTCCAGAAGAACCCATCGGGGAACCCATCTTTGTCAGGGCCGCTTCGATGGTTCCAAGAGTGCCGAGAATCATTGGTGGGTTGAGGTGACCCATGTGACCGATCCTGATTGCTCTATCTGCAAACTCATCTAGTCCCACACCTAATGTCACACCGGCATCACTCTCAGCGATACGGCGTAACTCGCCAGCATCTATTTCTCCGGTCAGGACAGTCGTCACAGAATTAGAACGTGATTGCGGATCAACGACATTGAATGAGAAACCGTCTGGAGCCTGCCAAGCATCGACGGCTGATCGAACGGCATCAGCCAAAACACGGTGCCGCCTCCAAACATTCTCAAGGCCTTCTTCGAACAGCATGTCCAGAGATTCGCGCATCGCCCAGAGATGTTGGATGGGAGGAGTTCCGCAATAAATCTTGTAGTGCTGCTCGGGATTGGTTCGCGGTTCCCAGTCGAAGTATCCGGTTCGCAAATCAGCACTCTTATGGGCAAGCAAAGCTTTCTCGCTTGCGAAAACGAAACCGAGTCCGGGCGGAACCATCAGGCCCTTTTGTGTTGCTGCGACTGTGATGTCGGCACCCCATTCATCGTGCTCATAGGGTTCGCAGCCAAGAGAAGCAATACAGTCAACCATTAATAGCGCTGGGTGGTTCGCTGCGTCTATCGCTGCGCGAATCGCTGGAATATCGTTTCGAACCGAGGTTGCAGTGTCTACCTGAACGACCATCACTGCTGCAATCTCTCTCGAAAGGTCAGCTTTGAGGCGTTCTTCAAGCGCATCGGGGCTCACCGGGTGGGGGTCCTCCCCAGGCAAGATCTCTGTTTTAACACCCGAGACTTCCGCCATCTCTCCCCACCCAATTGCGAAGGTGCCAGATTCGAGAACAAGTACTTTGTCTCCCCGAGACAACGTGTTGCTGATGGCCATTTCCCACGCCCCATGACCATTAGAAACGCTTATGTACACGGGTTGTTCTGTTCGGGCGATTTTTCGTAAATCATCCTGAACGCTGTAGGAAATCTCAACAAGATCCCCTTCATAAATATTCGGCATCGGCCGATGCATCGCCGCCAATACTCGATCTGGGATCACCGACGGTCCCGGTATGGAAACCATAGGACGACCACGACTCAACGACATTTTCTTACCCCAACTCCAACCCGAGTGTTCCTTGCGTCTTGGAAGGGTACCTCTAGCACGGGCAACATCTACGAAGAAGGTCAAGTTCACGCCGGTGCTCTCTGGGTCCTAGTGTGTGGTTACGACGGCGAATACGGGTCAGGGGGATACGGTGACTGACGCTCTACTTCATGGTTTCAGTTTGCCTGGCAAAGCTGAGGCAGACTTCATCAACATCGTCAGCGCGAAAGATTGCACCTTGGTAGACGACCAAGGGAAGCAATACATCGACGCTATGGCGAGCTTATGGCTGTGCCAGATCGGTCACGGAAACGCGAAGGTGGTCAACGCGATCAAAGATCAACTAGATCACCTGCAGACGTACAACACCTTTGACCCATTCACCAACTCACCAGCTGCTGAGGCTGCTGAGGCGATACGCAGAGTCAGTCCTCACCCGAAGGGAAGAGTTTTTCTGGGTTGTTCAGGTTCAGAAGCCGTGGACACAGCTTTGAAACTCTCGCGGATGTTCCATCAACGACGAGGTGATGCCGATCGACAGGTCATTATCAGGAGAACCGCTGGGTACCACGGGGTAAACGTCGGCGGAACAAGCGTCCAGGGAATCGAACCTAACCGTGTTGGCTGGGGTGACTTGTTACCTCACGTGGTTGAGATTCCCAACGATGACATTGAGGAAACCGCAAGCTTATTTGCGCAACATGGTTCACGGATCGCTGCTGTCATTTGCGAACCAGTGCAAGGAGCGGGCGGCGTGATAATGCCACCTGATGGTTATCTACCTGGCCTGCGTCGCCTGTGTGACCAACATGGCTCGTTACTGATCTTTGATGAAGTCATTTGTGGTTTCGGACGAACTGGACAGTGGTTTGCCAGCCAAACGTTTGACGTCACCCCAGATATGTTGACGTTTGCGAAGGGCGTCACATCTGGCTATCTACCTCTATCGGGGGTCATCATTTCCGAGGAACTTAGCGAGGAGATGACCAGCGACGAGACGGCAAAGCTGATGCATGGGTACACATATTCGGGTCACCCAACTGCAGCTGCAGCTGCCATCGCGAACCTCGAAGTAATTGAATCCGAGGGTCTCGTAGCTGAAGCCCAACGCATAGGCAATCAAATGGAGGCCGGTTTCAACGCCTTACTTGGTGACGACATCATCAAAAGCTTCCGGGGTATAGGTGGAATCTGGGCCTGCGAAATTGGTGAAGATGCCATACCGGCAAGAGACGCAATGATCGCCGGCGGAATAGTGTGTCGGGGAATCGGCCAAGCACTTGCGTTCTGTCCGCCGCTGATCATCACCGATGATGAGATAGGGACGATATTTGACACCCTCAGCGATGTTCTAAAACAACGTTGACTTCTCTTATTTTCTGAAGGCCAGAAGTCACCGAGGCTCGTCTGCGATGCGTTCATGATGATGGATTACCTCATCAATCACGAACCGTAAGAATTTTTCTGAAAATTCGGGATCAAGCCCGGCCTCTTCAGCAAGTTTTCGCAGCCGCTTAATCTGTTCTTGCTCCCGCTCGGGGTCAGCTGGTGGCATTCCCACTTCTGCCTTATGACGACCCACTGCCTGGGTGATGGCAAATCGTTCAGCCAACATATGGATAAGAGCTGCATCGATATTGTCGATACTTCGGCGAAACTGAGAAAGTTGGTTGTCGCTCATCCCCTGAATTTCTAGTCGCTACGAAACTGTTTGGCATCGGTTTAATCAAGATCCCCTTCCAGTAGCAAAGAAGGGTGACCTGGTGCTAGGCCATAACAGTGACTGAAACCAAGATTCGAATCGCCACAGCAGAAGATGCGAACACCATCGTCAAGTTCATTCAGGCCCTAGCAGAGTATGAGCGAGAGCCAGATGCTGTTGAAGCAACACCAGACTCCATAGCCCAGCAGTTGTCCTCTCAGCCTCCGCCATTTGAGTGTCTACTCGCCGAGGTTGGACACGAGGTTCGAGGTTTCGCTCTCTTCTTTCATAACTATTCAACTTGGCGAGGAAAACAGGGCATTTATCTCGAAGATCTGTTCGTTCCTGATGAACATCGGGGCAGCGGTATCGGAAAATTACTGCTCGCAACGTTGGCTCGTATCGCAGTAGAACGCGACTGTCCTCGCCTCGAATGGCAGGTCCTTGACTGGAATCAACCCTCAATCGACTTTTACGAAGCCTTGGGGACCAAGGTGATGAGAGATTGGCTTCCTTGCCGACTCGAAAGCAAAGAGCTCAGCGAACTGGCCGCTCAAGGAGCTACGGTCGGACCTTAATGAGTGATGATTACAACCTACGAGGAAAAGTGGCAGTCGTTGGAGTCGGGGAAACGACCTATTACAAACATGGCCAATCCACTGACCCGGAATTCGTTCTTGTTCTAAAAGCAATCCTCGCTGCATGCGAAGACGCAGGCATCAGCCCTAAGGAAATTGACGGATTTTGTTCTTACTCCAATGATCGAAATGATCCTCCGCGTCTAGCTAATGCACTTGGAATCCCTGAACTTCGTTATTCGAACATGCAGTGGACAAGCGGAGGTGGTGGCGCGGCGGCGGCTGTACAAAACGCAGCAGGCGCGATTGTCGCTGGTTCCGCAAACGTCGTTGTTGCTTACCGCGGATTGGCACAAGGTCAGTTCGGGCGTTTCGGGCGCAGCGGCGGTTCTCGGCCAGTCAGTGGTCCAGCCGCGTACACCTTGCCGTACGGAATGATGAGCGCTGCTCAAATGTACGCAATGCGTACGACCCGATTCATGCATGAACACGGAGTCGGGAGAAGTTCTATGCGCGCGATCGCGATGGCCTGTTACCACCACGCCCAAAACAACCCACGAGCGGTGATGCACGGTCGAACCTTGAACGAGGAGACTTACGATTCTTCGCGTTGGATTACTGAGCCGTATCGGCTCTTCGACTGCTGCCTTGAAAATGATGGGGCAGCTGCAATCATCGTTACTAGAACCGACCGCGCAAAAGATTTAGCCAAAACTCCTGCTCTCGTCCTGGCAGCTCAGCAAAGTGGAGGGCACCGGTCGGGAGCTACGGCAGAAAATGCTACGGATTACGTCACCTCAAGCTTCAAACCGGCTGTGAAATACCTCTACCAACAAGCCGGCATCACGGCGGACGATATAGACGTAGTGCAAAGTTATGAGAACTTCACGGGTGGCGTTGTCATGAGCTTGATCGAACACGGACTGTGTACCTACGAGAACGCGGATGAAGTGCTGACCTTCGACAACCTGCGAGCGGACGGAGGTGCTTTACCGCTCAATACAAGTGGTGGAAACCTCGCTGAGTGTTACATGCATGGGCTAGGACTCCAGGTGGAAGCTGTGCGGCAGGTTCGGGGCGAGTCTTCTAATCAAGTGCCCGATGTAAAGGTCGCCCTGGCCAATGCGGGACCGATGGTTGCTGTCGCTTCGACAGCTATTTACGGGACTGAGGAGACCCTCGGATGAACCGATCTACTAGTGAACCTCACCTTCCGGGGTTGCGGCAGCCCGCGGCATCGAACGATGGTCTCGACGCGCCGTTCTGGGAAGGCACTCAAGCACACGAACTCAGAGTTCAACAATGTGTTGACTGTGGTATCCACCAGTGGGGCCCGGAGTGGATGTGTCATCAATGCAATTCGATGGAGATTGACTGGGTAACGGTTGATCCCGTGGGCCAGATTTACAGCTGGCAACGTCCACACCATCCGGTCCATCGCGCCCTTTCTGATCGCGGTCCCTACATAATCGTTTTGGTTGAGTTACCTCATGCAAGCAACATACGTATGGTTGGGAACCTGCTCGGCGACCCAATGCAGAATATTGAGATTGGGGCATCGGTTTCAGTAGTGTTTGAAGATCGGGACGGCGACCCGGATTTCACTCTCGTTCAATGGGAAGTGTCACCAACTAACTGACATCAGGTTCAAAACAATTTCCCGATGCGGAGTTGTCGAAAAACACCGAGGCGACTGGCACATGCCAGCCGCCTCATAGTGTTTTACCTTTTGAACTCCAGCAGAGTATTAACCGGTTATGGCATCCAGTGTTTCTTCGCTCGGCGCGAAATAGAACGAGCCTGAAGCTGGATTCGAATAGTCAGTCATGGCATCTCGAACGCCGTTGGCGTCATCCAAGCCATACATCCTGCGCATCCGCTCTCGCAGCGGCGCTTGATCTTTGCAGAACGCCATGAAATACAGTCCCACGGTTCCATCATGGAAGGCGTAGGGCGTGGAGCGTCGAGCTATTTCATTCCGCTTTGGAGAACCTTCGTTGCCATGATTTCCATCTTCGCGAAGTTCAACGTGGCTGAGGTGACTGTAAGCCTCCTGAGTATCGGTCTTTTCGATACCCGGGAATTTTTTGCGACCGAAGTTCTTTTCTTGCTGATCATCGGACAGGGCATTCCATGCATCAAGGTCATGCACCCATCGTTGAGCAATGATATGGCTACCACCTGCTCCTGGGTCCCCGTCAGCAACAATTGCAACAGCTGGTTGATCTTCGTCAGCTGGGTTACCGGTCCCGTCCTTGAATCCAGTCATGTCGAGTGAATCACCGTAGATAAAGGTCGGTGTTTCACGTGCGACAGCCATGTGGCCTTCAAGCGCTGTACGTGCGTCGTACTGAGCTTTCCAGATTTTGTCTTTGTCGTCGTGGTTAAGCCACAGAAGCAATTCTTCTTGAGTGCCTTTGGCCTGTCGACCTGATCCGTCTTCGGACTCAATCGTTACGTATGCTTGAAAATCGTCAGGGACGTCATCGGTCAGATCCGGCAAAAGCCCGGGACCGAATCCGAGGGTCAGATTTATATCGTCGGAAGCGCATGCGGCTCGAAGATCTGCGAGCGCTGATTTGATCGCGCCTAAGTCCGCTCCCTCTGTGCGGCTGAGATGCACATACCACTGGTTTTGACCCATTCCATTAAAAATGGCTCGTTGAGGTGTCGCCATCTTGACTCCTTCGTGCTGTTGAGCGATTTACTGGATCGTAGGATACTTTCTCTATCCCCGTCATCACTGAACAAACAAATCTTTCCTGAACCTTTTATCGGACTATGAGAGAATTGTTCATGGCCGCTTATTCCACTGAACTTCCTATTCGGGCAGACCTTGATGAGGCGCATACTGAAGTAGCTATGCGGTGGGCTACAACGGGAAGTTGGTGGTCCGGGGTTGAACGGCTATCGATGGTTGAAGAGGTCCGCAGGGCTAGAGATTTCGCGGAACTTGCTCCTTGGGAATCACCTAGCCAGATCGAAGGACTTGTTTCTAAGGATCATGTATTACCTGAGGCAGTCGTTGATGCGATTTGGCGCATTACGAGCCACCCTGGAACTCTTACAGCTGAGTGGCACGCTTCCATTTTGGGACGCGGTGTCCATCCCGAAGCTTATGTAGAACTCGTGGCGGTAGTGGCTCAAGCGAACGCTGTTGATCGGTTTGCTGATGCGCTGAATTTGGACCGTGTTGAGTTGCCTGCTCCCGATGCTTCTGAGCCAGCGAAAATCAGTGAAACTGCGCTGCAAGTCAGCTCTCATTGGGTACCCACCGCAAATATCAAAGGCCCTAACGTTTTGAAAGCACTGAGCGCTGTGCCGTTCGAAAACGAATCGCTGAGCCTTCTCTCTTCCGTTCAGTACGTGCGTTTCGGTGACCTACTTTCAGATCTTGTCTCGAAACAGAATTCACTTAGTCGCATGCAAGTTGAAGTGATAGCAGCGCGTACTTCCAAACTGAATGAATGTTTTTACTGAACTACGAGCCACGCGTTTCTGCTCGGTCTGAGTGGAATGAGTCAAGATGCTCAAGTCAGTTTCGAAGCCGTGGATGACTCAGAATCCGGTGACGGTGGGGTTGAACACGGGGCCTTGTTATCTCGTTTGTGTGAAGCCATGTTCGAAGAGGACCGTGACCAACTGGCATCTGTGAAAGACGATGTGATCGAGGTCGCGGGCGCAGATGTTTTGATCGATGCAGTCGCAGTTTCGGCGAACTTTTACATGATGACGCGCATCGCCGACAGCACCGGTACCCCATTGGATGCAGGCACAGTGGAGCCATCCGCCGAAATTCGCGAACTCGTTGGTGTTAACACGTTCACATCTCGTCGCGAAGCTCCGGTGTGAGCTGATTATCGAACCTGACTCTTATCGTCAGTGCCAAGCCGATTAACGCTAGTAAGCCTGACATGCCTATGACTTCAGCGAAGGTGGGCACGAACACTTCTGGTAACGCGACATCTTCGATGTTTAGACTTTTTGCTCGTCGATCGCGAAAACCAACAAAGGCTGTGTTCCATACGGCAAGGCCGGCGACGAGACCTGCCGTTCGGACCATTTGCGTCATACCACCCGCGACACCCTGTTGTGAGCGAGGTATTGAGGCCATGACAAAGCTCATGTTGGGAACTTGGAAACTTCCCAGGCCGACTCCAACCAACCCCAATACAAGAATCAGCGACAGCAACGAGCTGTTCGCGTCAGTTCTGCTGAACAGCAACAGGCCAAGACCCTGACAAGCAAGTCCGAATCGGGTGAGATTCAACAAACCGAAGCGTTCAATCATGCGACCAGCAGCCCATGCCGACAACGCTGTACTAGTTGGCGCGATTCCGAGGATCAGCCCACCCGAGATCGGTCCATGCCCTCTGATATCTACCAACAGGTACGGGCCAAGAAACCAAATGCTGAAGATCGAAGCGTTCGCGATGGCATTCAACAAATTTGCTCGCCCAAAGCCAGGGCGTCGAAAAAGGGAGAGATCTACCAACGGGAATGTCGCCCTGTTCTCGACGAAGCAAAACACAACCAGCATCGCTAACGCTAATGACCCCAAGACCAGTGTTCGCGGCGTCGTCCAACCCCATGTCAAACCACGACTGGCAACGAAGAGCGTCAAGCCCAAGCCGACAGCGAACGTCGCGGCTCCAACGAGGTCAAGGGGTTGCCGACCTCTACCTTGTTTCTGTTTGTGCAGCCCAGCAATCAAAGCGGTCACCAGAAGAACACCCATATACGGGACCCGAAAAAAGTAGACAGAGGGCCAGTCCCATTTTTGGAGCAACAGCCCCCCCAATGGCGCCCCTATCGCGAGCCCGCCAGCGCTGAGCATCGAATAAATACCTAAGGCTCGAGGTTGACGTTCCTCGGTCACCGAGAGAGTCACTAGGGCTGGGGCGGTTCCCAAGATAAGCGCCATTGCGGCGCCCTGACTGACTCGCGCCAAGAGGAATAAAGCGAATGAAGGAGCGAGGCCGCAAGCTGCGAAGGCAGCTCCTTGGGCAACTATCCCAACAACCATTACTCGACCGTGGCCGTACCTATCTCCCAATCTCCCGGCGGGAAGTAACAAAACCGAATAAGTCAGAACGAAACTAACAACAACCCATTGGATCTGAGAAACATCAATAGCAAAGGCCGCAGTGATAGCTGGAAACGCGATATTGACCGATGTGTCAAGACCGCTGAGCAACCCACCCAAGCAGGCCACTATGAAGGGGCCACGAGTCTTCACTAAATCAGCTCTCGGCTGCCGCCTTCATACCTTGAAGAGTTGCAGTAATGCTCTCTCTCGCATTGGCAGCGCGGAATTGCACTTCCTCGTCACCATGTTCAATCATCAAAGGAGACAGGTTCATCAGTGCCCATGACTCAGTCAACGTGGTGCCGGAATCATTAGGTTCCAGGTCATAACGCCAGTGAATGAGGTTCATCGCGGTACCACCTGTGACAAAGGCAAAGGTCTGATTCTCTTCTCGATCGATAATCTCAACCAACGCTTTCCATTCATCGTCACCGCGCCGATTAATGCCAACGAATTCGTCGCCCACTGCGCCCGTGCCCGGAATTCCCTCCTCATTTTTTCGCCAGTAACCCCCGGTGTTTTCCGAACTCCACTCACCGTAACGTTCCATATCTGTCACTAACGACCAGACTGTCTCCGGGGACGCGTTTATTTCGATTGATTCGCTGTGGCTCATGATTGGTTCACTCATGCTGCAGAGTCTGACAGGCCAAAGCGCTATCCGCTAACGAGACTTCATACAAACTCAGCCAAGAATTCGAGCAGGAGTTCGTTCGTTTCTTCCACTGCTTCAAGCTGCACCCAATGTCCGGGCCCTTCGATTACGTGCACCGAACGTAAATCTTCGAACAGTTCAGCTCCTGTCCTGCCGCCGGTCATCCGCCGCACCGGGTCTTCCGATCCGGTAATAAAAATTGAAGGTTGAGTGATCTTTCGTCCATCGAGTTCAGCTGTGTCACTTAAGAAATAAGGGATATTCCGGTACCAATTCAGACCACCACGAAAACCTGACTCCGTATAGGCATCCACGTAATAGTCAAGATCTTCATCTGTCATCCAACCCGGAAGTTCCGCTGGAGGCGCGGGAGCCGCTTCAAGCATTGTTTTCTTTCCCCGTTGATCCACAGATGGACCAGAATCACCTGAAGCCGACATATGCACAGTGAACAGTGACTTGCGAATATCCTCCTCAAAATGAGCTTCAGCTCCTCCTACGTTTTCGCAGAAAAACGCCCAATAAAAGAAGTTGTCCCCCCAAAACTCCTGAGTGCACCAAGCTGGGTCTAAGTTCCGTCCATAGGGCACCGACATACCAACAACGGCACGGACACGTTCGGGATACAACAACGCCACGTTCCAGCCCACAAGCGCTCCCCAGTCATGGATCATCAACGCGTACTCGTCGTACCCAAGTGCCGTTGCCAAACCGTCAATATCTGCCGCCAAGTCACGAATGCGATAGTCATCAACATTCGGTGGGCAATCGCTATACCCATAACCGCGTTGGTCGGGTACACATACTTTCCACCCTTGGGCGATGAGCGGATCGATCTGGTGGCGCCACAAGTACCAACATTGCGGCCAGCCATGCATCAAAATGATGAGAGGCCCCTCCCCTTCCACAACACAACGCAGCCTCACTCCGTTGGTCTCAAGTACCTCGAAATGTCTATCCGCTAATCCCACGGGACTCTCTTTCCTCGTCAGGAACAAGCTTCGCACAACTATTCTGCG
>JAYZKK010000060.1:0-156570 GCA_036163555.1 Actinomycetota bacterium
GAATCGGCTCGAACTGTTGTGATCGACGAAGCAGACCGCATGGCCGACATGGGGTTTTTGCCCGACGTGCGACGCATATTGGATCTCACTCCTTCGGACCGGCAGACCTTGCTGTTTTCGGCGACCCTCGACAAAGACGTCGCTGCGCTTACCCGCGACTACCAGTCCGACCCGGTCCGTCATGAAGTGGGACCTGAAACCCCCGACATTCATCTCCTTCGGCATCATTTCTGGGCTGTTGATCGAAGCGAACGAGTCAACGTAGCGGTGAACCTGATCAGGAGAACAGGGAAAACGGTGGTGTTCACCCGGACACGCCACGGAGCTGACCGTGCAGCAAAACAACTTGGCCGAGAAGGTCTCGAAGCAGCTGTCATCCACGGGGCACGAACTCAAAGTCAACGCGACCGAGCGTTAGCCCATTTCACTGATGGAGAAGCTTTGGTTCTTGTCGCCACCGATGTAGCTGCCAGAGGCATTCACGTTGATGGAGTCGAATGTGTTCTTCATTTCGATCCTCCAGAAGACGGCAAAGCGTATGTGCATCGAAGTGGACGAACTGCTCGCGCTGGTGCCTCCGGAACTGTTGTGTGTTTCGTTGACAAATCGCAACGTAAAGCAGTCAAACATTTGCAACGTGAAGCTGGGATTGATGTCCAAGTCGTAGACCCTGACTTGGATGGATTCGGAGACGCTCGACCTCTCAGCCCGAGACCACAAAAAACTGGTGGTCAGAACCAGCAACCATCACGCCCTCAAGGTCGTAAACCTTCGGGGGGTCAAAGCCGCAACAACGGTAAAGGCAAACGTAAACCTCAAAACGGAAATGCTAGGCAACGCAATGGCCAGCACCAGAAACCTGGATCTAGTGGCAAACCAGCTGGTAAAGGCAAGCCAGGTGGTAAAGCGAAATCTGGGAAACGAAAACCCGCTACCGGTAAGAAGAGAACTCCCCAAGGCGCTAAACGAGGCAACGGCTACCCGAAATCCAAACAAAACCCCAACCGCAAAAAAGCTGCTCGGCAACGCCACCGTTGAGAACAACTTCGTAGATGGGGCTCGCTGACTCCCATGTCTAAGAAACCCGCCTGCAAGTAAGGTGCCGGATATGGACAAACTCCGGACCCCAGATGAACGATTCGAAGATCTAGTTGATTGGCCTTTCGAACCTCGTTACGTGAACCTCGACGATGGCCTTCGCGTCCACTACATCGACGAAGGATCAGGCCCAACGGTTTTGCTGTTACATGGCGAACCAACTTGGGGGTACTTGTATCGAAAAATGATCCCCACCCTCGTCAACTCAGGATGCAGAGTTGTTGTCCCAGACCTCGTTGGGTTCGGCAGGTCAGACAAACCGGTGATGCGCGACGACTACACCTATGGGCGTCACCTTCGTTGGCTCACCCAAACCATCAACGAAATCGACGCAATGTCGGCATTGGGTTCCATCACATTGTTCTGCCAGGACTGGGGTGGCCTTTTGGGTCTATGTCACGTCGCTCAGCACCCCGAAATGTATCGAGGGGTGGTCGCCTCAAACACTGGTGTCCCATTGGGTCGAGATATCGGCATGACTGACAAAGACCCGTTTGCCTTGTGGCGCCAATTCTCTCAAGACACGACCCCATTCTTGGCATCAGAATGTGTCGGGGGTGACGCCTCGCCGCTGCCGTCAACCCCAGGCTTTCAGCTCACCGAAGAAGAGAAACGGGCATACGACGCCCCCTTTGTCGACGACAGCTACGTTGCTGGCGCACGCCAATTCCCGGTGTTGGTTCCAACATCGGGTGTGCATCCCGGCGCCCACCTGTGTCGAGATATCTGGGCTCTACTTGCCGACTGTCACGTCCCGTTGACAACAGCTTTTGGAGATAACGACCCAGTGACAGGTCCGTTACAGGGTTTGATGTCAACCAGCGTGCCAGGCGCTGCCGACCAGCCGCACGTCATCATCGAAGGTGCCGGCCACTTCATCCAGGAACATCAACCCGACCGTTGCGTCGACACCATTTTGGGGTTACTGGATCGCACCGGATAACACAACGTTCCCACTCACCGCCAGTGGATGCTGTAGTCGGTGGTGTTTACCCTGTTGCCCTCAGCCCGGTAACTATCGTTAAGGTAGTAACGTCCCGACCAGTCGAGATCTTCAAGAAAGCAGACCGAAAATGGTGGAAACAACTGGTGACACAAGCATCGACATTGAAGCTAGCGCTGAAGCGGTCTACGCGATTTTGACTGACTTAACCAGAATTAGTGAGCTAAGCCCCGAGTGTTACAAAGCCGAATGGGAAGGCGACGCGACCGAAGCAGTTGTTGGCGCCAAATTTCGGGGGTATAACGACAACGGCGGCAACAAATGGGACGCCGGTTGTGTTGTTGTGACTGCGGACCCCGGAAAAGAATGGTCGTTCGAAGTACCAGGAGATGACGGTCGCAGCACCATATGGCGATATGAGATCGAAACAACCTCCGACGGATGTCGGGTCACAGAAAGTTTCGACTCACCGATCCTTGACGGAGAGTTCTTCCAAAAAATAAACCGACACAAACTACTACTGGACAACATCGCGCAGAGCTTGGCGAACCTGAAAGCCGTTGCAGAGGCCTAAACACCAACCAACTTTGTGTCGTCTTAAAGTGAGTGGCGATGACCACTAACGGAACGCGCTCGAAAAGGAGCGCTCTACCCGCAGTGTTCAAAGTCGCACCCTCAGCTACAGGCACCAACCTGGCAACCTCAACAGGCGACGTTGATCGCTGGCGAACACGACTGGTGTTTTTGTCGACCGCTCTGGGAGCTTTCCTTGTCACCGCCAACGTCTCAACCATGAACGTCGCGTTCCCAGACCTCGAACAAACCTTTGTTGATACCAGTCGAGGTTCGCTTACCTGGGTCCTCAACGCCTACACCATTGCGTTCGCAGCGCTCCTGATCCCAGCAGGACGTTTAGCTGACCGGTTCGGTCGACGACGCGTATTCATGATCGGTCTCGGAGTTTTTGCGATTTCGTCAATGCTTGTCGGAGCGGCACCAAACTTTTCTGTCGTAATTCTGGCTCGAGTCATCCAAGGTGTCGGAGGAGCGTTACTCACTCCAGCGTCATTGGGGCTGTTGTTGGCAGTTACTCCTGACTCTGCACGAATGACGACGGTCGCTAAATGGGGTTCCCTCACCGCACTCGGCGTAGCAACTGGCCCAGCAGTCGGTTCCCTAATCGTCAACTCATATGGTTGGAGGTGGGCGTTTTTGCTCCTTCCACCGTTTTGTTTGCTGGCGTACTTGACCGGCAAAACTACGTTGCCAGGTAACGCTCCTAATGACGAAGCCCCCTTCCCTGACATCGTCGGAGCATTAATCCTCGCTGTCTCCATGGCGTTACTCGCGTTTTCCATTGTCCAAGTTGGGCCATGGGGCTGGACGTCACCGGGTGTTGTTGGCACGCTACTGCTGTCACTGGTTCTGTTGGTTCTCACCTTTGTCAAAGGTCTCAAACATAAAGCACCAGCCATACCAACACACCTGTTTCGTATTCGATCGTTGAACATGGCGAATCTCGCGACAGCGATCCAATCAGCGGGACTGTCAGCTTCAATACTTGTCAACGTTTTGTGGCTCACCCAAGGATGGGGGTATTCGATACGCACCGCTGGTCTAGCAACCGCACCACTTCCTTTGTTCGTAGCGTGCTTGGCTCCTTTAGTCGGGAAACTCGGGACTCGTTACGGTGTACGAGTCATTGCTGTACCAGGATCGTTTTCATGGGGGATAGGTGTGCTCATGTACGCCTTGTTCGTCACTGAAACCCCAAACTATTGGGGCTTGTGGCTGCCAGCTTCAATCCTGGTTGCAATCGGTGTAGCAACAACGTTCCCCATCATCAGCGCAGCCGCCGTAAGCGAAGTCCCACCCGAAGACTTCGCGGTCGGCGGATCCCTCAACCAAGTCGGCCGACAGTTCGGATCCACAATCGGCGTAGCCGCCCTCATCACGCTGGTTGGTTCAGGCGTCAACATCAACGCGTTCCACAACGCCTGGTTCGTGACCGCTGCCACCGGACCAATTGCGGCGTTGGCAGTCTTTTTCATACGCGAACCGAACTCAAACAGATAACGGCCGACCCACCAGTTTCGAAAACCTCGTCTATTTCCGGCGAGCTATGGTCTTTCAATCGCTCAGACGAACAAAGGCGGAATCTAATGAAAGTCACTCACGCTACGCAATGGCAAGTAAAGATGGGTCGCCAAGGCGACTTCCTGAATGTGAACCGGAGGGCAGCGGAGATACACAAACGTTTAGGCGCTTCAGAAATCAAACTGTTAGGCGCAATTGCAGGTGCGCCACAGAGTCAGTGGACCTATGTGATGATCTTCGATGACGAAGCTGCGTTCGCGAGCGCAATGGTAGCGATGGACACCGACGAAGAATGGCTTGCTCTGGGCGCAGAATTCGTTGTCGACCCCCCAGCTGAAGCAACCAACTCGATGCTTGCTCGAGATCTACTGAGCTAAAGAAATAACAGTCGAAGTAAGTGACGCGACCGCCCTTCGGGGCGGTCGTTGACGTTCTAAGCGGAAAGTTCTGCTGGCGATTTGTCGATTGGTTGGCTCCAATTTTCGACAGGAATATCGGTGCCGATCACTAACCGATGCGCTGGACTGACCAACTCCTGATGCAACCATCCCGCCGGCGCACGAAGTCGACAACCCGGTGTGGCGTGATACACGGTGCCATCTTCAGTGGCAACGTTCGCTTCACCTGACACCAACCAAATCGTCGCACTGAACTCATGCCAGTGCAGGTCCGTGTCATGTTGGGTATCGGTGTCAAACGCGAAGGCGTGAAGACCCAGTTTCTCGGCTTCAGCGAGCGCTTCCTCTTCAGTGATTGGGTCACCCTGGACGAACTCGAACTCCATACCTATTCCACTTTCAGTTTCGTGCTTCCATAGATTCTGGCAGCTATTGGACCAAACAGGAAGCGCAGACCGCATCGTTGAGTGTCTGACCCCTCAGATACTCATTATCGCTATGCGAATACCAGGACCAAACGAACTAACCAGCCACGTACAAGTTGAAATACTTCGGCGTTCCATCGCCATGGACACCCCCGGCGCACCGGTTGCGGTTTCCCTGCGACTGACCAGAGAAGAAGCCCTGATGATGCTTGATGGTTACTTGAGACAAGCTAACGCGGCATGAACCCCAACTAGGCGGGACCAACGTCGAGTGGAGCTTGTGGATCTTTCGTCCACTCCAACAATGACCCGTCATACAGCGAGACGTTGTCGTACCCGAGGACATCTAACGCTAAGAAAGTGGTGCTCGCAGCGATTCCCCCACCGCAATAGGTGATTAAACGCTCAAAGTCATCTACGCCGGCATCACGAAAAACAGTTTCAAGTACAGAACGTTCACGAAGTGCACCAGTAGATGGATCGATGACTGACGTCGCAGGGACACTGACGCTGCCCGGAATACGCCCGGGTCGACCATAGTGTTGCCCGCCCCCTTCGAACTGTTCCTGAGACAACGCGTTGACCAAACCAACCGCAGGGTTATCGACTGCCGCAACTACAGCCTCTTTGTTTGCAATCCATTCAGCAATCTCGGTCGCCACAAAAGCGCACACCGAATTGTCGGGAACTTCATCGGTGACTGGTCGACCATCTTGCAGCCAATGGTCGTAAGTACCATCCAACAATCGAACATCGTTGGCTCCCGCTTGTCGAAGTGACCACCAACAACGATGGGTCACCACATGCATGTTTGCGCCGTAAAGCACCAAGGTCTGATCGTTGGAAACCCCCATGGAACCCAAAAGATCGTGCACGTTCGTCGCAGCGAGAGCCGCGAACGGAAACGAACCAGCCGGGTCGGAAAGATCATCAACCATGTGCAAGTAGTGGGCGCCCGGAATGTGAGCTCGGTCATAATCGGAACGCATCGAAAAAAAGTCTGAAGGACCTGGAGGTTGAGGGCGAAAACCGGCACGAACGTCGATAATGGCTACCTCAGGGTCAGCTAAATGGTCTTCGAGCCAACTAGGACTAACGAATGTGGGACTATCGCTGTTCATGCATCTCACCTAACTAGGTACCTGTGGCTCAGGACTGTACATTGAACGGTTCACATGAACCTCGCGAAAAACATTGTCGGATGCCTACTCGGCCTTCCGTTTATATGGATCGGAATTCAACATTTCGTTAACCCCAAAGCTTTCAACGAGATTGTTCCCCGCTACCTCGCAGCACCATCGTTTTGGACCTACACCAGCGGAGCATTGGAGATACTTCTCGGCATAGGAATCATGATTCCGGTCACAAGAACTATTTCTGCTCGCCTTCTCGTGGTCTTGGTGTTGTTGATGTCGTTGGCGAATCTGAACATGTATTTGAATGACGTTCCGTTCAACGGCACCCTCCTAAGTACGACCGGTCATGTGATTCGCTTGATCGTCCAAGTGATCTTGATCGCGGTTTTGCTGTGGCTCGGGTTGATCTTCTAGACCAAGCTTCCGACTAGTTGAAACTTTGATCAACAAGAGGCGATTAGCCTTCGCTCTATGGCATTGATGGAATGGGCGAACCTAAAAGCGCACGAACTACGGGCACTCGCGGCTGACGACGCGGTGGTCATAGCACCGGTAGCGGCTATGGAACAACACGGACCGCACCTGCCTGTGCAGGTAGATAGTCGCTTAGCTACCGAGGTGTCACACAGAGCAGCCCAAAAAGCTCATAACGAACAAGCAACTGTCGTGTTGCCGGTCGTTTGGGCCGGTCTATCTGAACATCACATGCCCTTTGGAGGGACCATCACCCTTAACTACGAAACACTGCTGTCGATGTTTCGATGCATTGTCGACAGTGTCCAACGCCACGGCTTCGAAAAAGTCCTCATCCTTAATGGCCATGGCGGCAACATCGATGCCTGCAAAATGATCGCCCAAAGTCTTTCACTGGAACTTGGCAACGTAACGGTGGTCGCTGCCACCTATTGGTTGGAAGCTGCTTCTCGCATTAAGCCGATACTTGACGACCAATCCAACGTCTTACACGCCGGTGAAGCAGAAACATCGATGATGCTGCAGCTAGAACCCGACCTTGTCGACGACAGTGACTTAGCTTCGCACCGAACTCCTGCTGATCTAAGTTTTTTGTTAGCCGGAGAAGGCTCATTTCGGTGGCGGGACCTGGCAGCAGTAACCCCCAACGGCGTCCTTGGTGACCCCAGCACAGCCAACGCCTCCAAAGGCGAAGAACTTCTCGAAGCCGCTTCGGACGCAATTTCTGATCTCATCACTAACCCAGCTACCTGGGCCCCACAGCGTGACCTTCGCGAAGATCAAACCGGCGGTGTGGGCTTTCATCGCTAGAACCGAACGGATGCCGTGCACCAGATCGCTCTCGCAAGCCTTGCCTTGGTCTGCTTGACTAAGAATTGAGAAGCACAAAGGCTTCAGAACAAATCCAAGAGGAGCATGTTATGGCGTACACAACCGTTTCAATAATTAAACCGGGACCGGCATGGGAGGGCATGGATCCAGGGTCAGAGGAATTTATGGCCACTTTCGCGACTGTGTATGGGATCTTGGAAGAACATTCAGCTGAACAAATCTGCAACTACTGGGTGCCAGGACTCGCGTCAAACGTGTCGATCCAAACATATCCAGACCGAGACACAGCCTTACGCTGTCAGCAGATCCTTGGTTCCCGCGGCTACTTGGACTACCAACATGCGGGTGAAGGTATTCCCATGGAGGAGATGATGGGACTCATGAGTTGAGTCAAACAACTTGACCATTCAAAGGGCCGCCTCTAGGGCGGCCCTTTGAAGTTTTGTGTCTCCGTGAGTTCGAGGTTTGAGCAACGTTCGGAGAGATCTGGATGCCGCCGTTAGGATCTTTGACGGAAGCCACTGAAGACACCCGGAAAGAGGTACTGGTGGAGGTCACTAACGAAGTCATGCCCACAAGTCAGGAACGTATTGAACAGATGATGGAACCGGGCCCTGAAGGCCCGATTTTCATGGTCAACCTTTTGAAATTCAAGGAACAAGCCGAATACGAAGACGGACGAGAAACCGAACTCACCGGATATCAGGCGTACCAAATATACGGGCGCGGTGTCGCACAGCTCCTACCCAAGTACGGGGGTGAGGTGTTCTTTATGGGGGATGTAACGATGTTGTCGCTCGGTCAAGTAGAGGATCTTTGGGATGAGGTAGCGATTGCCAAATACCCGAATCGAGCCGCGCTCTTCGAAATGTCAACTTCCGAGGAATGGCAAGCGTTGGCTGTGCACCGCGCGGCGGGATTAGCAGGCCAACTCAATATTGAAACTGTAGATCCGCGACCCTAGATCTGTGTTATTCAACTCTCCAACATCGCTTGGTAATCAACTTCAAGTTGGTGTTGGAGGAGATGATGGAAGTGTCGCAATTTTGTTTCCTGATAATGGGATAACTGGGTGTGCCCACCGGCAAGATTTTTCAACCCGAGTTGCACCTGAGGCAGATTGTAAAGATCTTGATTGAAGACTTTCGCGAGCATCCCCAACTGAGGGGCGAGTGTCCAGTCATCATCGGCTGACAGCCACTGGACCTTTGCTGGTGGCGGTCGTGTATCGGTTAACGGTGAAGGCAAGAACAACATGCATTCGAAGAGACATTCATCTGGGTTATCTCCGTTGGGCCGAAAGCGATACTGAATCGGGTTGAGGCAGCCCCACGGATGCCAGTTCGGGAACACAGAAAAAAAGATCGCATCAATAAGCTCAGCGTCACAGATCGATTCAACGTCTACTTTGGACGCGGCGTCGCCTAAAAGAGAAATGAGTTCTGCGCGTTTACGTTTAGCGAGTTCTGAACGCTCTTCAACGAAATCGGATCGTGAGCTGTGAGGAATTGAAACATCCTCGAACTTAGGAAGCTGTTCACCGCCGATCCATAAACAAAGATGTGGATCAGCCTGAGTCAGGTTGCCATCGACCCATTCGCCGTCGAAACGAAAAGTACTTACCTCGCCATCAAGATCAGTTACTTCGACGCGGCCGGAATCACCTCGTTCGTATATGTGACCGCTGATCGGATGGCGAAATCTCGTGTAGAGCCTGCCGTCAGGGTCAGAATCCCATTCAGGGACTGTGGCTAGATGCGGACTAGTTACCTGTGCAGGAGAAATAGCGCGCGAATAACTGCCGTAGGCGTCATATTGACTGTTTGCGTCGCCGAGCGATTCCATAAGCGTCGGATGAGTCGCTACAACGTGGTAGGACTCCATGAACGCTTCTTGACAAACCTTCCAATTACAGCGAACCACCTTGGCAACATGGACTGCTTTGTAACGACGTTCCAAAGGCAAGGTGGTTTGATGTTCAGGAAAATCACCCAAGAAATCTATTAACGGTTCAGCGGTGAGGTCAGGGTTCAGGAAGACAAACCCGCCGTATCTTCCAATTTGGGCCTCGGGCAAATTGCACTGTTCAGCTTTGACGTCCGGGAAATCCCATTGACAGGGGATCTCATGTAACGCTCCGTCAAGCTCCCAGGACCATCCATGAAAACTGCACCGAAAGTTGGAGGCAGCTTTCCCTGGCCGTTCGCGAAGTTTTCGCCCTCGATGAAGACAAGCGTTCCGGTAGGCCTTGATGTCATCGGGGGCTTCACCAGTTCGAACGAGTAGGAATGAGAGTCGAGCAATGTCGTAGACCACATAGTCCCCGACATCACAAAGTTCGTCTTCGTGGCAGGCCAACTGCCACACCCGCGACCAAAGCTTCTCAACTTCTAAATCATGGAACTCTTGAGAAAAGTACACCGAGGTCGGTATACGAGAAGACCCTGAAGGCATAGGTGACTCAGTCAGAAGGTGCTCAGGAACTGAGCGAGAGTCACCGCTGAGAAGTTCTTGGTAACTGATTCCTGCAGACCGGTCCGTTCCGCTGACAGTTTCAACCATTTCCTGACGCTTCCTTAGCTGACACGACTACATCTATTTGCTGCGGGCCCCTCAACACAAAGCTCGGTATGTACCTCAACTCGGAGCGATTGGTTACCTGTATGTGGCTCAAACGCTTACCTAGTGTTTCCGCGACAATACGCGCTTCGAGGCGAGCGAGACCTGCGCCGACGCAGTAATGCGGGCCCTTGCCAAAACTCAAATGTTTAGCTTGGCCGTCACGTCCGGGTTGGAAGGTATCTGGGTGTTCCCACATTTCTGGGTCCCGATTTGCCGCCGCGTACATCAATACAACCCTTGAACCAGCTGGCAGTGTGGTTGACCCGATCTGAGTGTCTTCGGATACTACGCGGAACATCCCTTGGGTGGGAGCCGCCAAACGCAACGCCTCATCGGCGACGTCTTTGCCGTAAAGAGGATCTTCAGCGAGACGCGCCCACTGTTCAGGATGTTCGTCAAGCAGGAGCAACATTTCTCCCAACAAATGGGTGGTGGTTTGGTTCCCAGCAACCAGCAATTGTTGAATAATGCTTAACATTTCGGCCATGTTCAGCGGAGCTGAGTCGAAACCCTCAGCGTTGTCATTATCGATTTGTGCATTCACAAGATCAGTCAAGATGTCGTCCTGCGGGGTTGCGCGACGCAGTTCCAGTTGATCAGCGAAAAACTTTTGAAATTCGATCACTTCTCGATCCGCCGCGAGACGCTCATCAATAGAAATGTTCGTACCAATGCCGGCAACGGAAGCGTCGCTCCATCGTTTGAAGTCACCCAAACGATCATCGGGAACATTTAATGCTTTAGCTATAACCGCAACCGGCAGCGGCACAGCAAACAACTCCACGAAATCCAAGGATTGACCAGCGGCAGTGCCGGAGATGAGTTGATCGATGAGTTGGTCGGCAAGCTCCCGAATAGTTGGCTCCAGTGCAGCGATGGCTTTCGGAGTGAATGCCTGACTGACTAAACGGCGATAACGAGTGTGTTCAGGCGGATCAACAGTCAACATCGTGCCGACCCGATCAAAACCACCCTCCTGTTCATAGAGTTCTTGAGCTCTCCGAGCGTATTCGGAGTTCCCTTCCATACTTCCGGCATCGAAACGAGACGAGAACGCTGCGGTGTTCATAGCGCAGGCCGCTACATCTTCATACCTCGTCACCAAATAGATAGGTGTACCTAGAGCATCTGTCTCAAAGACGCCCTGCTCGCTTTGCATCTTCGCGTAATACCTATGAGGGCACTGTTGGATCTCAGAGTCGAAGAGACTGAAATCGTCTAGGTTGCTCTCCGATGGTTGAAGCGGCGCATCATTGGGGGAGTCATCAGACATAGACATCAAATCACCCTCCCCGCAGATCTATCACAGCTTTTGTTCATCAGCAGTCTCGCGCGAGACCACGGCCGTTCCAACCGCGTCCCTGAGTAGGTATCCAAAAAGTTGGGGGGGAACCGATACGACGGTTAGAGACATTGAGTCTGTGAATGGTTCGGAGACACCGGGACCGGAAATTAAGATGCTGGTTGGGTGGGTTTCACGTGTTAGTTCACGTGGATCTCATGGCTCGCTGAGGTGCCAGGAGTAAATAGCGATGGTTGAAATTGTTGGAGCGCATCTAGTAGGAAGCGCACCCGTTGAAAGCCCGTCGGAACTGTTCTCGTTGGTCCAACGCCACTTTGGTCATCAACTACGTCGAGTTCCCGACGGCGAAGTAGGTGAACGCGACAGTTGGATTCGATGGCAGTACGCGAAACTCGCGCAATGCCCGCAACTCGTTGCTGAAAGTGCTGACTCGACCTATACAGGGCGGGCACTTCAACAGTTCGTAGTAACCGAAAAATCTTCCTCGTTGGATTTAGTTGAGCTTGGATACGCTGCAGCGGCTTTGGATTCATGGAACGCATTTCAGCAGGCTCAAAATGAAGGGCTCATCGGTCCACATCAACGTTTCATGGTCGGACTGCCGTCTCCTTTAAGTGTGGTGACCATGTATGTCACGCCTCAAGCTCGACCGTTGGTTATCGAAGCTTGGACAAGTGCCATGGAAGCCGAGGTAAAGCAAATCCTTGATCACGTCCCTCATGACCGCCTAGCAATCCAGTGGGAAATAGTTATCGAGTTCGGGATTCTCGAAGGACTCTGGAGTTTCCTAGATTCGGATGTAAGTGGTCGTGATGCGCGATCCCAGATAGCTGAACGGATCCTTCATTTAGGGAATCTGATACCTGAACCTGTCGAACTCGGATTTCATCTTTGTTATGGCGACTCAGGTCATCAGCATTTCATTGAACCTGAGAACACCGGACATCTGGCATGGGCCGCAACGTCGATACTCAACGGAGTGCAACGACCGGTGCAGTGGATCCATCTTCCTGTGCCTCGCTCCCGTGATGACGTTGCCTATTTCGAACCCCTGGGCGAGGTCGTGGTGCCGGATTCGACTGACTTGTACCTTGGTTTAGTTCACCAGACTGGAGGCATCGAAGGCAGTCGGAATCGCATTGCCACTGCCTCACAAGTCGTACCCCGGTTCGGAGTTGCAACAGAGTGTGGCCTCGGCCGCCGCTCACCCGATGACCTAGCAGCACTCCTTGACCAACATGCAGAGCTCATTTCCGAGGCTGAATAAACCACAAGGAACGGGCATTCACTAAGAATCTTTTTCAAAGGGATTCAGTCACAGACAGTCGTTATTTAGCCCAACACATCGTCGTATACGGGGCTGCCGCTCCGTCTTTGGTCCCCTGCGGCCAGGACTCATAGTCCTTCAGCGTGAACGCTCCCATGAGACCCTTCAAAACACAACCACAAATTTCTTGCGGCGGCCTTGCGGTCGGGTCTGCCTCGGCAGCGTCCTTGAGAATGACAGCGCAAATATCACGCCAGCTATTTTGGTAGTCCTCGGGCCACCCGTACCCCTGTTTCGTGCTCTCCGCGACGTGGGTAATGGCTTTTACGTCTGCACTGATTTGCTCAACATCGGCTTTCAACTCGTCAAACTCTTTTGAACTCACCGAGTCACTCGAAGCACAGGAAGTCGCAACGAGAATCAGTACACAAAACACAAACCTGTACACATAGCCATTGTCGCGCGACATATTTTAAAGAAGAATTTATTGGTCTTCGATTTCTACAGAAACTTCAGTCGACTCCAACGAATAACGGAAATCGCAATGGGTCGCTCCGCCCATAATCGTTTGAGTTCTCTCGAACGTGATGTCGGGGTTGAAGCCCTCGACCATGGTCCCGTCGCGATTGCACGACAACAATGCCCCTAACTCGGGGATGTCCAGACTGCGGTACATCTCTGCGTACTGGCAGCGAACAACATCAAACGCAAAGGTTGTTTCTGATTGTTCTCGCACTTCGATTTCTAAAGCTCCGCCTTTCGTCCAGTTCTCCATGGAATCAGCGAACTTCGCTAAATCGTTGCCTCCCATAGCGTCAGCCAGGACCGCGCCTTGACCTCGCGCCACATCCACCACGGTTTCGCGAGCGAGTTCCACAACTCGGTCTTCCCCGAATTCTTCAGCGAAACGTTCGATTAGGGGGGCGACGATTCGGGCTTCAATCTCGCGTCTTTTTAAGACCCCAATGTCGTTCAAGGTGTCGGCTTTTGCGTTATCTGGCGTGCTCTCCATAGTTAAGACAGTAGAGCACAGCGTCTGCCGGTTCTCAGATGACGAAACTTAAACGACGCTAGGCGACAACGCCTTCGTCGCGTAGTTCGCGGATTTCTTGATCGCTGTACCCAAGTTCGGTCAATACAACCTCAGTGTGTTCACCGAAAAGAGGAGCTCCCTCATTCACCAATTCAGGAGTTCCGCTCATCCGCCAGGCGGGTCGGGCGCTTCGAATTTGACCCATCGGAGTGTCGCGATGTTCCGGAGCCGAATTCCGGGCAACTGCTTGAGGATGTAAGTGAAGTTCATCACGAGGAAGTACTGGGCCGACCGGAACGTCATGTTCCCGAAAAGCAGCCAAAGCCTGTTCGTTGGTCCACTCACTGACATGTTCGGCGACGATGTCTTGAAACTCGTGAAGATTTTCGCTGTCCAATTCAGCGAACCGTGGGTTGGCAGCTAGATCAGGCCTCCCAATGGCATGACAAATTCCAGCCGGTGGTGTCATCAAAGGCATGACGACTATCGCGCCGTCGCGTGTCGGATAGACCCGGTAATACTCCGCTGGATACAGACTCGGACCGTCGGTGTCTTGGGTGATGCTGTGTTGCATCATCGCGTCAGGCCACATGAACGCAAGGTTGGCTTCATGCATACTCACCTCAACGTGCTGACCACGACGTTGAGGGTCACGTTCACGAGCAAATAGCGCGGCGAGAATCGATTCAGCCATGGCGTGGGCAGTGATTTTGTCCGCCGGGAAGTGTCGGGTCAGGTCGAGTGCGTCAGTAACCGGGTCCCGTTGCGCGTCGACCATCCCAGTAACGGCTTGAATCACATAGTCATATACCGGCTCTCCGGCCATAGGACCGTCGCCGCCATAACCGCTAATCGACGCGTAAATAAGTGACTTATTTCGCTCCATGCATTGATCTGGATCGAGACCAATGCCCGCGGCCTTCCCTGGGCGCATATTTTGGACGACGATGTCAGACTGATCTGCAAGCTGCTGCAAAATCTTGCGACCGAGATGATGTCGACCGTCGACAGCTATAGCCCGCTTCCCGCGATTGGTGTTGTAAAAATAAGCGGTCATTTCGTTGCGTGCTTCCCCAACCCCTCGTGTGAAGTCCGGCGCTGTCGGGGGCTCGACCTTGATGACATCGGCGCCGAGATCAGCCAACAACATCGTTGAGAGCGGGCCCGACAAAACGCTTGAAACATCAAGCACTTTGACCCCAGCCAGAGGAGCGGGATTAGTCATGTCGCAATACCAAAGGACTCTTCAGCTACTGCCGCTGTAGCAAGGAGACGTTGATCACCCCACGACTGACCAACGAGTTGAACACCAACAGGCAAACCAGACGGTCCTTGTCGCACCGGTATGTGGACTGTCGGAACCCCAAGCGAGGTCCACACCCGATTAAACACCGAATCTCCAGTGGTCTTCAGCGGGGGAGCCTCACCGGGTGCGCTCGGAGTTAATAGGGCATCCAAGTGATTCGCGGCCATGAACTCTTGATGGGCGATTTGAGCGGACAGCAAAACTGTTCGAGCCTCCAAATAATCCTGATGATCAATGCCGGCTGCATTAACAAACATCTTGCGGACGAGTTCGCTAATGAGGTCAAGGTGGTGAGTTCGCTCCCAAGCAAACACTCGAACAATCTCATAATGAAGAATGGTGTTCGCCGCATCAAAAACGAGTTCAAGATGAGGTAACGGGTCCACGTCAATAACTTCTACACCCGCCGCTTCCAAAGCTGCGCATGAAGAGTCAATAGCATCGAGGGTTTCGGGCGCCGCCGCATCCCACTGATGCGATAAATAGCGACCTACTTTCCGATTCAAATCTTGAGGTGAAGCTCCCACCCCTGTCATAGCTTGAAACATTGTGGTCGAATCAGCGACATCTCTGGTGAACCACCCAAGGGTGTCAAAAGCATGCGACAACGTAGCGACGCCTGCCAGGGGTACCAGACGACGGGTTGGCTTAAAACCAACGACGCCACAGAATGCGGCAGGCCGAATGACCGACCCGACCGTCTGTGTTCCGAACGCGGCACGGACTTGCCTGTCGGCGACAGCAGCTGCTGAACCACTTGAACTCCCCCCCGGGGTGCGACTCGGATCGTGCGGGTTTGTCGTGATGTTCGGGGTGAACAACGCGAATTCAGTAGTCACCGTTTTGCCGGTTACAACAGCTCCGGCTTCACGCGCCATCGCTACACAAGCAGCATCACCGACTGGCTGATTACCTCTGTAGATCGGTGAACCGCGTTCTGTTGGTAAATCGAACGTGTTGATTACGTCTTTCACGCCGACAGTCCAACCAGACAACAAGCCGTCGGGTGCGACCTCGAAGGCCTTAATGATGTTGTCGTCGCTATGGCGTGAGACCCACGCGCGAACAACCGAGTCACGTGTTTGAACGCGCTCCAACTCTTCAATTAGGTCGTTGTTGCTAACCACTTCATAATCATTACTCACCGGGAAGGGTCGCTGCTTGTCTTCCCGTTTTAGCTGAAGTTCGTTCCGCCGTTCACCTGCAATGTTTGACCCGTGACATGACGAGACGCTTCTGAGCTTAAGAATACGGCGACGTCAGCGATCTCCTCAGGTGTAGCCATAGCCCCTAGAGGGACAAGGGCACTCGCTGCAGCGATCTGTTCTTCTGTCATGCCGTCGCGAGGTTGGGCGGTATCGACGATTCCCGGGGCGATAGCGTTCACCCTGATGCCGTGGGGAGCCAGTTCGGTTGAAACAGATCGAGTAAATCCGACGATGGCGCCTTTACTTGCTGCATAGTGAGTTCCGCGAGCTGAGTTCCGAAAGAACGCAACAGAGGAAAGGTTTACCGCCGTTCCAACCTTGCCTCCCTCGATGAGTTCGCGTGCCATCATTTGTAAACAACGGAAACCACCTACGACATTTATGTTCTGAACGTGATTCCAGTCGTCGTCGGTTAGTTCTAAAAACGACCCTCTGGGGAAAATCCCGGCGTTGTTTACCAGAAGGTCTACCCCTCCTAAGGTGCCGCCAACTTCGAAAGCCCTCACGCAATCTGATCGAACTCCAACGTCGCCTTGCACCACTTGAGCTTCGGAGCCCAATGACCTCACCGTTTCAGCAATCTCTTCCGCAGCATCTTGATCGTCAAGATACTGAATGACAACTGACGCACCCTCACGGCCAACAGCTTCAGCGATTGCTTTACCGATTCCTTGTTGGGCGCCAGTGACTAGTGCCACTCTTCCTTGAAGTATCGACATTGCGCCAGATTAGTGAGTTGCGGTCACAACGGGATCACGTTGAGGCGAAGCTGTGACTCGTCGTCAATGAATGAACGATAATGGTCGTCATGGATTTGGTTATAAAACACGGGACCGTAGCAACTGCCAGTGGTGGAGCAGTACTAGACGTCGGCGTTGATGGCGGCCAGATAGTTCAGTTGGGCGGCACTATGTCGGCCAAACAAGAAATAGATGCTGAAGGCATGTTTGTTTTGCCTGGAGGTGTTGACCCTCACGTTCACTTGACCCCTCCAAGAACCGGACCCGGTTTGGACAGTTGGACCGACAATTTCGAAATTGGTACCCGCGCAGCTTTAGCTGGCGGCATCACCACGGTTGGCAACATGTCGTTCCCCCGCAAGGGCGAACATATGAGTGAAGGACTTGAACGAGATGTTGAAGACGGCCAGAGAAACTCACTCACCGATTTTTTTCATCACCCAGTGCTCTTAGACCCTGACCCAGAAGCCCTCCTAGAGATACCTGAGTTGGCGACAGCCGGGCACCCCAGTGTCAAGATTTTCTTGTCCTTTAAACGATTCGACCGCAACGTCGACGATTTCCTCCGAGCAATGCGCGTGGCTGCCCAAGTGGGATCTGTAGTGCTGCTGCACTGTGAGGACGCTGCGCTGATGGGGTGTTGTGGTGAACTTGTTCGCGAAGCAGGCTTGACCTCACACCGCCACTATCCAGAAACTCGACCCGTCGTAGCTGAACGAATAGCCACAGAACGCGCCGTCGGATTCTGCGAAATTAGCGGTGCCGCCACCTACATCGTTCACCTGTCAAGTCAAGCAGCGCTGGACGTTTGTCGATCAGGGCGGGCTCGCGGTTTACCGCTGTATGTGGAAACACGACCAATTTATCTGCATCTGGATCGTGCCCGTTTCGACGAACCCGACGGAGCCAAATACGCGGGGGCCCCACCGTTGAGAGAAGAACATGACCAAGATGCCCTCTGGGCTGGAGTAGTTGACGGTGCAGTGGCCACGGTTGCCACTGACCACGCGCCTTGGACGCTGGAACAAAAGCTAGATCCCGCTTTGGGCCCCGCCGAACTTCGTCAAGGGATGGCGGAACTGGAGACCAGCCTGCCGATGCTTTGGTCTCTCGGCGTTGCCCCAAAAAGAATTTCACTCAACAGGTTCGTCGAAGTGACCAGCACCAATGCAGCCAAACTATTCGGAATGTATCCGCAAAAAGGCTGTATAGCGCCAGGTTCCGATGCCGACCTGATTGTGTTAGATCCAAAAGAAAAACGGATTATCGACGGAACCAAAATGCATTCCGCTGCCGGATATTCACCGTACGACGGGTGGGAAGTAACCGGATGGCCGAAGTTCACGATCAGCAGGGGAGAGGTCGTCGCCGAAGGTTCCTCAGTTGACGCCTCGCCCGGGCGAGGGATGCTGATTCCCAGACAACCTTTTGAAAGGCCCTAATCGAATCAGGTGTCAGAAGGTGGTGCGAGGATCGGATCCTGAAAGGTCTGAACCTCGACAACATCACCAACGTTGATCGTTGAACCCACCGGCCCAACCCGACAGGCCATACCAAACAACCCGTTACCTTCCATCATCGTTTTCAGGTTGCCGTCCAAAGAAGGTGCTTCGCTGCACCATCTATGCGCACGCAAGACCACTGCAGGCTCTCGATGTCTATCACCGGACTCTTGATCAATTTGGGGAACCGCGCAGCGGGGCCATGGAACCTCGGCGGTCAATTTCGCGGAACCAATCGTCAAGTCATGCCAACTGTCTTCAATCCAAGCCTCACCAGCGTCAACAATGACATTTGCGCGGAACCGCTCAATGCCGAAGGGTTCTACAGCCCGGTCTTGAAGCCACCTTAAAGAAGCAGAATTAGCCAGTAGCACAGGGGCTAGATCCACGAAGGTGATGGTTTGTTCGAAAACGTCTATAGATGAAGGAGCTCGATGCTTGGAATTTTCAGTCACGGCCGCAAAACGATGAGTTTCACCTAAAAACTCAGAGATCCATGCCGCTGCCTCATCGCCCCCGTCGACGCCGTCAACGGGTCGTCTTCCCACCAACGGCAGCACAGTAACTGGAGGTGCATCTTGCAGGCTCAATGTGATTGAGCCGCAGCCAGATGCCGACAAAATCACGTCGTCTCCGTCTAAAGCTGTTTCGATAGTGGCCAATGAAGGATGGTTTCTTTGAGTGACAGAACCACCCTCAGCATCAACGATCTGCCACTCGCGGTCATGCGCCAAGCCGGTGGCAATTATTGCTGCCTCATCGACCTCGATTCGTCGACATGACTTCACGGGGTGAATATGGATTGCTTCCACTCGTGTCTCGGTCATGATCTGACCGTAGCAACCACGACGCCAACACGCCCCTATCCAGGCGAAATGCTCTGACAGAAACAAGCTGATCTGCGCGACAACGTCGCAGGGTCCACACCAAGTCATTTGAGTTCTAGAATTCATCTTTGGTGAAGGACTGGAGTAAGGCGGAAGCCTGGCGAACTATCCGCGGTGATGTCGATGTGTCGTCGACATTGCCCCCAGCGGCATACACCGACACTGAATATTTCGCTCAGGAACAGGCCGCAGTGTTCGCAGGTGGATGGTGCGGTATCGCAATGGCCCACGACGTACAACAAGGCAACGTCATTGTCCGCGAACTAGCAGGTACCTCAGTTGTCGTCACTCGCAACGACGAAGGGAAGCTCCGCGGTTATCTCAACTCCTGTTCGCACAGAGGAACGGAACTAGTTGAAAACGACGGACCGATCGACAACATGTTGCGATGCCCGTATCACCGTTGGGGATTTGATCTCGATGGCAATCTCATTTCCACTCCACTCTTCGACACGGAATCAATAGAAAATTTCGATCCGGACGTTTTTGGACTTCAAGCGGTCCCTGTCGACGTGTTCGCCGGTGTTGTTTGGGCCAGCCTCAACCCCGAGGTGCCCGATATCAGTGACTGGTTCGGTGATCTGGGAGAAAGGATCGGCGGTTACGGGTTGGAACGCTACGAACTACAAGAAAAGGCCAGCTTTGACGTCGAAGCGAACTGGAAGCTTCTCACCGAAAATTTTCAGGAGTATTACCACCTGGCTTGGGTTCACCCCGAATTAGCCAAGGTGAGCAGAGTGGAAGACCACTACAGGTATCAGGGGACTGGACGTTACTGCGGGCAAACCACGACCCCAGTTTCTTCGGGTGATAACGATGAATGGACGACGCTACGCAACGCGGATGGGCTGTCTGCTGCTGACGCTGAAAGCGGCCGCCACATCGCACTGTTCCCCAACGTGATGTTGACCCTGCTCCCTAACCATGCCTGCACCTTTATCCTCGAACCGCTCGCGCCCGGCAAAAGTCGTGAACACATAGGTTGGTCGACGCCGCATAAACCTGAGGCAGAAGATCTTGACAAACTGGTCGACTTTTGGGTTCTCGTGAACGACCAAGACATAGACATTTGTCAGAAGGCCCAACGTGGCATCGATAGGGGCAGATTCACCGGTGGACGTCTCTCTCCCCGTTTCGAAGAGCCGTTACACAGGTTCTACAACATGCTCGCAGACCGGTTCGAAGGTATAGACCGATGCCCAGATGGGGATCCGGCCTAACAGCGACGTCTGAAGAGTTTCAGGTGAGTCCCTCACAGCGATTAGCACTAGCGTCGTCTGCCATGAATTCCAGTTCGCAGATCGACAGATGGATCGACAAGAACCTGCATCCGATCGGTGAAGCGGCGTATCGGAATGGTCTCGTGGATACATTTGAAAAAAACGGGGCACTGGTGCTGTCCGGGTTTTTTACTACCGACTTCGTCACACACGTTGTCGCTGAATCTGCAGAACGTGAATCAGAAGCGTTCTTTGCGAATTCAACACACAACGTCTACTTAACTGACCCTGACCCCGCTCTATCTCCGGACCATGCGTTCAATCGGCAAGTCGTTAGCAGTAAAGGCTTGATCGCAGACGATCAAATCTCTGAAAAGTCGCCACTTCGAGTGGTCTACGAAAATCGTGAATTCACAGATTTCTTGTGCGCTTTGCTGAAAGTGGACCGCATCTACCCGTATGAAGATGACCTCTCATCCATCAACGTTCATTTCGCGCCGGCCAGCAAAGAACTTGGCTGGCATTTCGACAACTCGTCGTTTGCTGTAACCACCCTCTTACAGGCTCCCGAAAATGGTGGACTGTTTCAGTACGTGCCCGAAGTTCGCGACGCTGATGCCGGCGAGATGGCCTACCAACGAGTCACAAACATTTTGGATGAAAATGAAGGGGTGACCCCTTTGAAATTCGCTCCCGGAGATCTGGTGTTATTCCGGGGCCGTAACGCCTTGCACCGCGTCACACCAACCGAGGGTCCGGTGACTCGCATACTGGCAGTCTTTGCGTACAACGACCAGTCTGGGATCGGACTATCAGACTCAGCACTGGAAACCTTCTACGGGCGAACCCAATAAAACGCCTCCAAACCCGGTACCTAGTTGTTCTGGCGTCTTAAGAAATGACCTTCCACGCGACAGAATGACCGCTTGGGTAACATGGCGTTTAACGGGCAAACGTTAAGTTTGTGTGCCTGGAGGGGGACACAATGCGAGGGGAAGCGTGACTGCGGTCGAGGGTGAGGTTGAAGAGATCGACCCTGGAGACCTTGAGGTCATAACAAACGCGATCAAGCAGGTAGGCATTAACGCGGGATCCACATTGGTGGGAGTCGCAGCAGCTGACGCCTTCAACGAATATGTCCCAGAAGGGCATCGACCAGCTGACTTCCTTCCCGGTGCTCAAAGCGTGGTGGTTTGCGCCTCGTTGGGTCCAACCAACGCAGCGTGGCACAGCCCCAACAGACGTCTCATGGAAATCACCGGCTACGACTTTCGCGAAAACGTGTCGTCGATTGTGGTGGCTGAATACATCGAGCAAACCCACGGATATCTGGCGATGCAGGCACCCGCCCTGCCAACGTCAGGCCAGCAACCACCCTTGAGCATGATGCTGTCTGCCGTTCTGGCCGGACTGGGTACGAGGTCAATCGCCGCAAATATCATCCTCAATCCCACCTACGGGCTCATGTTCTTCGCGGCAGCTATCACCACGATGCGTCTCACTCCGGATCACCAACTCGAAGAAAACGTTTGTCCCGCAAGGTCATGTGTCCGCATGTACGAGATGGAAGGAAAGACTCCTTGCATGGCGGTTTGTCCCGCCGATGAAGGCGGATGCATAGATGCCACGATTGAAGATGGACAAATAACCAGCAGCTTCTTTGACCGGGAACGATGTTCAACTCGGGCAATGAACTTTGGCATCCGCGGCCATATCAAACAAGTTGAGATACTCACCGGGATCGACGACGCAGACGAACGACGCGAGCTGATTTACTCCGATGATTTCCGACGAAATATGTCCTCGATCGGGCGATACAAAGAAAGCGTTTCACAGTGCTTTGAGTGCATGCGCGTGTGCCCTGTCGGGCGCTACAGAAGAAAGTTGAAGTAATGGAAGAACTCGATTGGGTATCAATCAAGTCAGGGCTGCTAGATATGGCCCGAAAACGAGGAGCAGAAGTCGCCCGAATAGGGGATCCGGCTCTTCTTGAGGATGCAGAACCGGGTTTGCGTCCATCAGAACTACTAACGAACGTGAAGTCAATGATCGTGCTCGGCGGCGCCGCGCCTCGTGCAGCCGAGTGGCAAAGTACTCGCGTTGAAGTAATGGAAACGGTTGGTACGGCGGACCGGATGACGGCCTTGGGTAGTGCCGTAGCCCGACACATCGAAGAAACCTACGGCTATTACGCCATGAATGTGCCCACCGCCACCGACCAAGACGACAAGGCGTTTCTCGATTTCAAGGCAGCTGCTATCGCCGCAGGTGCAGGAACAGCGAGCCTTGCGGGTCCAGTTCTCGACCCGGATCACGGCTTTTTATATCTCACCGTCATCCTCACAACAATGCCACTGCCAGCCGATGGACCTTTGGAAGAGCCTGCATGTCCAGCACCGCAATGCATAGATATGTGGGAAGAAGAAGGAACGACCCCATGTATGGCCGTGTGTCCCATAGATGATGGTGGTTGTCTAGGGGGCGAAATCGACCAAGGACTGGTCATCAAACGACGTTACGACGCGGAGCGTTGCCGTGATCGCGTCTACCACTACTGGACACCCGGATACCAAGCTGCTCTGGAACGAGCCTTAGACGAGCCCGACTCACGAAAACGGAAAATGATTCTGTACGGCAGCTTCTTCACCCGAACCATGTGGTCGATCACATATTCGGGAGTCAGCCAAGGGCAATGTTTCGAGTGTGTCCGAGCGTGCCCGGTCGGCTCAGAACAACGAGCATTGCAATGACTCAGCCCACTGAACGAGGAGAAATAAACGGTTTCCATGTCGTAGACCCCGACCTCTACGACCGTTACCGAGACGAAGTCGTGGCGCTAACTAACTCATACCAGGTTGATATCAACGAATTTCTGCCCGACGACGGGACCCGAAAACGAGGTCTCTCAGATGCCGAAATTGCTGAACGTCTAGGACTAGACATTCGCGATGTCACCGAAATCCGGGTTGTCTCCGAACACGACGAATATCCAATAGAAGAATACGAAGCGTCAGCCCGATTCAAAGACGCCGCCGCTGCGTCATATTTCGAAGGTGGCGTCAAGAATCTCTACAAAGGCGACCCTCCGCCTACGAGGAGATGAACCGCTCCGGTCACCCAACAACGCTCGGCGCCACAAACCGATGATGTTGACGTTAGGTGAACAAATGGCCCGCGTTGGCCGACACTACGGTCGCCGCACCGCCGTAGTCAGTAGCCAAGGCAACGTCAACTGGAGCGATTTCAGTTCGCGAGTCTCAGTCGTCGCGGGGGTCCTTCATGGCCTTGGTCTAACTCCAGGCGACCGGATAGCCATTTATTCGCGCAATTCAGAACGCTTCGACGAACTGAAATGGGGTGCCTTTCACGCAGGTGTTGTAGCGGTGCCGATCAACTGGCGTCTAGCGCCCCCAGAGATTGCTCACATTTTGCGAGACTCGAACTGCGAGACGATCTTTGTAGAAAATGATTTCGTCGAAGTTTTCGACAGCGACGATCTGAAACCGTGGCGTGACAAATTGGTGAGCCTGACAGCGTCACCAGACAACACCCTGGACAGCTACGACCAACTTTTCGACAGAGCAGGCGACACAGATGTCGCAACGGTGCTCCCTGACGACGACGCACTAATTCTCTACACCGGCGGCACTACAGGACGCAGCAAGGGAGTGCGGCTAAGCCATGCAAACATAATTTCGTGTGCTTCGGCGTTCACGTTGGCAACGCGAGGTCAACCCGACGACACCTACCTGCATTTAGCCCCCATGTTTCATTCGGCTGATTTACTGGGCACCGGCTGGGTTCTAATGGGTGCAGCCCATACGTACTTGCCACAATTTTCGCCAACGTCTTTCCTTGACGCGATCAACGAAAATCAGGTGACGATGACTGTTGCGGTGCCAACCATGTTGATGATGACCCTTACAGACCCGGCGATTGAAACGGCTGATACCCGATCACTTCGAATGATGGGATTTGGTGCCTCACCAATGGACCCTGCATGGATCAGAAGAACTGCTGAAGGTTTTCCCCACACTCAACTGTTCAACTGCTACGGCCTTACAGAAACCTCTCCCGATCTCACAGTTTTTGATCCAGCGGAATTTCAGCGTGCCATAGAAGAGAACTCTCCATTGTTGGCGTCTGTAGGTAAACCCAACTGTCTGGTCGACTTGAAAGTGGTCAACCCTCAAGGTGAGGCTCTTCCATCTGGAGAAACAGGAGTGTTGCTGGCTCGAGGACCAAACATAACCAAGGGTTACCTCAACTTGCCCGAACAGACAGCGGAAGCATTACAACACGGGTGGTTGCGCACCGGAGACATCGCTCGAATTGATGAAGACGGCTACGTCTATCTAGTGGACCGAGAAAAAGATCTAATTATCACCGGTGGCGAAAATGTGTACTCCTCCGAAGTCGAAACAGCCCTCTACCAGCACCCAGATATCCATGAATGCGCAGTCATAGGAACTCATGACGATCAACTAGGTCAACTTGTCACCGCTGTGATCATCGTTAAACCCGAAAAGACTCTGGGCGCCGAAGCAGTCATCAAGCATTGCCGTGAACTGATAGGGGGATACAAGGTGCCCCGCCGAGTGGAATTCGTTGACGAGATGCCAAAGAACGAACTAGGAAAAATTCTCAAGAATCGGCTGCGCGAAACCTACGCCTCGTGAACGACCAAGCGATCTCGCGTAGTTTGGGTCTATGAGATTTCGCGTAGGGTTCGCTGCTGTTTTGCTGTTTATGTCGGCTTGTGGTGGGGGAGAGTCGACCACAAGCACACCGACCACGTCTGGGTCCGTTGCTTCGGAAACCACTAGTGCTCCAGTGCCGACGACGTCAACAACTGCGGCCCCATCCGTCACCACTGCCCCAGCGGCACCGACGACCACGCAAGCTCCGGCAACCCAAACAGCAACTGACACCAATAAGGGATCTGTTGACCTTGTTTTGTCGCCAGATGGACAATTTGCGACATCCGTGTCTGAGCCGGGCCTATGGACTTTCAACATCGTGGGAGAAGGCTGGGCTGGGCCACCAGTGTTCGTTTTGATCTGTTCAGCGACCGATCTGACCACGCTTACTCGAACTGGCCTGAGCACCTGTGACCTCTCGAACTTCCAGATGGGGATGCCGTCAGGAGGGGACTTCAACCTGAGTTTTGAAGCAAACGTCCCCGAACAGGGATTCTGTATTGGAGCAGGTGATCAGGGTCAAGCCGAAACCGGCGGGGCGTGTATTTCGATAGGGGCCACTAATTCAACGGCGCCCACCACCACGCCTCAAGCAGTACCCATAGCGTGCGCCTCAGCGACCGCCCCGATTACCTACACAGCTACAGCCGACGGGACTGAAGTCGTCTGGGAGTTCGAAGAAGAACCGGAGTTGTCCAAGATGTACCTACGGACCCGACCGTCTGGTGTCAGCTCTGACGACCACAGAAACCACCACAACGGGGGCTTCGGATTGCTGTGGTATCAGCAAGTTGAGGTGCCAATATCCAACAGTGGTTCTTATCAAGCCCAACTTCCTAGTTTGCAAGGACCCAGAGCAACGGTCGACGTCGACCTAGTCACCGTTCATCCAGGTGGTACCGAATGTGAGTCGCGAATGTTTTCGGACTTCGAATATCCGCCCTTGACTAGTGCCCAGCAGAACTTGTCGATCCCCGACGGAATAACAGTTGATCTCAGTCGTTATACCGATCTAGAGGTCCCCGCCCCAACAGTTGAAGCTTTGGTTCACGCCTTCGCGTCCTACAACGGTCGGCACATCAGTGGGGCAGAGGAGCCCGACTACTCGGTATGGAAAATTGAGGACAACAAAACCATCCGTGACTACTCGCCGAAGCTTCGCTACTTCCTCTTCGGAAGCGAGATAGAAATTGGAAATTGGTGGGCGGTAGCACAAATGATGGAACTGGTCGCAGCAATAGCACCGCACCTAGACCCCCGATTCGCAACTTCGATAGACGAAGTGAATTTCCCGGAATTGTTGCCATTATGTGAACCATGGATGATCTTCGGAGTGGAGCCTCACGGTCGCCAAAGCAAGCTCCAGCAACCATGCCAACGAGATGGCAACGGCGCCTACTTCAGCGACGGTACCGCCAGAAGCGGAGCGGGCAACCCGAATTATTCGAAGTCACGAGGCTTCACCTACCACAACAAGTTCGTTATCGAGCAGAGCGACATGAACCGATCTGACCTCGGGTGGGTACGCAACATGACGGTCGGCCAAGAAATCAACAATCCCTGCTGCACGATCAATTTTCATGAGACAGGGCACGCGTTAGGTGTAGATCACAACGCGTGCGGACACAGTTCGATGTCGTTTTGGGAGGCTCCAAACACGTCCTACACGACCAAGCCTTGGAACGAAGACGATCTTGCCGGTATGGCAATTCATTTGGACCCAAGAACTACCCACGGCATGAGCATTGAGGAAGCCGCTTCGGCTCTCGGAATACCCAAAGATGCCCGCTACCTAGAACTGGTTGAAAAACCTTGGAGAGCGTGCGGCAACCAGGATCCAGGCTGGGACACCTTCGCAGAGCGACTCTACGAGCTTCACATTTCGACTGCAGGAGTCGAGACGAACCATCCGACCAACCGCGGCAAAGTCACTTGGAGCTACTGAACCAATTATCTAGGCGCACAACCCGCATGACCCTCAACGACTTCTGCGATCACTTCTTGGCGCTTCCGTCAAGCGAACAAATGGCGATTCTACCTCAATAGGAAAACCGGTCAGGCGGGCTCACGTTTCGTTTCCGCCCCTTGAATCGTTCGTGAGCTTCGAGGCTGCCATCGTGGAAAGTTCCGAACCACCTATCCAACGGCAACAACAACATGCCGTAATTCACTTCGAAATACCGGTGGTGAAGGTTGTGAAAAAAATCGCCGCCGTGAAAGTTCACGTCTTTGTTAACCACAAACCGGTCGAACCCTGAATGAGAAGGCGAAGGCGAAATCATTAGGTAAACCATGCAAAACGTCGCAATAAATGGTGAACCCGGCAGCAGAACAAAAACGAAAGGCAACGAGAAGTAGAGCAAATGTTCTACTGGGTGCATCGAAATACCAGACCAAGGGCCAGTGTTCACATTTCGATGATGCAAGGCGTGAACCGACCGATACAACGGACGCCAATGCAAGAAACGATGATTCAGATAGAAATGAACCGCCTCAATCCAAAAGACGGCGAAAGTCATTAACGCAATCAACCACAAACTTTCGAGCTGAGGAATTGCTCGGGTGGCGTAGAGACGGAACATGCAAGCCTCAAACAGCGCGGCAACAGACCCACCGCTCACCAAGGTCCAAAAGACATTGTCTCTAGTTTGATGGTTAAAGGTAAACAGCTTTCGTCGACTCGACAGCCAGCGCGACTCATATTTGAATTCAAATCCTTGCGCTTTGCGTATATGGAGCCACCAGTGCTGGCCTCCGATAACCACGAACATCACCACGACGTTTCGAAACCACAGCACAGCCACATCGCCAACATCCAAGGAACGAAATCGATCAAGTCCGGGGGTAACAAACTGATAGGTGAGAACTGCCAGCACAATCCACGTGATCGACTGTGGCCACATGAATTTCGTCAATAACCAGCGCAGCATCGCAAATGGCTTCGGTGAAGACTGGAACAGGGGTGGAAGCTCTATCGGGTTTGGGTCATAACCAGCTGACCGCTCCATCGGAGTTCTCGTTGGACCCATCACCCTCGCCACACCTTATTGACCACGCGTTTCAGCCCAGCTTTGACCAGATTGAACATCAATATCATGGGGCAAGCCGAGGACCCTCTCGGCAACGATATTGCGTTGCACCTCGCTAGTACCACCACCAATCGTTAAAGCTGGTGAGAACAAGAATCCACCATGCCAGTTCTGCCAACCCTCCACCACAGCGTGTGTAATAGGGAACAAGGGAGACCCTCCTAGGGGACCAGTGTCAGTGAGCACGCCATGAGTTCCTGTGAGATCTTTGGCTAAATGCATGACGTTCTGACCATGTTCATCGGCCAAGGCTTTACGGACTGACGCTTCCGGGCCGGGTTGTCGTCCATGAAGTTGCGCTGTCAAAGTTCTTAAACGGATAAGACGCAGCACCTCGCCCTCTATGTGAAGTCGTGCCGCTCGATCTCTAAGCGTCGGGTCAGATAACCCACCGGCGGACCGAATGACATCCAAAAGATCACCTGCGCTAGGTCCACTTCCCCACAGGGCTCCTTCACCAGACAATGACACTCGCTCGTTGCCTAGAGTTACTTTTGCCAAGCGCCAGCCGTCGTTCTCATCGCCTATTCGATTTTCGACTGGTAATTCCATATCAGTGAAAAACGTTTGGTTGAACGAATATGCCGTGGTCATATCAACAATGGGTTGAAGTTCCAGACCAGGAGTGTCCATAGGGCATATGAAATAAGAAACTCCTCGATGTTTAGGCACATCAGGGTCAGTTCGCGCTATCAGGATTCCGAGTTGGCTTCGATGTGCCCCTGACGACCATATCTTTGAGCCGTTCACGATGTAGCGGTCACCATCTCGAACAGCACGAGTCGCGAGGTTCGCCAAATCTGACCCACTATCTGGTTCGCTAAACAACTGACACCAAATTTCTTCACCAGTGAGAATTGGCCACAGATACCGATCCTGTTGTTCAGGCGTACCACCAAAGAGGATCGTCGGGCCGGCCCAGCCAAGCCCAATTCCACCAGCCGCTCGTTTCACCCCAGCCGCAGCAAGTTCCTCGTCAATGATCAGTTGATGAATCGGGTCGGCATCTAATCCATAAGGCTTAGGCCAGTGAGGAGCAACATATCCCGAGCGGGCTAACGCTTCCTGGCTCGGATCTCCATCGTGCTGAGCTAACCATTGCCGAATTTCGACACGTCTTGGGTCGTCATCTTCTGGCCAATCAAAGTCCATAGCCGGAGAATAGAACGATCAGAACCACAGAGACGTCCGAAACAGCGAACGCGTAACACCCAAAAGATCCACGAGGCTCGCACTCAGCCGTTAGCCACCTCGCATTGCTTTTCTGACTTCAGTCGTTTGGAGTGCGAGAACTCCTCCCCGCTGCCTAAGGTGAAGCCTTGCCGCTAGCCCTACAGAAGAGGAATGGTCGTGGAGGATTACAGCAGCGAAGCAGCGAACTTCAGATCCGAAATCAAAGACTTTCTAGAGAAGAAACTCCCAAATCAGTGGGGTGGCATGGGTGCCTTTACTCCTGATGAAAGAACGTCATTTGTTGCGAATTGGAGAAAAACTCTCTCTGAGGAACAACTGTTGGCAGTCGCGTGGCCGCCCGAATACGGAGGGGCAGGGTTGAGCCAAATGGAACGCACAGTCCTCGCCGAAGAACTAGCGGCTGTAGGGGTGCCCAACGGGACCGACAACGATATTTTCTCGATCGGGATGATTGGTCACACCATCATCGAATGGGGAACCGAAGAACAAAAAAATCATTTTCTTCCACGGATCCTCAACGGAAGTGACGTGTGGTGCCAGGGCTACAGCGAACCCAACTCCGGGTCAGACCTAGCTTCCCTCGCGACGCGAGCAGAACTTGATGGTGACGAGTGGGTCATCAATGGACAGAAGATATGGACGTCCCAAGGGCACAACGCAAACTGGATATTCGTGCTCTGTCGGACCGAGCCGTCAGCTGTAAAGCATGCCGGAATTTCGTTCTTGTTGTGTCCTATAGACCAGCCCGGAGTGGAAGTCCGGCCCATTGTGAACGCTTCAGGCCATCACGACTTTAACGAAGTGTTCTTTAACGACGCTCGAACCGTCAAAGAGAATGTCCTCGGCGGAGTGAACAACGGTTGGGCCGTAGCAAACACCCTTTTGGCATACGAACGTGGCGATGACGCGACCACTAACGGGATCAGATACGGAGAAGAATGGCAGCGACTGGTGGAGGTGGCTCGGGACTACGGAAAACTGGATGACCCAGTCATGCGTCAACGATTCACAGCTGCCTACACCACCACTCAGATCATGAAATTCATGGGCCTACAGACAGTCGCCCGATCGATGCGTGGGTACAGCCAGGGACCCGAGTCGTCGCTCAACAAGCTCTTGTGGTCCGAACATCATCACCGGTTCACCGAATTAGCGATGGACGTTATTGGAATGGACGCGACTGCACCATCGGGCCGTGACGCCGCCACAGGGGTGGGTGTCGACGATGTGGGCTCACCGTTTTCTTCACAAGCCTGGGTCACGACATTCATAGGAGCTCGACCTGGCTCCATTTATTCAGGTAGCAATGAAATTCAACGCAACATTGTGGGCGAACGGGTACTCGGGTTGCCAAAAGAACCGCGAGCCGACGCAGGACCGTGGAATGAAACCAAACGTTCCTGAGAACTACTGGATATCTGGAGCGAGCCCTCGAACGACAAACCCCGCTTCATCTTCAAGGGCTCGGACGGTTGCGAGTATGTCCTCATCGGCAAAGCCACTGTCGCGGTAACTTTCCAAGAGTTGTTGGGTGTGGCGCCCCATTGGGACAGGAACTTCGAGTTCGTCTGCAAGGTCAACCGCCAAACCGATGTCTTTACAAGCCAAGGCATTGGTGAACGAAGGAGCGAGCCGGTCGCGAAGAATTGCCCGAGTACCACTACTCCATACGAAACTCGCGCCGCTGCTTGCTTCAACGACTTCACGCAACACTTTAGGATCGACTCCCGCCTTACTCCCCAGCAACAGAGCTTCGGTAGCGCCCATCATGCCCACGAAGGCCAACATGTTGTTGACCGCCTTAACCACGTTGCCCGCCCCGGCATCTCCACATCTGACAGCCTTCGCGGCGAATAACTCAAATAGCGGCATACTCCGCTCAAATGCGTCGTTAGATCCGCCCACCATGACAGCCAAAGTGCCCTTACGCGCCCCGTAGACGCCGCCTGAAACTGGAGCATCGAGAAAATCAATACCGTGACTCTGGCCCTCTGCAGCAAGAGAACGGCTCAACGTCGGAGAACTGGTGCTGAGATCGATCACTATCTGGCCGACCCCCATGACGCTGAAGAGGCCATCAACGCCTGAGACGACTTCTTCGATATCGCTAGGCATTGGTAGTGACAGAAACACGACTTCAGAGTCCTCCGCTGTCGCAGCGGCCGAAGAAACCGGTTGTGCACCTAACTCAACCAACGGACTGAGCGCCTCATCGTCAAGATCAAATATCAATAAGTCGTGGCCTGCCGAAATGAGATGAGTAGCTATGGGGCCACCCATGTTTCCTACTCCAATGAAACCAATACGCATCGCCGTCCCCTTCGTCGATAATCATCAAGTATTGAATATTTTTGGAGGCAGTGAATGAGCGAGCAGCCGATCGCTGCCTATTCAAGTACCTCAGCGGCAGCTAGGTCCGCTATTTGTTCACTGCTGTAGCCCACAAGATCGGACAAAATCTCAAAAGTATGTTCGCCCAAAAACGGGGCGCGAACCCTCGGACCATGCTCGCTTCGCGACAACTTAAATCGAGAATTTTCGACGATACATTTGCGATCTGGGTGTTCGAACCACACAAAGGCACGCCGATGTTCCAACTGAGGATCAGACAAACATTCGGCACTACTTTGAATCGGGTGAGCGGCAACCCCGGATTGAACGAGCAAATCCGTTATCTCCGCGGCGGATCTTGTGGACGTCCATAACCTGATGGCCTCATCTACCTCACTTTGAGACAATCGACGCCCAGCCGCCGACATCAAACCCTCCTCTTCGGCCAGGTCGGCTCTCCCTATGGTGTGACATAAGTCTCGCCACTTCTCGTCATCTTCGACAGCAATCGCTACCCACTGGTCTTCACCCAAGCACGGGAAAGCACCGTGGGGGACCATGTCTGGATCTTCGTTGCCCATCGCTGAAGCAACGCGACCCGTAGCTGAGGCCTCCAACAATGCTGGAGAAATAAAGTGAAGTGCCGCTTCGGTTTGAGCCAGATCGATGTACTCACCGAGACCTGTCCGTCGCTGTCGATCCAAAGAAGCCAGAACAGTCGCCAACATAAAATGAGTCGATGTGTAATCGGTGTACGCGCCGAAAGGACCCGATGGGGGCCGGTCCGGCCAGCCGGCTAAACCATAAAAACCTGAGAGAGCAGCTCCCAAGTTGCCGTAGCCGGCGAAGGTTGAAGTTGGTCCAAATTGTCCCGTTAGACAGGTGGAGAGCATTATCAGACGAGGATTTATTTCCGTAACACTGTCCCAACTCAAACCCCAAGAAGACATCTTCCCAGGCGAGAATGACTCGCAAAGCACGTCAGCCCATTCGATGAGGTCATGCATTACTTCGAGAGCTTGTGGCGAATTCATGTTCAGGGCCAGGGAGAGCTTGCCTGCGTTGGCGGTATCAAAAAGCGCGGAACGCTCCAAACCCGGTTCGTTGTCCCAAACAGGAAGGAAACCGCGGGCAGCATCGGGCTTATGTATCGACTCGACCTTGACCACGGTGGCTCCGAGATCTGCGAGGGCTCGAGTCGTGAATGGTCCAGCGAGAGACCACATGAAATCAACCACTTTCACACCCTCAAGCGGAGACGACACTGCAGAGCTACCCAGACCAACCGACGAGATCTCTCTGGTTGTCGAAAGAATCTCCTTGGTGTCGGCACCAAGCTCGGCAACGTGTGTTGCCTCGGTCAAAGGTGATTGTTTAGTTAACGCGAAAGGCCCTGGCGCGGTGATCGTTTGTTCGACAACCTTGATTTGATCGAAATAGTCACGGCTCCGCAACTGCTCGCTTGTAAGGACTTCTCCGACGTCAGCGATCGGAGCCATCAAAAGCTGACGATCCATAGCAACTGCTAGGAGTTCGGCTTTTGTTTTGGAAGAAGTGCAACTTGCGACAGCGTCTTTCGCTGTGTTCCAATCGTCGACACTGACTTCCCCTGACTCCAACAGCAATGCGAAATTCACCCAGTCCAAATTTGCTATCTCGGGTGAAACAAAGCCCTCCTCTAAAACCCACGCCATTAAGCGCGCTGTGACAGGCCCAATGGCATCACCAAATACGTGTGTGATTGAAACGAAACCGTCTTTGGCTGGATATACGAGTCTGAGGTTGATTGGACCTACGGTCGCACCACCGCCGCTTCTGATTGGCGTAGGAAAATTACACGCCTCCGCCAAAACCCCGGCCTGAGTAGCGATGGGTATCACTTGCTGTGCAGCTACATCCACGACCTGGCCGAGACCTGACCGGCCACGCTCATAGAGTGCAGCGATCAAGCCGCCTGCCAAAACCGCGGCGCCAAAATGAAACGCTTGAGGGACTGAAACTCGGATAGGGGAGCGGTCGACATCGCCAGTGAAGGCCATGGTGCACGCTGAAGCCATAAGGGTTAGGTCCGTCGCAGGCCAGTGAGCCTTGGGTCCCGTATGCCCGAATGCAGTCAACGTCCCGATTACCAGAGAGGGATTTCGAGCTAGGAGAGCTTCGCTGGCCAGCCCTAAACCCGCGAGGGCCCCCGCTCCCTGTGACTCAATGAGACAATCAGACCCTTCAACCAAGTCAAGTAAGAGATCTCGTCCTTCAGCAGATTCAAGGTCAACAACAACCGATTTTTTTCCCCGGTCATAGGCGAGATGAGTCAAAGACCGTCCTGAATGGTCAAACGGACCCGCGTTACGGGTGACCACCCCTTCAGGCGGTTCGATCTTGACCACTTCAGCGCCCAACATCGACAGCATCAAACCAGTTAGATGTCCTCGTTGGTCAGTTAGATCTAAAACCCGGTACGCGGAAAGCATTAATCGCTCATCCCCCTTTCCCGCCACAGTCTGCCCCGCCGCGCGTCGGTATTTCCACGCTTTGTTAGCTGGGCACTGCTGCAAAGCCCTTCTCTAAATCTTCAACAATGTCATCAAGGGTTTCGAGTCCCACCGATAGACGAATCAAACCAGATGTCACTCCAGCGTCTCGTTGCTCAGATTCAGTCAGTTGAGAGTGAGTTGTAGAAGCTGGATGTATGGCCAAACTCCGCACATCCCCGATGTTCGCGACGTGGCTATGGAGCTCTAACGCATTGATGAAACTGCTCCCCGCTTCGGCTCCGCCTTTGATTGTGAATGCCGGAACTGAGCCATAACCGCGGCCTCCGCCAAGCGCTTTCAGACGTTGATGCCAGGTACTTGACTTCAGTCCCGCGTACTGGACTTCCTCGACTTTGGGATGGGACTCGAGGTATTCCGCGACTCCTTGAGCGTTTGAGAAATGACGTTCCATTCTCAAGCTGAGGGTTTCCAGTCCTTGAAGGAAGTAGAAGGCGTTCTGAGGAGACACTGAGGCTCCGAGGTCACGAAGTAACTGGACTCTCGCCTTGATGATGTATGCACCTTCTCCTAATGCAGGCCAATAGGCGAGACCGTGATAGCTCGGATCGGGTTGGGTGAAGTTTGAGAATCGGCCGCTAGCCCCGTAGTCAAAGGTGCCGCCGTCAATAATGACCCCTCCGACGGAGTTGCCATGACCACCGATGAATTTGGTCATCGAATGAACAACAATGTCTGCCCCCAATTGGAGAGGGTTGAGTAAATAGGGAGTAGCGACGGTGTTGTCGACAACGAGCGGAATTCCTGATTCATGGGCAACCTTCGCTATACCTGAAATGTCCAGACAGTCGTTGCGGGGGTTGCCGATCGTCTCTCCGTAGAACAACTTTGTATTGGGTTGGATGGCAGCTGCCCAAGCTTCAAGATCGTCGGGATCTTCGACGAAGGTCGTGTCGATCCCCATCTTGGGAAGGGTGTAGTGCAACAGGTTGTAAGTGCCTCCATAGAGAGACGCGGACGCGACAACGTGGTCGCCAACCTCCGCCAAATTCAAAATAGCGAGCGTTTCTGCCGCTTGGCCCGATGCGACGGCTAGGGCACCAGGTATCCCAATGGCGGTATCAGTCCCTCCTTCCAGAGCTTGAAGTCGTGCTTCAAGAACCATCTGGGTTGGGTTCATTATCCGGGTGTAGATGTTGCCGACTTCGTTCAGAGCGAACAAATCAGATGCATGACTTGTGTCTCTAAATACGTACGAGGTGGTCTGATAGATCGGGACGGCCCGACTGCCAGTTGTCGGGTCGGGATCTTGCCCTGCGTGAATCTGTTTCGTTTCGAATCCCCAATTTTCGGTCATCGCTGTCTCCTTTTGTGTTCCGTTGACGTAGGGGCGGACAAAAGGGGCCATCGTTGCCGTGAGATCGCAGAAACAGCGGTCTCCTCGGACACTTTGTTGCTTTGGTCGTAGACCGCAGCCATATCCCTACAAAGTAGGAAAGCACCTTGGGTGTCCACCCCAGGTTGCCGGGTGCACGGGAGTGCACCGCTCTTGATAACGCAACTATCAGAGCACGCCCAGTTACTCACCGCAAACGATTTGTGAGATTCTCGCTGCGTATTGAAATAACCAGCACCTTGGTCTCTGACACACTGAGGTGATGTCGAGATTTCAGCGCGTTAAAGAAACTGATGGGTCCGGAACCACACGGTTGGTGAGTCTCGAGGTCACAGACGACGCGGTATACCGCACCTCGAAGGCTGAGATGTGGGACGGACGACTCCCTTTAGCGGCCCTAATCAACCTCGAAATTTCTCGGAATGGATCCTCGGATCTTGTGACTGCAGAAACCAAACATGGCCAAATCCAATGGCTCCTAAAAAACGGTCAAAGTCTGATTGATGCCATCGAAAGCTCCCAAGCCTGACCATTTCTGAGTAGCCCATTTAGCTCAATGGTCTTGTAGCGGAGTGGCTGATTCCAGCGAGGGTATCTAGGAAGCGCTTAGGCTTCGATAAGCGAGATAGGACACCTCATGATTACAGCAATGCCCCGTATAGCGATCGCAGTCGAAGATTTCGAAGCCGCCCTAGCTACCTTTCGGGACCAGATGGGGATGCACGTTCTGGATTTTTCCCCGGAAACAGTCCCGGCCCTAGGGGCCCACGTCGGTATGTGTCAGCCTGCAGGGGGAAGCAACATCGAACTCATGGCACCGTCCAATCCCGATGAACCGTTGAGTCAAGCCTTACAAAAATTTCTTGAGCGACGCGGCGAAGGCGTCTACGCAATGATGCTCGAATCACCAGACCCGAATACCGAAGCAGAAATATTGCTCAAAAAGGGAGTCAAAGTTCTTCCCTTGATGCGAGGTGCAGGTGGACGCGACATCCACCCCAGCTCAACCCATGGAGTCCTGATCAGGATTTACCCCGATGATTCGGTAACGCAACCAGAACACCCCGCAAGTGCAGCCCCCCACTACACAGGTATCCAGAAGGTAAGTATCGCAACTCACGATGCGGGCTTGGCAGGTGACGTCTACGCCAATGGGCTGGGTCTTGAAGCTGACTCACCGCGCGTCGATACAGACCGTGGAGTTCTGACGTGTGTGGTTCGCCCACCAAAGGGCGGTGTTATTGAGCTCATTTCACCTATCGACTCTTCACGAGAAACAGCGCAAGAAGTGGAGTCATTCCTTAACGAAAAAGGTGAAGGTATCTGTGCATTAGAACTCAATGCAGATGGAGACGTAACACAACACGATTTTCAAATCTTCGGAACTCGCTTTTTGATCGCGAAATAACGCAACATATGTTCGCTTGACTCGATCAGGCGAGACCAGCACCAAGCGTCGTATCATGAAGATATATCGCGAAAGTGCAAGGGAATTCAGACATGACTACCGACGCTGAATTGGATTATGAAGTCGTTGTCGTAGGTGCAGGCGTCGCCGGCATCTACCAAATCAAGAGACTGACAGACATGGGAGTCAAAGCGACCGTGTTGGAGGCTGATCCTGATTTAGGGGGCACCTGGTACAACAATCGTTACCCGGGTGCACGGTTCGACTCGGAAAGCTACACCTACGGTTACTCGTTTTCTCGGGAGGTTCTCGACGAGTGGCACTGGAAAGAAATGTTCTCCGGGCAGCCCGAAAATCTGAAGTACCTCAACTTCGTCGCAGATAAATTCAATTTGCGGGAACATATGCAATTCAACTGCCGTGTCCAATCGGCCGTGTTTGACGAAACAAACGAATTGTGGAAAATCCAGGTATCCGACGGACGCGACCTAACCTGCCGCATTCTGATCCTCGCCTTGGGCCTGTTGTCCCAACCGACGATGCCTCGGATCGAAGGAGTAGAAGATTTCAAGGGACGCTCGTGGCATACCTACGGATGGCCACATGAAGAAGTTGACCTCAGCGATCAACGCGTCGGCATCATCGGCACAGGCGCAACGGCGATCCAAGTCATCGGAGAGATAGCTGACAAGGTCGGTGACCTAACGGTTTTCCAACGACGACCCAACTGGGTTGCTCCGCTCAACAACAGCGAAATCAGCGCCGAACAGATGGAAGGCATCCGCGAACGCTATGACGAGATCTTCGAAACCTGTGCTCGCACCCCAGGTGGTTTCGAACACGAACCAGACCGACGAGGCTTCTATGAGGTCAGCCAAGAAGAACGCTATGAGCTTTGGGACCGCCTCTATGACGAATCGGGTTTCAGTATTTGGTTGAAAAACTTCCGAGAAATTTTCACCGATGAAGAAGCCAACGCGGAAGTATCTGCGTACATAGCTGAACGGATCCGAGGCCGAGTTGACGACCCGGCCATTGCAGAAAAACTCATCCCTAAAGACCATGGTTTTGGTGTTCAACGGGTGCCAATGGAAACTGGCTACCTGGAGGCATACAACCGAGACAACGTCCACCTTGTTGACATCAACGAGACCCCGCTGGAACGAATAACCGAAAAAGGAATTCGTACCACCGAACAAGAATTTGAGTTTGACATAATCGTCTATGCGACAGGATTCGATGCGATCACCGGTTCGTTCGACCACATCGACATTCGGGGCCGAGACGGACTCACCCTTAGAGAAAAATGGTTCGATAACCCCACTACCTTCCTGGGGATGATGGTCTCAGGATTTCCTAACTTGTTGATGCCCTCAGGACCTCAGAGCGGCTCCGCTTCTACCAACTACCCGCGCGGCATTGAGAACGGAGTGAATTGGTGCACCGAACTACTTGACTACATGTGGGAACGAGACCTCAAGTATCTCGAAGCAACTGAAGAAGCAGAGAAACGTTGGACCGATCACGTCATCAAAATGTATTCAGTGATGTTGATGCGTAAAGCCCAGTCTTGGTTCACCGGCTACAACAGCAACGTCGAAGGCCATGAAGCTGGGAAAGTCCGCTACATGGTTTACAACGGCGGAACCCCCAAATATGTTGCGTCGATCAACGATGTCGCGTCCAAGGATTATGAAGGCATCCGCTTTACTGCCGACACCAAAGATCCCAGTGACGTCATAGCTGCCGGCTGAGATCTCTCATTTCAGTGGTTAGACGATTTTGTCAACTACAGCTCGTCGTCGCGAGTTGCGAGCTCACTGATATTGCCCACACAGTCGGGACACAGGTGTCGACGATCATAAACACTTTCGTTGCGGAGACGACCGAACCGGTCAGCCCACCTTTCATTCCATAGCACTGCATCATCTTGCTCGTGATCTGGAAATAACGAAAAACTAACGCCGCAGAGCTGGCAAACAACAAGACCCAACTGTTGCAACAAGGACGCCCGCATCCGTTGGATAGGTCGGTTCAACGGCGCGGGAACTGATCTGTGGCAACGCCTATCGCTATCAATCCGAAGCAGACCTATGCCCAGATGCAACGCAGTATCAATCTGCTCCTCCGTGAATTCTTCGGTCCCCAAATAGCACGCCAAATAGGTCCGATCTGCGTGGATCGACTGGGCGCTTGTCTCACCACACACCGAGCTAAATCTCTTAGTGGAAGGTCGAATTAGGACCGCGATCAGTTCGAAGTCCCCGACAAGGTAACCGCCAACATGGCGGATACCTACTGCGTCCGGGCGAGGGTCAGAGATAGTTTTGGGACTGCCGGGCGTCAGGAGACATCCGAGACCTGACGGATGAGACAACCAAGAAGACACAGCGTCGTTTAAGACCGTTTCGTCGATTTTGTTTGTTACTGGGTCAGTCATTTCGATTAGCGAGACTACTAATATCGGGTCGATTGTCCTCCTCGGTTCCTTCTATCCGACTTTGTTCTAGAGTCGAATTATGAAGTTGTTCTCGCAGGGGAAGCTCGATACCAAAAAGCTGCAGAATTTTGTTGGCCTCGCAAGTTCTCGGAGAAGCGTTAGAAGCTTCGACCCAGGACAGCGAGTACCTAGAGAAACTTTAGAGAAAATTGCGGATGCCGGGCGTTGGGCCCCTTCGGGGGCTAACTCGCAACCGTGGGAAATATGTGTGATCGAAGATCCGGAGCGAGTACGAGAAGTCGCGTCTGTAATGGCTAGTCAAGCTGATCGGCTAAACGAACACTGCAAGGGCTTCCCGCATGTTCACAAGAAACACTGGGTTCATGACTCGGTTGCGTTGATGGCTGTCTTCGTCGACCCCCGTTGGGCTGACACATACCCAGTAGCGATTGACTCCGACCTCGACCGGATTGAGTACGCGGAGAATCGCTCCAACATCTTGCTCGTCTCGGTAGGGGCGGCGATTCAAAACCTACAACTGGCTACAACAGCGGTGGGTCTGACCAGTGCATGGCTTTCGGGTGGAGGTGAACCCGAAACAGCGCGGGCATTACAAACACTGCTGGGCTTCCCGTCCAGCCATATTCCCTCTGGCATTGTCCCTATCGGGTGGCCCCGTCGAAAAGCAGAGAGCCGATGGCGGCGACCAATTGACGAAGTGATCCATTGGAACCAAGCGGTTGATACGAACTTAAGAAGCCAGGAGGACATCGATCACTACCTCGCTAAAGAACGTCGACACTCAATATATAAAGACGCTGAATCTAGAGATCAGCACGTAGACAAAATGCCTACCGCCGGAGAAATCGACGTAGTAGACGACGGAAATCAGTGAAACCTTCGCCGCGCTGAGTGTCGCGTTCTCTGAGTTCTGCTAGCGATCCGCAGCCACAATCTTCTATTTCGGGGTCGCCCAGATGGCGATGTGGGCATCCCAGTTGATGGTCAAGAAACACGACGCATTCGTACTTGTTGCCCGTTGGGCCCACTCGGATATAACGCTGAGCGCCCCCAGCGAACCTTCGGTCGAACTTCATGAACCGAGCGTAGTCTCCGAACAGCTTGCACTCATACAGCGAAATACCACCCACCAAGGGCCGGTCATCTTGCTTTGGTGAGTCACAACAGTTTGACTGGGTTCGAATCAAGGGAAAGGAATTCAAGTGATATCTGTTGCAACTCGTTGGGAAGGCACTCCTGAAGCAATGCGTGCTGTTGAGGCGGGATCTCGAGCCGCGAAACCCCAACACGAATCTTGGGGAGCGAAGAACCCTCGTCTTATGAGGCCTGTCACCGGAACTGGTGGTATGGAAGTGGCGTTGTACGTCACTGATTTTGAGTCGATGGAAGACTATGGACGTTTTTGGGACCAAGTTTCGGCCAGTGACTGGTTCGTTCAACTGCAGACCGACGTAGCAGCGGCGTTCCCAGGACTTCGGATGGCAGACACAGTCGTCATGTACGACGCGATTGCCGACTGAAGACCATATCGACGATAGAGAAAACGCCCGTAGGCCGCTCCACGAATGGAGCGGCCGCAGGGTTATCTAGAATTAGTGTTGCTAGCTCTAAACGGCGCGCACATTCTGGGCTTCGTCGCCCTTGCGGCCTTCACCAATCTCAAATTCGACCGTTTGGCCTTCCTCCAAAGATCGGTATCCCGACCCTTCGATGTTTGAGTAGTGGACGAAGACGTCTGCTCCGTCTTCACGAGATATAAATCCGAAGCCCTTCTGAGCGTTGAAGAACTTCACTGTTCCTTGCGGCATTGATTGCCCTCAATTTCTTTCTACACGAGTACAGAATAATTCTGTACCCCTTGACCCTACAGAGCGTTACCGCGATCGCCAATAAGAAATCGGACTTTCATCGGCTGATAATGGACCGCAACTACTTGTCCGCGCGCATCAATAAAGCTGCCAGATAAGTCGTAATAGGTAGAGCAGCGACAAGCCCGATTGACCCGCACAAGGTCCTGACTAGCTCGATAGCAATCAATTCGGAGTTCGCAACATCTCCAAGAGACTGTTCAGAGACAGCAAACAGTAGAAGTAGCGGGATGCTTGAGCCCGCATAAGCCAATAAGAGAGTATTGACTGTTGATGCGATGTGTTCTCTCCCAACGCGTAGTCCAGACATCATCAACTGCCTTGTCGACAACTCATTGTTGCGAGCGCTGAGTTCAAGCACCGTGGCCGCTTGAGTGACCGTCACATCATCTAGCGCACCCAACGCGGCGATGATGGTGCCCCCCAAGAGGAGGCCTCGCACATCAAGACTTTCAGCCAAGAACGGCAACACAAAGGCTTCTTCACTTGAATAGCCAGAGAATTTCGCTAACTCAAAAAAGATCCACGAAATACCCAGTGTCAACCCTAAAGCGATCAGAGTTCCGGCGAGCGCAACCGTTGTCATAAGACTAAAGCCGTGAGTGAAATACAAACTGAAGTAGGCAATCGCTGCCGCAGCTACAACGCAGACCAAGACAGGGTCGTTTCCGTCAAGAACTGACGGCGCAATAAATTTGACCAGCATTAGTACGGTTCCACCCATGGCGAACAGTGCCAGCAGACCGCGAACCCTGGCCAAACAAATAACCGTGACTGCAAATAGCAGGATCAGCCACCAAAGAGAGCTCATCCGATCTCGATCTTGGTAGTAGTAGGAGTTCGTAACGGGGTCGAAGCCCAAAATCACGTTATCGCCGGCTGCTAATTGCGGAAAGGTCGGGTCAAATGAGGTGTTCACCTCAGGCAGAACGACTAATGAACCGCTCTCGGGACCCTCTTGCACAACAACAGTCACGTTGCGGCAGAGCTCAACTTCAGAAGAAATTGAATAGCCACAACTGGATTCGCTAGCTTCGTGAACTGTTGCCTTGAGCAACTCGGAAGTTAAGGCAATGTCTTCGGCATTTCTTTGTATTTCTTCAGATCTTTCGGCGTTAGGCCAAAGAGCAAGAATACCGATAAGGGTGGCGACCGCCGCGATAACCAGCATCGCGGCGATGAGACGAAAGACCAATGACTTCCTCATGTCATCCCGTCCCCAAGAAGGAGATGAGGAGTGAGTGTGAGGAACACTGTGTGATTCAAATTCGTTCTGACTCATTCAACCTTTCAAGTTGGAGCGTCCCCAATTCAGGGTCTCGGGCCCCAAGGAGCTGACTGCATGAGTTGTATCTCCTGCCTTTGTAGTAAAGGCCGGAGTTGAACTGCGAAAGCCATGAAATCGTCGTCGTTAAACAAATTTTTCCAAAATGCGCGCCGCTCGGCATCGCTGCTGAAGCGCCACAGATGAATGAGTTGGTGGAGTGGTCCGGTGTCCGAAACGAAGTAACCAACCAGGAACTCAGAGTGACCTCCAGCTTCGAGGGCTGGCCATCCCTGGTTGGAGTACAACTCTAGGACTTTGCTCATTTGGCCGACGTTTACGTCGTAGGTCCGGCGTTCGTACAGTTCCAGTTCAGCCATGACAAAACCCTAGCCTGCCCAATTTATTTGGACCGTGTGTCTGAGGTGACGCGGCTGCAAGGAGCGGTCGCTGATGTCAACGAGTCCACTCGTGATGAACATCAAGATTTCTGTAAGTGACGTCCGTGGTTGCTTGCGCCTCAGCCGCCCCCTCTTGGGTCGCGTCTAGTTCATTGTTGTCCGTCGCCGAATCCCATGATTCGAATTCCACAATGCTCACAATCTTGTCGGGAGCATCGCGATCAGCGCAGAGGATGAGTTTCTTAACCTTGGTTTCATCACCGGCGCTCTCGAAATAGCCCTCAATTTCAGCCCGCGCTTCTTCCATATCTCCAGATTGCTCTACTACCTGAATAAATTTCATCGATTCACCTTCGTATGACCTGATGGACACTGAACTTAACGTCTTCGTTCTAGCAGGCGTTTCAATTCGCGCCAAGGCAGCCCGGAGGACAGATCATCGGATTTGAAGTTCAACCAGAGTGAACGAAAAACGACTGAACGTCCTCAAATTGCTTGTCGTAGATGGTGTAATTGGATCTAGTCCCCATAGACAATCGTGTAGGAGCTAGACGTTAGATGTCTTCGGAAATTAATGACCTGGAACGATTGATTGCCTTACGAGACTCAGGCGAAATTGACGAAACAGAGTTCAACACCTTGAAACAACAGTTGTTGACCCCAGCAACGACCGAACCACCAAACAGTGAGGAGCGCAAACAACTGGTAGGCCTCACAGTGGTAGTGACGCTTCTGGTTTGTGGCGCAGTGTTCGGCATCTACAAAGCTGTCTCTGGTTCCTCAGAGGACAGACCCACACAAGAACAAGTGTTCATCGACCGATTTGTTTCAACCGGAGTGGCAACAGATTTCGGTGGACTAGGCGAAATCGGGTTTGGGTCCTCAGACGCCCGCTGCGTCGGCGGAGGTCTTGTCGACCGAGTGGGCATGGACGCTCTGAACGCCACTGGAGTCGCTTGGTTGACCTCAGATGAGCTTCCACCCGAATTCACGACACCGTTCCTTGAATCAATGAGTGACTGCGTTGACCTTAAAGAACTTGCGGCAATCGGTATGGCCGAAGGAGCTGAGATCGATGTGGCATTGTTCGAATGTGCGTTAGAAGATCTCTCCGAAATGGAGTTGATTCAACTGTTATCGGTACCAGCTGACGACTTCGAGTTCGACGAGGACGAGGTAGCACAAATCCTGTTTCCCGTGATAGGAAACCTGTTCGATTGTGCAGCCGAACTGCCTGGCGTCGACCTTGACGAACTCATGGATTTGGACTGGTAGAACCGCTTTGTCGACCTACGTGTGATCCATAAAAGTGGACAGCGCCAGCGATGATGCATGCCCACGCCCCCCAGGCTAAGAACGAAGTTTCAAGAATCAATTTCAACAAAAGAGCGGCCAACATCACCGCATTAATGATGAAAAGCACCTCTTCCCAAGTTTTACCTTGAGGGCTTTCGGGAAGCTTGTCGCTACCCAGTACTTGGGCAAAAGAGATCAGCAGAGAAATTGCCACCGCAAGAAGTGCGACGATCCCCAACAGAGCATTCGGTGCTTGAATCGCAGATTGGGACAAGCCCCAAGATCCGCTCCCGAATTGGTGCCAAGGCGCGAAAATTAAGAACAGAAAAAGAATTGGGCCACTAGGCAACATCAATTGAAATCGGCGATCAAGGTTTTGAAAGTCCATATCCATTCCTCTATTCGGGAAGCCAGGTATCCAGTGATGATAAGGGATAGATGAGCCCCAGAAAGTGAATTGAAACGACCCTGGACTCCTGAATGTCTGAATCGTCGCTGGTCTAGAGTCATGAGATGCCCGGGGACATAACCACAGACACCGTCAATGCTTTCGTAAACGACTGCTACCCGCAGTTAGGTAGCCGTTGCATCGACATCGGTGACAAATTCGCGATTGCCGAATACGACCTAACAGGGGTAGCTCGACGTCCAGGCGGTTATATCTCCGGACCAGACCAGTTCCAACTAGCTGATGGAGCTCTATGGTTCTTGGTTTTTGCCGTCATAGAACGACTTGAGGAGATGACGGTAACCAGTGAATTATCGATCAGGTATCTCAGGCCCGCTGTGGGTGAAAAGCTATACGCCCGAGCTGAGCTAGAGGCTAGAAGCCGAAGAAGCGTTGTCGGGTCAGTATCGCTGTGGTGTGACAATGATCACAAGAAGAAAGTTTCAGTCGCTCAGGGGACCTATTCACTGCCCCTGGCGTAGATCGAACGGACTTAGGTAGCGTTCCCGTCACGCAAATAGAATTGAGCGGGAACTGTTTGTAATCAAAAGGGGGCGATGGTGTGTTAGATCGGTTTCGAATTCTTGACCTAACTGACGACCGGGGCCACTTCTGCGGAATGATCATGGCGCAGTTGGGTGCTGAAGTTATAGCGATCGAACCGCCTGAGGGTCAACGGTCTCGATATCAGGGGCCCTTTGCCGGAGATGTAGCAGACCCAGAGAAGTCGCTGACTTATTGGGCCTACAACCGAGCGAAACAGTCGTTGGTGCTGGACCTTAACGAAGCGGAAGATCTGAAACGTCTCGAAGAGTTAGCAGCGACAGCTGATGCCGTCGTTGCATCAGACGGCAGCAACGTAGACCTACAGTCGTTGAGTCGCACATACCCACATCTTGTAACTGCGTTCATCTCAGGTTTCGGTGGGGCCGGTCCTAAATCCGATTGGGCAGCGAGCGACATTATCAATACTGCTGCGAGCGGCACAATGGGGATCACCGGTGACCGCGACCGCGCCCCAGTTCGACTGTCGTTGCCACAAACCTGGCATTTCGCTGCCTCTGATGCTCTGTGCGGGATTCTGTTGGCGTTGAGAGAGCGTGAATCTTCGGGCTTAGGGCAACACGTTGACGTTGCAGCCCAACACAGTTACTTGATCGCATCGCAATACCAAATGCTCTACCCCTTCGTAGGGGCCCCAAGTACGCGACGATTGTCAGGTGGCGCAGAAATAGGACCAATCACTCTGAAATTGGTATACGAGGCAGCCGACGGCTTCCTGTCAATTGTCTTCCTGGTCGGCCCCACAGTCGGCCCCTACAACACTCGACTGTTCGAATGGATGGACGAAGAAGGAATGTGTCCGGACGAATTTCGTGACGTTGATTGGATCGGTTTTGGTACACAACTCCTCTCCGACCCTGAAGCACCAGGGATTTTGAATCGAGGTGCTGAAGTAATCAACGAGTTCACTAAAACGAAAACCAAAGCCGAACTCCTAGCTGGAGCCTTAGAACGCAATCTTTTACTTGGCCCTATTACGACGACTCGTGAACTCTTAGATATGGAACATGCGGCCGAAAGGGACTTTTGGCGTTCTATCGATGGAATTCGATTTGCGGGACCGATAGCACGACTTTCCGATGCGACGCTGGTAACGGAAATTGCTCCACCGAAACTGGATGAACACAACTTGGGTGTAAGGCATCAACCGGCGGTTTCGGTTGAGCCCAATTCCGCCGGTGACGTCGACCCAATGAAGGGGATAAAAGTCCTAGATATGACATGGGCTATCGCTGGCCCCTACGCATCGCGCATCATGGGTGATTTCGGTGCCGATGTTCTGCGAATCGAATCGGAACTGAAACCCTGCATCATGCGAGGGGCAGGCCCCTTCGTAGACAACGAAGCCGGTGCTGACAACTCTTTGAGCTACCTAAGCATCAATGCATCGAAACGTTCTCTAGCTATTGATCTTCGGGATCCGCGATCAATCCAAATAATGGAAGAGCTAGTTGAGTGGGCGGACGTCCTCATCGAATCGTATTCGGTAGGAGTCATCGGTCGCATGGGCCTCGGCTATGAGCATCTAAAAACGATCAACCCTGAACTGATCATGGTGTCGACCTCACTGATGGGCCAGACAGGTCCCATCAGAGAGATTTCTGGCTTCGGGAACATAGGAGCAGCTGTCGCCGGGTTCTTCCCGTTCGGCGGTTGGCCTGACCGACAGCCATGCGGGCCTTTCGGTGCATACTCCGACTACATTTCGCCTCGTTTGACGCTAGCCCTCGTGCTGGCAGCCCTTGACCAACGTGAACGGTCAGGTCATGGGCAACACATCGACTACTCACAAATGGAAGCTGCAGCTCAGCTGTTAAGCCCTGCATTCCTCGCCGACGAAATCAATGGAGTGGAAGGCAGCAGAATTGGAAATAGCGACGCTAATTTCTGTCCCCATGGGGCCTACCCCGTTCTCGGGGACGATCGATGGATCGCTCTAGCCTGTGAAACTCAAGACCAATGGGAGGCTTTAAGTCAGGTTGTCGGAGCACAACATCTAGCTTCATTAACTTCCGAAGAACGTCGATCACAACACCACGAAATTGATTCCCTCATATCTGACTGGAGTAGTCAACAAGATGGAATTGAAGCCGAAGCAGCACTACAAAAACTGCAAGTCCCAGCCCATCGAGTTCTTTATGCACCTGAAGTTGCCGAAGACCCTCAGTTGCGATACCGGAAAGCTTTTAGTGAAGTAAGCCATCCACACCATGGTCAAGTGTGGATAGAAGACTCAGCAATACACCTATCGCGAACGCCAGGAATTGCTCGCTGGGCAGCGCCACCAGCCGGTGAACATCTGTACGAAGTACTTACGGATATCCTCGGTCGCGACTCAGACGAAGCTGCAGAACTCATAGCCACGGGCATTTTCATCTGACCCAACAGCACTAAACAGAGAGAGGCCCTATGACACTCGATTTTTACAGATCAGCATTCAATGAATCCACTGCCCGGATCGCAGAACTTGCCGCTGAAGATCATCACGTTGTTATCCCACATATCCAAAACTGGACTACGGGTGACGTCATTATCCACGTGGGTTTAGTTTTCTCTTTCGTTGATCAATCAATCCGTCAAGGAGCCCCTGTTGGTCAGCATGGCGTAGCAGCATGGGCAAATGACCCAGTCAACCACCCAGATACATCTGAATTGAGTCTGTGGTTTCAATCGGTCGCCGGTGCCCTCGACGACGCGATATGGGCACATCAGCCCGATGATCAGGTGTGGACCTCGAGTCAGCAGATACACACGGCACAATTCTGGATGCGCCGAATGACTCAGGAAGCAGCAATGCATCGATGGGACATAGAAACGGCCCACGGGAACAGCCAACCGATCAATGCCGAGCTAGCCGTAGACGGTATCGACGAGTTCTACGATTTCTTCATAGCTGAACGTTTACCCAAAGCCTTCTCGGGTGAGGGGTCTGTTCATCTTCACGCCACCGACGCTGAAGGTGAATGGATGGTCACTAGAAAAAGAGATGGAGTTACTGTGGAAAAAATGCATGGGAAAGGAGATGTTGCCGCCCGAGGATCAGCTAGTGATTTACTTCTCTTCGTGTGGAACCGAAAGCTTCACACAGCCTTAGAAACCTTCGGAAATACCGAACTCCTTGACGAGCATCAACGGCTTTTGCAGATCTAAACCGCAATCTTGTGCTGAACTAGAAGCGGAGGAAACAAATGGAATCAACCTCAATAACAGAGTTGCTGTGTCAGCAGCTCGACGACGCAGAATTTGGGAAAACGGGGCGACGTTCTTTCTTTGAGTACCGCGACACCGGCCTAAGCGACCTCACCAATGGCGACTATCGAGCTCAAGTGATGAGAGCCACGGATGTGATGGACACCACTGGATGGCACTATCACCAATGTGAGCTGCAATTCGTTTATGTCCTAAATGGATGGGTAGACCTTGAATTCGAAGGAGGTCGCTCAGAAAGAGTGGCCGCTGGTGCCGCATTGTCGATCCCACCTGGGATGGTTCACAACGAAATTAGTTGCTCACCCGACTTTGAGGCTCTCGAAGTAGTTGCTCCAGCGCAAATGGAAACCATTAGCTGCGACCCACCCGCTTAACGCGCTCTAACTTAAAGCTGCAGCAGCGGTATCGATTGCTTGCCGAGTCACGGCAACCATTTGATCGATGTGGCTTTCTTCCACGACGAACGGCGGACCGAACATCACGGCGTCATCAAACACTCCCGATCCGGACGGGTACACCCAAACTTCATTCTCAAGTGCAATGTTTGTGACCGCTTCAGCGAAGGCCGCTGAACGCGGAAACGGATCTCCAGTTTCCCGATCAGCGACGAGGCCTAGCCCCTGTAGTAGACCGCGACCTCGAATACTTTCGACGTTTGGATGATCTTGGAATTCTTCTTCGAGGCGTTCTCTTAGTAATTCACCCATACTGGCCGCCTGAGCAACCAAGTTTTCTGTTCGTACAATCTCAAGAACCTTCTTCGACACTGAACAACAAAGGTCTTGGCCAGCAAAGGTATAAAACATCAACGCGAGATCTGTTTTCCCGATCGGTTCGACCACATCAGGACGACAGTACACACCGCCGATTGGAACATATCCGCCGCCAAGTCCTTTCCCTGCAGCGATGATGTCCGGAGTGAAGCCAAGCGCCTCGTGGCCCATGGTCGCGCCGAGCCGACCGAAGCCGGTCATTACTTCGTCGGCTATCACGAGGATGTTGTGTTGGGCACATATTTCTGAGATCCGCGTCCAGTAATCATCGGGAGGCACGTAGGCGCCGGCCGCGGCACCAATCACAGGCTCTCCTATGAATGCGCTAATGGTTTCGGCACCTTCAATTTCAATGACCTTTTCTAACTCGTCGGGGTCACGGTGACTGGTCTTGGGCATAGACGGAAGTAAGTGTTCCAACCCTTTGCGTCTTCGGTCGTGAGAACCAGCAGCTAACGCTCCCACCGTTGCTCCGTGATAGGAGACATCGCGTCCGATCACTTTGTGTCTTTCAGGTCTGCCACATGCAACATGATGGAGTTGAGCAACCCGCATTGCTGCGTCCACCGACTCAGAACCTCCGCTAACGAACACACAACGCCATGAGGGGTCTGGAAGCCAATGGTCACTGACCTCTTCCACCAAAGCCACCCGGGCTTCGGTGGCGAAGATCGGCACCACGTAATCCAACTGACTTAAAGCATCCGCGGCGACTTGAGCAATCTCTCGTCGTCCGTGACCAATATTTGTGACGATTGCCCCACCGCCGGCATCAAGAATTCGACGCCCATCTGAAGTGTGAAACCACATACCTTCGCTATGAGTCACCAGCATCGGAGATGGGCCCGGCACCAGCGGAAAACGAGAAACATCCATGACTAAACAATACTTCCATCCCCGTTTTCGGGCACTGGCCATGGTTCACTAAAACTGTGCGATACCTCACTCGACCCATTGTTGCGGCGCTAGTCGCCCTCTTCATCGTGGCTAACGGCGGTGGTCTCGTGGAACTTGTCATTGGAGCGATCTTGTTCACGCTCATAGACCTTGGTTCACGATACGTCGTCAAACGCGTCAGTCGGACATAGATAGATGGACACTTAGGACTATCAATTGACTCTTGAACAGATTGCAAACTGGGCTCAAATATTAGAAGCCGTAATTCTCTCGTTATCGATTGTCTTCATCGGCGCCGAAGCTCGCCAAACGTTGCAGCACAGCCGGACCCAATTCGGACACGGTCTCACAGATCGACTCTACGATCGGTACTTCGCCATCTCCCGAGATGCAAGCTTTAGTCAGTTCCTGATAAAGGACTGGTCTAGTGGCGATTTAGAGGGAGAAGAGTATTTTCGCGCCCTCAACCTATTAGGGGCCGACCTCATTGACCTTTTCGATACATACGATGCATGGCAAGAGGGCCTAGTGGGAAGGATGCATGTCGATATGCGCATGCAACTCATCAAGCTGGGTGCCTTTCTTTCCCCTGTTGGAAGGGCGACGTGGGATCACTGGAAAATGACACGAGACCAGGAATTTCGCGAGTGGTTCGAAACTGAGGTCTATGGAGGTGTTCCTTCGAACTGAGAACCAAGTGGCCCCTTCACGAACGCCTGATTCGACTTCGCGCACCGCTCGGTTAGACATTTTCAAAGGCCCGACTCAGAACTACCAACTAAATTGGACAGTTATGCGAGCAGTATTATGTAATCAATTTGGTCCACCTGAAGATTTAGTGGTGACTGAAGTACCTGACCCCACCCCTGGACATGGGGAAATCCTTATAGAAGTTAAGGCGGCACCAGTCACCTTTCCCGACACTTTGATGTTGGAAGACAAATACCAATTCAAAGCAGATCTGCCGTACGTGCCTGGAGCAGAAGTGGCAGGCGTTGTCACGGCTTTAGGTGAAGGGGTGGACAACCTAGAGATAGGGACCCGTGTTGTCTGTGGCTTGGGATCAGTTGGAGGCTACGCGGAGCTAGCTGTTGCTAAGGCAGCGGCAGCGAGAACACTCCCAGACGGAGTTACTTTTGCTGATTCGACAGGCTTGCTCTACGCGCACGGAACTACTTACTACGGTTTAAAACAACGCGGAAACCTCCAACAGGGTGAATCCCTTTTGGTTTTGGGTGCCGGAGGCCACGTTGGTCTGTCAGCAGTGGAGATCGGCAAGCTCATGGGAGCCCGCGTCATCGCTGCAGCCTCCACTGAGGAAAAACTTGATCTCTGCAGAGAACGAGGCGCGGATGAGACGATCAACTACGCAGAAGAAAACCTTAAGGACCGAGCCAAAGAATTGACTGGTGGCACAGGCGTAGATGTTGTCTACGACGTTGTCGGAGGCGACTACGCAGAACAAGCTCTTCGGGCAATTGGGTGGGAAGGGCGCTTCCTGGTCATCGGTTTCACAGCAGGAATACCGTCGATACCTTTGAATCTCACGTTGTTGAAGAGCTGCCAAATAGTTGGTGTCTTCTACGGGGCGATGACAGCACGCGACCCCGAATTAGCAAACGAAATAGCCGAAGACCTCCTGCAATGGGTCGACAGTGGCGAGCTAAGACCCCACATTTCCGCTACATACGGGTTGGAGGGAGCCTCAGAAGCATTGCGGAGCCTGATGGATCGAAAATCTATTGGCAAAATTGTTATTGAGCCCTAGAAGAATCCTGCAGATTTCATCGAGATACGAGCGTCAACGCCCGAACAATCTTGTGGCGTTAACCACCAACTATGAAGCGTTGATGGGTTCCTTCAGAAACCAGAGTCTCACCATGGGTGACCTTCACGTTGAATACGAGTCGTTTACGGTCAATCTCGGCTAATTCTGCTGCCACCAGTACTTCTTCACCTGAGGCGACGGCAGCTGAATGGCTTACGCATATGTGAATCCCAACTGTTGTCTGGTCACTATCTAGATGACCCTGTACGCCGAAGAGGCACGTGCCCTCGATCAGTCGCACCATGTCGGGTGTGGAAAGCACCTTGTTAGGTAGATGCGGTGGCGACATCTCGTCGGTCACTTCGACGCTGTCACTAAACAATTGGCCTGTTTGCAGTTCGCTCATGTTGCTGAGGCTAGTACCCACCAAGATTTCGGGACTCAAGAAACTGCTTGGGGGTATCGATCAACATGGTGTCGATTTGTTCGGTGCTTACACCGGCCTCCAATAGAGCGGGGATTACATCTTTGCTTATGTGCAAGTAATGCCAGTTGGGGAGAGGCGCAAGAGGCACCTCACCTTCGATCCAATCTATGTAACACGACGCGTCATGGCTCAATACAAGTTGTTGCGAATAACCCATCTCACATAATTGGGCTACGACCTTGACTCGTTGTTCAGTCGTCAAATAGCCATCAATACCGAACCGATCCATTCCTAGGATGCTGCCGGCGTCCAAGAGCCGTTGGAGGTAGTCCAGATCATTTGTATCTCCGCAATGCCCAATGACCACACGACTGAGATCCACGCCTTCTTCATCAAAGATGCGTTGTTGGTCTAGTCCACGTTCGGTCTCAGCATTTGTGTGAGTTGTGATGGGGCATCCAGTTTCTCGGTGAGCTTGTGCACAAGCCCTAAGTACCCGTTCCACATCTGGGGTTAAGCCGGGTTTGTCGGTAGCGCACTTGATTACCCCAGCCTTGACTCCAGTATCGGCGAAACCTTCGACAATGTCTTGAACAAAATGTGTAGTCAACGCGTCGACGTCTGAGGCAGTGCGACGACGATAGTAGTGAGGAAGTTCGTTGAAGGTGTACAGGCCGGTAGCGCAAACGATCTTTAGGTCAATCTTTTTAGCGACTTGCTGAATTCGAGGGATGTAGCGTCCGAGTCCTATCGCCGTTGGGTCAAGGATTGTGTCGATACCGCTGTCCTTAAGTTCATTTAAACGCTTAATTGCGTCGTCTATTCGAACCTGCTCCTCGCCCCATTCTTGGGGGTAGTTCTGTTGGATCTCTGTAGAGATAACGAAAACATGTTCGTGCATTAGTACTCGACCCAATTCAGAAGATTGGATTGGCCCGGTTGCTGTTTCTACCGAAAATGTCATGACACCACTATTCCACTGTCAAAGTAAACGTGGACCCATCGGCGATTATTTCAATAGGAGTCTCACCGTTCGTTGCTGCCCAACGGGAAGTCGTTCCGTCCGAGCTGGTGAGAGTCCATTCTCCGTCAACAGGTAGTCGACGCACGAACATTGAGGTCCGTGTCCCCTTAGTGGAGCTGTTGCAGGGATCGACAGTGAGATGCAGAGCATCTCCAGTCCACTGGGCCTGACTCATCGCCACTCGCGGAAAGTCGACACCTTCGACACATGGTTGAGTGTGTTTCGCTAGATCGGGATTTTCGAATATTCCAGCCCATGCTCCTGGGCGGCAGACCCACCCAGCCATCACTCGAGCATTGAGTTGCCCACGCGGATGTGGTTCATCGAAACCGAACCCGAAGGTGAACTCTCCGGAATCTTGATCAAAGTGAGGTTCGAACAGAGTGTCGCAGGCATCCCAAAGTTTTTGCTTAACGGCACCTTCAGCGAATTCGCCAGTGAACCAAGCAAGTAGTACACCTTCTTGAGCTTGCTTCAAGTTGACGTCGCCGTCACCAAGAAGACCCATAGCCGCAGCACCGAATGTCCATGCGGTCTCAGCGACGTCCCTGCGTTGCGGTGCCAAATACCAGGTGGGAGCGATCAGGCCAACTGGCGTTTGAAGATGCTCGTCAACAACTGGGTCGTAGTACAAATCCATCGCTACGGCTTTATCTCCATCCCAAGTGATGTAGTTATCCGACGCGTACTCCCACCACTGGTCAAAAGCAGAGTGGTAGTTCGTGTCGAGGAGTTGGTCATGAAGTCTCAGACCGAGACCGGCGCCAGCCAGTCAATAAGGCCAAATTTTTGTGTTTTCACAATGACAACCCATTTGTCTGCCATGCCACTGTTCAGCAAGGTGACCCATTACTCCGGAATGAGTCCAACTGAACGTGTGGTCTCCATCACGGATCATTTCGAACGGTTCATTCCACTTTGAGTCGTTAGAGACATACCGATGCAAGCCGAGCAATAAGCCAAAGAAACCTTTGAAGAAGAGCATGCCATCAGCGGCTACGGGATCCATTTGAATGCCATATGGCTCTATCCCATTCGCTGTCCATCCTGGTACGTCGTAATTTCCCCACAGATCAGCAGGTATAAGCATTCGATACTGGTCTGGATAGTTTCCACGATCAGGATCTGACCCGAATTGAGTCATCCAGTCCTCGGCTGCCCACCAAGAAGTATGTCGAGATACCAGCTCGTCAAGGACTCTGCTATAGACCTCGGTCCAAGCGGGTGTGCGGTCGCTCATTAGGGCCATGGCATAGGCGGAATCAATCAAGTCGAATCGATGGAACGACGTCATAGGAGGGCCACTTGTGTTGTCCCAATGAGGGTGTGGTCGTCCGTCGCGATCCCAGTTATCTGGAGTTGTCGCTTTTCGGTGTAAGTATCGAAGCCACCCCAACGACCTTTGGTCAAGAGGGTCATTAGTCTTAGCTGCCATCAGCTGACCTCCTGGTAGCTACATGATCGGTGAGCAGTTTCAAATGGTGTTTCTTGATCTCAGGAGTTTGGCCCTGTACTAGGAGAAACAAGGATTCCCTGGCCAGTCGCTGTGCTTGTTGTTCGATAAACAATGCCGAGCCGCCAACCGCGGCGACCAGAGCGGAAGTGGCGCGAACACAAAGATCACCCAAAAGGGCGCGAGCCTTGGGCAGTTCTTCTGCGCCAGCTGAATTAATTTTGGTTCGGGCCTCATGGAGCTGTTCATCTAGAGGACTGGGCCCCAACAAACGTGTCGCTCTCGACGCCACACCAAGAGGGTTTGAGCCGTTTGAACGCAGCCCGTGCCGGTATTTTTCGGCCCAGTCAGAAAAAGTCTCCACAGAAGTTACGGACTTCTCCGACACAGGGTGGTTATCCAGAGTGAGTTCAACGGTGACCGCCGAATCAATAGCCGCTAACGACAAACGACGGCTAGTTAGCGTCTCGCAGTCCTCAGCATCGAGCATCGCCCAGACAATCGATTCACCATGACGTGCAGCTGTTAGCACAACGTCTATGTGTCCCCAGCCGGTAACAAAGGGAGCTGTCCCTGAGAAGAGCCATCCGTTCCCGTGTGGGTCAGCACGAAGCATAGGAGTACCAGGCCGGTTTAGGTGAGCGAAAGCGACGCCACCTCTGGCCTCTCCTGCAGCAAGAGCTTCAGCCCAACGAGCTTTCATAGGCCCATTCGTTGCTATCGCCGCTTTACTTGGTCCGGCGTGTTGCGCCCAGACAAAACTGGTTGTCAAACAGCCTCCCGATATGGCTTCATGAACAGCCCACTGGGTTTGCGGTGAAACCCCTAAGCCACCATATTCAGTGGGAACGAAAAGACCATGAAAACCAGCGTCACAGATCAAGTCAAGCTGGGAAGTAGGCACCGTCCCTTCAGCGTCAACTTCGAGAGCTTTAGGGAAAAGCTGGTTATCCGCTAAAGCAACTGCTCGTTCAACAAGTTCGTTATCTATTTGGTTCATTTTTCATGGAACAATTCGTAGACAACCGGTGAATACAGGTGCCCCAAACCTTGCTCCACTATCTCGTTGAAGCGGTCCCGAACTAAACGAGCACCAGCCGCATCTACATCAAGCTGATCGGCCAGAGCTAACGCGTAGTTGAGATCCTTCACGGAGTAGGTAGTAGGAAACCGATCCGCAGGGTACTCGCCTGTAGTCATGAACGAACCATGGCGTCGAAGAGCGAAACTGTCAGCAGATCCTTGGCCGAGCAACTCAAATACACGATTCCGATCCACGCCGGCTCTCGTTGCTATCGCCATGGCTTCTGCGAGAGCCGACACATTCTGAAATAACACCATGTTGTTCATTAGCTTCATGACGGTTCCGGTTCCTACAGGACCACAGTATGCAACGTCGGAACCCATATATTCGAGCCAAGGCGCTACGCGGCTAAAGATCTCTTCTTCAGCGCCGACGGTGATGGACAAAGTTCCTTCAACAGCGTTAGGCACTCCACGAGCCACAGGTGCGTCGGCGAAATAAGCACCTTTGGAACTGAGAGCTTCCGCTACATCGAGATTGACAGACACGGTCGCTGTTGTGCAATCGACAACAATCTGCCCCGGCCGAGCCTGATCACACAGTCCACCTATGCCAAGACAAACGGTACGCGTTTCGTCTTCACCGGGTACGCAAACGAAAATGATGTCGGCTTCAGCTACCGCTGACAGATCGTCTGCCCCTACAGCTCCAGCGCTCACTGCTGAAGCGACCGCATCAGCATTCAGGTCATAGGCGAGAACTGGAACCGGTGACTTGGTGGCTAGGTTGGCGCACATTGGGGCTCCCATTGCTCCGAGACCAACAAACGCAACGAGTTCTACTGACGAATCTGCCATAACAGAATTCTGTCTCACAGCGAGGACCAGATGCGGCCATCTAGAGTGAAAAGAGGGGACCTATGACTGACATACAGCGAAAATCAGAATGGGATAACTCCGAATTCAGGCAATATTGCGCTGAAGGCAAAACGAGAGCGTTCGAACTGGGCAATCGAGGCCCCATCCAGTTCACCTCTGAGGGGCGTCTTGCCCCAGAGATCTTGGACGCGTACGAACGGTGTGGCTTTTACGTTTTTGAGAATGTCATCGGCGAAGATGAACTGCAAGAGTGCCGAAGCGAAGTTGATGAACTATTAGAACGAGCTCCCTGGCCTCACCGAGAGTCAGAAGTCGATCGCAATGGCCGACCAGCTTTAGGGCCGGAATTCGCAATCAATCCATGGATCATGACCAAACCTTTAAGCGATCCTTTGGGCGGCACCTCAGAAAACAACGGGAGACATCCGGTCAAGATGTTCGAACCGGAACCAGGAGCGGACAGTCCAGTGCATGTCCCGTATCTCGTCGCTGGCTGTTTGCAACTGCTGCCGTCATTCTTGAGAATTTCTGGTCACCCTGACATCTTGAGAGTCGCTGAAACCATAAATGGTGCAGATTTCACACCGTTCACAGAAGTACTTTTCGTCAAAGAACCTGAAATAGGGCCTTCCGTTTCGTGGCATCAAGACGGGCAAATCCACTGGGACAACCCGCAATGGGATTCAAACATTCATGGCTATAACGTCCAGGTCCAGCTATACGGAAGTACCCCTGCAAACGGTGTGTGGGTCATACCCGGAACCCACAGGGAAGGAAAAGTTGACATTGCCGCTCGGGTGTCAGAAAACAACGGTTCAGACTGGTTCGAGGATGCAGTTCCGCTGGTCTGTGAACCTGGAGACGCTTTCATCACAAACCGGCAGACTGTTCATGGCTCGTTTCCTAATACTTCCAAAGATCGACGCATCACGGTCAATTTCGGTTTTCACCGTTATTCGTCAGTTATTGGTCAGACCGGAAAACTAAGTGGTGACGGCAACCTCTACACGGAGGAATACGTGCGGCAAAGATGTCGATGCATCCCGCTGGCAATTGACGCGCGATCGCAACGCTTCCCAGATGAGCAACCTTACATATATCAACCTTTTGCAGGTCAAGAAGATGAACATCGCTACGGCCCTGAGACAATCCGGGATATCTTGAGTGATTACAACCTCCAAGATCTTGGTATTTAACAATGACCCTAAGTCCCGACGAGCAAATATTTTCCGACGCAATCGACGTAGCTAACATCCCGACGCTGCTCATGGTTTTGGTGCAACTAACCGGTGAACTCCACTGGTTAGAAGAACCGTACTTACCGAAACGACAACCAGGGTTAGGAGACAACGACACCGGCGGGCTCGAACTCCGCCATCAGCAAGAAGTTCGAGAGGCAGCTCTGGAGGCGATATTGGCCTGGCGCGGTGGTCGCCCCATAGCCCTTCCCGAACCTGACTACGATCTCATAGTTCGGATGCTCAGCGTTTCGATGGCTGAGCCTGTTCCGGCAGAATATGGCCAATTCACTGCCGCTCAACTGGGCCAAGTGAAATTTCTTGATCACGAAAGCATCAGTTCGCCTCCTGATTTCAATGTCATCGTTATCGGAGCAGGAGTTTCTGGTTTGTGTGCTGCGATTAATCTCCAGATGCTGGGTATCAACTTCCAGGTAGTTGAACGCAATTCAACGGTAGGCGGAGTTTGGTGGGAGAACCGTTATCCGGGTGCCGGTGTAGACACCCCAAATCACCTGTATTCCTATTCATTCGCTCCTTACGACTGGCAAAAGTATTTCTGCCTTCGCGACGAATTGCATGATTACTTAGAACACGTCTGTGACAGTTTCGAAGTGCGAGACACCATCCGATTCGAAACCACCGTTGAACGAATCCAATACCAGAACCAGAAGCAGAACTGGCTTGTAACACTTTGCTTGCCGGACGGAAGTCAAGAACAAACTGAAGCCAATGTCGTGATCAGCGCGGCAGGAATCTTCAATCCACCTGTGTCACCAGATATTGATGGTCTCGAAGACTGGGAAGGCGAAAAATGGCATACGGCGCGCTGGCCTGAAACCGCAGATCTCCAAGACAAGAAAGTGGCGATCATCGGCAATGGGGCTAGTTGCATGCAGATTGGCCCAGAAATTCAAGACGAAGTGGAATCTCTCACCATCTTCCAAAAGTCGGTGCATTGGGCAGCACCATTCGAACAATTTCGAAAAGAGGTGCCTAACCCGCTTCGGTTTTTGTTGCGAGAAGTTCCTATTTACCGCAATTGGTACCGGGTTCGACTGGGGTGGACGTTCAATGATCGCATCCATTCGGCGCTTCACAAGGACCCGGACTGGGAACACCCAGAGAGATCGCTCAACGCCCAAAACGACGGTCACAGGGCCTACTTCACTGACTACGTCATCAACGAATTAGGAGACGATGCTTCGGAGTTGCTTGACCGTGTGCTTCCGACCTATCCGCCATTCGGTAAAAGAATGTTGATGGACAATGGGTGGTATCGGATGTTGCGAAACCCGAAGGTCCAATTGGTAGACGAGCGCGTAAGCAAGGTCGACGCAAACTCCTTAACCACTGCTGACGGCAACGAATACGAAGCCGATGTGTTGCTTCTCGCCACAGGTTTTGATGTCCTCAACTTCATAACTACCTACGAAGCGCATGGCCGTTCAGGGACCTCCCTAATGAGTCAGTGGGAGCAAGACAATGCCAAGGCCTACCTGGGCACTGTCGTCCCTGACTTCCCAAATTTTTTCACCCTCTACGGCCCAAATCTTCAACCCGGTCATGGCGGCAGCCTGATCTTTGTGGTGGAAATGCAAGTTCGATACATCATGGATGTAATCCAAAAGATGTTGAAACAAAATCTCGGTGCCGTCGAAATCCGCCAAGACGTCCACGACAGGTACAACGAAGATGTCGATCAGGCTCATACACAGATGGTCTGGACGCACCCGGGCATGGAGTCCTACTACCGGAACGAACGTGGGCGCATCGTCGTCAATTCACCTTGGCGGAACGTCGATTTCTTTGCAATGACCCGGGAAGCAGACTTAAGTGAATATTTGACTGAACCGGTTGCCGAATTGGTAGCTGACTAAACGTTCAGCTCTTCGGCAATCGATGTAATCGCAGTTGCGACATCAGCTTCACTGACATCTAGATGTAAAACCATTCTGCTGGTGTTTCCAGACCACCTCGTCATAATGTCTCGGTCCAATAATCGCTTCTCTAAACCGTCGATATCGCCTATCGCACGAACAAAAACCATGTTTGTGTTCTGTGCATCTACCTCCAAACCATCAATGCCAGCAAGACCCTCGGCGAGAGTTTCAGCGTTGCGATGGTCATCGGCGAGCCGTTCAAGGTGATTGTCTATCGCATGTTCTCCCGCAGCAGCGATGAGGCCAACCTGTCGCATCGCTCCACCGAGCATTTTCCGCCATTTTCTGGCCTCAGCAATCAGCTCACTGGTACCCGATAGCACTGAGCCGATTGGGGCCCCCAACCCTTTAGACAGACACACCGACACCGTGTCGAACGGAGCGGCAACATCAGAAGGATGCACCCCCAAGGCCACGGCTGCGTTCCAGAGACGAGCCCCATCAAGGTGGTATCCCAAATTATTTTGATCAGCTAGTTCACGACCAGATTGCAGGTCATCAAGACCAAGGACCTTTCCATCAGTCGTATTCTCGAGACACAAAAGACGAGTCCTGGCAAAATGTGAGTCATCGGGTTTGATTGATGACCGTGCAGCAGCAAGGTCTAACATCCCTGATTCCAACATCGGTACGGTCTGAGGTTGGATGCTGCCAAGCACCGCAGCCCCACCTCCCTCAAACATATAAGTATGGGCGTGGTCACCTACCAAGTACTCGTCGCCGCGTTGACAGTGAGCCATTAGCGCACAGAGGTTTGATTGGGTCCCCGAGGAAACAAAGACTGCTGCTTGTTTGCCAAGCAATTCAGCAACACGCTTTTCTAAACGATGTACTGAAGGGTCGTCCCCAAAGACGTCATCGCCCACGTCGGCGGCAGCCATTGCGCGGCGCATCGCATCGGTTGGGCGAGAAACGGTGTCAGATCTTAAGTCGATCACCCTATTAATTTGCCACGTGGAGGCGTCACACACATAGCCTTACGGTATGAATGCAGTTACCGTCACCCCGATTACCCCAAGGATTGGGGCAGAAATAGGCGGCGTGGACCTACGCGAAGAACTCAGCGACGAGGCCGTTGAGCGAATTCGTGAAGCTTGGTTAGAGCATCAAGTCATCTTTTTCAGAGACCAGGATCTGACCCATGAGCAACACATAGCTTTTGCTGCCCGCTTCGGAGAGTTACACATTCACCCCACTGTTCCACACCACCCAGAACATCCCGAAGTGTTAATCATTCACGCTGACGAGAACTCGCGATACGTGGCTGGTGACGGTTGGCACAGTGACGTCACCTTCGAACAAAACCCACCCTTGGGAAGCATTTTGCGACTTACCGAGATTCCACCCAACGGCGGCGGGGCGACTTTGTTTAGTTCGATGTACTCAGCGTATGACGCGTTGTCACCAGCCTTCCAAGAGTTTCTTGAGAATCGAATAGCGTTGCATCGACTAGGAAAACTTCCTGGGCACCGACAAGACGAAACTCCGCCTTCCGCCCAACACCCGGTTGTACTTACTCACCCTGAGACCGGACGAAAGGGCCTTTTTGTCAACCAAGGTTTCACCAAGCGTATTGAAGATCTAAGTCGTGATGAGAGTTATGCGATCCTGCAGTACCTATACAAACACATCGAAAACCCTAATTTTCACGTACGTTTTCACTGGTCCAGAAATTCAATAGCAATGTGGGATAACCGTTGTGTTCAACACCTTGCAACGTGGGACTACTTCCCAGCTACCCGCCACGGCTACAGGGTCACTCTCAAGGGCTCACAACAGAGTTAAGGACGAACCGCACGTTTTGGGCGCTGCGCTAACTCCCGTAATTTCGGTTGAGCGAGATTTACAAAACGGCAAGCTAACGCTCTTGTTTCGCGAGGATCTATGAGGTCCACGACGTCTCCGCGGTGAGCCGCTCTAAAAGGTGATCGGAGCCGAAGCAGACGTTCCTCAATAGCTTCTCTGTGGGCGTCAGGATCATCTGCATCTGCGATTTCTCGCCGGTAGGCAGCCGCAACCCCGCCTTCTATAGGAATTCCGCCCCATTCCCCTGATGGCCACCCAAAACGCAGGTTGATACTGTCCGGTAAACCAATTGAGTTCGGAGCGTCCGCGGCGACGCCGTAACTTTTCCGAACCATGAACTCGACTTTAGGTACCTGACATTCGGCCGACGCGATGAGGGCACGGGCACCTCGACGCATCGTGGCGATTCGTTCAGCATGTGATCCCAGCATGAAACCAGGCATGTCGAGGAAAATAAGTAACGGCAAGTTGAATGTGTCGCAGAGGTCAAGAAAATGGGTGTATTTGTCGGCAGCATTGCCGTCCATGGCCCCGGCTTTACTCATCGGGTCACTGCCGATAACACCTACAGACCAGCCATCCAGCCGAGCGAAACCTGTGATAAGGCCGCTTGCGTACAGTTCTCTCATCTCAAAAAAGTCACCGTTGTCCACGACATGACGTATGAGGGCTCGAGCGTCGTAGCCCTGTCGACGATTCGTGGGGACGAAATCTAATAGTTCCTGTGGTCGCCGCTCTGGATCATCTCCTGTGTCGATTCGCGGCGCCACTTCTCGCACGGTGTTCGGCAAGAAAGAGAGGAAGTCTCTTATTTGTTGGAACGCGTCATCTTCGTTTTCAGCGACGTTATCTACCTGCCCACTTTCGACAACATGCATCCGCCATCCACCGAGCTCTTCTTTTGAAAGTTTCTCTCCAATGGCGCGCTCAACGACAGGAGGCCCAGAGGGAAAAATTTGGGACTTGTCTTTAATCATTACGCTGAAATGAGATAGCAAAGCGGCGGCGGCTGGCCAGCCAGCTACTGACCCCAGAATCGCTGAAGCGACGGGAACATTCCTGAGCAGCTCAACGCCTTCATGCCAAAGATCGCCTTGAGGAAGCCCCATATGACCATCTTGTTCGTCTTGTTTAGATGAGTGGCCCACACCTTCGCGGAGTTGCACATAAGGAATTCCGTATTGCAGTGCTAATGGTTGAGCGAAATGGTGGGGCAGTTTGTGGACATCGTGAGGACTTCCCCCCGACAGAGTGAAATCATCGCCACCGACGGAAACTGGTCGCCCAGATATTTCGCCCAAGCCCATCACGTAACCACCTGGTGAAAATTCAACCAAGTTGCCCTCGGAGTCGTATTCAGCGGCGCCAATCAGATGACCCATCTCCAGAAAGGAACCGGGGTCGCAGAACTTTTCCATCCGTTCTCGAACGGTGTACCTACCACCGTCATGCTGCCGTTGAACCCGGTCTGCCCCGCCCATCTCATTGGCTAAGCCTTTGACATATTCGATGTCTTCAATAGCTTTAGCCCAATCCATTCCGGGCTTCCAGAATTCCCGGTTGGGGTCTACAGGCACTCGTTAGCCTTTGCCCTGACGGAGTAACTTTCCAGGCAATGCAGATTCAGCAGAGACTGTGTCTTCTCCGTCATGTCTAATGACCGTTCCGTTCACGATCACTGCATCAATTCCTTTAGCGTCTGAAATCAAGCGATCAGCTCCAGATGGAAGGTCGTACACGCGACGTTTTCCATCGTGTCCGACGTGGTCCATGTCAAAGACAACCACGTCAGCCCAGCCACCCTCACTGAGGGTGCCACGGTCTTCAATTCCAAAGATCTGGGCTGGCCGTTGGGTGAGCATATGAACTGCTTGTTCAACTTCGAAACTTTGCCGTTCTCGCACGAAGGTTGACAGAAACTCAGTCGAGTATTTCGCGTCGCATAGCTGACTGGCGTGAGCCCCGGCATCTGAAAGCCCGATGACCGTCGTGGGGTCGTGTAGGAGCTCATCTATCTCATCACGATCATGATTGAGCACATCTTGAAGTATTCGCATATCCAGATCAGCGTCCAAAGCCATATCCAACATGAGATCTATAGGGTCTTCCCCGCGTTCATCAGCAAGTTCTTGAACATTAAGTCCTTCAAATGACGGATCTGGAGGGAACCAAGTTATTTCAGTCCGGGACCAACGATCGCCTACCTTGCCGCCGTTGCCAGCCTTCTCTTTGAATTTTTCTCTCCACTCCGGATCTGCGTAGTAAGCCTTCCTACCGTCATGGTCGCTCTTGGCCACAGGTTCAAATAGCCGCATGCCCTCGTAAATGAAGGGAGCCTTCCAACTCATTTCAAACTGAACCGGCTGAACTGCGACCTGAGGGTAGACCGAGATACCGCGTTCAGCTAGCTCGTGGGCTTGCTCTACATCCTTCAAGTGACTTCCAGGTCCGACAGCACTTGCAAGCAAAGCTGTCCAACTTACGTTGGCGCCGGTGGTTTCGGCTACCTGCGCAAATTGCTGGTGGCTGAGACCGCGACCTTGAGTCGCCTGCATGATGCCACCAACGTCACCGAGGGCCTGAGCGATCTCAATTATTTCTTCAGGGGTCGCTAAACGACTCGGGACCGGGCGGCCTTCGTAGCCGACGTGAGTGTTAGCTCGACTAGTAGCAAACCCCAAAGCGCCTGCTTCAAGGGCTTCAGTTACTAGTTCACGTTGACGTGCAATTTCAACCTCGGTGGCTTCTCGTTCGGTGGCTTCTTCGCCCATCACGTACATTCGCAGAGCGGTGTGTCCGATCATGGCTGCCATATTCACTGCACAACCGTTTGATTCAAGCGCGTCAAGGTACTCAGGGAAGGTTTCGAAGCCCCAGTCGCCCAGTCCGGTACGAAGGGCCTCAACGCTCATGCCCTCCACATTTTCAAGTGTGCGCATGATCAGATCTCGATGTTCTGGACGAGTTGGCGCTACAGAGAACCCACAGTTACCCATAACAATGGTGGTAACTCCATGCCAAGGAGAACAACTGACCAATGGATCCCAAAGGACTTGCGCGTCGTAATGAGTGTGGATATCTACAAAACCGGGAGCCACAATCCGGCCTGTCGCGTCAATGGTTTTATCCGCCTCAGCTGGAGCGTTACCCATCGCGACGATCCGTTTGTCCTTTATTCCTAAATCCCCGGAGTATCGAGCCGCTCCCGTGCCGTCAACGATGGTGCCACCGGTGATTTTGAGGTCGTAAGACATTTTGGGTCCCCTTGTGTGGAATATGTCCAAAATAGTTGGATTCGAACGGTCTTGCTGATTTCTTGGTGCGTTAAGTTGCTCCGGTAGACTGTTTAGAGAGCTATTGAAGGGAAATTGGTTTGCCGAAACAGAAGGACGACGCCATCCTGCTTGAAGGTAAGACGGTTGAAGCGCTCAAAGGCGGGCACTTCCGTATCGAGTTGGATAATGGACATGAAGTTCTTGGTCACCTGAGCGGCAAAATGCGGAAGCACCACATCCGCATTCTTCCCGGAGACCGCGTGCAGGTTGAAGTTTCTGCCTACGACCTGACCCGAGGACGCATCACCTACCGATACAAATAGGCCACTTTCGGTGTGTCTTGGCTTAGCCGCTCGTGGGCTTTGCCGACCACTGACAAGGCGTGAGCACCTCAAGCCAGTCGTAGCTTTCCAACGAAACCTCCAAAGTACGTTTCCCGGATTCAGATTTGACTGGCCTAACAGCCCTTTGGAAGAAGTCGGTACCAACCTCTTTAATAAAGACGCTTGGAGTGTTCGAACAAGCGGGGTCAAGTTCAAAGACCCATGTGGTTGTCCCCTCGTCACACGGTGCGTGACAAACGTTATAAATCCTTAAGTCGCCGATACCTTGTGCCGTCGGAGTCAGTTGAGATCCCACGAAGGTCAGACCCTCCGAGGAGAAAAGCATCAAGTCTTCAGCCTTCGGCGCATTTCCTGCATCCATTTGCTGATTCCAAAGAAATGCGTCGGGGAGTAGATCAATTTCCCAACCGGCAGTAGCGGTGACGACTATGTCTGCGACGTCTTCTGCAACTTCAGTGAGGAAACGTAGACCTTCAATAGGGGAGTTGGCGTCTGAGTATCCGAATGAAAAAACCGTGACCTGCTCATCGTCTAGCAAGTCGATAAGTAGTTCCGACCCTGAGCCTTTACTTCTGTAGATGACTGTTCGATAACTTGACCACTCATCGCCTGCAGTTATGACCTCGCGTCCGTAGCCACTGATTCTTACGGCGCCTTCACCAATAGAGGTGGTAGAAGTCGGTGGATAATAGCTACTGGTTTGAGGAGTGGATGCAGTAGTCGGTGTGATGGTGGTTGAGGAAGCGTTAGTCGGCGGAACCGACGTAGAAGCAATGTCAGAATCCGCTGTCGACGTCCCGTGAGATGAAGAAGATGACACGGTTTCAGGGTCCACGGGATCTGGCGAGCTATCACCGCCAATTGCCTGAATGATGGCTGCAACAGCCAATAAGAGGCCGACGGTTACGACAAGTAGCCTCGAACGGTTTGGTGCCACTTCCCCCAGAGTAAAGACAACCAGCCCAAAACAGTGGAATGCTGAGCCATTTGCAGCAGGTTTCGTTACATCAGTGGCGGTGTGGGATCTACGCTCCAAAGGTGGATGAAAACGAACAAACACATCAACCCGGAGTTACGCCATACCTAGAAGGCGTCACCGTTCTAGATTTCACTCAATATCTTGCAGGACCATCCTGCACCAGACTGTTAGTTGAGATGGGCGCTGATGTCATAAAAGTCGAATACCCACCCTATGGCGACCCGGTTCGACCGAGCCCCCCCAGACGAAATGGCCGCTCGGCATATCACGTGCAACAAAATCGTGGCAAGCGCAGCTTGTCCGTCGATTTGACCAGACCAGAAGGCGTATCTCTTATAGAGGACCTCATACCAAAGGTCGACATAGTCGTCGAGAATTACAGCCCCGGCGTCATGGAACGACGTGGCCTTGGTTACCAGCGGCTACGAGAGTTGAACCCTCAGATAATCATGGCTTCCATCTCGGGCTTCGGACAGTCTGGCCCACTATCAGAAAAGACGGCCTTCGATTTTATCGCGCAAGCCTATTCAGGCTTGATGCATATGACCGGCGAACCAGATGGACCGCCGATGCTAATAGGTGCAGGTATTGCCGATACCTCTACAGGTGTTCACGCCTTCGCAGCGTTGGGGTATGCCCTTTATCGCCGTGACAGGACAGGTGAAGGCTCGCACCTCGACATCGGAATGGTCGATGTCATGTATCACATGCAAGAAACAGCCGTCTCGGGACCCTCATTATCTCAAGGTGAAGTGGTCGGAATGCGCACGGGTCGTCATTACGCTCCGGCAAGTCCAGCAGGAATCTTTAAAGGCCCACAAGGATGGATCGTTGTTTTCGCACTGGAAAACCAGATAGCAAATCTATGGGCAGCACTGGGTAGGCCTGACTTAGCTGAAGACCCCAGATTCCAAAATAATCGGACCCGTTTAGAACACCGCGACGCGTTGACAGACATCATCGAGAATTGGATGAGCACATTCGAAAACGATGATGCTGTCGTAGCGGTCTTAGAACAGCACAGAGTGCCGTGCGGTCCGGTAGTAGAGCCAGTCAAACTCGCAGAAACGCACCCACACTTCCTCCAAAGGGGAACGGTTCGCGAAGTAACCGACCCTCTCGCAGGGCCGATGTTGATACCCGGCTTCCCCCTTCGGTTTTCTGACGCCCCGGAATTACCAGATCTAGTGGCAGCCGAGGTCGGGGAACATAATGATTCAGTACTCGGTGATCTACTTGGTATGGACCCTGAATCGGTGTCGGCTCTTGAAGATGACGGCGTTCTTTATAGACGACCTCCCCGAGATTGACGTAACTTCTCACCATGACTAGTTCAAGCATGCCCAATGGAGTCGTCCAGTACAGCCAAAACGACGGTGTGGCAACGATCACTTTGGATCGGCCCGAAAGTCTTAACTCCATGAACGACGAGCTAATGCAAGACATAAGCAGCGCATTGGCTGTTGTTCAAGAAGATGAAACTGTCCGTGTGGCCGTGATAACAGGATCAGGTCGCGGATTTTGTTCTGGCGCCGACTTAAACAATGCAGCCGATCAAAGCGAAGATGCCGACCCAGATGACCCAACAGCCTCGATGGGAGATTTTTTTAACCCCGCACTTGCTGCTCTGCATAACTGTCCGGTCCCGACTGTCGCCCGAGTCAACGGAGTAGCCGCAGGTGGCGGTCTTGGACTTGCATTGGCCTGCGACATAACTATTGCTGCAGAGTCAGCATTCTTCGTCGCAACCTTCGGCCCTCGATTGGGAATAGTCCCCGACTTAGGTTCAACCTGGAGCCTTCCAAGGCGAGCCGGAAGATCAAGAGCACTAGGTATGGCAATGCTTGGGGATCGCATAACCGCAGCGGAAGCAGCTGAGTGGGGACTCATTTGGAAATGCGTTGCCGATGATCAACTTGACGGAGAGGTCGCCGGGGTCACCGAGACGTTGAAACGAACGAGTCCTGACGCCATGGTGAGAATTCGACAGTCCATTGACGGTGCTTCCACAACTGGATTTGTTGATCAACTGGCAGTTGAAATGGAGCACCAATCAGTTCTTATCCCTCGCAACATGGCGGCAGCTGCCCAAGCTTTCTTAGAAAAGCGCGATCCCGAATTTGATGGACGCCGAAACTAGGAAGCAACCTTTTCTAAAATCAAAGACCTGTCGGCTTGTCTTCACGGTGCTTCGTTAGCAAGACTGTCACTATGTCTGAGACTGCCACCACAACTAACAATTCAGAAGAGACACAAGTCACCTCGGCTATCGACGCCTTGCTCTCCGAAAATGATCCCAAGAAAATGAGCTACGAAGAGTTTCGCGGAGCCCAGTTCGACCACGGCCTCGCATGGGTTTACTTCGATGAAGGCTGCGGCGGTCTTGGAGTAAACCCCGTGTTACAAAAGCACGTTGAGGTTCGACTACGCGAGGCGGGGGCTTCGCCGATGAAACCGGCAATGTTCTTCATGCACCTTGCTGGCCCAACTATTCATACCCACGGAAGCGATGAGTCAAAGGACAGGTTCTTGCGTCCGATGTTCACTGGTGAGGAACGCTGGTGTCAACTATTTAGCGAACCCGGAGCCGGTAGTGACTTTGCCGGGCTGGCAACCCGAGCAATCGAAGACGGTGACTCTTGGATTGTCAATGGCCAAAAAGTTTGGAACACAATGGCCCATCTAGGGGACTGGGGAATGCTGGTGACACGAACCGACCCAGACATGCCCAAACACCGCGGAATGACCTATTTCGCCGTGGATATGAAAAGCCCCGGAGTAGATGTCCAACCTTTGAGGCAAATTACAGGCGAGGCCGAATTCAACGAAGTTTTCCTCACCGATGTGCAAATACCAGATTCCAACCGCATCGGCGATGTGGGAGACGGATGGCGTGTGTCGCTCACGACACTAATGAATGAGCGCAACGCAATAGGCGCTGGCAGCGGCGGTGGACCTCCCAAAGCTGGATCTGGGCCGGTAGCAATCTTGACGAAAATGTGGCGAGACACACCCCAATCCCTACGCAACGGCGTCACTCGTGACCGCATAATGAAGCTTTACGTGCGTTCAGAAGCACAGCGCCTAACCAACATTCGAGCTGGGCAGAACCGTCGAAAGGGAAACCCGGGACCGGAAATGTCGATTGCCAAGCTTGCGTTCGCCGAACTGAATCAAGACCTTCTTACAGCAGCAGTCGACATGATGGGCATGGCAGGCCAAGTTGATTACGACTACACCTTCCGTCGACCTGAAGACTTGTCTGTTGACGGATCAGAAAACGGTGTACAGCATGGCTTTTTGCGAGTGAGAGCCAACTCCATTGAAGGTGGAACGTCGGAGATTATGCGGAACATACTCGGTGAACAGGTTCTTGGTCTTCCCGGAGAACCACGCATAGACAAAGATGTTCCGTGGATCGAAGTCCCTCGAAGTTGAACTTCTCGACTTCAGACTTCAGAACCGATTTCAAGTAGACCTCTAATGTTGGGAGCCCAACTAAGGGTCCCAGGTCGTTGACTCGAGATAGCCGCACCTAAAGTTTGAGCAGCAGGGTGACCTCCCGAGACAATTGCCACCTGTTGAGTGCAACGAGGGCTGCCATGATTTCCTTTGGTCAGAGGTTCTCCTCGACCAAACATTCGATGAGGCTCGGTCCACACCAAGTAAATATTTGGAGCTGCCAGCACGCCGCCTTCCACTCCGTCTAATTGAAGTATCTCTAAATGAAGTTGAGCAAATTCTTGTTGTGAAACCCCTTCAGAGGCGACGACGATTGCTCCAGTTCCGTCGTTTCTGATTTCAACAGGCCATCCGGCCGCTTTGGCGTGATCCCGAAGGTTGACACATTCGGGGTGATCGGTTGGTTCCTGGCAGTGATCGCTGACCGTTATTAGCACTGTGTCGTGCCAGAGGGGGGCTAATAAATCGACAAGTGAACCGTAGGAACGGTCACTGCGACGGTACTGGTCTATTGCATCATCGGAGTCTGGTCCGTACATGTGCATTGAAGTATCGGGTTCATTCAAATGAAAAAGAATGAAATCTGCATCTAAATCCGTGCTCGCCGCTGCCTCGATCACTGCTTCATCTTTGGGGTAACCGTAGGCATCAAGAGGGGTCCCCTCTGGAGGAGTACCTGCTGGTGGCCACGACACATCTGCTTCCAAAGCACCCATAGTTGCCAACAATTTGTGGTCGCCAACTACAGCCACTGACGCCAGATCTGCAGCCTTGCAATCATCAAATACGGTGCGGCCTTGGGGCCCGCTGTCGTAAGTTTTCCCGAACTCATTGTTAATCCAAGCCCAGTTCCCCCAGTGTCCGGTCTCTACGGGAGACAACCCTGTCATAAAGGCAGCGTGATTGGAGTAGGTGACCGACAACATCAGCGATTCACCACCAGAAGCCGACATCGCGCCGAGCGCTGCCTGCTTCGACAAATTTGGGGTCATACCGGAACTAATCACCGAATGAGGGAATGCATCAAGGACCAGGAATACAACACGCATACCTTCACCGTATGCGACGCGAAGCCCGTCGCCGGTCTACCGTAATGGAATGAGCGAATACGTCACCCTTGAACAACACGGTCACGTCAGCGTCCTCACTTTGGATAATGGTGAGAACCGGTGGACCACCAGCATGGTGAGAGAACTAGACGCCGCGTTAGACGAGGTTGAACAAACAGATGGACCGCAGGCGCTCGTAACTGCGTCATCCGATCCTAAGTTTTTCTCCAATGGACTCGACCTTGACTGGATCACCAGCAAAGGCGAACACGAAGGAGGAGATCGAAAAGTCTTCGGTGACGAGGCAATGAAGCTGTTCTCGCGTCTCATAACGTTCCCGATGCCAACTATCGCGGCAGTTAACGGTCACGCGTTTGGCGCGGGATTTATGTGGGCCTTGTGTCACGACCAAAGAGTGATGCGCCGAGACAGAGGCATGATGTGCGCAAATGAGGTAGAGATCGGCATGGCTATCCCCGAACCTGAATTGGCACTTTTCCACCACAAACTTCCGCGCCACGCCTTCTATGAAACTGTCCAATTTGCGAAGCGTTGGACAGGAGAAGCAGCGTTCTCAGCGGGCTTTGTTCAGGAACTGGCAGAAGAAGACGAAGTCACTGGTAAGGCAATTGAACGCGGAGAGGAACTATCTAGGTTCGGCGGCAACCGAAATGTCTTTGGATGGATGAAAGAACATATTTGGGGGTCTGAGGCTGCTATCAACAAGCTAGATGGGCCTGCGCACATGCTCGCCCACAATGATGACTACCCGCATCCACCAAGGTTCAGCTAGCTACTCTGCGCCATCAGTGACGAGTTAGGTACCGGTCTCAAGCCGGTAACTATCACCATCAACATGCATAGTGCCCGCAGTTGGAGTGCCAAAGTGGGTCCCAATCACCAATGTTTGCCCATCCGCCCACCGAGCGAATGCTTCGAATCGAGTAGAGCGAGCCATATCTGGATCAGTATCGAAACTGGAACTCAAGTCTGGATTGGCTATTTGAATAGGACTGTGCGCCATGTCACCGGTGATGATCGCCCGCTGGCTCCCAGACTCGACTCTGACGCTGATATGTCCTGGTGTGTGACCTGGCGTGGACTCAAACGAAACGAAGTTTCCGATTACATGATCAGACCCGACAAGGTTGGCGAGCCCGGCATCATTGATAGGCGCCACCGAATCCTCAAACACGGGATCACCAAACAAGTCCTCAGTGTTAGACCAATGATCGAATTCAACGCCTACGAAGATGTATTCGGCATTCGGGAACGTCGGAACCCACTCGCCATCAACTAAACGAGTGTTCCACCCAACGTGATCTACATGCAGGTGAGTACATACGACGTGAGTAATTGATTCAGGCGGATATCCGGCGGCAGAGAGACGTTCCAGGAAAGGTCCTTGCTGCTCGTGCCACAGAGGATTTCCACGTTCTTTGTCATTCCCAACACAAGTATCAACAGCAATCCGCTCAGCCCCGGTGTCAATAACGCAGCAATGAATTTTTTGGAGAAGATGACCCTTTTCTCCAACGAAAGGTGCCAACCACGGAGATTTACTGCGGAGGTCAAGCACCCCATCTTTATCGATCGAAGAGAACATGAATTTTGGGGAGGTGGGATCAGAAGATTCCGGAACTGAAGTAATCGTGACGTCCCCAACTCGCCACTTCAAAATGTCATCGTGCATAGGGCGACGATAGTGCCGGAACCAATCACTTTCCGAAGAGCTGCAAGTAAATGGACGTGGACATCGATATCTCACCCAGTCATAGTTGTCGTCGAACTAGGTCTAGTGGAGCCCTGTCCATGACAATTGTTCACGATACGGAGCCGCATCAAAGCCAAACGCTCCATACCTCGCTTCCACGGCATCTACCTTTTCCGAGTCCCAGTAAGAGTCTCCGGGGGCGGGAAATCCAAGAACCGAACGCTGTTCAGGAGTCGCTTCTGCTATCAGTCGTTCCATTCGCTGATCCGCTTTGTACATGGCCCAAGCCCACCCAGGATGAAGTGTGTTAATCCAAGAAGCGGCCGCTGTCCTGAACGTCAAATTCTGAGCTAAGCGAATAGCTCCCGGGAGCAATGGTGTTCCTCGATGCCACGTATCGTGCCGATATAGAAGCACCGAACCCTCACGATATTGGGCGTATACCTCACGTTCGTAGAGTCCTCGACGAAACTCTGCCACTTCAGGGCGATTCTCAACGAACCACGCCTCTGCCCGCGCGCGGTCATTAATCCAAGGAATATCACTGACTCCAGGAGTATTCACCATGGGCGAGCCATACGCCATGTCATCGCTGCCCTGACGGGGAACCACCGCGGTTGCGCCTCCAACCTGGGTTTCGTCGCACAGGTAGATGATGACTTCAACTGCCTCAGGTTCGTTCCATGCTGCTGGGTGAGTCAACGTGTGATTGGGATAATCAAGATGTATCCGTTGGTCTTGGTTATCAAAATCACCCCTGTCTCCAGCCGCTCGTCCATATTTGGGCCACAAGTCCGATTGGGTCAGTCTGAGTTCGTTAATTGGTACCTCCAACAACTGAGACGACGCTTCAAGCAGATGGGGGTGCAAAGACAGTTGGTTGAAGTGAAGGTCTCGATCCGGGAAGGTCATTCCACTGCCAAAATCGTTCAAGTCCTGAGCTTCATCAGAATCAGCGTCAGGGAACCTAGATATAGCTGCCTGAGCGACGTTGCGGATCAGCTCACTCGGGAGCAGCCCATCGACAAGAACGAAACCCTGCTCACGCCAACTTTTCACTTGAGAATCGGTGAGAGCCGGGCCGTCGACATCCACCAAACTTGGCTGAATGAACTCCTTCATTGGATTCAAGATTTAGCAGGTTTGTTAACTGGGGTCTCGACCAGTGAGACCTAAGAAGCGTTGGGAAGCCGTTGCATTGTCAGGAACAACGACCTCATCAGCAACAAGACCCCACTTGGCCAACGTCTCTCTCATCGGCTCAATAAGTTCGTGGCTCTTGGCTGCCAGATCATCAGGAATGTGAGCCTCTATTCCGGTTGCTTTGCCGATGTCCCAAGCGTGAGTCATGGGGTCCCACTGAACGATCCTGATCCACTCATCAACTGTCATTGGGCCAAACCAAAACTTCCCTTCTCGTTCGAGAATGCCCGGCTGGTCGAGAGCTGCTAAGGCTGCATCTCGTGTCGAATTCCAAAGCGCAACCGGATCTGGAGCTGAATCAACGGACTCTGGAGGAACTGTCTCCCCACTATTTAATGTCGCTGTCATAGCTTCTAGGACTCCACAATGATGTCGGAACACATCTCTAGCCGACCAACCTTCGCAAGGCGATTGGTTGTCCCAATCCTCTGGAGCGACGCGGTGGACCACCGCGTCGAACACATATACAGACTGAGTGAAGTTACGTAGATTGACGCTCATGAAAAGTCATTTCCCCTAGATCTAATCGACTATTAAAGGTGCAACTATCCTCGCAGGTAAACCCGCAGTCCGCCGAGCAAAACTTGTTCATCGTTAACAACGCAGTCCCGTTGCTCTGCTCCAGCAAGGACGGCGTCACGGTCTACGCACTCCACATCAATTCCACCGAGCCCGTCGCCGCGCCCATCGGTTGCTTCTACGAATCGAATCGCAGCATTGTCGAACTCAATAGTTGGGTTCCCTGCAGCATCAGTTTGTAACTCGAGCTGAGCTATCTGGGCCCATCTAGCAGCTAGCCGTTCAGGCTCGACTGCTTGTAGCTCAGCTGCAGAAATTGCGCGGACGCGCTCAGTACGCGAAAAATCCGCCCACTGAGAACCCGCAGGCCACCAAGGACCGTCAATGTTGTCAGCCCCGTCGACTTTCATCTGGTCCATTTCGAAAAAGCTTCCGCCAGTGTCAGCTGGGTGCAGTTGAATTCCTTCGAAACCACCCTTGTCGTACTCCATGTGGTTCGCTATTCGAACCCCAAGCTCTCCCACATGGGCAATTCGAGAAGAAACATCATCTACTTGGTTGATCACCATATATCCGGTGTCGCCACCACGGCGTTCGATGTAGCGCCCTCCTGCTGTAGGGCTGGTAACAGGTGTGACGCATTCGAGGAACTGATTCCCTATAGGCCACAGGGTGTTCTTCAAACCGAAAGCACCTACCCCTGGGTCGATGTGGCACGCCTCCACACCTAGAACTGTTTGAACATCAAGAGCAGTCTTCAACAGATCTGAAGTAACAACGGCAATTTGACGGAGACGAATCCACATGGAAATACCCTAAGGCCTTCATCAACCTTCCCGCTGAGGCTTCCAAGAAGTTCTCCTGAAACACATCTTCGTCGAGCAAAGTATCGGCGTCCAGATAGGTCGTCACGGTGAGGAATGTAGGGCCTACCCTTTAGGCATGGCCCTACACCCGAACGGCGTTAACCATCTCGCCATTTCCACTCGAGACATGAAAACACAACTCACGTTCTTTGCCGACGTGTTGGGGTGCCCAACCAAGGCTTTGTATTGGATGCACGGGGTTGAAGGCTGCTACCACGGCTTTGCAGAGCTATCGGAAAGCTCGTACATCGCTTTTGTTCAACATCCCGAAAACGCGGAAGAAATAAAGTGGGGCGTAACCCACGCTGGTAATGGCGGTGAACCAGTGACCAAGGGCGCAATGCAACACGTAGCGTTCAACGTTGATGACATCGAAGAACTGTTACAACTCAGAGATCGCATCCGATCCCACGGGATTCAGGTGTTAGGACCGTTAGACCACGGCTTTATCCAGTCGATGTACTTCGCAGGACCTGAAGGTCTCAGTCTCGAAATTTGCGTCGGCAGCAACATCAATGCTGAAGCGTGGGTAGACCCCGAAGTTCGAGACCTTTGTGGCATCGACGAAGCGGAGATGGAATCTCTTAAAGATCCCACCGAATTTGATTCTCACGGCGAGCCGCTACCGAATCCACCATTTGATCCAGATAAGCCCCATATGCATTATCCACCTGGAGTATTGGAGAAAGTTATGGCTGTGCCTGATGAGGTCGTATGGGACAACTTCAGCGAAACTACTCCACCGGTTGAAATTGACTGACCAATAAATGACACACAAGTGATGTATGAAGAGCGTCAACCATCTGTTTTTGCTGTCAAGCAAAAACTAGGAGCAACAACTCCACAGGATTCGAAAGAACCCCTTTTGACCCCACACTTTGGTGTCTTGTGTCTCTCAGCATTGTTTTCAGCTCTCGGATTCTCATCGGTTATTCCCACGGTTGCCCGGTTTGTCGTAACGGACCTCAATGGTGGGGACTTAGAAGTTGGGATAGCCCTCGGAGTCTTTTCGTTTTCAGCGGTACTTGCGCGTCCTTGGATTGGGCGACTTGGAGATCGAAAAGGGCGCCGACTACTAATCGCTGGCGGCTCGTTCGTCACAGCGATCGTGCTCGCTGCTCACGCCCTCGCGGATAGCTATGCCGTTCTCTTGTTAGCTCGCTTAGCTATGGGGGCGGTCCAGGGGGCGTTTTTCGTTGGCACTGTCACCCTCACCACTGACCTTGCTCCCGAACATCGAAGAGGTGAAGCGGCTAGCTACTTCTCAGTAGCCATATATGGAGGTATGGCGTTCGGCCCTTGGTTAGGGGAGTGGGCGGCGGGTCGGTGGGGTTTCGACGGGGGCTTCTTGTTAGGTGGTCTGTGTATGGCATTAGCTGCACTCGTTGCCTGTTGGCTACCGGACTTCGTAGGTGATCAAGAACCAAACGCGCTGCGAAGCCCAGACAGCGGTCGCAGCACACTCCTGTACCGGTCAGCGATTTGGCCAGGAGTTGTAATGGCGTTGGGGATAATGATCTTTCCTGCTTTACACGGCTTCATGCCCAAGCTCATGGATGAACGGACTTTGGGAGATGCAGGCCCGATCTACGCTCTCTATGGCCTATTGGTGCTAGCCCTACGGCTTATATGTAGCCGCCTTCCGGACGCTCTCGGGACAGGAAAAACGGCGGCGATTGCTCTCATGGGATCCTCTATCGGGATGTTAGTCATGGGTAGTTTCGTTTCAAGGTCAGGCATGTTTGTTGGCGCAGCAATTCTCGCAATAGGAGGGTCTCTGTTGTATCCGGCACTTATGGTCGCGGCGGTCGATGGCGTACCAGCAAATGAGCGGGCTCAAGCGATGAGTACATTCACCATGTTCTTTGAGCTGTCAGGTGGAATAGGTGGCCCGGTGTTGGGCATCGTGGCATGGCTCAGCGGGACGACAGTCGCCGCATTTTTTGGCGCCTCAATTCTTGCAGCGATTGGTCTCCCAGTTCTTTTCACCTGGAAACGTAGAAATCCCGCAATTACGTAGCAACGGCGCGCGATGTGCTGCCTATCGGCAATCATGGCAACGTGACAAACGTCTTGTTCTTCATTACAGATCAACAACGCGCAGACCATGTGGGGTTCATGGGTAATGAAATTGTTAGGACCCCCAATCTCGACGCGATCGCCGAGAACGGCATGGTTTTCGAAGATGGTTGGGTAGCTAATCCGATATGTATGCCGAACCGATCAAGCATCATGACTGGGCGACCCCCAAGCGCCCACGGCTGTATTTTTAACGATCGGTCACTGGATTGGAACGCGAATACTTTTGTGCGGCGCTTTCGAGCGACCGGGTATCGCACTGGCCTAATAGGTAAGGCCCATCTTCAACATGGGCCAAGTCGTAATTCTGTGATTCCGGTTCGATCCAGCGGAATATTGGCACAGCCACATCACCCATCAGGCTGGGATGAACTTGAGGACTTCGAAAACTATCTGGATGGGCGAGCACCCGATATCGAAGATTTCTATGGGTTCGACCACGTCGAATTTTCCTTAGAACATGGATCGTCCGTGTTGGGCCACCATCTGATGTGGGCATTGGACCGGGGAGGACGGTACGAAGATCTGGTTGTCCCCATTTCCGAAGATGCACCAGCGCTTGATCGGTCACAAAGATGGTGGCAGGTATATCGACCCCCGTACGATGCTGAACTTCATTCAACAAATTTCGTCGCAGATCGAACGATCGCGTTCATCGAAGAAGCAACGAGTCAAGACAAACCCTTCTTGGCTTGGGCATCGTTCCCAGACCCCCACCATCCGATGACACCTCCCGGGCTTTGGTTCGATCAACACAAACCTCAAGACATGCCCATACCGGAGTCCATCGACGATTCACCGGAATTCTTACCCAGACACCTCCAAGAAGCTCATGCTCGACACCCAAGCGATCAACGCTTCTGGGTTCAACCCTGCGGAGTCGCTGGTGACCACCAACTCGTCCGAGAAGCTATCGCAGCTACCTACGGGACGATCGCGATGATCGATGAGGCAGTTGGTCGAGTTATCTCAACACTCGAACGGCTTGATCAACTTGATGACACCATCATTGTTTTTACCTCCGATCATGGCGACATGATGGGCGAACATGGCCTGATGCTCAAGGGCTACATGCCATTTCGGGGAACTCAACAAGTACCGATGCTCGTCGCGGCGCCGAAACTCACTCCTGGGCGGACAAGGTCTTTAGCGTGCAGTATGGATCTCGGCCCGACACTGATGGATCTCTGCGGAATAAAGCCATATGACGGAATACAAGGAGTAAGTCTGGTACCGGTCTTGAACGATCCTCAAACGACAGTCAGAGACCACGTTCTCATCGAAGAAGATTTCCCTGATTTTCCAGCTTCACGCACATCAACACCGTCAAAAACAAGGACATTAGTTACCAGCGATACTCGCTATACCCGAAACAGCGACAGGCACGAAATGATGTTCGACAAGCTCGCCGACCCGTTGGAGAGAATCGAGTTGTCGAGAGATGATGAGTCAAGGCGACGCGACTCGTTAGAACAGCTAACTGATGCTTTGATCAAAAGTGCGGATGCGGCACGAGGTACACCGATAGACCAGAGTTACGTATAGGAGTTCGGGTGATGTCGACTCAAGAACTCAAATACAGCTTCGGTAAATGCATCATTGTCGTCGCCCGCGACCATGTGACCAGTGCCCGCCACATCTACGAATTCCGCATCTGGCACTAACTCACGGAAACCCCGCACAGCTTCGGGCGTGACGAGTTCTGATTGCCCTCCGCGCACAAGGAGTATCGGAGCGGTAGTGGCGAGCATACCTTCAGTCATGGTGCGACTGACTCGTTCCATATGGCTAGCCAAGGCTGATTGATCGTCTGAATCGAATCCTGGTTTAGAAGTCACATAAGCGGGATCCCATTTCCAAATCCACCGACCATCAGATCGTTGCTGTAATACCCGACTTAAGCCAGATGGATCGGTCGGCCGTTCACGATGAGGGTTGTAGGCAGAAATCACATCGGCCGCCTCATCCAGGCTCACAAAACCATCTGGGTTGCCTGACATAAACCCAATAATCTTGCGAGCCCCTTCCATATCGAAGTGGGGGGTGATGTCGACCAAGACGAGGGCCGCAAAAAGCTGATGCTCTGAAACGCGTTGAGCGGCGAGACTTGCCATCCCTCCCATCGAAGCGCCAACGACGGCAGGAGGGGAATCAAACCTGTCAAGAACAGCGATGACATCTCTACCTATGTCTTCCGCCTCGTATTTGTGATCGGAGGACCAGTCGCTGTCACCGTGACCTCGTGCATCGATGGTCACAACGAACCAGCCACGCTGAGACAAAATTTCAGCTGAGGTTTTCCACGCGTAACGGTTTTGGCCCGCCCCGTGGCACATCAACACGGCTGGTTTAGAGGGATCCCCCCATTCATCCGCCGTTAACCGAAGACCATCTGCGGCTTGTATTTCTACGGTACGCACGACCGGCGATCCTAGGTCGGTCAAGGTTTATATGTGGAGTTACCAAGGGTGAATCGTTCCATCCCACCGTAAGAATGAGCCAGTGTCCTCATGTCGGAAGGCCTCCATCGTCGAAAGTATTCCTGCGGCCGATTCATGCACACTGAGATCGGCGCTTGATCCACCCATATCTGTTCGCACCCAGCCCGGGTGAAAAGCGACGACTGAAACGCCCGCCTCCTCAAGTTGGGTGGCGAGTTGCACCGTGACCATATTCATAACGGCCTTTGAAGCGGCATATGGCAAATCGTTGAAGTTCGCTCCAACGACCATGGACCCTATTTGGCTTGTGATGTTGACTACTTGGCTACCGGACTTCAAATGATGCAAAAGATTTCTCGTTACCGCGGCTGCACTCAAACCATTGATGCGTATTAAGTCGAGTGTCAGATCGATCGGTGCCTTTAGTACTCCCGCCAACTCTCGATCTAAACCCAAATTAGAAACACTTGTCCCGGCGTTATTGATCAGAAGATCCACGGGGCCTGCTATGGATTGGGTGAAGGACTCCACAGATGTCTCGTCCCCGACATCAAGTGCAAGAATTTGCGCGGGGGCTAGTTCGATCAGATCTTGGGCTTCATCTGGACTACGACATCCGGCTACGACCGTGTCGCCCCGTTCCATACACTGACTCACTAATTCGAGACCGATCCCTCGATTTGCGCCCGTAATCACTGTGGTTGACATCCGCACCCCTGCCTTAAATCATGCGTGTGACTTAAGCCACACTAATGGTGGACGTCGCCTCAAGGCGCTCAACCGACAGCCAAATACACCATTGCACCGGCATAGATTGCGAGGAGCATAACCGCGTCGCTCTTACCTATTCTTCGTTTTAAAGCACCCCGCGCGTAGGCCCAGGTGACTGCACCAAGCATTGCGATCAGTGCACCAGAAGTGAGTTTTGCGTCACCGATTTGGCCGGCACCAGCTAGTCCCATGGCAGCTCCACCGGCAAGGCCATTGAACAAGTTTGAACCGAAAAGGTTGCCGACAATGAGCCCCGCTTCTTTCTTTCGTGCAGCCGCAACTGCGGTAACTAACTCTGGTAGCGAGGTCCCTAAAGCAACTAGAGAAAACCCTATAAAGCCGCCGCTCAGCCCCCAACTCTCAGCAAGCTTTGTCGCGCCCGAAACTGCTAGCTGAGCGCCCGCTAGAACGCCTCCAAGTCCTATCAGCGACCATAAGAGGCTGCGGCTTACCTTCTTTTCAACACCAACATGAGTAGAGGGACTTTCCTCAGGTGTCCTCACCAAGACAACCATCGCGGCGACCAAGAGAACTAAAAGAATTGTTCCGTCAGATCTACTCAGCTTTCCGTCACTCACTGCTGCAGCAAAAGCAACTACAGCCGCTATGGAAAGAGGCGCTTGTCTTCTAATTACCGATGAGCTGAGCGCGATAGGGGTAACGAGAGCTGCCACGCCCAACACCAGTGACAGGTTTGCAACGTTCGATCCAACAATGTTGCCAACCCCCAACGCTGCGTTACCCCGTAATGCTGCGATGGTGGACACCACAAGTTCAGGCGCTGACGTACCAAAACCTAAAACTATTGCTCCGATCACTACGGAGCTCATCTTCAGAGACCGGGCAAGTTGCGCGGCGCCTTCAACGAAGATATCGCCAGCGCGCACTAATACGAAGAGGCCAATTAAAAGTGAAATTGCGGCTAACAGCACATGACCTCTAATGATTATTTCGTGGGGGCCCAAATGTACGAGCAGTGTCTTGGTATTTCACGGCTGGCTTTAACACCATTCCTTCGTCGAATTGTCCGACCATACCGCGTTGGATCTCCTGCCAAGGGGTATGGCTTTCTGGGAAACGAAAACCTCCGGCTTCTTCAAGTTCACGGTTACGAGACTCTATTTCCTCATCTGAAATCAACATGTTGGCGGTACCTAGCTTCAAATCAATACGTATCTGATCGCCGGTTTTCAAAATCGCCAATCCGCCACCCGCGGCCGCTTCTGGAGACGCATTGAGAATTGAGGGAGACCCCGAAGTCCCTGATTGGCGGCCGTCACCAATACATGGAAGTGAATGCACTCCCTGCACCAACAGCGCCGAGGGTGGTTGCATGTTGACTACTTCAGCCCCACCTGGATAGCCGATCGGACCAGCCCCTCGGATAATTAGCATCGAGTTCTCATCAATTTGCAATGAGGGGTCATCGATCCGATCGTGGTAATCCTCAGGTCCCTCAAAGACAATAGCTTTGCCCTCAAACGCATCTGGGTCATCAGGATTGGAGAGATATCTATTGCGGAACTCTTCGCCAATAACACTGGTTTTCATTATGGCGCTGTCAAAGAGATTCCCTGAGAGGTGGACAAAGCCAGCATCAGCCAACAAAGGCGCGTCTATCGGCCAAATAACATTCGTATCAAGTATTTCGGCGTCACTGCAGTTGCTACCGATTGTTGAACCGTTAACAGTCATTGCATCTTCGTGCGGCAAGAGATCGGCGTCCATTAACTGTCTAATTACGGCAGGGACGCCGCCTGCATGAAAGTAGTCCTCGCCGAGGTATTCACCAGCAGGCTGCATATTGACTATTAACGGAACTTCTAAGCCAAGGTTTTGCCAGTCATCGTTGTCGAGCGGAACTGATAGATGTCTGGCCACCGCATTCAGGTGAATCGGGGCGTTCGTTGAGCCACCAATCGCAGAGTTCACAACGATGGCATTTTCAAAGGCCTCTCTGGTCATAATGTCTGAAGGACGAACGTCTTCTTTGACGAGATCGACGATACGTAAACCGGTTCGGTACGCGACCTGAGCCCGTTCTCGATACGGAGCTGGAATAGCAGCTGCCCCAGGTAACTGCATTCCAAGCGCCTCGGTTAGCGAGTTCATAGTGGTCGCGGTGCCCATAGTCGAGCAATAGCCAGTTGATGTAGCCGAGGAGGCGACCAAATCCGCAAATTCACCGTCGTCGATTCGGCCAGCAGCGTGGAGTTCTCGAGCCTTCCACACAATGGTCCCAGACCCGGTTCGTTCACCCTGATGCCAACCATTCAGCATCGGTCCAACAGATAAAGCGATCGCCGGAATATTTACTGTCGCAGCAGCCATGAGACAGGCAGGGGTTGTCTTGTCGCAACCGATCGTGAGAACAACACCATCGAGCGGGTAGCCCTGAAGGATTTCAACTAACCCCAGATACGCCAGATTTCGGTCCAAAGAGGCCGTCGGTCTTTTGCCGGTTTCTTGAATCGGATGCACCGGAAACTCGAAACAGATCCCGCCAGCTTCTCTGATCCCTTCCCTCACTCTTTTAGCAAGCTCCAGATGATGCCGATTGCAGGGAGATAGGTCTGAACCTGTCTGAGCTACGCCAATGATTGGCTTACCAGACTGAAGTTCCTCTCTGGTGAGCCCGAAGTTGACATAGCGTTCAAGATAAAGAGCAGTCATCAATGGATCACCTGGGATATCGAACCAGGCCGCGGACCTAAGTTTCATTTCATCGCCGTTTTGCACCACGCCCTCCAGTGTGCAGCCTTAACTCGGTTCTAGCAGCCCAAAGCGGAACCCCTTCAAAAACGCGGAAAAATCTGAGTGCCACAAGCATCGCTGTCTGACAAAGACAACAGACTGCGCTTAATCTCTGAGTGCCCGCCCTCCCCACAAAAGAGAAGTAACACGTACAGCAACTGTCACGAACTGAGGTCGTTGATGACTGAAGAGCCGATAAAGGTATATAGAGCCAAGAAAATTATCACCATGGATCCGACCGCCCCGAGTGCGACCGTAATAGCAGTTCAAGGTGACCGAATAGTTGGAATCGGCAATGAAGATGACATCGACCAGTGGGACGTAGAAGCAATTGACTACAGCTTTGACGACCATGTGCTGCTCCCGGGCCTCATCGAAGCTCACTCCCATGTCATGTCAGGCGCATTGTGGGAGTTCCCATACGTCGGTTTTTATAACCGTGAAGACCCACAAGGAAACACTTGGCAAGGTTGCCGCGATATCGAATCCGTATTGGAACAACTCACCCGATACGAAAATCACATAAGTGACCCCGATGACCCGTTAATTGCGTGGGGACTCGACCCCATATTCCTTGAAGGAGAACGGCTCGTGGCAAATCACCTTGACCAGGTGTCCTCCACCAGACCTATCTTTGTCTTCCACGCCAGCGGGCATCTCGCGACCGTTAACTCCGAAATGATGCGCCGATCCGGAATCGACCGCCACACTCCAACACCGGGAGTAGCTCGAAACGCCGATGGTGAACCGAACGGGGAACTGCAAGAACCAGCAGCTATGTCCCTAGCTCTCAACGGGCTCTCAACTATCTGGACAGCGATCATGTCGCCTGAAGCCAAATGGAACTACGCCCGCGAGGCGCGTAACTGCGGTGTCACAACTATCGCCGACCTCGGAACAACTCGGTTAACGATGGAGGGGCAACTAGAGGCGTGGCGCGAAGCGACAGACCAAACGAATTATCCGGCCCGAGTAGTCGTCGCATTTGGACACCACGACTCCGGGGGAAGTGCAGCAGACATTGATGACTTCGCAACGCTAGCTGTGCGGCTAAGAGATGAAGAAGAGACAGCGAAACTCCGATTTGGGATCGTAAAGCTGATACTTGACGGTTCAATTCAAGGTTTTACCGCCCGCCTATCACCGCCCTACTACGTGGACCCACCCGAAGGCCATCCAGGTAACGGGCTCTGGCTAATCCCACCAGAACAGATGCCACAAATTGTGAGTTCATATCACCGGGCCGGGCTAACGGTGCATTGTCACTGCAACGGCGACGAGGCCTCACAAGTATTCATAGACGCGGTAGAAGCAGCACTTCTAGAACACCCCAGAGATGACCACAGACACACTGTCCAACACTCTCAACTCACAACCGCATCTCAATACCAAAAGATGTCTGCGTTAGGCATGAACGCCAACATTTTTAGCAACCACATTTTCTATTGGGGTGACCAACATGCTGCCAAGACAGTTGGAGAAGACCGAGCCGCAGCTATGGACGCGTGCGCGACAGCCGAACGCGAAAACGTCAAATTTTCTATTCATAGTGATTCACCAATTACCCCAATGAGCCAACTTCACACCATGTGGTGCGCAGTGAATCGTCAGACTGCATCAGGGAGAATTCTTGGTCCCGACGAGAGAATCGGCATCCACAGAGCTCTGCAAGCCTGCACCATCGATGCAGCGCACCAACTTCGACTGGACAATGAAATTGGATCTCTGGAAGTAGGAAAATTGGCGGACCTCAGCGTCCTGAATAGCGATCCCTATGAAGTGCCCCCAGATGAACTGAAAGACATTCAAGTGTGGGGAACCATGGTCGGAGGCATCCTCCACAAGGCCCCGTCGGAGTAAAGAAAATGGGGGACCTTTCACAGACGGCAATAGAGATGACAGTTATTGGCGGCTATCTAGGGTCAGGTAAGACGACACTCGTCAACCACATACTCACCCAGGCTCAGGAACCAGTCGCCGTCCTCATCAACGACTTTGGCGACATCAACATTGACGACGAACTCATCGAATCAGTTGATGGAAACACCATCAGCTTGACCAATGGGTGCATCTGCTGTTCCCTCGCCGACGGGTATAGCAGCGCGTTGCAAGAAATTAAGGTTCGACAGCCTCGCCCCAAACGCCTAGTCATTGAAGCCAGTGGAGTTGGGGACCCAGCGGCGATAGCTGCCTACGGACACGCCCCCGGTCTTTATCTCAATGCTGTTGTTGTAGTAGTCGACAGAGTCAACGTAAAACAACAACTCAGTGATTCGCTGGTCGGGCAGACCGTCGCCAACCAGATAGCAGCAGCGGACCTCATCGTTCTAAATAAGACAGATCTCCTAGATGACCCCTCAGCAATTCGGAGGGAATTGAAGAGACTGAACTCTGAAGCTCTGATCGTTGAGTGTGCACACTCCCAAATCAACTTGAACATATTGTTCGGTTCGCAAGTGACGACACGACCCTCAACACCAAAAACAATGGGTCGGTTCGAATCACGCAGCCACTCGTCAAACCTTCCGATCTCAAGAAAAGCTCTGATCGACCTTGTGGAACAACTACCCGAAGAGGTGCAACGAGCTAAAGGAGTTCTTCGGATAGACGAAGAACCTGAGATTCCGATGGTCTTCCAACTGGTCGGAAACAAATGGGATTTACGCGCCCTAGCGGAACGCGAGAACGCCCCTTCCGGAAACCAAATTGTCGTTATAGGTCCCGAAGGTTCGGTGCCGGAAAATTGGGATCAGGCACTTAGACCATAAGCTCGACCAGGTTCCAATTCTTTGATTGAGAATTCAAGACCTAAGAGAGATCCATAATCTCGGCTAGTTCTTTGACTCCCTCTCGGATAGCGTCCGCGGTCGGATTACCAAAGCAGAGACGCATCTTGTTTGCTCCCCACAGAGGATCGACGGACCATCCGGCCCCGGCATTGAATTGAATGCCTTTGCGAGCGGCCTCAGCACCGAATATCCCGGTATCAACGCCTTCTGCGAAGGTGAGCCACATGAAGATCCCACCTTGTGGCATGTCGAAGCTCGCTGCATCTCCGAAAGCTTTTTCGACTGACTCAGCCATAACCTGAGCCTTCTCATGCAGCACTGAGGTCAACTGCTCAGCATGATCATCAAAATGAGAAGCGGCGTATTCAGCGACGACCATCTGCTCTAGCGCGCCAGAGCCGGCGTCTGTCTTCAGTGAAAGTATCTGTTGAAGTATCGAAGAGTCAGCGACGAGATAACCGACCCGTAGTGCCGGGGCGATCGATTTCGAAAAAGAACCACAATAAATGACCCTCGTATTTGAGTTATCTAATTCCCACAGCGTGGGAGGCCTAGGGCATCCCCACAGCAAATCGGCATAGCAATCGTCCTCGAATATGGCTGTCTGATGGTCCTCCATCACCTTCAAGAGGTCGAGCCGACGTTCCAAAGGCATACAAGAACCTGTCGGGTTTTGCACTGTTGGTATCGTGTACAGATATTTTGCCGGTCGACCTTGAGTAGAACACTGATCCAACAACTCTTTGAGGTGGTCTGGGCACACGCCGTGCTCATCTAGGTGAACTCCGTGAACAACAACGCCTAGCCGATTCAAGCGACTGATCATTCCACCGTAAGTTGCTTCCTCGACGATCACATTGTCGCCCGGTTCCAACAAAAGATCGTTAACTAGGTCAAGACCTTGGAGCGACCCTGAAGTGATTAGCACTTCATCGGGTTCTACCTTTGTGGCGGCACGAATATCGAGTTTGCGACAGATGAAATTGCGAAGTTCTTCATGACCCAAAGGGCTTCCACCCAAGTTATAGACAGCGAGTTTCCGGCCCTCTCGTTGAAAGACGCGAGTTGCAGCTTCTGAAAGGCCAGCGACGGGCACGTTTGCTTCATCGTTGTTGCCGCCCACAAAACTGAACGCCGGAATACCAGTCCACTTTCCCTCTGGGGCAGGAAGACCCTCCCGGTACAAGTTGTCAATGTCGAAACTCAACGGACCCCCCTGAAACTTTGCTTGCTGCATCGTAGAGCCGAAATCAACAACGTGCGCCAACTAGCGTGGGCAGCGCCACCGATTCCAGAGGAAGAGAGTCCCGGTGCCCAGATACGAGGTCCATGCGATCAAATACGCTGAGCGAGATGCAGTACGCGCTGAACATTTCATAGGCGGAGACCCTCACGACAACACTCCAATGCCAATGGATTACTTCGTGTGGCTGATCCGCAGCGACAGCGGAAGAGAATGGATCGTCGATACCGGGTTTGAGGAAGATGACGCACAGGCTCGACGACGAACTTTGCTCCGAACCGCTAGCGAAGGGGTCGCGTTACTGGGAGTCGAACCAGAAAACGTTACAGACGTCATCATGACCCACTTTCACTACGACCATGCCGGAGGAGTCAACCAGTTTCCCAATGCGATCTTTCATGCTCAAGACCAGGAGATGTATTTCGCCACCGGTCGCGATATGACCCGAAAGGCGTTCAACCACGCATTCAACGTGCGGCACGTCCAAGACCTCGTCGGTCGGGTTTTCGCTCAACGGGTTACCTTTCATGATGGAGACACCGAACTCGCACCCGGGTTAACACTTCACCTCATCGGCGGACACACGCGAGGCTTACAAGTAGTGCGGATCGAAACGGGAAATAGAGTCGTCGTACTTGCTTCCGATGCCAGTCACTATTGGGCAAACATGAACGAGGGTCGCCCGTTCCCTATCGTGGACGACTTATCAAAAATGATTCAAGGGTGGGAAACTTTGAAAGAACTCGCCGGCCCGGAGGGAGTGATAGTGCCGGGTCATGATCCACTGGTGTTCGAGCACTTTCCTCCATCTAGCCATGACCTAGAGGGAGTAGCAGTCCGCCTCGATTAGCAGCTGCTCCACAAAAGATCGGACCTAAAACGCCGGATCACCAGCATCCAACCCGAGAAGCACTCGCCCAGCGGTGTCTATCTGATAAGAGCCGACCATGAAATGGCCGGCCACAGCACGAGCATCGTTTAGCAGAGCCATAAGGCCAGGATTCTCAAAATTGGCAGTGCTACCAGCGGCATCAACTAAATGCTGAATGGCGCTGATGGCATTCTGCACAGACCAAGAGCAAGCTAAACGTACTTTGGCATGCAACTGATCGGTCACATCGTTCCCTTTTTCTGCAGCGTCCCAGACTGCTTCAAGCTGCTCGGAAACCCAAGCCTGCCCTGCACCTACAAGCGCCTCAGCCTTCGCCATTGCAATGGCAGCATCGGGACGCTCATGAAGGTTCCGTTTAGAATTGAGCGGAGTTTTGCTTCCTGCAAGCACCTGAAAATCAGCGATAGCGCGACTTGCCAAACCAGCAGCTACACCCGTTTTAGGAAATGGAAACCTCAACGCAGAGGGCAGGCGGTAAAAAGGTAAATCCGGTATAGGAAGCGAATTGTTGGCGACAACCCCGCACCAATCGTCCGAAACGAAGAAATCGTCCAACACCACATCATGGGAACCTGTACCTCTCAACCCAACCGTGTGCCACGTATCTTCTATGAACTCTGGGTTCGCCTCCATAACGGCAAAACACAATTCGATCGGTGAACTGCCATCTACCACGCTGTTCAGTACCCATTTGTTCGCCGTGGTGCAACCGCTCACGAAATTCCATCGCCCAGAAACCCGCCAGCCACCCTTCGTTCGTCGAGCTTTGCCCTTTGCAACCCCTGATCCAGCTATAACAACCGACGGATCCTCGACCCACAAACGGCGACAAGTTTCGGGGGGCAGATAGGCCGACACCAACTCTGCCTCTTCATTGCATGTCATGGCGACCCAGGCCGTAGAGCCATGGATCTCAGCAACACGTTTCGTGAAACCAATCAAATCGCTTGGATGTACCTCATGACCTCCGTACTCCTCAGGAACGAGAAGTTTCATGAGACCCAAAGTCCCTAAAGACCTAACCACCTCCAGATCCGGCTCTCGTAGTTCATCTGACTGTTTAGCGCGATCCAAAATCAAATCCTCAACACCAGAAACGAGCTGTTCAAGCTGGAAAGAGGCCGCTGCCATAAACGCAAACTATCGTCTGAAATTACGAGAGGAGAAAGCGGGCAGTGAATTCAGCTGATCAGGACCAAAGTGACGACGGCCGAATTGCCGAAACGCGTCCACTTGAAGGAATGCGGGTAATCGACCTAACTGACCATCGGGGAGACATCGGACCTTGGATGCTGGGCGAATTAGGGGCAGACGTCATCAAGGTTGAACCCCCGGGGGGCTGTTCAACTCGTGGATCAGGCCCAATTCGAAAAGACGACACCTCTGATTTACGAAGTCTGCATTTCAGTTCCTACTCGTCGAATAAGCGATCGATTGTCCTAGACCTACAAGAATCCGAAGATCGAGACACGTTCCTGAAATTATTGGGAACCGCTGATTTTCTGTATGAGTCAGGCATGCCAAGTTTCCTATCTGAGGTGGGTATCGACAAAACTCAGATCACATCAACCAACGATCAGTTGATTCACGTGGTCATCACTGCGTTTGGAGCTGACGGACCACGAGCAAACGACCCACACAGTGAACTATCTATCGCTTCACTGGGAGGCTCCCCGAATTTACAAGGGACCCCGGACCGCCCACCGGTCAAAGCATCAATCCCACAAGTCTGGCGACATGCCGGAGCCGAATCAGCAGTAGCCGGAATGGTGGCACATTCTCGAATGCTCACAACCGGTCGCGAGCAACATGTTGTTGTGTCAGCCCAATCATGTGTCACTTGGACCTTGTTGAACGCGATGGAAGCTCATGCCATCCAGGGAAGTGACATTCATCGCACAGGAACTAGAATTCTCACTGACCCGCCACTGCAGATCCGTGTCGAAGCAGCAGATGGATGGCTAATTGCAGTGAGCAGAGGAGACCTCGCACAGGCTTTAGGCCCCTGGTTGATCGACGAAGGCATAGTTGAACCAAGCTGGTTGGACGAAGACTGGTCAACCTTCGACCACAGGGCGATAAGCGGCGAGCACACTACTTATGCTTTCGCAGACATCTATCAGGCAGTCAGCGCTCTGTGTATTCGATACCCGCGTGACACGCTCATGAGGCGAGGCCTTGAACTTGGAGCGACCCTGGCACCCATCAATGACGTAGAAGACCTTCTTGGATTCGATCATCTCGAATTAAGGAACTTTTGGCGGACAGCGGCGGAGGAAAGAGGATTTACCGACGAACGAATTCCAGGTGGATTCCTATCGTTCGGTGGTCATCGACTGGTTGGCCAACGCCGGCCACCGCACTTAAACGAGCACAGTGAGGAAATTCGGGACAGTCTGCAAACAACAGCTGCAGCTAGAGAGAACCGCGAAGCTGCCAGGTCGGATCTACCGCTCGACGGACTCAAGGTCGCAGACTTCTCTTGGGTAGGGGTTGGACCCATTACCGCCAAGGCATTAGCTGACCACGGTGCGACGGTCGTCCGAGTTGAATCCGGGGGACGGCTAGACCCACTGCGCGTCAACGGCCCGTTCAAGGATCAAATCTTTGGAGAGAACATGTCGCAATTTTTCGGCACTTTCAATACCTCCAAACTGAGTATCGACATCGACCTAAAAAATGAAACAGGAATTGATATAGCCCAAAAATTGATTTCATGGGCTGACGTCGTCATCGAAGCCTGGAGTCCCGGAGCCTTTGCCCGAACCGGATTTACCGATGAGGCCATTCGCGCTTTGAACCCTTCGGCCATCATCGTTCACACATCCCTACTCGCCAGCGGAGGTCCACTGTCCCCACTAGCCGGATACGGGTATCACGCTGCTGCGATAGCCGGTTACTACGAGGTGGTTGGCTGGCCAGACTTGCCACCCGACGGCCCATACCTCGCTTACACCGACACCATCGCACCTAGATTCATAACTTCAGCGTTGTTGGCCGCGATAGACCACCGCAGACGGACTGGAACTGGGCACGTTATTGAGGCAGCTCAGTTGGAGTGTGGTCTGCAACTCATGACGCCAGAACTACTAGATTTCCAGATCAATGATGTGAAGCCCACTCGAATAGGCAACCGCGACCTGAGTATCGCCCCCCAAGGTATTTACCCGGTTAAAGGAGACGACCGGTGGATAGGGATAACGATCAAAGACGACGTAAGTTGGACAGTCCTTCAAACGCTTATGGGAAGCCCTGATTGGGCTAAAGAAAAACAGTATGAGACAACTGCAGGTCGAATCGATGCGGCTGACCTCATAGATCATCAAATCGCCGAATGGACAAATGGCTACGACGGCAACGAACTAGAGAGCAAACTAGTAGGGAGCGGCATCCCCGCTGGACTGGTCGCACGAAGCAGTGACCTATTGGCAGACCCTCAATATGAACATCTGGGTTTCTACCGCTGGCATCAGCATGGAGCTATGGGTCACGTTCCCTACGCAGGTCATCAGTACTCAATCGAAGGATACGACCATGGGCCACGCTCACCGGCACCTCTATTAGGGGAGCATACTTTTGAAGTGTTAAGCGACCTGCTCCAGATTGACCCTGACGAGATAGCTGAGATAGCGATTAGCGGCGCACTTGGGTGAACGTTGTGACATTTGACGACGTGCTCGAAGCCGGCAAAGAAGTAGCAATGGCCTTACGAAAAGTTGAGGGCTCCATAGCGGTATCTGAATCGGCAGCTGGGGGATTAATAAACGCAGCACTTGTGGCTGTCCCTGGCGCTAGCGACTTCTACAAAGGTGGAATGATCGTGTACACCGGTGCTGGTCGAGACCTCTTGTCTAGCGCGGGGCCGTTACCAACAAATCTAAGGGGAGCGACTGAAGCCTTCGCTATGGTTCAAGCCGAGCGAGCCAGACAGCTATACGGAGCGGATTGGGGCATAGGCGAAACAGGTGCAACCGGACCTTCAGGAAATCCGTACGGAGACCCTCCCGGTGTTGGCTGGGTTTCATGCAGAGGAGCCACTGACGCGACTCTCGAATTGCGCACTGGTATTACTGAACGCCAGTCAAATATGTATGCGTTTGCAATCGCCGCGTTAGAACTGACGGTTCGGACAATAAAGGCGTAGATTTTTAGTTGTGGAACGCATCCCCCTTTCGGTACTCGACCTCGCAACCGTGTCCAGCGATGCGACGAGCGCGCAGGCACTGTCTGAAGCAACTGAATTGGCGGCCGCTGCTGAACGACTCGGTTACTCAAGATTCTGGGTTGCTGAACACCACAATATGAACACGGTTGCGAGTACATCACCGGCAGTGCTTATCGCCCACCTAGCCGCATCCACCAACGAGATCAAAGTGGGATCGGGTGGAGTGATGCTGCCGAACCACGCGCCTTTAGTAATCGCCGAACAATTCGCGCTCTTGGAAGCGCTTCACCCAGGCCGCATTGACCTAGGCATCGGGCGAGCCCCAGGTAGCGACCGGCAAACAATGGCTGTAATCAGAGGATCCGCTTCGGCATTATCTGTCGAAGATTTCCCACGCGACTTAATAGATGTGATGGGACTTCTTGGTGATGTAAGAACTGACCACGGATTATGGAACCAGTTTTCAGCCACGCCAGTGGCTACTTCGTCCCCTGAAGTGATCCTGCTGGGATCGAGTGGCTTTAGCGCACAACTTGCGGGTGTCTTGGGGCTCCCGTTTACCTTTGCGAATCATTTCGATACTGGAGGCACTCTTGAAGCAGTGCAGATGTACCGAGAAGCGTTCCGACCATCACCAGCGCTGAGTGAGCCATACACCATCGTTTCAGCATCAGTAATGGCCGCAACAAAGACCGAAGATGCTGTAAAGCTTGCGGCACCTAGCCGACTAAGGAAGTACGGAATGCGCACCGGACGCTTTTGGTCCTTAGTCCCACCCGAAGAAGCTGTATCCCACCCCGAGTGGAGTAAAGCCGAAGTAATGCCCAGCAACGCAATAAATGGGACTCCTGACGAAGTGACACAAGGCCTTGAACAGTTGGTGGAACAAACTCAAGCCAAGGAGTTATTTCTTCACTGTTCAAGCTTTGGTCTCGAAGAACGTTTGACAAGCCTTGAACTCATCGCTGAAAAGTGGGGCCTGAGGACAGGTCGCAACTCAAAAGCGGCAGCTGTCCCTCAATAATCATGAAGAAGCTCACTTCTCTGGGAACCCACTTTGGGCCGTACCGAATCGAAAGTCGAGATAATGAAGTTGTGGCCGTGCATGGTCATGAACTTGACCCGTCACCATCAGCAATAGGCCAGGCTTACCTCCACCGCTCAGAGCTCCGAGTTCTTCGTCCGGCTGTAAGGCGGTCCTGGCTAGACGGAGGCCCTGGAACTCGTGGTGATCTGCGTGGGAAAGATCCGTTTGTCGAAGTCGAATGGGACCAAGCGATAGCTCTAGCCTCCGACGAGCTAAAGCGAATTCGAACAACACACGGACCCGAGGCTCTCTTCGCTGGTTCTTACGGGTGGGGGTCTTCAGGACGAGTTCATGCCCCAGGAGCGCTGTTATTTCGACTCCTCCGCATGTATGGAGGCTTTACAGACGTCTGGGGTACGTATTCCTCAACAGCAGCCGAGGGAATCGTGCCTTACTTCCTTGGGATGCGGTACCACGCAGCTATTGGTCGAGGGACAAGTTGGTCGGTGATTACCCAACACACTGACCTATTCGTTTCCTTTGGAGGCCTCCGGCGTTCAAACACCGAAGTGACCTATGGAGGGCAAGGAACCCACCACACAGAGAACTGGATGAAAAAAGCGAATTCAAATGGAACTGACTTCCTAAATATCGGACCTCTCCGCGATGACATCGACGCCCAGATTGAACCCCGGTGGCAGCCAATTCGCCCGGGCACTGATGTTGCCTTCATGCTGGGGTGCATTCACACGCTCATATCTACCAAACGCGTTGACGAGGACTTTGTAGACACCTACGTCCATGGTTGGAGCAAGTTCGCTGACTACGTGATGGGAAAGCCTGACCATCAACCCAAATCTGCGATGTGGGCATCCGACATCACTGGCATAGATGCGAACACCATTGAAGAGCTGGCACACGAGATGGCGAATCGACGGACATTGATCAATGTCGGACTGTCGGTTCAACGTGCTGACCATGGCGAGCAGTCCTATTGGGCAGCTACTGCTCTGGCCTGCGCATTAGGCCAGATCGGCCTACCAGGAGGCGGAATTGCTTTTCCATTTGGAGCGCAAGGGAATGTGGGTGCCGGGCAGGTTCGCAAAAGAGTGCCGGGAATGCCGATCCCACCGAGACCTAAAGGACCTCCAGTAATCTCGGTTTCTCGTTTTCGAGAGCTGTTGGATCAACCAGGAGCTTCATATGATTGCAATGGTGAGTCGGGAGAATTTCCCGACATCAAGATGGTGTGGTGGGCTGGGGGAAACCCGTTCCATCATCACCAGAATTTGAACGAATTATCATCGGCATGGGAACGCCCCGAGACAATTGTGGTTCAAGAACCTTTTTGGACACCAACAGCGCGACGAGCGGACATCGTTTTTCCGTCGTCAACACCATTGGAGCGAAACGATATTGGCGGAGCAGAAAATTTGATGATCTCCCATGGTCGCGCTGTGGACCCACCAGGAGAAGCACGCGATGACTACGAAATTCTGGCCATGGTGGCGGATCAACTTGATCTAAAGGACCAGTTCACTGAAGGACGAACCGGAGACGAATGGGTTGAGCTGCTATACGACCTGTTCAGAGCTGAAAACGAATGGGCACCTGAATTCCACGAGTTTTGCGAAGTTGGATACTTGCGTTACCCCGAGATGAGCGAAATGGGTGAAAACGAACAGATCTTTTTAAGCGAATTCCGATCTGATCCGCTTACCCACCCACTGGGAACTCCGAGTGGCCGCATTGAACTCTGGTCCGAGACCATCGAAGGCTTCGAATACGATGACTGCCCTCCGCACCCAGCATGGATGGAACCGTACGAACGCTTAGGTGGCACGAACTCTGACCAATGGCCCTTGCATTTAGTTTCGAACCAGCCTTCTGTTCGGTTGCATAGCCAATACGATCACACCGAGCCCAGCAGGGGATCAAAAGTAGCGGGTAGAGAACCAATCAGAATTCATCCGTCTACCGCTAAAGACCGCGGTGTCCGCGACGGCGACGTGGTTCGAGTCTTCAACAATCGAGGCAGCTGTCTCGCTGGCGCAGTGCTTGATGATGCTTTGATGCCTGAGGTTGTTCAACTATCGACTGGAGCCTGGTATGACCCCGACCCGGAAGGGATGTGTCGAGCAGGCAACCCCAATGTTCTAACCCGTGACAAAGGAACTTCGAAGCTGGCACAAGGACCATCTGCCCATACCTGCCTAGTAGATATAGAACTGTTCACGGGAGTCGCCCCTCGTGTGGAGTCCTACGACCAACCTCAATTCGTTGATCAACAATAAAGAGGAAGAAGAGATGTCAGACGGAAACCCCTCAGCCCAAGAATGGCTTTCAGGATTAGCAACCGAATTAGGGCTCGATCCACCGACCTCGAAGGAAATTGAAAACCTCCTAGATCTTGCCGGCGTAGCCGCCCACAGTTCCGAACGCATAGCCGCACCAATTGCATGTTGGATGATTGGCCTAGCCAAAATAGAGTCGGCTGATGCGTTGGCTTTGGTCCAGAAATACGAGAACGGACGCGTTGGGTAAAGCATTACCTACAATCGAATACTGTGAACGATCGAAACTGGGGATTCAGAACCAGAGCACTACATGCTGGCGGTAGACCAGATCCCACCACCGGATCTCGAGCAGTTCCTATCTATCAATCGACCAGTTTCGTGTTCGAAGACACAGCCGACGCTGCAGATAAATTTGCCCTTCAAAAATATGGAACGATTTACACGCGCATTTCCAACCCGACCATTAATGCATTCGAAGAACGGATGGCCAGCCTTGAAGGTGGAATCGGTTCAGTCGCTACAGCATCCGGAATGTCAGCAGAATTCTTGACCGCAGCCGCGTTAGCAGGACAGGGCGACAACCTTGTTACATCCTCTGCGTTGTATGGAGGCACGCACACCCTCTTCGATGTAACACTGAATCGCTTCGGGATTGAAGCCCGATTCGTTGACGGAGACGACCCAGACGCGTACGCCAAGAACATCGACGAAAATACGAAGTTCCTCTACACAGAGATCGTAGGCAACCCTTCGGGATCGATTCCTGACTTAGCGGCCATCGCCCAGGTTGCTCACGCCAATGATCTACCTCTAATCGTCGATGGAACCTTCGCTACGCCTTATCTATGTCGACCACTCGACCATGGCGCAGACATAGTCCTTCATTCAGCAACGAAGTTCATAGGTGGCCACGGAAACTCGATAGGAGGAATCGTGACCGAATCTGGTCGTTTCGATTGGGGTAGCGGCCGCTTTCCGCAAATGACCGAACCAGTTGACAGCTACAACGGCTTAAAATTTTGGGAGAACTTCGGGGAGTACGCCTTTTGTACCAAATTGCGTGCAGAGCAACTGCGTGACATCGGCGCTTCAATGGCACCCATAAACGCGTTCCTTTTGCTTCAAGGTTTGGAAACTTTGCCCTTCAGAATGGACGCACACGTTGCCAACGCCCAAGCCGTCGCTGAACACCTAAGCCAGCATGCGGCAGTGAGCTGGGTGAACTACGCCGGCCTTACCGATTCTCAGTACCACGAACTTGCGAAACGATACTTACCTAAAGGCCCGGGGGCGATCTTCACTTTCGGAGTCAAAGGAGGAAGGCACGCTGGAGCTACGTTCATTGAATCTCTGCAAATAATTAGCCACCTAGCCAACGTCGGAGACGCTCGGACACTCATAATCCACCCAGCCTCAACGACTCATCAACAGCTTTCAGAAGAGGCCTTAGTCACGGGCGGAGTGACCGAAGATATGGTCAGAATTTCTGTAGGGCTAGAAGATCTTGAAGACATTATTTGGGATCTTGACCAGGCGTTATCGAAAGCGAGTCAGGTATGACAGTGCTTCATGAACCAGTCTCTGGATGGATCGAACCGACAGCTACAGCCCGGTTAGAACTGCTTAGGCGAACTCGTACCGTCGCCATGGTCGGGGTCTCAGCAAACGCATCGAGACCAAGCAATTTTGTAGCGACCTATCTCCTAAGTTCGAGTGCTGATTTTGAGGTTTATTTCGTCAACCCAATGGTTGAAGAGATTCTTGGTGAACCGTGCTATGCGACTCTCGAAGACCTGCCCGTAACGCCCGACATGGTCGATGTATTTCGACGCCATGAAGACCTCCCAGAGGTTGCCCAGCAGGCTGTGGCCATAGGCGCTCAATCTTTCTGGACTCAACTAGGACTCTGGAACGTAGAAGCAGCGGCAATGGTTGTTGAGGCAGGAATGGACCTTGTTATGGACCGATGTTTGAAGATCGAGCACGCAAGATTCCACGGGGGCCTGCATCTGGGCGGCTTCGATACTGGAGTGATTGACTCACGGTTAAGCACATAAGTTCAGGTCCGGACCAATAGCAGGCAAACTGGTTGCGTCGTGTCTTTGAAAACATCCATCACAGCGGTGCTGCTATCAGCGACTCTCGCGGCTGCATGCGGGGCCTCTGATGTCAAACCTACTGAAGGTCAAGAACCAAGTTCGGGAACCTCATCTGAACTTCCGCAATCCAGTTCGCCCTCTACCCAACCGACGATTGATGTCGATTTTACGTACGAAGGTGAAATAGCTGCTCCTGATTTTCCGAATGCTCTCGATTGGTTCAACGTCGAACGACCACTATCTCTAGTTTCAGACCTCCGAGGGAAGATAGTCATCCTCGATTTTTGGACGCAAGGTTGCATCAACTGCCTACACGTGATCCCAGACTTGCATCGACTCGAAGAAGAATACCCAGACTCGCTGGTAGTCATAGGGGTGCATTGGGCCAAGTTTGACCATGAAAGGACAAGTCGTGCAGTACAACAAGCGGTACAGCGCCTAGGTGTCCGACATCCTGTTGTAAACGATGACTATGAATACCTCCGTCGTTCTTATCGAGTTCGAGCATGGCCAACCCTTGTACTGATCGATCCGCTAGGACGAGTTGTGGGCAGCCACGCAGGCGAAGGTATCTACCCTCTTTTCCAACCGGTAATAGACCAAATGGCTCGAGAATATGGAACGGCAGGCCTTATCGATGTTCGCCCGCTGGATACGATCGTTGCGAGTAGTGATCCCATCCCAACTGTGCTTAGCTTCCCAGGCAAGGTACTTGCCGACCAATCGTCAAACCGTCTTTTCATAGCTGACTCGGGACACCACCGTGTTCTCATCACTGACCTTGAGGGAGAAATCTCAGGGGTCATTGGAGGTGGACTTTCCGGCTACGTGGACGGTGCCTGGCCCGATGCTAAATTCAAACAACCACAAGGGTTGGCACTCTCAACCAACGGCCGTTATTTGTATGTCGCCGACCGCGGCAACCACTTGATAAGGATCGTGGACTTATCAAGAAAAACTGTGGACACCTTGGCGGGTACTGGACAGCCAACACACCGAGTCCTGGCAGGACCTCCCTTATCGTCGCCGCTCACCTCACCCTGGGACGTGGAAAAGGTCGGAGAACAGCTCTTTGTAGCCGGAGCGGGGCGGCATCAGATATGGGTTATAGACCTGTCAGGGAACGGGGAGACTGCTAGTTGGATTGATGTTTTTGCCGGCACCGGAGCAGAAGGCCTCGACGACGGGTATCGAATGTCAGCCACGCTTTCCCAGCCTTCGGGTCTAGCAGTTGATGGTGCGACTCTTTGGTTTACTGACCCTGAAGCAAGCGCTGTCCGTTCAATAGATCTGGAAGATAGTGGTGAATTAAGAACACTCGTCGGGAGCGGACTGTTTTCATGGGGTGACGCGACCGGGGATCGTCAATCCACCCAGTTGCAGCATGCAATCGGTATCGAAGTCGTCAACGGTGATCTGTATATCGCTGATACCTACAATCACCGAATAAAGGTCATTGAACCCCGAACAGGCAATTCTGCATTGGTGGCAGGAAACGGCTTACCTGGATTAATGGATGGGACCGGTGAAGTTGCTCAGCTAGCGGAACCAAGCGGACTAAGTGCGGCTGGGCAAATCATGTATATAGCAGACACCAACAATCACCAGATCCGTACCCTTGACACCAGAACGGGCGAGCTCCACACCCTCGAACTGACGAATCAACAAGCCGCAATCCTGCTCGCGCGCACCGCCTCAGACGAAACAGTGACCTTCCCGCAAACATCGGTCACTCCAGGAAAAGTTCAGCTACTAGCCGATCTCTTGGTGCCTGAGGGTTATGAATTCAACGAAGAAGGGACCTTCCTTTTGGAGGTTCGCATCAAGAATGCGGACAGTTCACGTGTGGTGGGAAGAAACTCCTACGAGGCTCAGGGTCCTCGAATGCCTCAGCTGTTCGAATTGCTCATCGAACAAGAGCAAAACCTGCGTGTGGAAGCCGATGCCACCGTTTTCTATTGCCCAGCCCAAGACGCCACGTTTTGCCTGTTACGTCACATCACCATGGAGGTGCCGCTTGCAGTGAGTGACAGCGGTGAAGACAAGATTACCTTGAGCCATCTCCTCCCCAGTTCAGAAGAAATCGATCGCAGCCTCGAAGGCACAAATGATTAGGCAGATCGGGAGACCGTGTCTTTTGGCGGCAGCGGTCACTCTTGTTTGTGTGACAGCGCAGGGAACCGGAACCTTGTCTGCTGACACGCCTTCTGGAATCGTAAATCCGGACTCGACCATCGTGGGAGTGGTCGACGGGCCAGGCGGTATCGGCTACTGGGTGGTTTCTGCTGACGGATCCGTTGAAGTAGTAGGAACCAACATTGTTCCTCCATTGGGAGTGAGCGAGCCACTGACAGACAAGGTTCGTACAGCGTACGAAGGAGCCCCTGGAGCATTGGGAATCTGGCTTCAACTTGCAGATGGCGCGACGGTGGCAGTTGGAGACCCAGGACCGAGAATCTTCAACGGACACGACCGCCCTGCAGGCTGGTTATCAGGACTCGCGGTCAAACAGCTAATGCGCGGCCGATGGATAGACAACATTGATCGAGGGTGTGTAGATGAACTGCCCAGAGCGGTGAGAATTGGTCAACTTCTTTTGCCGACCATGACTGAATCTCAGTTCGGTGCTGCCGTCGAAGAAGTACGTGACCACCAGATAGCGGGCATCCTGCTTTCAGGAGGAGCCACTCCCTGGATTGGCAGGAGGGTTGATGAGCTCCAAGATTTCGCGGATCGGATCCCTCTATTGATGGCCGCTGACGAGGAAGGTGGCAGAGTTCAACGCCTGAACCACGTTTTACCTGACCTGCCAAGTGCTGCTCGCCAGGTAAATGAACGACTTGAACTGGTTGCCCAACGCGCGGAACGACACGCGGTGCGGATGCTTGAGTTGGGTTTCAACGTCAATTTTGCCCCTGTCTTGGATGTAGGTGCTGGGCCAGGTATTGGAGACAGGTCTTTCTCTAATGATGCTGCCCTCGTCGTTGATTACGGAGTCGCGACAATTGAAGGTTTAAGCGATGGAGGTGTCTTGCCAGTCGCAAAGCACTTTCCGGGGCACGGTGCAACAGATGCAGACTCACATGAAGGACGGGCAATCGGTCCACCGCTCTCTCAATTGGCTGCGAACGACCTGATTCCCTTCGAAGCAGCAATCGCATCAAAAAAATCAGCCATCATGGTTGGACACAGTGAAATTCCTGACTTGACTGACGGGCTTCCATCCTCACTTTCATCCGCGGCTATTCAAGGTCTTCTGCGCGAAGATCTAAGGTTCGATGGACTCGTAGTCACTGATGCACTCAATATGAGGGCGGTCTCGGATCGGTGGAGTATCGAAGAAGCGGTCGTTATGGCCTTAGGGGCCGGTGCTGATCTGATGATCCTCGGCACCCTCGCAGATGTCGGACCAGCATTTGCCAGTATCGACGAAGCTGTATACGACGGTTATTTGAAGGTTGAGCGCCTAAATGACGCGGCAGTAAAGGTCTTGAGGGCAAAAGGCATTAATGCGTGCACGCTCGTTGGAAGGGTACGCGGGGTCATGAACACTGTCTATGACTGGTAATCGTGAAGGATGAAAGTTCCCGATTAGTTGAAAGTGATGACTGACCTAGTCACTGATCCAGATTTCATGGCTTGGAAACCTTGATTGATTTCTTCCAAGCTGATTCTCGCTGAAACCATCTCATCCAGCATGAGGCGACCATCAAGATACATATCGACAAGTCGGGGCATATCAGTGCGGAATTGGTTCGATCCCATATTCGAACCCTGGATCTTCTTTTCCATCAGGAAATCAACACCGTGAATTTCGATGTTCGTCCCAATTGGAATCATGCCGATAACAGTGGCAGTGCCGCCATTTCGCAAACTTTGAAAAGACTGTTCGGTTGTTTGCTTTAAACCAACAGCTTCAAATGACTTGTGTACCCCGCCACTTGTCATCTCGTGAATACTCAGAACAGGGTCAGTGTCAGCTGCGTTGACAGTATCGGTGGCCCCCATTTGGCGGGCGACTTCAAGCTTGGTGTCAATCATGTCCACAGCGATAATGCGTCCGGCACCCGCAATTCGGGCAGCCTGAACGGCGGCGAGACCAATCCCGCCGGCACCAAACACAGCGACAGTTTCTCCGGGTTCAACGCGTGCAGTCCGAAAAACTGCGCCCACTCCGGTCATGACGCCGCAGCCAATCAGTGACGCACGATCCAGAGGCATGTCCTCGCGGATTTTCACGATCGCGTGTTCATGTACGAGCATTTGTTCAGCGAATGATGAAAGATTAAGAAATTGCCACGCCGGAGCACCGTCAATAGTTAGGCGGGGAGCTTCGTCCGGTCCGCGATTACATTCGAGGTCTTTGCCGGAACAAATAGATGGTCGCCCCTCTGTGCAGTATGAACAGTGGCCACAAAAGACCGAAAGGCATGTGATCACATGATCGCCAGGTTTCACATAGGTCACATCGGAACCGACTGCTTCGACCACACCGGCTGATTCATGTCCGAGCACCGCGGGCGTCATGTAGGGATACAGGCCTTCCATGAAGTGGAGGTCGCTGTGACACAGCCCCGCCGCCGAGGTTTGGATTAACACTTCACGCGGCCCTGGTTTATCTATACCGACTTCAGTGATTTCGAGTTCACCAGGAATTTCGTTTAGAACTGCTGCCTTCACGTTAAAACCTTTCGATACCGAGGTTTGCAATGGACGCACCCCGAATTGATTGAGTGCAGAGGCTAGCTCTCTCAACGCTGAGGAGCGAAAAGAATGTTGAAATGAGGAAAGTTACGACGTTCCGATCGAGAGAAGGTTTTCTACCGGTTGGTACAGCTCCTCGAGATGAGAAACTTCTTCCTCTGACAGTTCGATGGAACAGGCCTCAACCAATTGTTCTAACTGTTCAACACGAGAGACTCCAACCACGGGTGCCGTAATTCCGGGTTTGGACAACAACCAAGCGATTGCTATTTGGGCAGGACGGCACCCACGTTCGTCGGCAAGGGCTATCACTCGATCAGCTATAGCGAAATCCATTTCACCTCGATACAGAGACTCCGTCCTGGTCCGGTCTTGACCTTTGGACCGATTGGTAGTCCCGCCTTCCATGCTCCCTCGGTAAGCGCCGGCCAGGATGCCGCGGGCCAACGGAGACCATGGCTGAAGAGCGACGCCACTGCTCAAACAGTAGGGGTTCATTTCCCGCTCCTCCTCTCGGTAGATGAGGTTGTAATGGTTCTGCATGCTGACGAATTGGGTCCAACCATTGATTTTGGCAGTTAACTGAAGTTCAGCAAACTGCCAAGCAAACATCGAAGAAGCTCCGATGTGGAGGGCTTTTCCAGCCTTGACAACATCATTCAAGGCTTCCAATGTTTCCTCGATTGGGCCTGCAGAAGCGCCTCTGATGCCATGAGGGTGACGATGGATGATCAGTTGGTCAACATATTCGAGACCAAGGCGTCGAAGAGAGCTGTCCACACCTTCAATGATGTGCTTACGAGAAAGCCCACCTTGGTTAACACCACGACCCATGGGCATAGCCACTTTGGTGTTAATGACATATTGATCTCTCGGAAGTAGATCACGTAGCAGTTGACCAACAACCTCCTCGCAGGCGCCCACCCCATAAATATCTGCTGTATCGAAATAGAAGAGCCCTGATTCGATGGCAGCTTCGAAGATTGGGCGTGCTTCGTCAATCCCAAGGGTCCAGTCGCCTTGATGACCGCGGCCAGGCTCTCCAAAGTTCATGGTTCCCAAGCAAAGTCTCGGCACCCGCAAACTGGTTCTTTGGCCGAGGGTCGTTGTTTCGAGCATTGTTGGTCCTTTTCTAAAATCCTTCAGTCGCCGGATTTAACCAAACGAATCCAGTTGGCGGACTGCGCGGACTACTCTACGGCAACCGTAGAGCGGTACCGGAGGCTGATCTCATGGCGGACTCAGTTTTGTACTCAGAAGAAGACAAGATCGCGATCATTACCATTAATCGACCAGAGCGTTTGAACACGTTGACAGCAGAAGTCATAAGCCGAGTAGCAGAATGCGTCGACCAAGCCACATCTGCTGATGAGGTCGCCGCAATAGTTCTGCGAGGTGCAGGACCTAACGTCTCAGCCGGTTACGACCTAGTCGACTTCTTGGCGAATAACGACGAGTCAGATAACGAAATATGGGACCCGGTGCGTGACTATCAATCGATGTCGGCCAACGTTCGAAGCTTTATGAAAGTTTGGGAATGTCCCAAGCCAGTAGTCGCAGAAATTTCCGGTTGGGCGATTGGCGGTGCGACCGACTTGTTGTTGTGTGCAGATTTGTTGTTTATGGCAGACGACGCACGAATTGGCTACGCGCCCAGTCGCATTTATGGAACTCCGACGACCATGATGTGGATCCATCGAATAGGCCTAGAACATGCCAAACAATTCTTGTTGACAGGTCGGCCAATCGACGCTGAAACAGCATTTCGGATCGGCTTGGTATCACACGTCTATGAGGCAAAGGATCTCTCGAAGGCAGCCGAAGAAGAAGCGCGAAGGTTTGCCAGCATTCCAAGTAACCAGTTAGCTCTGAATAAGCTCCTCATTAACCAGACTTTTGAGAACATGGGTCTGCGTACATCCCAGATTATGGGCACATTTTTCGACGGAATAGCTCGCCACACCGCCGAAGCACAGGAATGGGCATCACACATCACAGATGGCGATTTCCGTGAAGCTATTGCAGACCGAGATCGACCTTGGGGTGACTATGGGCAAAGCGAGTAGTCCGAACTCTCGTTAACGGATGTGAAGCAACTATTGAGATGGCAACGTCACCTGAACGACGGGAGGTAAGGGCTCTTCGCCACTTGCCACAGCATCAGCAACTTGCTTCCAAGTTAGTAACCACTGTTGCCACAGCGGCCCTATCCGCCACTCGTCAATTGGTATGGCGGTCACATTGACACCGAATCGCCGCCAAGCCTCCGTTCTCACTATGTCGGTCCTAGCGGGGCGACTCCCGTAGCGGTCAGGTACACCGTATTGAAATAACGGCTCCACAAAAGAATCCACCAGACGACCTGCATCTCGTCGGTTAGAGGTATTGCTGATGATGCCGGCGTAATTCACGACTTTGATGCATCCACTGTCGATTACCGCTACGTCCACCTCCTCAGGTAACTCCGGAATAAAGCGCACACTTACGCTTGGCATGCCAGAAGAACCCCAGGTCAGAGAGCGAGTTTCGGTGTTCTCGGGTCCTGCGGAAGGTTGGAAACGACTAAACCAGGCCTCTTCCCAGCTAGGGGCGACTTCGAGCCCCCATCTCAACATTTCGTCGAGCAGTTTTGGCCATGGAGTACCGCCCTCGACATCTTCTGGGTGGAGGCGTTCGAGAGCAACCAAAAAATAGACTCCGAGACGACTTGAGAGGGGATTAGGAATTACCGCAGTCTCGGCATGTTGACGCTCAAGCATGTCACTTATCTTTGTCGGGGCTCGTAGAGGAAGACTTCCTTGGCCAGGAAGCTGGTCTAGTCGTCGTTCTGGAAGTTCGTATCTCGACTTGGACCGGTTCAAACAAGCAGCTAATTGGCTCACAGGAGTCAACATGGCATCCTGCAAAACAAGGGAGGGGTCAAGCCGGTCAATTGCGATAGGCCGATATGGCTCCACCAACTTCTTTTCGGTTACGCGTCGTCTTTCGAGACTGTCTATTCCCAACACAACGTCGGCAACTGGATTGTCTGAAGATCTTTCTAGAAGGTTGACCATGGAAGTAGCGTCTTCTTCGAGGAAAACTAGAACTTCAATCCCAGTCTTTTCAGTGAACTCCTCCAGTGCCTCTGCGGGCAACTGGAACTCCTTGTGGGTGAGGAGTCTCACTGTTTGAGGTTCTCGTGTCGAAGTTGCACACCCAGCAGCGATGACAGCGATGATGACAAACGCGAGCAAAGTGTTCGAAATTGACGTTGTGGGCTTAGAGATCACGAGAAGTCACTATTACTAGAAAAACGCCTTGAACTACTTCGATTGTCGGACGGTCAACAATTTCGTTACTTAGACCCAGACTGCTGAAGATTGGCATCGCATCAGCTAGCGACAAATTCCAACGCAGCCCTGTAGTAGAGATTTGCGAGTCGGATTCAAGGGCGATGATGCTCACCTGGGAGCCGACGACGTCGCCCAAATCGAATGCTTTACCGGGCTTGAGGGCTATGACCCGACTTGCTCCACAATGGGTGACGATTCGTTGATCAATGTTTTCTTCGTTTGCCAACAGCATCGAACTGACTAGCAAATGATCAAGTCGGCCCCCACCACCAGTGAGGATGTCGATGTCTGTAGCGCCGACAGTTCGGGCAAAACTCAAAGCGAGCGCTAGATCGCTCTCATCTTTGTCTTCTGGATGTTCTTCTACCACAAGTCGCGAATTCGCCATTTCAAGGTTCTCTCGGTCAAGAGAGTCAAGATCTCCGACGACCACATCAACTTGGATCCCTAGATTTTGGGCGTGCAGATAGCCGACATCAGCTGCAATAACCAATGTCGGAGGCTTGATATTCGGCAGAGATGGCAGATTTGGTCCTCCATCTATCACCCAAGTACGACTTGGGTCGAAGGTCGAATTCTGAAGTGAGTACCGAGACACAGAACCATAATTGCCCAGAAACGCGACCAAATGACAGCGACTATCGGCAGAGCGACGCTTTCTGAGCGTTGCTGGCCGGTACCTTCGGTACATAGTGAGAGCTTTCCGACGGCTGCTGCGCCTCCCGATCCTGATGGTGAGTATTCTTGGGTGCGCTGTTTTGATCACCGCAGTTGGAATAGCTATTGGCCCCCACAGCAAAGAGGCGCTGTTCGCGGTTGATCGGGAACGAATAGACGTAGACCTTGACTTGTCACCAGGCGCGCAGAGGACAGAGGTATATGACAGTGTCGGAAACGAAATCGGAATTCTCAGATATGACATAGACCGGCAACTCATAAAAATTGGTGAAGTTCCCGACGACGTCTTAGCCACCTTGTTGGCAGTCGAAGACAACAAGTTCTGGACTCATAACGGCGTTGATATTCGAGCAATTTCGCGCGCGATGATTCAGAACCTTACGAGCGGTGCGATCACCCAAGGTGGCTCAACTATCACCCAACAAATAGTCAAACTTCGTGTGGTGGGAAATGAGAGTTCCTTTAGTCGCAAAATTCGTGAGGCTGTCCTCGCGGCGCGACTTGAAGAAGAATTCTCCAAAGAAGAGATTCTCGAGTTTTATCTAAACGAAATCTATTTCGGTAATGGCGCCTACGGTCTTCAAGCTGCAGCTGAAACCTACTTCGGTAAGAACGTCGACGAACTTGATGTCGGCGATGCGGCATTCCTAGCTGGACTCATCCGAAGTCCAGGGATTTATGATGGTTTCGATGATGTTGAGATAGTCGGTAAGCGGCGCAGTATGTCTTTGCAGAGTGCCTTAGACGCAGAAATTATCTCCACAGAGGATCGAGACCGCTTCGAACAACGTGGACTCCCTGACCGCAACAGGAGCCCACAGCGAACTGACGAAACTCTACGCAGGGACTATTTCCTTGACGAAGTCACTGAAGCGTTACTCGCCCATCCAGCATTAGGGGAGACGTATCAAGAACGCTTTGCGAAGGTATACAACGGTGGTCTTCGAGTCTGGACAACTTTTGACCCCACTTTGCAACGACACATGGAACAAGCAGTGCAAGACGTCTTGCCTGAAGGATCAGGTGATTTTGAAGTCGCCATAGCGTCTGTGCACCCCGCTACCGGAGCTGTCCAAGCATTCATCGGTGGCCCCGAATTTGCGGATTTCCAATTTAATCTCGTGACACAGGGGAAAAGGCAGCCAGGATCCTCGTTTAAGACATATGTGCTAGCAGCCGCCATTGAGAAAGCTGGACTATTCCCGTTCGACACGATTAGCGGAATGGGGCCATGCACCTTTCCCAATCCGCCAAACGTTGATTACGAAGTCACCAACTTCAATGAAAACGAAGGTGCGGTCGGGACCGTTCAGTTCGCAGTCCTCAAAAGTTCAAACTGTGGCTTCGTCCGTCTGGGGCTGCGCACAGGCCTCGATAATGTCGTGGAGGTAGCTAACCGCCTATTGGGTCGTGGCTCCGAAGATTCTTTTCGCCCTTACTTATCAATGTCCTTAGGCGCTCAAGAAGTGACCCCCCTCGAGCAAGCAGTGGCCTATGCCGCGATTGCCAATGGCGGGTTAAGGATGGAGCCCTTCTTCATCAGCAAAATCGAAGATGCTAGTGGGTCAGTTTTGTACCAACATGTCCCTCGAGGGCGTCGCGCTGTTAAAGCGACTACCGCTGCTTGGGTCTCGGAGGTCCTCGCTAACAACGTTGTAGCAGGTACTGGCCGGCGAGCTCGCCTAGAAAGTGGTCAACCATCTGCGGGGAAAACCGGTACCGCACAAGATTTCAGTGACGCTTGGTACGTTGGGTTCACGCCCCACCTAAGCACCGCAGTGTGGATGGGCCACCCCGAAGAAAAAGTCTCTATGACTGATATACAGGGTCGAGATGGAACCGGCGGCTGGGTTCCGGCACGGATCTGGGGTTCTTACATGACCCGCGTGTTGGAACAGCAAGAGATCATTCCGCTACCGAAACCACCACCTCCACAGCGAAATTCTCAACTCCTGTACTTAGCTGAGGAGAAGTGTGCCGTCGACATTGACCTTGGTGCCGAACGTGGCCTGATGCAATTTGATCTGCCCTGCGCGATGACTCAAGTAGACCTCGATGCCGGTGTCTTCCTACCGCACCCGGAGGCTAATTGCAGAATGACCGAACTTTCGGCTACGGGCATCCATCGAGATGAGTATTTGAATTGTGCTCTGGTGTCGAATCGGAATCCTGTCACTACTACGACGGAGCCCCCTGCAGATGATGAGAATGGGACTAATTGACAGGCCGCGTGATAGAACCGGTGCAGGGAGTTACCAGTTAGCTATCAACAAGGAGGCGGCTTTGAGTGAGCTTGAGGTCCTAGTCGAACTTCAGGAACTTGACACTCGCCTGTCACAACTAGCCCACCGGTCCAAGACCTTGCCTGAATACGAGCAGCTAGAAGCCCTTCAGGCTGAAGATGGCGAGCTTCAACACAGCTTTGACGAAATTGAGGTCGAGCTATCGACACTTCGGCAGAGTCAAAGCGACAGAGAAGCCGAAATCCAACAATTGGAAGACAAGGTCGCGAAAGCAACTAGTTCTCTGTACGGCGGGGACATGACGTCACCTAAAGAAGCAGCGGTGCTTCAAAGCGAAATTGACTCTCTTTCGAAACGCCAGTCGATCTTGGAAGACCAGATAATTGAATTAATGGAAAGAATCGAACCGTACGCGACTGAAGAAACCCGAATTGAAAGGGCTCGTGCCAACTGCCAACAGTCGGTCGCTGCCATCGAAGCCAAGATTGCATCAGCACTGTCTGAAATTGAAAACCAACGCGAATCAGTGATGGGCGAAAAACGAGAGGCCGAAACGCGAGCAGGAAGCGAACTTGTAAAACTCTATGAAGATAATCGACAGCGAATGGGCGACCACACCGCGGTAGGTCGGCTCGTAGGAACATCATGTGGAGCGTGTTTTTTGGAGATAGCGGCAGTCGAAATTGACCGAATTCGAAGATTGCCAAGTGATCAACCCTCAGAATGTCCCGAGTGCGGCGCTCTCGTAGTGCGGTAAAGATCTCATGTTGTTGTGGTTTGCTGGCACAGCCCTAATAGCAATGTGGTTCACCTTTCGTGATCCAGCAATTGATCATCGTTTGATAATCGTCGGAGCTCTTCTACCTGACGCGATAGATGTCTTCTTGGGTAAGACGAACCTTATGCACACTCTTGTGGCACCGATTGCGTTGTTGATGGGGTTGATGATTTGTACTATCGGACGACGCCAGTTCCGTAGACATGCCTTAGCTGTTCCAATAGGAATGTTTTGGCATTCGGTGTTCGACGGAGCGTGGATGAACACTGAAGGTTTTTGGTGGCCGTTTACGGGTTTAACCAGCGGTGAGACCAACATCCCTCTAGCCGAGCGTGAACTTCTATTGATCGTAGTCATGGAGATAATTGGCTTAGCACTGCTGATGTGGAGTTGGCGACTAATGGGAATGAGCCAACCTGCGCGACGGCGATTGTTCCTGCGAACCGGACGCATCGATCGCGACCTGATTAATGCCAAAACCCGAGGTTAATGGTGCTGCTAATCGTTCGACATGGCAGAACTGTCGCAAACGCCGAAGGTCTCCTTCAGGGACGGGTCGACAATCCCCTCGACACGGAAGGGGAGCGTCAAGCGAAGCAAATAGGAGCTGCGTTGGGTCCGATCGATTTGGTTGTCTCATCCCCGCTACAAAGAGCGCTTCAAACGGCGACACCACTTGGTTTGCCCTGCCGTATTGATGAGCGCTGGATTGAACTCGATTATGGAGCATGGGACGAGAAGCCAATCGGCGAAATTACTAAGGAAGAATGGATCCGATGGCGAAGTGACCCAACCTTCGCTCCGCCGGGAGGAGAGTCCCTAGAGGAATTGGACCGTAGGGTCGCACAGGGGTGTGAAGCTTTATTGCTTGAGGCTGAAGAATCGAATGTCGCAGTGTTTACACACGTCTCACCAATAAAATCTGCTGTCGCATGGGCACTGGGAACCAAGGAACAGATTTCATGGAACCTCAGCGTCGGGCAGGCTCAGATCACTCGAATAGCGGTGAGGGATGGGAGGCCCGTACTTACATCTTTCAACGAAACAGCACACCTCAAAGAGCCGTAACTCTCAATTGACAGCAGTTTGATACATGCCCTCACTGACCTCCACAACACGACCCTGTTTGATCATGCGGGCAATGTGGATCTGTGCTGAACGAGTTTCAACATGACCAACAAAGTTCATGTCGACAGAGGGCCGATACACAAATCGCCGTGATGCACAGTCGTCGATCGATTTCGGTTCACTCATGAAGTCAAGCATTGCTGATTCTCTGTTGGAGATCACGCTCTCAAATGCATCGAGCATTTCAAGGAATAACTCCCGCCCCGAAATAACCCATTTGTGATGAAAAGTTACGAAATGGTCAGCGTCCAGAGAGCGACACCGATTAAGTGACTGCTCGAAGCTGTCCAATGACGAATGTGCATCAAAGTAATAAGGCCCGAATCCTGATAGTTCGATATCACCAAGGAAAACGGCCCTGGCTTGAGGGACCAAGAACGCACAGTGGCCACGGGTGTGTCCAGGTGTGTGCACTATCTGGATCTCAGCCTCCCCTAAATCAAAAACGTCACCGTCAGAAAAGGTTGAGACATCGCTTCGAGGCTCATAGCTGAAGTCCTTTATCACCTCTTGTCGAAATTCTTCTTCCACAGACGAAGGCAAGCCATACATAGACATCAATCCATCGATTGAAGTGAGCCCTACAGCGTCTGCTTCGTGACATGACACTGGGACATCTCTGAGTTGACTCATTCCAGGAATATGGTCCTCGTGTACATGAGAGAGAAATATTTGATCAACTTGGGTAGGTGCCCCGCGATGGGCGACGGTGAGAGAAGGATCAATCAGAATGGTCTCTTGAGACCCCTGGACGAGCATCGAATTTCCATGCGGGTATTTGCCCTTATCTAGCCCTGTCAGAACCGTAACGGGGCCTAGTTGAAGCGCATCGGGCCAATCGATGTTCGTGGAACTGTGATTCATTGTCGAGAACGCTATCTTGCCAGTTCTTAGGGTGTGGAAATCGATGTAGGCGGCGGTGAGTCAGCCTGTAGGCGGGATTCTGTCCAGTGAGTTCACTCACTTGTGTGACCATCCATCTCAGCGGTCTACCCGGAATCGTAGGACGGGCCGCCCGATTCCTGCTTGACCTTGCTCCGAGTGGGGTTTGCAAGCCGCGCAAGTCGCCTTGCACGCTGGTGCGCTCTTACCGCACCCTTTCAGCCTTACCTGTGATTAGCAGCGCTAAACCATCGGCGGTTTACTTTCTGTTGCACTTTCCGTCGCCTCGCGGCGCCTGGTTTTCTCCCAGCACCCTGCCCTGTGGAGTCCCGACCTTCCTCAATTTGCCTCGTCTCTAAAGGTGAGGCCAACTGCGGTCACCCAGCCGACTCACCGCCGATATCACTGTATCGCTGCATGAGGCTTGTCATGTCAGCGCGGATTGTTTACTCAAAAAGAGAGCCTCGGTTGGGAGTCCAACGTCCACCAAGCACCCCGCCCAATGTCGCTAACGAAACGGCTAGAAAGCTGACGACAACGAGGCTCAGCCAAGAAACTGAGCGGACGCCACGAATCATCCTGATGCACTGAAATACAAAGGCAATGACTAACGCGGGGCAGCTGGTAAGCATCCCATGGACTATGTGAGAACGCGAGGCACGCCAAGACGCAACAAAGCCGCCGAGAACGAGTCCTATAGAGATCGCTGCAGTCACCAATAATGAACTATCACTGTTCTGATCCACCAGATTGCCGATAATCAACCCCACGCCGATTACTACTAAAAGTGAGAAAAGTGAACCACTTAACCACGAAGTGCGGTCGATTCGGTGTCCAAAGATTAAAAACTCGCCTGACAATCCGGATTCCTTCCTCAAGAGTTTACCGAACGCTCAATTAGTCTGGACAATCCCACTCCCAATGGGAAAGAATCCTGATTGAAATGAGCATCAGCGATCCGATTCAGAGCACAGTTTTACATTCCCGCCGTGGAGACGCGCTCACAGATGTGTTTGAAAGCACGCTTCCCTTCGCACCGGGGCTCAAGGGATGGGAACAGATCGCTGCATGTCGTGGTATCGATGCGTCAATTTTCTTTCCTGATGACGAAGACGATAACGCCGAGTTAGCGAAGAAAATCTGCCGTGGTTGCTCGGTCGCCATGCCTTGTCTCGAGTACGCAATAACTGTGCGGGAGAAAGAAGGAGTTTGGGGAGGCGCGACGCAGCGGGAACGACGAAGCATTATTAGGCGAAGGCGACGTACTGCAGCACGAGAGCGCGCCTTGAGCGAAACCGAGACAACAAACGAACGATAGAGTCCCAAAGGTGACTTCAAGTAAGAGCAACTCCACGGCTGACCAGTCCTTGGACACTTTCGGCGGCTGGTCAGGGGTTTTGAGTGACCTAGTAGGCGGAGTTGATTTAACCCCTGCTGCCGCCAGGGCTGCCCTAGGGTCGATTCTGCGAGGAGAAGCAACAGATGCTCAAGTAGCAGGTTTCATAATTGCTCTGGGCATGAAGGGAGGTTCGGTACTAGAACTCACCGGCTTAGTGGATGCAATGATGGACGCAGCTTCTCCTTTAGATGTGCCGAATGGAACTATTGATATTGTCGGAAGCGGTGGCGCCCCCGCTCGACGGACTCACGCTCTGAGTGTTTCTACGATGGCTTGTTTTGTTGCGTCGGCAGCTGGAGCCACAGTTTGTAAACACGGCTCGGTAGCGGCATCCTCCAGTAGCGGATCTTTCGACACCCTGGGAGTGTTGGGGCTAGCTATCGATCTAGATGGTGTCCAAGTCGCACGATGTGTTGAAGAGGTGGGTATCGGATTCGCCTTTGCCAAAAACTTTCACCCCGCGATGAGATTTGTTGGCCCAGTTCGTTCTGAACTTGGTGTTCCGACAACCTTTAATTTTCTTGGCCCGCTGTCCCATCCTGGGGGAGTTAAACGGCAAGTAGTAGGGGTTAGTGACCCGACAATGGCTCCGAGAGTCGCAGGTGTGTTAGCGGCTAGAGGAAGCGAACATGCGCTGGTCGTTCATGGAGGTGACCGTCTTGATGAAATTACGACGACTGATTCAACCCGCATCTACGAGGTCCGTGATGGCGAAGTCGTTGGCGAGACCGAATTTCAACCCGAATCTGTAGGTATTCGTCGAGTCAATAGAGCTGAACTTCAAGGCGGCACTCCCCAAGACAATGTGCGAATAATGCATGAGTTGTTCGCCGGAACCGATGTAGGTCCAAGGGCCGACATTGTCGCGATCAATGCGGCAGCAGGCCTTCTCGTCGCTGGCTTGGTTGAGAACCTAGGAGCAGGGCTCGAGGCCGCCAAGGCAGTTATGGCCAATGGTCAAGCTGCTGCCAAGGTTGAGACTGTAGTTGAGCTCAGCAACGAGATAGCTGACTAGTCATGGTGATCGGACAAGCTCTTCCCTATGGGGTTGGAGATGTTGTCCGCCTAACAGCAACCTCGGATGACAGTCGACAACACTTAATAGGTCAGACGGGAACTGTGGTTGCTATTCAACCAGGCAATCGATTCGTCATGGCAGCTGTCAAATTTGACGAGAGCGAGCGACGGTGGACCATGGTGTACGACGTGGACGAGTTGGAGCTTGTTGAGCGGTATGGACATGGCGTCAAATTCCTAGGTCGCAAAGAATAAGCCGAATAAACACCCGACCTAAGCGACTACGAGATCTTTTTTGATTTGAAAATTGTCTAGACAGGGATAGCGAGACGACAGAGGTCGATCGCAGTAAATAAGACGAAGATTATGGGCCTCACTTTCAATCCAATTAGCAACGCACCACAGTTCCCCAATTTCGCGCTTTCCTATTACGCCACCAAGGTTGTTTAGTTGGATTTCGACAGCACCGGCTTCACCTGACCACTCAGCCAGGCGACCATTCTCAAGTGTCGTGACCCCAGTCCGAACGTCTTCGAATACCACACGACCAGAAGAACGCAGTGCTTCTACCTGGTACTGACGCCGCAAGACGGCGGACAGAGCGAAAGCTTGACGGCGCAGGTCAGCAGCTTCCTCGAAGCGTTGTTGATTCGCAAGGCTCACCATTCGAAGGCGTAGTGGCTCGAGCAGCTTCTCTGGGTGTTTGTTTAGGGCTAGGAGGGCATCGTCAACGATCTGCGAATAAGCCTCCTCAGTTACCTCGCCGGAGCAAGGACACACACTGGTACCGATTTGAGCTGCGACACAGGGCCCGGCGGTCACCTGTCGGGGCACTCTCTTGGTGCAACGGCGGAGCGGTAAGACAGTTTCGATTGCGTCAACTACATCTCGAGCGACACGACGAGAAGAAATTGGACCTAAATAGAAAGCAGCATCATCTTTGGGTTCACTCACGATTGATAAGCGTGGGAATCGCTCCGCCAAGGTCAATTTCACGTAGGCATACTTCGACCAATTTTTCGAACGCCGGTTAAAGCGCGGCCGAAGATCCTGAATCAAGCGCAACTCGAGCACCTCTGCTTGCAGAGATCCTTTACACACCGTGTATTCGATCAATTCGGTTTCCCGAAGTAGTTGGTCAACTTTTCGACGTTTGTCACTCGAGAAATATGACCGGACGCGAGTGCGTATGTTGACCGCCTTACCGACATAAAGAACTTCGCCTCTCTTGTCGATAAACCGATAAACCCCAGGTGAACGTGGAAGGTCTTCAGTAAGTCGCAGTTTCTTTGCTTGAGGGTGGCGTTGCATAGTTGGAAGTTGTTGTAAATCGTCTAGACCCAAAACTCCCAGAGCCGAGGCCTGTTCAAGCAGGTGATGAAGCAAATCCGCAGTCGCGTGAGCGTCATCTAAAGCCCGGTGGTTCGGTTGATGCGGTAAACGCAAACACTTGGCCAATGTGGAAAGTTTGTGATTAGGGACGTCGTTGCGGATGACTCGACGCGAGATAGCCAATGTGTCGATCTTCTGCCCCTCCCAGGCCTCCCTTCCAGATCTACGCAGAGCTGCGTTCAAGAATGCAAGGTCAAATCCCACGTTGTGTCCAACGAGCACAGCACCTCCTAGAAATCCTAAGAGGGTAGGTAGGACGTGTTCGATCTTTGGTGCCCGCGACACCATTGCACTCGTGATTCCGGTGAGAACCGTTATCTCAGGAGGTATGGAACATCCCGGGTCGATCAGTGTTTGGAAGGTTCCAAGCTCCTCGCCGCCACGATACTTAACAGCACCGATCTCTGTGATCATGTCGATGTTTCTTCTGCCACCGGTGGTCTCGAAGTCGAGAACACAGAAAGTGACTTCGTGCAAGGGCGTACCCAAATCGTCTAACGATTGTTGAAACACGAAGACGAATATAGCGAACAAATGTTCGATCGAGAGTTATTGGAGCTTTACAATATCCATCAGGAACGGCCCGCAATTCTGCCTAGGAAACCGCGCCTGCGCGGCTTCAGGTCTGCTTGTTGAACCGTAGCGAGGGCAGCGGCGAAATCTGCTCCGCTTTCGAAACGATCACCTGGGGCTTTAGACATCGACCTCAAGATTATTTCAGCGAGATCGTCAGCAACCCCAGCTCCGCGGGGATCTGGCGGTGCCAGTTTTACGTGGGCGTGTAAGAGCTCATTCCTTTCACCGTAAAAGGGAGCTGACCCCACCGCCAGCCGATAAAGAGTTGCACCCAAACTGTAGAGATCAGTCCTCCCATCGACATGGCCTCCAACTGCTTGTTCGGGCGCTAGGAACATAGGGGATCCGTAGACCCTGCCTTCAGGTGGTGGAGGTCCGTCTAGGTCGTGCGCAAGCCCAAAGTCAAAGAGAACAGCACGGTCACGCTCTTCGTCCAACAAGATGTTGGACGGTTTGACGTCTCGATGGACGATCCGTTGGCGATGAACGTGATCTAACGCAGAACACATTTGTTGAATAATGGCGATGGATTCCGCAAGGTCTAGAGGTTTGGATGATTGAACGCGATCCCAAAGGGTTTCACCACTTATTGGTTCGATCTCCATGTAGTGAGTGCCAGCGATTACGCCAGCCTGCATTGCCTGAAGGACGTTCGGGTGGTCGACGCGAACCATAAGTTCGAACTCTTGTTCAAAAAGAGAACGGATCTCTTGTCTCGCTTCAGCGAACGGGGTGAGGACCTTGAGGGCAACTTCGTTGCCGTCACGTAATGCAGCGCGGTAGACGTGAGCTACTGTGCCGCGACCCAGGAGCTCTTTGATGCTGTAGGGCCCATACTGGCGACCTACCCAAACGTCTGCTTCTTCGGCGAACATTTCCATCCCCTGGATTAGAGAATACCCGGCTCTTTGAGGTCGTATAGCTCATAGGTCACTGCAGTCCCACCCCAGTTCTAGCTTGTCTTAGTACTCAGACAAAGGACAAAGAGAAGTGAGAGACACTGGATTTACCGATCGAGATCTTGACGAAACTCTTGGTGATGAGGAGTCGTTGCTTATTGATTGTGACCTCTGCGAATATTCAGGATCCGAGACTTGTAACGATTGTCTCATCACCTACCTATGTAGGCCTGATCGTGACTCAGTCGTAATCGAATTATCCGATATTCGTGCTCTTAGAACTCTTGGCCGATCTGGCTTGGTTCCTAGATTGAGGCTGCAGAAATCTGTTGGGTCGGACTCAGGACGGTAACTTTTAGGGGTGTAAGCGTGTCGGCATGCTGACTGTCTTTCTCTTGAGTGTTATGGAAGTGTCTTTATGCGGGTTCCCAATCTTGAGGACATAAGGCAAGTAGCCAAGGATGCTGGGTTAGATGACATTGCTGTAACCGGCGTTGAACCACTGACGGAGGCTCGCGTAGCTATTAAGGAACGAAAACGTCAAGGCCTTCATGCCGGCATGAACTTCACCTACGGCAATCCAGAGCGTGCTACAGACCCAGCGCAGCTGTTTGAAGGAGCACAGAGCATTCTGGTCGCAGTTCGACGCTACAAACCGCCCTCTGTCGATGAACCTCAAACCGCGAACCTTGACACCAAAGCAGGAGTTGACTTTCCGAAAGGAGTAGTGGCCTCCTACGTTTGTTCAGACGATTACGGGATGCTCCGTCAAGGCTTGAGGGCCGTAGCGAACTACCTCGAAGGATTTGGAGCCCGAGCTGAGGTGGTAATGGACGATAACCGGTTGGCTGATAGAGCAGTGGCAGCTAGAGCTGGTCTGGGGTGGTTGGGACGAAACACTATGTTGCTCCACCCAGAGCTTGGCTCTTGGACAGTAATTGGTTCAGTTGTGACGGATGCTCCTATCGGGGAACGGTCAGAAAAGACTCACGATGGGTGTGGTACCTGCCGACGTTGTAGTACTGACTGTCCCACGGGGGCTATTGACGAGTTTGGAGTGCTTGATGCCAACAAATGCTTAGCGTGGCTTTTGCAGGCCAAAGGGATCTTTCCCCGACAGTATCGAACCGCACTTGGAGATCGACTCTATGGCTGTGATGACTGCCAAGTCCTCTGCCCGATTAACGACACGACGATGGAGGCTTCAGGAACCATCTCGCCCGAAGATTCAAAGGTTGACATTGTTACCCTGCTCGATAGTTCAGATGAAGAACTCATGAAACAGTTTGGTCATTGGTATATACCTAGACGTCGGCCTGAATACTTGCGGAGAAATGCGCTAATAGTTTTGGGGAATAGCCAAAGTCGCGATGACCTCGAGGTAGATCGAGTCTTAGTGAATTGTCTTAGTTCGTCGGAACCATTAGTCCGAAGTCACGCGGTGTGGGCGGCGCTGCGGCTAGGAAAGGAACATCTGATCGGACCTGATGTAGCAGAGTCGTTAGTTGAGCATGACCCCGATGGAATTGTTCGTGCCGAACTAGACGAATGGGGAATTTTGTTGGACTCGGGTAGTCAATGAAGAAACATCTTCTTGTTACCAATGACTACCCACCAAAGGTCGGTGGAATTCAGAACTACCTTTGGGAGCTTTGGCGACGACTACCTAGTGACGGGGTCACCGTCTTCACCCCGGACCATCCGGAGGCAGCGAGCTTTGATGCAGCACAAGAACATCGCATCGTACGGGACAAGCGGAAGGTTTTTTTCCCAACCAGACAGTTAGCTACTGAAATTAAGGAATTGGCTCAAGAGGTAGGGGCAGAACTCGTTGTCTTAGATCCAGCACTCCCTTTAGGGCACCTAGCACCGGCGCTGAACCTTCCCTATGCCATTGTCGCTCACGGCGCCGAAATAACGGTTCCGGGTCGACTTCCAGGAGCCCGACTCCTTCTGGGTCGGGTACTACGAAGCGCCGAGTTTGTTATTACGGCAGGCGGCTATCCAGCTGAAGAGGCTTCGAGGGCAGCCGGCGGCCCGCTAAAGACTGTTGAGATCCCTCCGGGTGTTGACCAGGACCGTTTCGTGCCACGCGATGTCAGCGAACGAATGGAATATCGCGAAAGCCTCGGTTTCAGCCAAGATCCTCTTGTCGTCGGAGTTAGCCGTCTTGTTCCTCGAAAAGGATTTGACGTGGCTATCGAGGCAGTGACAAGTCTTCAAGATGAGCTACCGGGCATACAACTGGCGATAGCCGGTGCAGGCAGAGACAGGAGACGTTTAGAACGGCTGTCCAAAAAGTTGGATTCTCCGGTGAAGTTCCTAGGCCGTGTCGCCGATTCTGAGATCCCATCTGTTTTTGCTATGGGGGACGTGTTCGTCATGCCCTGCAGGAATCGATGGGGGGGTCTAGAACAAGAAGGCTTCGGTATTGTCTTCGGCGAGGCAGCTGCGTCGGGTGTCCCGCAGGTGGCCGGACGTTCCGGTGGAGCTCACGAGGCTGTGGTGGATGGAGTCACAGGAATCGTTGTTGATCATCCGAGACAGGTGAAAGACGTGGCTGCAGCAGTACTTTCAGTTCTTCAAGATCCCGAAAAGGCCGAAGAGATGTCAAGAGAAAGTAGAAGCCGGGCTATGAAATCGCTTTCATATGATCTCTTGGCTAACCGTCTGCAGAAAACACTTTCATGAAGCGGGAAGCACGTCAGCCCGGTAGTGGCTCTGGGCAATATTTGCTTCGCTTGGCTTGGCAGTCGACCTTGATGTTGGCGGTCGTAGCGGTTTTCGGTGTCCTGACACCGGAGTCTTCTGGTCCGTTTGTGGTGACCGTGTCTGTAACGATGTTTGCCTTAGGTCTGTTCTTGCTTTTGTTTGGGTTGTTGTATGGATTGAAACGAAGTCGCCTTGAAGTCGTCACCGTTGCCGGATTGTTTTTGCTTCAGAACAGTGCCCCGCGGTCAATTCAACGGCTCTTTGCTCTGTCGATGGTTGTTCAATTGGCCGTGGCGTTCACGGCCGCTGCGCTCAAGCCCTATAGCGATATTGCGTTCGTCTTATTAGCCCCGATATTGCCAGTTGGGTCAGCGGCTTTGTGGTCGGCACAGCATGGATTTTTTCCGGAGCGTGATTGCGACCCCGCCTAGCCTCCGAGGCGTGGCAGAATACAAGGGTCGTTGGATAGGAAAAGCTGATGATCGACAAATTGAAAGTTTCTCGTGTCGTCAATGCGGATACTGAACAGTGCCATGCCTTGGTGGCTGACGTCGAAAGTTATGGCTCCTGGGTCAGCGATCTGCGCGAAGTGTCGATAGGAGCTCGTGACGACCAAGGCAGAGTGACCGAGGCAACTTTTCGAGTTGCTGCTATGGGCAGAAGTGCAACTTATTCACTTATCTACGACTACTCGGAGTCACCGTCGCTCATTAAATGGGAATTAGCAAGCGGCGACATCATCAAGAGGCTCGATGGAAGTTATAGATTCGACAGTTTGGTCGATGATGAGCATCAGACCGAAGTCACATATGAGCTTGCTATTGAGTTGGCGGTTCCGCTCCCAGGGTTTGTGAAGAGAAGAGCTGAGGGAAGGATCGCTCACGCGGCTCTCGATGACTTCCAATCCAAGGTTGAAGGATAGAAACATCTGACACCAAGAGAGTTCTTGGATAGTTGTTTCGAATAAGACCCAATGCCTCTGTACCCTCATGTTGTGTGGAGTTCAGACGCATCAGCAATTTGCCACCCTACGTCTTTACCATTATCGATTCACTGAAAATCGAACGTCGGCGAGATGGAGCGGATGTCATCGACTTGGGGTTCGGCAACCCGGACATTCCGTCGCCCGCTACTGCGGTAACCAAGCTGAGTGAAGCAGCCGAAAATGATCGAAACCACAGGTATTCGGCCAGTAGAGGTATACCTAAGCTTCGAGAAGCGGTGGCGGATCTGTATCAGCGCCAATGGGGCGTTTCGCTGGATCCGGAAAGTGAAATAATCAACACGATTGGAGCGAAAGAAGGGTTCTCACATTTGATGTGGACCCTGCTAGCGCCCGGTGATGCGTGCTTAGTCCCAGCCCCTTCTTACCCGATTCACATATTTGGGCCACTGTTTACAGGCGCAAACGTTCGTGAAGTTCCTCTAACAACGGGCGAAGATTTTTTTGAATCTCTGGTCGAGAGGTTTGAGTATTCGTGGCCGCGACCTCGGGCTATCGTCTTGTCCTTCCCGCACAATCCAACTACTACGTGTGTCGACTTATCTTTCATGCAGCGGCTGGTTGATTTCGCTAGAGAACGCGAAGTGGTCTTGGTGCATGACTTCGCGTATGCAGATCTTGGCTTTGATGGCTACCAACCTCCGTCAATTATGCAAGCCGAAGGTGCGAAAGAAGTCGCAGTCGAGTTTTACAGCCTGACTAAATCATTTTCTATGGCGGGCTGGAGGGTTGCGTTTTGTGTCGGGAACAGTGAAGTAGTAGGGGCGCTAGCAAAACTCAAGAGCTATCTAGATTATGGGACCTTTCAACCGATTCAGATAGCGGCAACGGTGGTGATGAATGAAGAAAGTGACTATCCGCGAGAAGTCAATGAGATCTACCAATCTCGTCGCGACAGTTTGATTCGCGGGCTTGCCCGTATTGGCTGGGAGATTGAGCCACCCAAGGGCACCATGTTTGTTTGGGCACCAATTCCTGAGCCTTACCGTGAAATGGGTTCTGTGGGCTTCTGTAAGCACCTTGTTGAAGAGACGAATGTTGCTTTGTCGCCTGGAGTTGGGTTCGGGCCAGGCGGCGAGGGATACGTGAGATTTGCTTTAGTGGAAAATGAACATCGGATTCGTCAGGCCATAACCCAGTTGGGTACTGGTTTGGAACGACTCTGCTGAGGTAATGGTCATTCCACGGCCCAGTTCAGAGATCTTTCGACCGCTCGGAGCCAGTTGGCATGGGAAGCGTCACATTCACTGCGATTGTCGCGAGGATCGAATGCCTTGTCTAGTTGCCAAGCAGCACTAATTTCTGCGGGGCTATCCCACAGCCCCTCTGCAAGTCCGGCAAGCATGGCTGCTCCTTGGGCCGTCGTTTCAGTGATAACAGGCCGGGCTACTCGAACACCTAATTGGTCTGCTTGGATTTGGAGCAACAAATCCATAACGGAGGCACCGCCGTCAACCCGCATTTCGCGAACAGGCGTAGCTCCTGCCCGAGACATGGCCTCTACTACGTCTCGGGTCTGGAATGCGATGGCCTCCACGACTGCCAACGCGAGGTGTCCACGCCCAGTACCTCCTGTTATGCCGGTAAGAGTCCCGCGCGCGCGTGAGTCCCACCAAGGACTTCCCAAGCCTGCGAAAGCCGGCACGAAATAAACACCACCGTTGTTTGCTACGGATGCCGCCAAATCACCTATTTCTGCGGCTTCACTAATTATTCCCAAGCCGTCTCGAAGCCACTGTATGGCCGCACCGGCAACGAAGACTGATCCTTCTAACGCGTAGGTCGGTCCATCACCAAGATCCCAGGCCACTGTAGTCAGCAGGCCGTCGACCGGTTCGGGACAGTGCCGACCCGCGTTCATCAGAACGAAAGACCCCGTTCCGTAGGTATTTTTGGTCATCCCGGGCTCGAGGCAGGCTTGCCCAAATAATGCAGATTGTTGGTCTCCTGCTACGCCGCTAATAGGGATGCCTGAACCCAGCGCCGTTGTGTCGGCAGTCAATCCGAAACGTCCAGAGGAAGGCCGCACATCAGGCAAACTTGATACTGGAACTCCAAATAGTTCACAGAGTTCCGGCGACCAGCATCCCTCTTGAACGTCGTAAAGAAGTGTTCTGGAAGCGTTACTCGGGTCAGTTGCGTGGACTGAACCTTGTGTGAGTTTCCAAATGAGCCAACTGTCGATTGTCCCAAAAGCTAGATCAGCGCTCAGTTCAACGACTTTGTTCTTGAGTAGCCACTCAATTTTTGTTCCGCTGAAATAAGGGTCGATTACCAGCCCAGTCGTTCGGCGTACTTGATCAAGAAGACCATTTTCCAAAAGCTGATCACAGCGGGCGGATGTTCTTAGGTCTTGCCAGACGATTGCGTTACAAAGAGGCTCACCAGATTTGCGGCTCCACGCTAAAACGGTTTCTCTCTGGTCCGTTATCCCGATAGCAGCTATGGGTTCGTCCACCGAAGCCGTGAGCTCTGAAAGGGTTACTTGAACCGACTCCCAAATTTCATTTGGATCATGTTCAACCCAGCCTGGGCGCGGAAAATACTGAGTGAACTCCCTGTATGCAAGAGCAACTTGCTCACCCTCGTCGTTGAGAGCGAAAGACCTGACGCCTGTTGTTCCTGCGTCGATCGAAACTACTACGGCCATGGTGACAACCTACCGCCTGCACGTCGTCTGTAATTAGCTGGGCTTCACAGGTTCTAACTGTGTGACTTGGGCGGTACCGTTGATTATGTGAGAATCCTCGTGGTCGGCGCCGGAGAGGTCGGAAGTTACGTAGCAGCACGGCTGTCACGTGAAGGTAACGACGTAGTCGTAGTCGACCTTTTGCGAGAACCGTTGACGCGGATCGAACGAGACAACGACATTTTGACTGTCACTGGGGATGCAACGAATCCAAGCACTCTCTCGGAAGCTCAAGTTGAGAAGGCCGAAGTGTTGGTTGCCGTCACTCAGAGCTATACAACTAATTTGCTCGTCTGCCTGCAAGCACGACAAGCACGAGGTGAAGAAACACTCTCCACGATCGCCAGAATTGATGACCCTGAACTACGAGGTCCCGCGGGTCGCAAAATTCGAGAAGCAATGGGAGTTGACCTGGTCCTTGACCCCGACGAACAAACTGCCGCAGCGATTCAGGAACTGTTGCTATATCGAGGCGCCAGGAACCTCTTTGAAATGGCTGGAGGCGAGGTGCTGTTGGTAGGCGCCCGGCTTTCTGACGAAGCACCTGTTGTGGGTCGTTCAGTGAGAGAAATCGGCGCCACTTACGAGCCAGAGTGGGATTTCATCTTTGGAGAGATAGTTCGCGACGGAGAAAGCCATGTAGTGCGAGAGGATATGGTCCTCCAAGCACACGACTTACTTCGGGTTATCTGTCGCCGTAAAGGGCGTCGCGAATTAATGACTTTGCTCGGTCTTCATAGGACAGAAGTTAAACGGGTCATGCTTTTGGGCGGTGGTCGAACCGCTGCACTCTTGGCGAAACGTCTTCTCGATAGAGGTGTCGAAGTTGCCATTGTTGAAGTAAACAAACCGCGCTGCGAGTCCTTGGCAGAAAAATTACCCGGGTGTCTGGTATTTGAGGGAGACATTACTGATACCGATCTTCTTTCTTCGGAACGCGTAGGAGATTTCGATGCAGTGGTCGCGTCTACGGGCCAAGACGACGCCAACGTTCTTGCGTGCCTCTATGCGAAGTCGATGGGAGCTCCTGAAACTATTGCCGTTGTTCACCGCCTCAGCTTGCTGCCCCTCTTGGAGCAAGTAGGCATTGATGCAGCCTTATCTCCGCGTACCGCTAGCGCCAACAGCGTTTTGCGGTACGTCCGTGGGGATGTGGCTGCCGTGGCCACGTTCTTGGAAGGGGATGTCGAAGTTGTCGAATTCGAAGTTGCACCCGAAGCTCCTGCTGATGGGGCAGCAGTAAAGGACCTTGGATTATCAGGAAGTGTTCTGCTTGCTGCCATTGTCCGCGATGGGAACGCTCACATAGCGCGTGGCCGAAGTGTTCTAAGGGCCCGCGACCATGTAATCGTATTTGCGAAGCCTCATCTGGTGGATGAGGTGAAGCAGGCTTTCGGGTGACCCCAAAGCCTCCCAAACGGGCCGCTGTCCCCGGATATGCTCAGCGCCTAACTGGCTGGATGCTTAGCCGATCCGCGTTGCTGCTTCGTCGACTCTCCAAAGGTCGGATCGAGTCGGCAACGGGGGTAACGGTCGGAGCGGTGTGGGTGTTGATCGCCCCCCTCTTTTTTGTCTGTGGGATTATCGATTGGTTGGATGGAGGCCCAGATGTAGTTGCATTGCTCGTTTCGGGTCTTGTCATCCAGCTAGTCGGGTTTTTCATTCTTCGATTTTCGAAATTTCCATCTACTTTGCCGGTAGCTCGACTGTTCACCGCTTTTGTTAGTGGTGCTTTAGCAGCGTTGATCGCTGCAACGATCGCACACTTTGCAACAGGCGTAGCTCCAACAATTGATGTTGCTTTAGTCGAAGCTTCTGCAACAGTTACTGGAACCAACGCGACTACCGTTGAACCAGAAACAGTGTCTCTTGGCATGATGCTGTTTCGATCTCTTGGTCAATGGTTGGCCGCTGCCGCAGTGATCGTAGTTCTGGTGCGTATTTTGCCTCACCTAGGCGTAGGCGGTTTAGACGCAGATGGGGGAGTTGCGACTCGATCGGCTAGGCGTTTAGCCCCCAGAAGTGGCTCAACTATGGTTCGATTGCTGACTCTTTATATGGGTCTGACCCTTTTACTTGCAATCGCATATTTTTCAGCGGGCATGCCATTAGTTGACAGTGTGATCCATTCGCTGACGACCATTTCCTCCGGTGGATTTTCCAGCCATTCAGGATCAATCGGTGTCTTTAATTCGCCAGCTATCGAATGGGTGGCCATCGTGGGCATGATCATCGCCGGCACAAGCTTGCCGCTTATGTTTAGGGCTTTACGTCGAGGAGACCTGCATCGTTTCGTTCGGAGTATTGAGTTTCGCACGTACATCGGTTTGATCATCGCTGCGGTCGTTGCTGTGCTGGCTTGGTCCGATAAATGGCCGACAGCGGACAATCTTCGAGAGGCTTTCTTTTGGGTGACTTCAGCAATTTCTACGACTGGGTACGTCGCAGGCGATCTGAGCTTGGTGTCGTACGGCTCAGAAGCATTGCTTCTTGTTTTGATGGTGATAGGCGGGATGTCTGCTTCAGTTGCTGGTGGATTCAAAGTCATGAGATTCATGGTTCTGGGGCGGTATATAGGCCGCGAACTGCGCCGAAGTATCCATCCGTCTGCGGTGGAAAAGATTCACTTAGGAAAATCCTCCATCGGCGAAGTTGCCCTCGCGAGAATAATTGGCGAACTATTTCTGTCGGCCATGGTCATCCTCGCCATGGTGCTGTTATTTACCGCTGACGGGCTAAATTTTGAAGCAGCCTTTTCATTCGCTGTCTCCGCCCTTTCAAACGTCGGATTTGCGTTCGGTCTCGGGGGACCAAACGAACACCTCCAGGCATTGGGCGCTGTTGGGCACCTTTCGGGAGCTCTTTTGATGTTGATTGGAAGGGTGTCGATAACACCCATATTGGTTTCCTTAGGCGGAATTGGAGAGCCGTTACAGCGAGACGTTCGCCGGTGGCGTCTGACTCGGCACGAAAAGGCAGTTCGTTGAGACGGCTAGCTATCACACCGGTACGCGTTGCCGGGGCAGGACTTTTGGCTGTCGCCTTCGCAATGATTGTTTCAGCTGTTGTTGCCGTCATTGATGGCGGAGGTGCTGCCGCTGGGTTAACAGCAGCGGCTCTCATAACAGCGTCTGTTGGGTGCGCTCTGTTCTTCGGCTCGCAGGTTTCTCCAACTGCAGATTCGGCTCTTGCCTTTGCCTCGGTTGCGTGGAGTTGGCTAGCGGTCTCGTTAGCCGGAGCGTTACCATTTTTGCTCACTGGCGTTGTTTCTTGGGCCCATTTCGACGACGCAATATTTGAGTCAATTTCTGGCTTTACATGCACCGGCTCCACAATCTTGTCCGACTTCGACTCGGTGCCCCAAGGTCTTCTTTTCTACCGCAGCATGACCCAGTGGCTGGGCGGAATGGGTTTGGTTGTGTTGGCCGTCGCGGTGCTTCCAGCGTTGGGGATCGGCGGCTTGGACCTGATCGCCAGCGAAGCTCCAGGTCCTACAGCTGACCGCCTATCTTTGCGCGTGCGAGACACGGCACGGCGCCTGTGGTTACTGTATGGAGCTGCCACCTGCATCGTTGCGATGCTTTTGCTCTTGGTTGGAATGTCAGTCTTTGATGCGGTTACCCATGCCTTTACGACCGTAGCCACCGGCGGCTATTCACCTCACGCGGAGTCAATCGCACACTTTGACTCGGTTGCGATTGAGTTAGTGATCATCGCTGGGATGCTTTATGCAGGAGCCAACTTTTCGATTCATTGGCATGCACTCAGCCAAGGCATAGGTGCATATCGGCGCGTTTCAGAGTTTCGTTGGTACCTCTCCCTGATCGCCGGAGCCTTCGTATTACTTCTCTGGGTCAATAATGGCGAACTCGAATTGTTTCGAAACCTCAGGGAATCCCTCTTCTATGCCGTCTCGCTCGGTTCCAATACGGGTTTTGGTAGCTCTAACTATGTTCTGTGGATGCCAGCGGCTCATCTAACGCTTTTGATTTTGATGTTGGTTGGAGGCATGAGTGGCTCCACCGCAGGTGGGATGAAGGTACTGCGTTTACAAGTGATCTTTCGGTACTCATTCAGGGAGCTGATGCGAGCTCGTCACCCGAACGCGGTTATCCCCATACGATTGGGTCGAACCACAATTGAAGAGCAGATTGCATCGAAAGTAGTTGGTTTCGTGCTGCTTTATTTGGGTCTGATTGTCGCTGGTGGTGTCGTCCTTTCAGGTCTGGGTGTTGATCCGGTTACGGCGTTTAGCGGGTCAGTGTCTGCGTTGGGAAATGTGGGTCCCGCGCTCGGGGAGGCCGGCCCGACGAGTAATTTTCTCGTGTTTCCAAGGGCTGGACGACTGGTTCTCATGGCCATGATGGCGCTAGGTCGGCTGGAACTATTCCCGGCGATGCTTATGCTCGTCGCAAGCCTTCGAGGCCTCAACGAGCTTCGTCGCAGCCGAGAACAGTTGAGCTAAAGCGGGCCCGACTATTCGGAGGCAGGAATAAGGGCCGCATAGTCAGCCACTGTGAGGGGAGAAGGCAGTCTTCCTTCTCCAACTTCTTCAATGAGTCCTTCCCCATCGGGTAGTTGTACCGGCTTGCCTTCAAGAAAGAAGACAACTCCTTGGGTGTCACTAACAAGGTCTGATGCTGTGAGCACCAATTGTGCCGAGGCTCTAATTCGCTGCTCACCTTCAATTTCGAAGAAAGTTTGGTTCAGGTGAATTGAAATAGTGTTGTTACGCAGCAAAGCGACGTCCACTATCGCGGTTCCAGCTGGGATCGCAGAAGCGTAGCCACTCTCAGCTTCTGTTTCCGTAGGTCCTTCTAAAAGGTTGTTCAAAGGGGCGTCGAGGAATACTGGCGCAGGAAGTGGCCGTTGAATTCGGACTAAGAGATCTTCTTTAAAAAAGTAAACGGGATGCACAGTCGCATCTGCTGACGGTCGGATCTCGTTGGTTCCCGGGGCCTCAGAAGGGAAAACATCTTCAGGAACTGAAAGTGATGTCGGTTGGCTATCGGAGCCCAGACCACAACCGCTAATTGTAATTACAGCGGTGGCGACCACAAGTCCACATAACAGTCGACTAAGTCTCATCGGTGGCCTGCTTTGGGGAGGGAAACGATGAACCTGGCACCGGTCCGCCCTTTCCTGCCTTCGACTCTGGCGTTACCTCCGTGGCGCCTTGTGTGCTCGTCCACAAGAGCCAATCCGAGCCCGGCCCCATCGCCAGCACCGCGTTTACGGGCCGCTGCACCGCGAGTAAACCGTTCGAAAATCAGTTCCCGCTCTGATGGCGCTACTCCAGGTCCGTCATCTTCAACCGCAATTTCGACGACCCTGCCTGTCGCGACGATGGATACTTGGGTGGCTCCATTGCCGTATTTTTCTGCATTTCTCAACAAGTTGTCGAGCACCTGAGCTAAACGTCTTTTATCTCCCATAACTAAGACGCCCTCGGCAGCGGTCGCGACCTCAAGCGCGATGTCGCCTTCCGAAGACTCCAAAGTGGCCCTTACCAGTTCTTCGATATTCACCAAATCGTTCCCCATGGGCCCTGAATCAGAACGAGAAAGGTCGAGTAAGTCCTGCACTAAATTCTCGAACCTAATTACTTCATCGTTCAGTAAATCCAATGCTTGTTGGGTGCGCTCTGAAAGCTCTTCACGGCGGTGCTGCATGACCTCTATAGAGGCGCGGAGAGTCATCAGAGGGGACCTGAGTTCATGACTCACATCGGAGGAAAAGCGCGCATCTCGAGTTATGCGGCTTTCCATAGCGGCTGCCATCTCGTTGAACGAGCTAACAAGGGCGTCAAGGTCGGGGTCGCTTATCTCTTCAAGCCGGGTGTCAAAGCGACCATGGGCTATCGATCTGGCGGCATCCGATATGTCTGTCAATGGCCTGAGAAGGCCACCGCTAGCCCACAGGCCAATACCGACACCAACAAGGACGGTTAAGGCGCCGCCGACTAACAGAATCAGAGCCAGACTTTCCAGGGTGCTTTCCACTTCAGCGAGGGGAACTACTTCGAAATAAGCGACCTCACTGAAGGTTGATGCTGCGCTCGGTCGAAGTTGGAGACCAAAGGCCAAAACAGGTTCGTTGTCTAACCGGTATCTCATTGTTTTAGCTTCAGGAAACTCAAGTACCGACGTGACTAAGGGAATTGGTAGGTCGTTGGGGGTGAGAGAAAGTGAGGTCCAGATTTCATCCCCGGTGCGGACAATAGAGCGACTCCCGCTAAGGCTTGGCAACGACTCCAGTAATTGGGTTAGGTCAGGGTCTTCTGCGCGAAGAGAACTTTGCACTTGGCGAGCATTAGCGAAGAATTGACGTTGAGACGACTCTTCACGTTGTTGAAGCATGCTTTGGCGGGACAATCCGTATGTAATTACGACTAGAACCAATGCAGCAACAGCGGCACCCAAAGTAAACGCGCCGATTACCCGTGTTCGCAGCGGGAGGCGGCGCCAAGGAAGGCCGCGTGTCTCCATAGCTACGCTTGAAGTTTGTAGCCCATGCCGCGCACCGTTACGACGTGGCGAGGATGAGCGGGATCGGGTTCAACTTTGGTTCTTAAACGGCGAACATGGACGTCGACCAGTCGGCCATCTCCGAAATAGTCATATCCCCACACCTCTTCGAGTAAATGTTCGCGGCTAAGTACCTTTCCTAACTGGTCTGAAAGTTCACACAGGAGATGAAATTCTGTTTTTGTTAGGTGGATTTCCTCACCGTTTTTTCGGACTACCCCTTCGTCTGGGATTATCTCAAGGTCTCCGACGGTCCTGGGAGACGCACTGGCATCTTCCGGCTTGACTCGGCGCAAAAGGGCACGAATCCGAGCCGAGAGTTCCTTTGGAGCTATTGGTTTAGTTACGTAGTCATCTGCCCCTGCCTCTAACCCCGCAACTACGTCATGTGTGTCGTCTCTGGCAGTCACCATGATGATCGGCACATCACTCACTCTTCTTAATTCCCGACAGACTTCAAACCCGTCGATGCCCGGTAGTCCTATATCGACGAGGACTAGGTCGGGCGCCATCGAGTTGAAACTCTCCAAAGCTTGCTCACCAGTCTCCGCCTCGAGAACACTCCAACCTTCGTCCTCGAGAGCGAAACGCACCGCTGTGCGGATTCGTTCATCATCCTCAATGGTTAGGATCCTGATACTCACAACTTAAATATTGGCCGATCCGGGAGCAGATTGGGAGCCAGCAGCGGTCTCAGCCTTTATTACAGCGCTATTTAGCTGTTTCCAGAGGTTTGGACCAGAAGCAATAATACGTTTTTTATCTGGTTCGTATGTAGCGGTCCCCCCGGCACTTCTGACGATTTGAATGCCTGCGGCCACGTCCCACGAGTGGACTCCGGTTTCAAAAAAAGCGTCAAGGCGGCCGCTAGCCACGGAACACAAATCGACAGCGCACGAGCCTGAACGACGGATGTCTCGAACCTGAGGTAAGAGTTCGGTAAGCAGCTTTGCCTGCGAACGACGCACTGAGGCTTCGTACGCGAAACCTGTGCCGAGGAGCGCTAGAGACAGTTCTGAGCAAGAAGTTACCTGGATCTCTTGGCCGTTCTTGGTTGAGTTCCTGTCAACTCGAGCTGAGTAAATTTCGTTTAGGGCGGTGTCGTAGACGACACCAATTACAGGTATCCCGTTGAATTCGACGCCAATTGAAACAGCGTGGCTCGGGAACTCGTACAAGTAGTTGACGGTTCCGTCGAGAGGGTCAATTACCCAACGAAAGCCAGAGGTTCCCTCAATCGAAGTGTTCTCTTCACCAAGAATCCCGTCTTCGGGACGCGAGTCGCAGATTCCAGCGACGATGAGAGTCTCAGCTTCGCGGTCCACGTCGCTGATTGGATCTGTAGCAGTGGATTTGGAGGTGACGTCGCCAGTTTCACGGCGGAAGTGCACTTTGGCGGCTTGGCGAGCTAGATCCATAGCCAAACTATGCAGGTGGTTGAGTTCACTAGGGTTTAGGGTTGGATTTTTCACCTCCGCCGGACCCTTATAGAAGCAACGTCGCTCCACTCAGCCATAGCCCTAAGAACGAGAACGGCCACGATAGCTACCCCTACCGAAGCTGAAATGGAACCGGTGATGCTAATTAAAATCACCCATGCTTGTTCGGTCTGACCCCACTGAAGTCGACCCAACGCGAACCCCATCAAGCCGCCACAAATGCTTGCAACGATCACTGCCGAGAAAGCTAGGGCTCGCGCCAATACAGAGGGCAGGGCGCTTGGCACTTCAAAACTCTGTGGCCGCTGACCCTGGTCTCTAGGCGGGTCTGGTAGATCAGACACCTCAGCATCGTATTGGATGTCGCTGGCGAACGGATGCGGATGGCAAACTCTTGTGATGCGTCGTTGGACTGTAGGAGGGGGAGTCATCTTTGATTCTGATCGGATACTTATGGTCCATAATCACCGTCGTGGAGGTCGCACCGATTGGAGTACCCCGGGCGGGGTCATTGATGAAGGCGAAACAGTTTTGGAGGGGCTGACAAGGGAAGTGAAAGAAGAGACAGGGCTTGCGGTGCAAGGTTGGAGCGGCCCTGTCTACACAGTGTCTGCTGAAGCCATCGATATGAATTGGACGCTAGGCGTAGAGGTCCATTTAGCAGCAAGCTATTCAGGGGAGCTACATATTGACGATCCTGATGGAATAGTGAGGGCGGCAGAGTGGGTTCGGCGCGAAGATATTGCTGAGTTACTCGATGGTCAGCAACTGTGGTTGCGCGAACCTTTGATGGGTTATCTAAATAGCGACGTCCCAAAGAGTGGTGAATACAGGTACCGAATTCATGGAAGTAGAAACAGCGAACTTCGTGTTGAGCGGATCTAAGTTTGACGCTGCCGTGTTGATGGATCACATCGCAAGGCCTGGAACACGCTGATTCGATGGCGGAGCTATCCATACTCCATGTCGACATGGATGCCTTTTACGTCGAAGTGGAGCGACAAGACGATCCTTCTCTGATTGGTAAACCTGTAATAGTCGGAGGTGATTCCGAGCGAGGAGTGGTGGCGTCAGCTAGCTACGAAGCTCGGTCAAGAGGTGTCCGATCAGCGATGTCTAGCGTCGTAGCGAAGAACCTTTGTCCAGAGGCAGTGTTTGTCCGCTCAAATTTTTCGCGCTATCGAGAGGTCTCGCGACAAGTTCAGCAAATTTTGTACGCAGTTACGCCTCGATTGGAACCAATAGCGTTAGACGAGGCTTTCCTTGATGTCAGTGGAGCGCACAGATTGTTTGGGGGTTCGGAGGAAATAGCGTGGCAAATTCGCAACGACGTGTACGAAGGCGTGGGTCTTGACTGCTCAGTAGGTGTTGCCAGTTCGAAGCTGCTCGCCAAGCTGGCTTCCGTCGCAGCCAAACCAAAGGCAGGTCCCGGAGGGGTTAAGCCAGGAGTGGGCGTGTTTGTCGTTCATCCTGATGTTGCCACGAATTTCCTAGAAGCACATCCCGTGGAGGCGTTATGGGGGGTCGGAAGAGCGACCCTCGAGAAGCTGAAAGCCTTAGGTATTTCAACAGTAGGGGACTTAGCTTCAACTCCAAAGGAGCTTCTAGTTGAAGAACTCGGTACGTCTCATGGGAATCACCTTTCAAAATTGAGTCAAGGGATTGATGTTCGAGAGGTTGAGTCTGAAAGAGAAAGGAAGTCGATTAGTCATGAAGAAACCTTCGCTTCCGACATTTATGAACGGACGGCTTTAACCAGCGAAATTGTTCGACTTGCTGATGCGGTTTCAGCCAGGGCACGAGAGCAGGGTCTAGCTGGCAGAACTATCCATCTGAAAGTGCGACGGCCAGATATGTCCTATGTCACCAGGTCAGTGACACTCGAAGAGGCCGTCGATACCTTGCCGGAAATAGCCGGAAAAGCTACTGAATTGCTGGCAGAACTTGATGTCGAAGAGGGAGTGAGGCTGCTGGGAGTTGGGCTCAGTCGCCTTGGTTCACCAGGGCCTCAACAACTGACACTGACTGGTGTTGAGGACAATAACTCAGGTTGGGGGAAGCTTTCGTCAGCGATGGACCGCATTCGACAGAGATACGGTCATTCCGCTATTCGGCCCGGTTTCCCGAAGCAGCAAATAGAGAATAACGACTGATTAATGAACCTGATGTCGATCTGAACCGTTCATCGTCCTACAATGGAAGAACCTACGAACGGAAGACTTAGTGCCGCTCTCTGACGACGAACAGCGCATACTCCATGAAATAGAAAAGGAGTTCTACGACTCCGATCCTGAGTTCGCTCGAGAGGTCGGAGAAACGACGCTCTACAAACACGCCCTACGGAACATTAAATGGGCAGTGATTGTTGGTGTGGCCGGACTGGTCGGGGTAGTCGCGGCGCTTCAAGTGCATTTCGGACTGGCCTTCGTAGCCTTTCTCACGATGTTCGTGTGTGCGGTTGTGATCGAACGAAATCTGCGCAAAATGGGCAAGGCCGGTTTTGAGAAAGTCACAGGACAGGTTCGTAGCGGCCAGATGCGCGCGAGTATGGGTGGATTTTCTGAACGAATGCGCAACCGGCTCCGCAAGGATGACCTCTGAGTGAAGTGACGACGCCGGAAATTGCGCTCGCAATTGACATCGGCGGCACAAAGCTCGCTGGTGCGTTGATTACGAGTGACGGTCAAATATTAGAGAAGTGTCAAATCCCCACCGAGCAGTCAGCAACGGCAGAGACACTTTTGGGCTCGTTGATGGACTTGGTGCGAACTGTCGCTGGTCCCAAACCAAAGGTCAATGTTTGCGGTGTCGGGTGTGGGGGACCCATGAGCCTCAATGGTTCCCGGGTCTCACCTCTCAACATTCCAGCGTGGCGCGAGTTTCCATTATTGACACGTCTTCAAGAAACCCTAGAAGTCCCCGTAGCGATCGATAATGACGCGAAAGCACTTGCTCTAGGGGAGGCCTGGTTTGGAGCTGGTAGAAGTTTCAAGAATTTTATGGCGATGGTGGTATCGACTGGAGTTGGCGGAGGATTGTTTGTCGACGGGCAGCTTTTAGACGGAGGAAACGGTAACGCTGGCCACATTGGTCATGTCATCGTTGAACCCGATGGAGCTAAGTGTGGGTGCGGAGCAAGCGGGTGTTTAGAGGCTGAGGCATCGGGGCCAGCGGTTGCTCGTCGCATAGGGGCTGCGCCAGCCGAGGCAAACCGAAAAGAAAAAGCTCGCGCCGGGATGATGGTGGGTAGAGCGGTAGCTTCGGCCGTCAATTTACTGGACCTAGAACAAGTGTTAGTTGGAGGTTCGGTGGCTCTGGGGTTTGGGGACGTATTCCTCGATGCGGCTAATCAAGAGTTATCTGAGCGTTGCAAGCTGGAGTTCTCACGGGGCGTCAAGATTGCAAGAGTTGGCCTTGGGGAAGCGGCCCCTCTGGTGGGAGCGGCCGCAGTTGGATTCCGGAGTGTGGGCATAGACCCTCGCGCCGAGTAGATCTGATTAGGATTGTTCGTGTGAGGGTTCGTGGCCTATCTATTTCAGTTATTGCTGCTGTCGCAATAAGGCCGAAATTGTGGCCGGTGAGCCTGGTGACGATGTGGCGTATGGCGCCAACCCGCTGGTGGGTTCGCGCCCCTCACGTGCCCGTTCCCGACAGTCATTTCCTCAGATTTCGTCTCATAACAATGTACGGAGGTGATGGAGCCGCAGACCCCAGGCGCATAGGAACAGACGTCATTGCGTGGCTTGATTGGTGTAGATCGTGGAAATCGACGACATCGTGAAAATAGCAAGCAACTCTGTGCTTTCGGAGCGAACTCTGCTGCTCGACGTCGGATATAGGCCCTTGTCGATAGTTTCGGTACGAAGAGCGCTCCTTTTGTTGATAGCTGACAAAGCAGAGACGGTCCACGAAAGGGACTATGTGGTGCGATCAGAACGACTTGAACTAGCCGCGCCTTCGATAGCACGTCTTCGTTACCAAGTTGCAGCCCCGTACCGGCGCCGTGCTCCATTGCACCGGAAGGCAGTCTTCGCCCGCGACGCTCACCTATGTCAATACTGTGGTCGTCGAGCTGAGTGCATAGATCATGTTTATCCACGCAGCAAGGGGGGCGAACACGAGTGGGAAAACGTTGTTGCGTGCTGTCGGTCTTGTAATTCGGCCAAAGGTGACACTCTCCCAGAGCACTCGAAATTCAGACTGCGGACCGTCCCCTATGCGCCGGAACCGATAGCCGTGGCTGCAGCATTACGACGAGGCGTGCCCCCCGAGTGGGATACCTACATTGTGAACAGGCTCCCCTTATCTGCCTGACGTGGCTCCGGGGGCACTCCCTAGGTTAAGAGCCCCAAAATAAGCACACTAAGTGAAGAACAGTCACTTTAAGTGCGCTTTTAGGTTACGTAGTGTGGTTAATTACACCAATGTGATTCATAATCTCCTACGCAAAGTGGTGAAAGTCTGCCGAAATGGCTGGACTGCAGCACGAAATAACCATAAAGTGTCACGAAGTGGCGCGATATGGAAGAAAGTGGGTTAAGACCTTCTGGCTTCCAAGTCACACGAAATCCTCCCACTCGAAGTGGGGCAAGTTGTTAGGCAAGATGTGGACGAACTATTCGTAGGACAGTTTGAGCACGCCCTAGACGCAAAAGGGCGAATAGTGCTTCCTGCTTCTTTCCGCACGTCTTTCGATGAGAGTGGGTTCTTAATAAAAGGACCCGAAGGCTGCCTGGCTCTACTTACCCCAGACCGCTTTCGCGATATAGCGCAAACTATGGCATCACGGTCAGAAGAAGGGGATGTGCGCCACCGATCAGCAAAACGGTCTTTTGGCGCAGGAGCTTCCCGTGTGCTTCCCGATAAACAAGGACGTATAGCGATCTCCGAAGACTTGCGTTCCTTTGCCCATCTGGAACGCGATTGCGTGATTGTTGGAGCGATAGACGAAGTAGAAATTTGGGACCGGTCACGGTGGCAAGAAATCACCGAAGTTGGAGACTCACTATTGGAATCCCCAGACGAATTTATTGACGGGGAACAACCATGACATTGCCCGCCAAAGGTCCGTCTTCTTCGATCGAATTGACCAGTTTGGAAGCATCTTTTAAGCACGAACCTGTCATGCTCCAAGAAATTCTAGAAGCCTTCAAGCCGATAGAAGATGGTTTGTTTATTGACGCCACGGTAGGAGGGGCGGGACATGCTCAAGCTCTCCTCGCCCAAGCACCAGAACGCGAATTAATCGGAATCGACAGAGATATTTCGGCCGTTGAGGTTGCGGCTAGTCGCCTCAAGGGTTTTGGTGGCCGAGTGCAGCTTCAGCACGCTCGCTTTGACGAAATAGGCAAAATTATTGATGACGATGGCAGATCACTTAGTGGAGCAATCTTTGACCTTGGCGTAAGCAGTCACCAACTTGACACTCCTGAGCGAGGCTTCTCACATCGCTTCACAAGTCCTCTCGACATGAGGATGGATCTGAGTGATTCATTAGATGCCTCGACTGTCGTAAATGGTTATGACGAAGCCGAGTTGACCTACTTGCTGCGGAACAACTCAGACGAACGTTTCGCGGGCCGAATAGCGAAGGCCGTCATTTCGGCACGCCCTATTAAGTCGACCACTGAGTTAGCTGAGGTTGTTCGAGGTGCAGTCCCAGCGGCAGCTCGGAGAACCGGCCGACATCCTGCAATGAGAACTTTTCAAGCGATTCGTATAGCGGTCAATAGTGAACTTGAGCTCATAGAGCCAGCACTGAAACAAGTCATTGAACGACTGAGGCCGAGAGGCCGAATAGTCGTTCTTTCCTATCACTCCGGAGAGGACAGAATAGTGAAACAAGTATTTCGTGAGGCAGCTGATGGAGTATGCGTTTGTCCATCAACTCTGCCGTGCATATGCGGTTCGGAATCGAACGTCAAACTTCTTCGAAGAAAGGTCGTTCGACCAACCACGAAGGAAATCGAAGCTAATCCCCGGGCGGCTAGTGCTCGCTTCAGAGCCGCTGAACGCCTGCCGGTAGGCGAGGCATAAGGTCTATGGCTGCTGCGGTCGTCACTGAGTTTCCGGTGACTTCAGATGTAATCGAAATAGCGGACGGGCCTAGCTTCACTTTGAAGAAGGGCATCGGATCTCTTGGTCCTCGAGTCGTGGGAGTCACAACGATTCTGGGTGTCACCACGTTGTTGATCTTGTTTGGACTGGCGTTCGTTAACACGAGGATCAACGAAAGACTTGTTGAGTTGACGAACCTAGAGGCCGAGATCGACGAAGTACAACAATCCATAAGCGTTCTGGAACTCCAAGATGAGAACGCAAAAACCCCCATCGAAGTGGAGCGTCTGGCGGATGGGTATCTCGCGATGACCAAAGCTGAATCGTCAACACAAATACAGGTTCAATCAGAGCATCTGGCGATCGGGAACCCAGTATGGGCCCCGTCAAGCACAGGATTGGTATCTAGCAACCCTGTAGGTGTCGATCAACTTCTAGCCGGCACAGCGTCGTCTGCGTCACCGAACAACCGACGATAGAGAGAAGTCCGGGTATTCGATGAAAGTCTCCCTAAGAACCCCGGACGCAAGATCTTCGCAAACGCAACCTCCAACTTCTACCCAGCAGACGTCGTTCTTCTCTCAGCCCTTCGGACGAGTCGGGTATAGAAGTCGACGGGTTGGGGGCCTCATCTTGTTGAGTTCGGGGCTGCTTCTTTTGGTGGCAATAAGGCTCTTCGGGATCCAAGTAATCGACCGAGAACAACATTTAACCGAGATCTACAGACATACGGCTAGAACAGCAATCCAAGGACCAACTGGCAGCATCCTGGACAGAGAGAACGGCCTCCTCGCTGTTACTGACTCACTTCCGACAATTGGTGCAAACCCGGGCCTAGTAACGAGTCCTAGGGCAACAGCTTCTCTGTTAGCTCCCATACTCGGAATGCCCGTTGACAGCCTTTACGAAAGTCTTAGCAATAAACGATTGCAGTACGTGCACCTTAAAAGGGAGGTCACCCCCAAGATTGCTGACCAAGTTCGGTGGCTGGAACTGGCAGGTATTGAAATTAGGGAAGAAGATGCACGGTTCTATCCCAACGGAGATGAATTTGCCCGCAACCTTTTGGGACAAGTCAATATTGATGAGGAGCCCCAGAATGGTATTGAAGATCAGTACTCTCATGTGCTGTCGGGAACGGACGGGGTTCGCCAAGATTACGTGGCGGTCGGCAGATCGATACGGTTACCTGGCGGAGATCTCGACTACCAGCCAGCAGAGCCGGGTTCTGATTTAGTTACAACCATCCACAGGGGAACCCAATTCTTCGCTGAGCGCATCCTGAAAGAAGCCGTAGATGCGAGTGGAGCCAATTGGGGTACCGCAGTTGTTCTAGATGCCGACACAGCCGAGGTGCTGGCACTTGTAGATATTGACCGCTCAAAAGAAGGCGGTGGCGTAGGGGTCGCTGCTAAAAGCTTGGCATATATCAAGACCTTTGAGCCCGGATCAATCAGTAAGACATTTACTATTGCGGCCGCAATAGAAGAGGGTCGGGTCACTCCTGACGAAGTTTTCGATATTCCCAATACGTACCAATTCGCAGATAAAGAATACTCTGACCCATATTCGGGCCAGCAGTTTTCAGTCAGTGAGATCTTGGCGAAGTCATCCAACGTCGGCACCATTCAGATTGCAGAACGAGTCGGAAGTGATCAGCTACACAGCTATCTCCGAAAGTTCGGGTTCGGGCAGTACAGCAGCGGCAACAACGAAACCCCAACTCTGCCTGGCGAAAGTCGCGGGAGACTCAAAGTACCGCAACAGTGGGAAGGCACAGATCTCGCCAGCGTTTCGTTCGGTCAATCGATTGCAGTCACGGCTATCCAGATAGCTGCCGCCTACAACGTCATCGCAAACGACGGGCTATACATCTCACCATCCTTAATCCGCGGAACTGTCAGCCCCACGGGAACCTTTCGTCCGGTCTCTGCTCCCACCGGTAGAAAAGTGCTTGGCGCGGTAACAACAAGTCAAATGCGCGAGATGCTTGAGGGCGTTGTTGTCTCGGGGACAGGAACGAAAGCAGCGGTCGAGGGCTACACCGTTGCCGGGAAGACGGGGACCGCTCAAAAACCAATGAAAGATCAAAAAGGGTACGGAGACGACTACACCTCAATTTTTGCTGGCTTCGTTCCAGCAGCGGCTCCCCAAATCACCATCGTCGTCGTACTTGATGAACCTGACGATCACAGCGCAGGTCGGGCTGTCGCTCCGCTTTTCGCCGACATAGCCATTGAAACCTTGGCGGCCATTGGCGTGCCCGAGACTCGGTAGAGGACGATGAAGCCAATCTCCCTTGCCGAAATCGCTGATGAGTGCAGTGGCGCGCTGATGGTTGATCACGCCACTCCGGACGGAAGATTAGAAGTATCGGGCGTCACTCACGACAGCCGCTCTGTAACCCAAGGGGATCTTTTCGTCTGTATCGATGGGGCTAACCACGACGGACATAGCTACGCGCCAGAAGCGATAAAAGGCGGCGCTGCGGCTCTGTTAGTCGAACGGCAGCTCAACCTAGCTATACCGCAGATAGTTGTGCCCAATGTCAGAAAGGCAATTGGGGTCACCTCCGCAGCCATTTACGGCCATCCATCGAAACAAATGAAGGTCATTGGCATCACCGGAACAGCGGGCAAGACAACTGTTGCTCAAGCAACGGCCCAAACACTGAAGGCGTGCGGAGCATCGGCAAGCGTTATTGGAACCTTAGAAGGAAGTCATACAACCCCTGAAGCCCCTGAATTCCAAAAAATGCTTTCACAGATGCAGAGCCGAGGAGATGAATGGGTCTGCGTCGAAGTGTCGTCTCATGGCCTTGAGTTTGGACGAGTACATGGGACCGAATTCGCGGCGAGCGTATTCACCAACCTCAGTCCCGAACACCTCGATTTCCATGACGACATGGAACAATATTTCCTTGCCAAACGTCGCCTATTTGACCAAAGAAGCGCACTGGCAGTCATTTCTGTGGTCGACGAATGGGGTAAACGCCTTGCTAGAGAACTCGCGGAGATACAGCACAAAGACCTAGTTGTTGTCGAGTCCAACAAGATCGAGAATCCCACCCTCAATTTGGAGATTTCGGGCTTCAGCTGGCGAGGACACCAGATACGAACACGTTTGCTTGGAATGTTCAACTTGTTCAACCTGCTTCTCGTAGGCGAAACCCTGAAAGGTCTAGGTCTCGAGGAGGAGATCATTGCCTCAGGTCTTGAGAAAGTGGAACCAGTCAAGGGGCGAATGGAATTACTAACGGCTCCCCGCTCGGACATAGCAGTAATAGTCGATTACTCCCATAAACCAGAAGCTTTGGCGCAGGCCTTGCGAACCCTTCGAAGTGTCACATCTGGTCGGGTGTGGGTGGTCTTTGGAGCAGGTGGGGACCGAGATCCAAAGAAGCGACCTTTAATGGGTCAGATAGCTGCTGAATTAGCTGACGAAATAGTCGTGACTTCAGATAACCCACGGTCCGAGGACCCGTCTGACATTGCAAAAGAAATCGTTAGCGGTATGGATGGGGAAAATACGACACCAAAGATTTTTCTCGAGCGAGCCGATGCGATTCAGTTCGCTATCGGCCACGCCGGAAAAGGCGATTCAATTTTGATTGCAGGCAAAGGCCACGAGACCTACCAGATTACTGGGAGCGAACAAATCCCGTTCGATGACACGAAGGTAGCGAAAGAGGCGCTCCTCACAAGATTTGGGAGTTCTAACCCATGATTGCGCTCTTGATTGCCGCCGGTGTCTCTATGGGAGTGAGTCTGATAGGAACGCGGGTGCTTGTCCCTTGGTTGCGAGACCGAGGAGTTGGACAGCCAATCCGTTTGGACGGACCGCAAGGCCACCTCACTAAAGCAGGAACCCCCACCATGGGCGGTGTCGCGATAGTGGTAGGAGCCGTAAGTGGCTATCTCATTAGTCATCTACGTTCGGAAACGATCTTCACTCGATCGGGCTTAGTTCTAGTGGCAGCGATCATCGCCGCTAGTGGTGTAGGGCTAATTGATGACTGGATCAAAGTAAGCCGAGAACGAAACCTCGGTCTGAACAAATCTGCAAAAATTGTCGGTCTGCTCGGCGTGGCGGTTGGCTTTGCTCTCCTAGCGATGTATTGGGCCCAGACCAGCCCTGTGATAGCGATCACCCGAGCAGACTTTCCGGGACTCACCCTTGGCAAAGTCATGTGGGTTGTTTGGGCCTCAGTCTTGGTCATAGCGACTGCCAATGCCGTGAACCTCACTGATGGATTGGACGGTCTAGCAGGCGGCTCTTCGGCGATCGGGTTCTCGGCTTTCGTCATTATCGGGTACTGGATTTTCCGTCATCCCGAAAGTTACGACGTAAATCATGCTCTAGATCTGGCGATTGTCGCGGCAGCTATGACCGGAGCCTGCATCGGCTTCCTTTGGTGGAATGCCCCGCCCGCAAGGATTTTCATGGGAGACACGGGCTCCCTAGCCATAGGTACAGCCTTCGCAGGTTTGGCATTGCTCTTAGAAACCCACCTCCTCCTGCCCGTTATTGGGGCCTTGTACGTCTTGGAAACGGTTTCCGTCATCATCCAAGTTGCCAGTTACCGCTTGTTCGGGCGACGTATCTTTCGAATGGCTCCGATACACCACCACTTCGAACTGGCGGGATGGCCAGAAACCACTGTCCTCATTCGCATGTGGATAATCAATGGCATCTGCGTAGCGTTCGCCCTTGGCGCCTTTTACGCAGACTTCATCGGGCTAGATACAACCGGGTTTTCACGTCTGGTGGACCTGCCGTGATTACGTTCGATCTTGAAAAGGTAGTGGTCGGTGGCCTTGGGGTGACAGGTAGTGCCATAACGGCTGCACTGACGGCTCGAGGTCATGGCGTAGTAGTGCTAGACGACGACCCCAAGTCCGTAGCAAATGTTGCTGAGCGGTTTGAAGTTGAATTATTAGATTCGAAATCCGAAACACAGATTAAGGACGCTATTAAGGAAGCAACGAGCATCGTCCCCAGCCCTGGAATACCCCGTCACCATCAGCTACATGTCTTAGCTGACGGAGCGGGTGTTCCCGTATTGAGCGAGCTAGACCTGGCGGCCTATTTTGATGACCGTCCGCGGCTTGCCGTTACCGGAACTAATGGTAAGACAACCGTGACTGAGTTGACTTCGCAGATGTTACGGACTTCTGAGCTACGGGCCGCTGCTGTCGGGAACACCGCAGTCCCCTTCATTTCAGCGATCGACGACTCAGCAAACCATGAGATTTTTGTAGTTGAGGCATCTTCATTTGCATTGGACCGGACAAGACTTTTCCGAGCTGATGCCGCTGCGTGGCTCAACCTTGCCCCCGATCACCTTGACTGGCATGGGAGTTTTGAGGCCTACGCCGCTGCTAAGTCGAAGATTTGGAAACATCAGGGGCAAAGCGACTTCGCGATAGCCCCACACGACGACGAAACAATCAGACCCTGGATGGCAGGCGTTAAGGCTCAGCTAGTTACCTTTGGCTTAGGTGCCGGAGATGTTCATTGCAACCAATCTGACTTAGTAGCGCACGGCGAGTCAATAATCGCTGTCTCAGACATGCCGTTATCGAGGCCGCATGACCAACTCAATGCTTGCGCCGCAACTGCTCTAGCTCTTTCTGTTGGAGTTCCCACACACCTGATTGCTCAAGTTCTTGCCAGTTTTGAAGGGTTACCACATCGAACGGAATATGTTGCCAAGGTAAGGGGCCTACGTTTCTTCAACGACAGCAAAGCGACAACCCCGCACGCGACCATCGCCGCCCTTACCGGATTTCATAACGCGGTCCTTATCGTTGGAGGTCGCAACAAAGGTCTAGACCTGTTCGACCTGGAAGAACTTGCCACCGGACTTACAGGAGTGGTGACTATCGGCGAATCAAGTCCGATATTGGCAGAAGTTTTCGGCGACCGAGTGCCTAGTGTCGCTGCCCATTCAATGGAAGACGCGGTGATTCAAGCTATTCAACTTGCTAAGAAGTCTGGAGCAGATGTGGTCCTTTCTCCCGCGTGTGCTTCGTTTGACTGGTACCCGAATTACATGGAACGCGGAGATCATTTCAAGCGCGTCGTGGAGCGACTGAAAAGTGAGGGCGATATCGCATGAGCGCCGTCCTTGGACCCCTTCCCTCAGGCAAGAACGTTAAGAGAAGGCCCGATGGGCCACCCATGCATTACTTGGCCATGCTTGGGTCGGTTCTGCTCCTGATGTTGACCGGGGTAGTCATGGTTTTGTCAGCGTCGACGTGGACAGCTGTAACTGAAAAGGGGGATGCCTTCTCTTTGTTTAGTAGGCACGCGATCTATGTCACCGTCGCTGTCTTTGCTTTGTTGTTTGCTGTCGGACGCGACTATCGCCAGTGGAGGCGATTAGCTCCAGCCCTTCTCGTGGTTTCGGCTTTCTCATTACTATTAGTTGTTCTGAGAGGTCAGGTGGTTAATGGCAGTTCACGTGCACTTGATTTGGGCCCCTTTAGTTTTCAACCTTCGGAACTAACCAAGTTTGCTCTAGTAGTTGGGGTCGCCTCATTTTTGGATCAACGACGTTATTTCCTTGACCGATTAGACCGTGTCACTTTGCCAGTCGGGATCTGTGTTGGCGTCATCTGCGGTTTGATTCTCGTTCAACCAGATTATGGAACAGCCGCCATGATCGGATTCATCACCTTGGGCATGCTGTGGGCGGCTGGCGTGCCGTTTAAGCATCTCGGCTTATTGGGAGCACCTGGACTGGCAGCTGGGTCCTTATTTGTCTTTGGAGAGCCTTACCGAATGGCGAGGATCAAAGGAATTCTCTTTTGCGAAGAGAACATAGAGGGCGCATGTTGGCAAACGAGCCAGGGTTTAGTCAGTTTGGCAAATGGCGGCTTGAGAGGAACCGGGTTTTCTGCTGGTCATGCTCAATGGGGCTGGGTCCCAGAGGCTCACACCGATTTCGTTTTCGCTGTAGTGGGGGAGCAGCTTGGATTTATTGGGGCAATGGCGGTGCTGATTCTTCTGGGCACCATCATCCTTACCGGATTTCGAACTGCTCAAATAGCACCTGACGTCTTCGGATCGTTGCTGGCAGCGGGCATATCTATCTGGTTCTTGGTTCAGGTCATGGTCAATCTGTTGGGTGTACTGAGGCTTCTACCGATCACAGGAGTGACATTGCCGTTCATCTCCTACGGCGGAACCTCGTTGATCATCAACGCGCTAGCAGCAGGCCTACTTCTCAATATTGCGCGCCAATCACAATGAAACATCCTGGTGTTTTGTGCCTGCGTGGAGGGTTGATAATTGCTGGCGGCGGCACAGCAGGACATCTTTTGCCCGGACTAGCGGTAGCAGACGAGCTCGTGAAGCGAGGGTGGGACAAAGAGGCAATCGGGTTCGTCGGTAGCGCACGCGGAATCGAAGTAGAGATGGTTCCGACAGCTGGCTATGCACTTAGAGCTCTTTCTGGACGGGGCCTTAACGGCCGGCGGGTGTCGATTCAGAACTTTTGGAATCTCTTAACAATTCTCTGGGGTGTCCTTAGAGGAATTTCGATCGTCGCCCGCCACCGTCCAGGCATTGTTTTGTCCCTCGGTGGTTATGCAGCGTTACCAGCGGCGGTAGGTGCAATTATTCTGAGGATTCCTTTGGTGCTGGCTGAACAAAATTTGGTTGCCTCCGGGGTGAACCGGTTATTGACCAGATATGCGCGAGCAGCCGCAGTCCCACATTTTGGAACAGGTCTTAGGAACGAGGTCGAAACAGGTAACCCAGTGCGTGAATCGGTCATCGAAGCAAGCCAATTGGGTAGAGCAAGCAGAAGCGAACTGGGGTGGCCATCTGATGAACCGGTAGTTGTTGTTTTCGGTGGGTCGCTGGGATCAAGACGAATTAACGAGGCTTTATGGCAGGCGGTTGAAGTATCGGATTTACCGATGGTTCATCACGTCGTTGGTCAACGAGATTGGCTGATGCTACCCAAGGATCTTCCACTTACTGTAAGAGCAATTGAATATGACGAGGAACTACCCAAAGCAATGGCCGCAGCTGACCTGATTGTGTGTAGGCCAGGGGGATCAACGGTGGCAGAGATTGCTTTGTTGGGGGTTCCGGCAATCCTTGTACCTTTGCCGCACGCTCCCAATAATCATCAGCGTCGAAATGCAGAATGGCTCGTTGACTCAGGGTTAGCGGTTGTCGTCAATGACGAAGAGCTAGATGGGAAGCGAATCGCCACAGAAATAAGAGGGATGTTGGACGGATTTCACAGAGAAGACGACCCTGAACTTGCACGCCAGGCAAGAAGCATCGGGCCCCGAGATGCGACACGAAGAGTCGCTGACCTTGTGGTAGATCATTGTCTAATTCCTGCACCCACCAACCACCGAAAAGACGGGACACTGTGAAGTCGCCCGATTCTATTGAGACCGCCCTACCGGATGGCGTTTCGGTCCACGTGGTGGGAGCCGGTGGTGCAGGGATGAACGCGATAGCTGCTGTCCTGTTGTCAATGGGTCATCAAATAAGCGGAAGTGATTTACGAGAATCGGTAGGTGTCAATCGACTGCGTTCGCTCGGGGCAAGAATCAACATTGGACATAGTGCAGCACATATCGGGGATGCAGCGATTGTTTGCCGGTCAACTGCGGTGCCCAATAACAATGCAGAAATATTGGCAGCCCAAGACTTAGGACGTCCCGTGTGGAGTCGAGCGGATGTCTTGGCAGCAATTTGTGAGAAAAAGCAAACAATCGCCGTATCTGGCACGCACGGAAAAACCACGACCTCCTCAATGTTGGCCTTGGCTCTAACCTCCTCGGGCCTCAACCCGTCATTCATTGTTGGTGGAGACCTAAATGACATTGGGTCAGGGGCGGTGTGGAATGACGAAGGAAACCTCTTCGTTGTTGAGGCTGATGAATCCGACGGAACGTTTTTGAGACTCGACGCAGACGCCGTAGTGGTGACCAATGTAGAAGCAGACCACCTTGACTTTTTTGGTTCTTATGAAGCTTTGGTAGCAGCTTTTGAAGAGTTCATTGGCTCCGCTAAAGGACCCCGTGTGGTTTGTGTCGACGACCCATGCGCCCAAGACATCGCGTCGAGAGTTGGGCGTTGCGTCACCTACGGAAGATCGGAACAGTCCGACTATCGAATCACTGACGTAAAGAGCCAGCGGTACTCGTCAACTTTTGATGTATGGCGCGGAACCGAACATCTCGGTGGCTGTGAACTTCCTGTCCCAGGAGTTCATAACGTTCTCAACGCAACAGCCGCGCTGGCTATGGCTGTGGAACTTGGAGCCCCAGTGGAGTCGGTATTGGCTGCGCTTGGCAGATTCGCCGGTGTCGCTAGGAGATTTGAATTTCGCGGAGAACAGGACGGGGTCATCTATGTCGATGACTACGCGCATCTCCCCAGCGAAGTTTCATCTGTACTCGCGGCAGCAAAAGCCGGCGATTGGGGCAGAGTGATAGCGGTCTTTCAGCCTCATCGCTACAGTCGAACCGCGGAACTCTGGCGAGATTTCGAACATTCATTCGTGGACGCTGACCACATAGTCCTAACCGGCATCTACGGAGCAGGCGAGGAACCTCGCCCCGGCATAACTGGTGATTTGCTCGTTCGTGCAGTTCTCGATGCCCATCCAAATTGTTCGATCACATATCTTCCAGGTCGAGATCAAGTGGCAGATTATCTGAGTTCAATCCTGAGGTCCGGTGACCTGTGTCTCACGATGGGCGCCGGGGATCTGACATCTGTTCCCGATGAGGTGCAGATAAGGCGCAAAGGTCAAGAATCGTGAGTGTTGTTGGGGTTGACCCTGCAGCTGTCAAACAGGCATTGGAGATCATCGGACCGCTTGCGCGGACAGACGTGAACCTTGGGGTTCTGACAACATACAGAGTTGGTGGAGATACCGCCCTATATGTAGAGGCGGAAACAGAACAGGACTTAGAAACCATCTCTAGGGCCCGAAACGAGACTGATTTACCTACCTTGGTGATTGGCAAGGGCTCAAACTTGTTGGTTGCAGATACAGGGTTTCCTGGGATAACTGTCGCTCTCGGAAAGCAATTCGAAACCTTCACAACCGACCAAGAAACGGCAATCGTTTATGCAGGGAGCACGGTAGCCCTCCCGTCGTTAGCTCGTCGGAGCGTCGCCTTGGGTCTCAGCGGATTCGAATGGGCAGTAGGTGTTCCGGGCTCAATCGGAGGCGCAGTTCGAATGAATGCCGGTGGACATGGAGGTGACATGGCGGCGGTGGTCGCAGAAGTCAATATTTTTGATTTGAGGACTGCTCGTAGCGGACCAAAGACCAACGATGAAATGATGTTTAGTTACAGAAGGAGTGCTGTGACTAAAGACCAAGTGGTCCTTGGTGCGACTCTGCAACTAGAGAGCGACGAAACTGGTGGCGGAACAGAAGTGTTGAGCGAGATCGTGCAATGGAGGCGAGCGAATCAACCGGGAGGCCAAAACGCTGGTTCTGTTTTTGTCAACCCTGAAGAAGAGACATCCGGTGAACTTCTCGACCGGCTCGGTCTCAAAGGCTTCCGTATAGGTTCGGCGCAGGTTTCTGCTAAACACGCCAACTTTGTGCAAGCCGACCCTGGCGGCTCAGCATCTGACGTTGATGCTGTAATCACCGCCATCACCGACCGAGTGCTCTTAGAAACCGGCATTGCGCTCCGAACAGAAATCCAACGGATCGGATTTGAGGACTAGCTGTGTCTTCCAATGGGAACCAACCCAGGCGCACATTTAAGGCTGGAAAAATTTCCGGGCGGATAACAGCGATCATTGTTGCCGTCATCGCCGGATACATACTGCTAGGACACTCGCCGTTGCTAGATGTCGAAGAATTAGAGGTATACGGACTACACCACCTCAGACTTGAAGAGGTAGAGGATCGATTGGGATTCCAAATTGGTGATCCGTTGCCTTTGGGCTTGGGAGAGAGTCAAAGGAGACTTGAAGAACTTTCGTGGGTCAAGACAGCAGACATTGAGCGTTCCTGGGGCGGTCGTATCACCGTTGATATTTCAGAGTACAAACCCTTAGCTTTAGCTCTGACAGAACCTGAACGCTGGGCGTTGGTAGCTGATGACGGAACCGTGCTAACTCATGGATTGATACTGCCACCAGACCTACCCCGTTTAAGCGGTGTACGTGCCGCTGGTTCTCCAGGTGCCCATCTATCTGCTGACAGTTCAGCTTTGCTGTCACTTCTGGTCCTCATGCCTTCAGATCTGAGCGATAAATTTTTCAGCTTACGGCGAGACTCCCGGGGAGAAATTCATGGCACGCTGCGAAACAACCAAGAAGTGATTTTTGGCGACGATAAGCGCCTTGGAGCGAAAATCATTTCCCTATCTGCCATGCTCGACTATCTCCAAGCAGAGAAACGAACCGACGACTATATAGATGTCTCGTACCCAGAAAAACCGATAGTGATAAACGGGTAAGAAATCAATGCGAAGCCACAAATCGAACTACCAACGACGGGGCGGACGTTAAAGGGCTGAAACTTGCGCTACCTTCAGGGTTGCGTTCCTAGCGAGCAGATTTGGCGAGATACCGGGAGGCCCAGTGGCCAGTCCTCAGAATTATCAGGCCGTGATTAAAGTTGTTGGCGTGGGTGGCGGCGGCTGCAACGCCGTTAATCGCATGATCGAGTCAGGTTTGACTGGCGTCGAATTCATAGCGGTGAACACAGATGCACAAGCTCTCCTTATGAGCGATGCGGATATCAAGCTCGATATCGGGCGGGAATTGACTCGCGGTTTAGGAGCCGGAAGTGACCCCGACGTAGGACGGCAGGCAGCTGTGGAGCACACCGAAGAGATTCATGAGACTCTCTCGGGTGCCGACATGGTCTTCATAACCGCAGGTGAAGGCGGCGGTACGGGAACGGGTGCAGCACCGGTGATAGCTGACATCGCAAGAGAATGCGGTGCTTTAACCATCGGCGTTGTTACCCGACCGTTTATGTTCGAAGGTCGTCGACGCGCCGTTCAGGCAGATGCCGGAATATCTGACCTGAGAGAAAGAGTCGACACTCAAATCGTGGTCCCGAATGATCGCCTTCTCAGCGTTACGAATGAAAACACAACCATGGTCGACGCATTCCAAATGGCTGACGATGTCCTCCGAGAAGGTGTCCAAGGCATAACTACCTTGATCACGACACCAGGGCTGATTAACACCGACTTCGCTGACGTCAAAATGATTATGTCGAATGCCGGTTCCGCTCTAATGGGAATAGGTCGGGCCCACGGAGACAACCGTGCCGAGAATGCCGCACGACAGGCTGTCTCTAGTCCGTTGCTGGAAGCTTCCATCGAAGGAGCACGAGGTATTTTGCTGAACGTAACTGCGTCGAACGCGCTTGGTTTACACGAAGTACGAGATGCAGCGGATGTGATCCATGACGTAGCTCACCCTGACGCAAACATTATTTTCGGCACAGTCATCGATGATTCGATGGGCGAAGAAATCCGCATCACCGTCATCGCAGCTGGATTCGACCGCTGGGACGATGGCACCGCAGGCTCTACTCGCTCCAGTACCTCGACTCCGATCGGTGAGATGGCTGACATCTTTGATGCCGACGAGAGCGATGAGATTCGCGTAGATGTCCCGGTCGACGATGACGACGATGACGAATTCGATGTACCGTCATTCCTCAAGTGACCACGACCACGCACTCGACATTTTGTAGTTAAGGAATGTTGACCTTTTACCGCCGAGTTGGAGGACAACACGCAGTGCGGATCGGGTTTTCGGACCGCAACGACGGCGATGCCCGCAAAGAGTCGTTCTTCTCTAAAGAAAAGCAAGTACCTGTTTTCCCTGACCAGGTTCATGGCGCGGAGGTAGCGATAGTCGATGAACTGTCTAGTCAGAATCCTTACAAATGTGATGCCCTGATAACTCGGAAGCCAGGTATCCCGATTGGAGTTCGGATCGCTGACTGTGTGCCAATAGCCCTGTACGGAAACTCATTTTCTGGCCCAGCGCTCGCTGTGGTGCATGCTGGGTGGCGTGGAATTCGTGATGGGGTGATTAGAAACGCGGCTGAACAAATGACCCAGGATGGATGCCGCGAATTGAGGGCGATCATCGGACCACATATATCTGCAGATGAATATGAATTCGGCACCCAGGACCTTACTCAGATGGTCCAACTCATCGGAGGGAGAGCCGCAAGTTGCACGAAACACGGATTGCCGGCACTAGACCTAGGAGCTGCGGTCGAGGAAACACTTTCGAGAAGCTCAGTAATCGTTGATCATAAAGTCGCTCGATGCACTGCTCAGGATCCTCGATATTGGTCATACAGGGCCAACGGTGATGACCAAAGGTTCGCTCTCGTCGCCGAAATTGGACTTTTAGAATGACCTTCGAGAACGAACTCAGTCGCGAACAACTGCTTGATAGAGCCGGCGCGCTACGAGAACGTGTCTCTGCGTTGGGCGGTGACCAGGTTGAGATAGTTGCGGTTACGAAGGGTTTTGGTTCTTGGGCATTGAGGCTTGCCGTCGAATGTGGATTTAAAAGTGTGGGTGAAAATTATGCCCAAGAACTGAAATCCAAATGGGGTGACCTTAATGAAGACCTACGTGAGGCTGTAAACGTTCACTTCATCGGAGGAATGCAAACAAATAAGGTTCGCAAGGTCGCAGACATTGTGAACGTCTGGCAGACGGTAGACCGATCATCGCTCGTCCAAGAACTAAGTAAACGATGTCCGGGTTCTTCGGTCATGGTTCAGGTAAATCTGGCGGAAAATGAATCACAGGGCGGGTGCCATATGACGGAGGCCGGTGAGCTGATTTCACTTGCTACCTCTGCCGGGCTAGAAGTGACAGGTTTGATGGCAATTGGGCCCCAAGGCGACGCTGCTTCCATTCGGAACGCCTATCGCGATCTCGTGCTCTTGGCTGATGATCAAGGCCTCCATCATCGGTCCATCGGTATGAGTAACGATTTGGAGATTGCTATCGAATCCGGAAGCACGATGGTAAGAATCGGAACTGCTTTGTTTGGTGATCGCCCCATCCGCTAAGAGCGCGGTACCCTCGGCATCTAGGAGGAGGCGAATGGCTTCGATGTGGCGGCAAGCGATGCTCTATCTCGGGTTGGGACCCGATGAACAATACGACGAGTTGGATGGGCTCCAGCATCCAGGTGAGACACCGAGTTCTGCCGCGCCTAAGGGTGACCAAGTGTCGGTTGTGACTAGTCCCACTGGGTCGCCAACGATGCCGGATCAAGGTGAAGGCTCAGCCGTCGAGAACCCAGGCTCAACATCTAGCGGTTCGGTGCGAACCATCCCAATAACCAGTGCCAAACCTCATGTGGTGGCGCCCCGAACCTTTAATGATGCTCAACAGTTGGCAGATCGCTTCAAAGCAGACCAGCCAGTGATAGTTAACCTGCAAACAGCCAACAGAGATCTGGCTAGGAGAATCATCGATTTCGTCAGTGGGCTCTGTTACGCCCTCGGGGGAAAAATGGAGAAAGTGGCTGACCAGGTCTATCTCCTCGCTCCATCACACGTGAACCTGGCTGAGGAGGAGCGACAGCGCCTCCAAGAGCGCGGTTTGCATTACTGATCAAGGGTTCGATAAATGACTCAGGTCCTCTGCACAGTCTGCGATATCTATGTTCTGGCCATCTTCGGCCGCATTATCTTTAGCTGGATCCCGATTGCCCAGGACAGTCCAGTAGCTATTGTGAGAACTTTCCTTGTTCGTGTCACCGAACCGTTGATGGGTCCGTTACGCCGCGCTTTGCCGCCACTTCGGCTTGGAGGGTTCGGACTTGACCTTTCGCCGATTCTTGTTCTTATTCTCATCCAATGGGTGCTTGCTGGAGTAATCCTGGACTGCGGTTAGGGAAGTTCGACACTTCTCAGTTTCGGTCTGGATCGCTTGTTGTTAGTGTCATCTCATGGAGTTGACCCCGAAGTTGCTTGAAACTCAGCATTTCCCGGAACGTTTCAGAGGATACGACCCAGATGCGGTTGACGATTTTCTTGAACGCGTGGCAGTTGGGTTGGGTGAGATGCAGGCTCGACTAGATGATGTTGCAGATCGCATTATCGACGCGGAAACACGTGCATCTTCGAATGGCGAAGACGGCGAAATCCAGGTTCACGATGGCCGACCCGGCCCGGTTGAAAGTATTAAGGAAGCCTTAGAAACTGCTCCAAGACTTGATTCAGGGTCAACTTCGTCCGCAGGAGAGACGCACAACCAAGGTTCGGTAGCCATCGGTGCCACCAAGATCGAGATAGACCGCATAGCGCAGTTGATTTCGTTAGCGCAGCAAACGGCTGACGATGTTGTCGAAGATGCAATTGTGGCGGCCCGTGAACAGATTGCCGATCTATTGGCAGATGTCCTTGTAGCTTCATCGTCGGAACTCGCAGCTACTGCCGCTGTAGCCCGAAAAGCCGAACTTGAGTCAGAGTTACTGGAATTAGACGCGCGCATAAGTGCTCGACGCAATGATGCCGATCAACTAGCCGAGTTAATCGAGACTAGGCGGCGGGCCTTAGGAGAAATCGCTAGGGACCTCAGTGGTCGGCCAGACGGTCCACCCGACCAACACCCGGCGACGAGAACCATTGAAGGAGTAGCAGTCATCGACGAATCTACGACGACCTACTCTGATCAGTTAGCGACACAGCGCCCTGCTAGAGAAGTTCGCTCAGGTGACGATATCGAAGACCCGTTTTTCTCTGCACTGCAACGTCGAGAGTCTTTAGAGGGCGAATAACTCCGTGCTCAAGACCTGATGAGCTTTACATCTGGTTGAGGTTCGCCCGGTAGCCAAGAAATTCGGTGTGCAAGAACCGCCGCCATGATGACAGCCTCGTGAGCCTTTACTGCTTCCACATTGGGTGGAGACCAATTGACCTCCACCTCGATTCGGTCAGTCACTTCAAGGTCGGCATTTTTTCGGGCTTGTTGGATAGTTCTTATGAGATCCCTAGCGGCACCTTCCGCTTCAAGTTCGGGAGTCACTTCCATATCGAGAACTACCACCGATTCATTGGAACGAAATGAAGCGGTACTCATAGGGTCGTTTGGTTCGAGAGCAAGTTCGTATTCGTCCGGATCAAGAGTATGTCCAGCTACCTCAATTCTCCCATCGGCGATAAGGGTCCAGTCACCTTTTTTGGCTGCTCCGAAAACCTTTTGTACATCGCCTCCTAGGCGCGGGCCAAGGACGTTTCCGTTGGGCCGCAGGCTTAAGTTGGCCAGCTCACCTATATCTTCGGTCAATATGACGTCATGGACGTTGATCTCTTCGGCCAGCAACTGTGCAACTTCGGTCAAATCAGAGGCATGTTTACCGGCGATTGTCGCCGACGACAGCGGCAGCCTCACCCTTAGGCCAGCATCTTCTCTAAGTCGGAGGGCCATCGACGCGGCTTCCCGTATCTGATCCATCCTGGAGACCAGGTCAGTATTTTCGGGTAGTTCGTCGGGGTTGGGCCAACTCTGGAGGTGAACGCTATCTCCGCCAGTCAAACCCCCATAGATTTCTTCCATGATCATCGGCAGGAAGGGGGCTGCTACTCGGGTGAAAGTTGTGAGCACCGTGTAGAGGGTGTCGTATGCGTCAGCGTCTCCCTGGCCGCCCCCTTCCGGCCCCCAGAACCGATCGCGAGATCTACGGATGTACCAGTTATTCAGCGCATCGATAAAGGCTTGGATTTCTGATGCTGCCCCAGGAAGGTCGTATGCGTTTAGGGCAGTAGTCGTTTGTTCAACAAGCGACCGTGTCTTGGCGAGCAGATAACGATCTAACAGATGCTGCGAATCAGTTCGGGTGACCGCTTTGTGTCCATCCACATTGGCGTAAAGAGTGAAGAATGAGTAGGCGTTCCATACAGGAATTAGGACCTGACGAGTCACATCATCGATACCGGTGTCGGAGATTCGAGTGTCACCACCTCTCACGATGTTCGTGGACATTAGATACCAACGCAGAGCGTCAGAACCTTGAGAGTTGAAGATTTCCGTTGGTTCTGTGTAGTTCCGCAGCCTCTTTGAGAGCTTATTTCCGTCTTCCGCTAACAGAATCCCGTGACAGATGACGTTTTGGAAGGCAGGCCGATCAAATAGTGCTCCCGCCAGTACGTGCAACGTGTAAAACCAGCCACGGGTTTGGTTGATGTATTCAACAATGAAGTCAGCAGGAAAATGCTCCTCAAACCACTGTTTGTTTTCGAATGGGTAGTGCACCTGTGCAAAGGGCATCGACCCGGACTCGAACCAGCAGTCGAGGACTTCTGGAACGCGTCGCATCATACTTTTACCTGATGGGTCGTCCGGGTTGGGCCGGGTCAGGTCGTCGATGAACGGTCGGTGGAGATCGGTGGGTCGGATTCCGAAGTCTGCTTCTAATTCGTCGAGGCTTCCGTAAACATCCATTCGCGGAAATTCGGGGTTGTCGCTCACCCAAATTGGTATCGGAGAGCCCCAAAAGCGGTTGCGGCTGATGGACCAATCTCGAGCTCCGGCAAGCCATTGGCCAAACCGACCGTCTTTGACATGGGAAGGGACCCAGTTAATTTCCTGATTGATCTCTTGAAGGCGGGAGCGAATTTTCGTTACCTCGACGTACCAAGAAGAAATTGCCTTATAGATGATTGGCGTATCGGTTCTCCAACAGTGTGGGTAGTTATGTTCATAGGTGTCATGACGTAAAACCCTGTTCAAATCTTTGAGGTGTTGAATTATTTTTGGGTTTGCATCAAAAACATTCTCTTGAGCCCAAGGCGTGACGATGGTTGTAAACCGTCCTTGGTCGTCTACCGGAACTGCTTCTCCAATTTCGATCCCGTTGGCCTCACAGACCACCTGGTCATCTTCACCGAAACCGGGCGCCATGTGGACGACTCCGGTTCCTTCGCTTGTATCCACAAAATCGGCTGCTAGCACCTGAAAGGCGTCTTCTCTCTGATCAAAAAAATTGAATAACGGCGCATAGCTCCGGCCTACGAGTTCAGAACCTAGAAAAGTTTGGATCACTTCGTAGTCGCCTAGTTCAGCAGCGTATTTTTCAATGCAGTCAGAACTCAGGATCCATTGGGCATCGGATGTCTTGATCAGCGCGTAGTCAATTTCGGGACCAACGGCGACGGCAAGGTTTGATGGCAGAGTCCAAGGTGTCGTCGTCCACGTCAATAGGCGAATGGGCTGGTTCGCTTCGGCCTTGTCTATGCCTTCACCGTCCAGTTCGAACCAAACAGTGATTGCAGGGTCTTGGCGTGGTCGAGTTGCGTCATCAAGACGAATTTCGAAGTTAGACAACGGAGTTTCCGCACCCCACGAGTACGGCATTACACGAAAGGCCTTGTAGATCAGACCTTGATCCCAAAGTTGTTTGAAAGCCCACATGACCGACTCCATATATGTCAGATCCATGGTCTTGTAGTCGTTCTCAAAGTCCACCCATCGAGCTTGGCGGGTAACCGTGTCCTGCCATTCAGCCGTGTATCTGAGGACTGATTCTCTGCAACTGGCGTTGAAGTTTTCGATTCCATGTTCGGTGATGGCTACTCGGCCGCTCACGCCAAGTTCTTGTTCGGTTTCCATCTCAGCGGGCAGCCCATGACAATCCCACCCAAACCTTCTATCGACCCGCTTGCCGAGCATTGTTTGGTATCGAGGAACTACGTCTTTTACGTATCCGGTCAAGAGATGCCCGTGGTGAGGTAGGCCATTCGCAAATGGTGGCCCGTCATAGAAGACGTATTCTTCATCTTCAGGTCGACTGTCAACCGAGTCCCGAAAGGTGTTGTTTTCGGCCCAACGATCTAGAACGGCACGTTCAATAGCGGGGAAGTCGGCTCTGTTTGGCACTCGAGGGTAGGGAGTGTTGTTTGAAGTGCTCATCGTTGGTCCTGGTAAGGCATGCAACCATTCAAGTTACCGCCTGGAATTTGTTTGCCTGTTATTTCGAGGTTCTTGGGATAGTCCGCGACGAAACGCTGCTTCGGCGATATGATGCGACACCTTTTCGAACCCGAGTATTCGGCAGGTGAGTTATGGCTAAGAAGAAGGCAGTGGCTAAGAAGAAGGCAGTGGCTAAGAAGAAGGCCCCTGCTAAGAAGAAGGTCCCTGCTAAGAAGAAGGCAGTGGCTAAGAAGGCCCCTGCTAAGAAGAAGGCAGTGGCTAAGAAGGCCCCTGCTAAGAAGAAGGTCCCTGCCAAGAAGAAGGCAGTGGCTAAGAAGGCCCCTGCTAAGAAGAAGGCAGTGGCTAAGAAGGCCCCTGCTAAGA
>JAYZKK010000061.1:0-2551 GCA_036163555.1 Actinomycetota bacterium
GACTTCATCAAGAACCACATGACGAAACCCGTCTCCTCATACGTAGCCGGAGTAACAGCACCACCAGGAAAAAAAATGGGACACGCCGGAGCGATCGTCTCCGGAGGCAAAGGAACCGCGGACGCGAAGATGGAAGCACTGCGCGATGCCGGAGTCAAAGTTGGACTCAACCCAACCGAAGCCGGTGAACTCATGGCGGAGATCGTCGCATCCTTATAGCTAACTCCAACTAGGTTCCAAAGGGTGCGTCTAGCAGTACTTGCATCAGGAACCGGCTCAATATGCAAAGCGATCATTAACGCCGACGTTGAAGTTGCCGCGGTCCTAGTCGACAGACACTGCCCAGCCATCGACATGGCCAAAGCCCGCGACATTCCTGTCCTCCTTGTTGAACGTGACAACTTTGGAGCAGATTTCAATCGAGACCAATACTCAAATGACGTCGTCGCAGCCCTAAAGGAACAGGAGATAGAGGTCGCAGCCATGGCCGGATTCGGCACCATACTCGGAGCACCATTCTTTGAGGCCTACGAAGGGCGAGTACTCAACACCCACCCCTCACTCTTGCCCTCATTTCCAGGGTGGCACGCCGTAGACGATGCCCTTCAACATGGAGTACGAGTCACCGGGTGTACCGTCCACATAGCCACCCTCGAAGTCGACGCCGGCCCAATCCTCGCCCAATCACCAGTCGAAATACGAGACGATGATGACGAAACTTCACTTCACGAACGAATCAAATTGACCGAACGCGACCTCTACCCAGCCACTATCAAGGCCTTCCTCGCCCAGATGGAGACACAAAGATGAGAGCACTCATTTCCGTATACGACAAAACAGGGATCATTGAAACTGCGAAAGCTCTAGCTGAACTTGGCTGGGACATCGTTTCCAGCGGAGGCACAGCCACAGCTCTCAGAGAAGCCGGTGTCGACGTGACACCGGTAGAAGAAGTTACCCAGAGCCCAGAAATGCTCGACGGTCGAGTCAAAACCTTGCACCCCAACATCCACGGCGGGATACTCGCAGACCGAAACAAACCAGAACATCTCGCAGCGCTCAACGAATACGGGATCGAGCCGATCGACCTAGTGATATGCAACCTGTACCCATTTCGTAGCGACCCCAGCGTCGAACTAATCGACATTGGCGGCCCGACAATGGTGCGTGCAGCCGCAAAAAATCACGACAGTGTCGGCATCGTCGTAGACCCCAACGACTACCACAAGGTCATCGCAGAGTTATCGGACCAAGGAACTCTTTCTGTGGGGACACGGCGACAACTTGCCAGAGCGGCCTTCGCGCACACCGCTGCTTATGACGCCGCCATCGTCGAATGGCTCGATGATGACGATCCACTACCACCCACACTCCACCTCGCCCTCGAAAAAGCAGACGACTGCCGCTACGGCGAAAATCCGCATCAAGCAGGCGCGAGATACCGACCCATCTCTACGTCGCCTTGGTGGGACGCCACGGTCCAACACGAAGGCCTCGCCCTCAGCTACCTCAACTTCTTCGACGCCGACGCAGCATGGAGAATCGCCCATGACCTAGGTGATATGGCGACCCAAGCAGCAGTAGCGATCATCAAACATGCCAACCCTTGCGGCGCCGCGACAGGCGACAACCTGGCCGACACATACCAACGAGCATTTGACTGCGATCCACGGTCAGCATTTGGAGGAATAGTTGCCACCAACCAAGTGATCGATCTCGACACCGTCGAAATAATCGAACAAGCAGCCCAAGCAGACCTGATCATCGCCCCAGGCTACGAAGACGGTGTTATTGACCGGATCCGATCGAAACGAAAGAACACCAGAATTATTGAAGGCCCAGCACCAGACCCAATGAGTATCCAATTTCGCCAAATCACCGGAGGATGGCTAGTCCAAACCCCGCACCACTACGGAACGCAACGAGACGAATGGACCGTCGTCACCGACCGTCAACCCGAACCTAGTGAATGGGAAGACGCTGAATTTGCGTGGCGCGTCGCAGGACACGTCACTTCGAACGCCATTGTCTTGGCCAAGGACCGTACCGCGTGGGGAATAGGGGCAGGACAACAAAATCGTGTCGAATCAGGTCAAATCGCGGCATCAAAGGCTGAAAGAAGAGCTACGGGAGGAGCATGCGCGAGCGACGCTTTCTACCCGTTCCCCGATGGTGTAGAAGCAGCAGCAGCGGCTGGCGCTGCTGTCGTCATCCAACCAGGAGGAGCAATGCGTGACGAAGAGGTAATCGCGCGAGCCAACGAACTTGACATATCAATGATCTTCACCGGTGAACGTCAGTTCCGACACTAAATCAGACCTAGCCTGCATCTTGTGACAGCAACACTCCTCGACGGCCAAGCGCTCGCCGACACAGTCAAACAAGAAGTAGCCACCCAAGTGAAAGGTTTAGATGTCATTCCGGGTCTCGGCACCATCCTGGTCGGGGATGACCCGGCTTCGCACAGCTATGTAGGAGCCAAGATTCGTGACTGCGAAGAAGTAGGCATCGCCTCCATTCACGAACACCTTCCAGCGGACATTCAACAAGC
>JAYZKK010000062.1:0-9139 GCA_036163555.1 Actinomycetota bacterium
CCCAAACTCCGTCCAGCCCAACGAACGCGGCCAGGTGTTTTCGATAGTTGAGCTATCAAGGACTGCATCACAACTCCATCAACTTCGATCAGAGATCCTCTCTCTGCGACGTGATGATCAGACGAAAGTTCGCCAACGTTCAACACCGGTGCCGCAGCAGCTTGAGCGGCTTCGAAACTCTCCAATGCTTCTGGGAGTGTTCGTTGTCGAACCCACTCAGCCATCAGTCTGTCGACTTCTTCTCGGTTCGCTATTCGCCCATCGAATGTTTGGAATCTTTCGTCATCACCGACACCAATGAGATCCATAACTCTTTGAGCAAGCGCGTCACTTGAGGTGCTCACTGCAATCCATCCACCATCGGAAGCTTGATAGGTGCCTCGAGGAACGCTGTAAGCGATCCCGGAACCCAGTCGAGGCTGTAAATAGCCTTCGGAGTGCCACGCGGAAATAAGCGGACCCATGATCTGAATCATGGTTTCCAGCAGATTCACGTCGACGGTCTGTCCTCCTCCTGAGTGGACAGCAACCATGGTCGCGAACGCTGCTGCCAAGCCAGTCACTTCATCCGTTAACGCTATGGGTGGTAGCAGCGGGGCACCGCCGGCCTCTCCGCTCATTGAGGAAAAGCCACTCATTGCTTCCGCCAATGTCGCGAAGCCGGGACGATCTCGGTACGGGCCACTTTGCCCAAAACCAGTGACCCGGGTAATCGTCAACTTTGGATTTGTTTCGATTAGCTCATCGGGGATCAGACCCAACGCTTCGAGCTTTCCCGGCCGAAGATTTTCAACCAGGACGTCAGCAACGGTAAGCATCCGTTTTAAGGTCCCCAAGTCGTCTTCATCCTTCAGGTCCAATGTGATGGCCCGTTTACCTCGGTTAGCCAATTTCCACCAGAGCGTTTCACCGTCTGCTGCTCGCCATCCAATGTTTCGAGACGAATCCCCAGACGGCTGTTCGACCTTCACCACGTCAGCACCAAAATCTGCCAAGTATCTTCCGCAGTGCGGACCAGCAAAAATTGTCGATATGTCCACAACCTTCAAGTCAGCGAGGGGTGGAGAAGGTTCAGTCACGTCAAGATCCTGCCATAATCAAAAGCAATTCACTCACCGTGAGATCACGGATCTAACTCATTGGAATCACCGAAGGGCATCTCCATGAACACAAGTGCCAGCGCCCCGTTCCATCTTCGAGGTAACTATGCCCCCGTATTTGAGGAGATGACCACAGACCAGCTCGAAGTTCGCGGTTGCATACCCGTTGAACTTGACGGCCGTTACCTCCGCAATGGCGCAAACCCAATCACTGGTGAATCCGCGCACTGGTTTCTCGGTGACGGAATGATTCACGGCGTCAGGCTTCGCGAGGGCAAAGCCGACTGGTACCGCAATAGGTGGGTGAAAACACCGTTCCATGAGGATCCAACAAAACCAGTAATCGATCTTGAGAACCTTGATTTCAGCAGTGAAAACTCAAAAGCCAACACCCATGTGGTTTCTCATGCGGGTCGCATCCTGTGTCTTGAAGAGGGACATATCCCTTGGGAAATATCAGATGAGTTGGAGACTGTGGGGCCGCATTCGTTTAAAGGTCAGCTTGACGGTTCTTTCACCGCGCACCCAAAGATTTGCCCGTTGACCGGAGAGATGTTGGCTTTCGGATATGGCTTCTTGCCACCCACCTATCTGACCTTTCTTCGCGTTTCAGCATCAGGTGAGTTAGTTCAACAAGAAGCGATCGATATCCCGGCTCCGGTGATGATGCACGATTTCAACATCACAGCAAGCCGTGTGATTTTTATGGATCTACCAGTCGTCTTCGATCTTGATTTGGCCATGGCAGGGAGCATGCCATTTTCGTTTCAAAGAGATAATGGCGCTCGGCTAGGGGTAATGGACCGCGACAGTGATAATGCGGACGTTCAGTGGATCGACATCGACCCTTGTTATGTTTTTCACCCCGTTAATAGTTACGACGTCGATGATCATGTGATTATCGACGTGGCGAGGTACCCCTCGATGTGGGAGACCGGGAGCGGCTCATTCAACACCAAAGCTGAGTTGTGGCGATGGGATATTGACACCACCGCGGGAAAAGTTACTGAGACCCAACTTGATGATCGCCCAATTGAGTTCGGTCGAGTTGCCGATAACCATGTCGGATTGAATTATCAGTACGGGTACGCGGTCAGTCTTGACCTCGCCGATGAACAAACATCTGCTTCTCAGTCCGGGACAATCGTTAAATACGACTTATCTGGGAATCGCTCATCGATCTGGGATCTGGGTCAGGGACGTGACCCCGGCGAGTTCGTCTTCGTCGGGAGACCAGGAGCCGATGTTGAAGATGAGGGCTGGCTACTTGGTTATGTGTATGACCGTGCTGAGGACACAAGCAGTTTGGTGATTCTCGATGCTTCTCAACCCGGGGAGGATCCAATAGCTGAGGTTCTACTCCCCCAACGAGTGCCTTTTGGGTTTCATGGATCCTGGATATGGGACTAGAGATCTGTGGTTGTCGTTACGGGCGGTACGTCATCTAGTAGGACTTGAGCGGCCAACGTGAACTTTCGGTCCACCAGCGACCGCTAAATCTCCAACTTGATTGGGATCTTCCAACATTTTGTTGCATTGGTTCAGGCCACAACACTTCAATCGCCGCTGCGATCGCCGCTGCTTCTTCATCAGTGGGCGAAGGGTGAATCGCACCCACAATTGGAGCACTCACAACGGAACGTTTCCATGTTTGCGTTTGGGAAGTTCCTCTCGTTTGCTTTCGATCATCCGAAAGGCCGCGACTACTTTTTGTCGTGTCTCGGCAGGGTCGATGACTGCATCGACAATTCCTCGTTCCGCTGCTACGTAGGGATTCGCGTATTTCTCCGTGTAGTCGTCGACTAGTTCTGCTTTACGAGCCTCAGGGTCGGCTGCTTGCTGTAATTCTCGTCGATTCAATATTTCGACGGCTCCTTGAGGCCCCATGACTGCCAACTCAGCCGTTGGCCAAGCAAATGAAACGTCACATCCAACTGATTTCGAGTCCATCACTACGTAAGCGCCTCCATAGGCCTTACGGGTTATGACCTGAACTCTCGGAACTGTTGCTTCACAATACGCGTATAGCAGTTTTGCTCCATGTCGGATGATGCCTCCATGTTCTTGGTCGACGCCGGGTAGAAAGCCGGGCACATCGACGAAGGTAAGTAAGGGCAGGTTAAACGCGTCACAGAAACGAACGAACCGGGCAGCTTTTTCAGAAGACTCAATGTCGAGCACTCCAGCCATCATCATTGGCTGGTTGCCAACGATGCCAACCGATCGGCCATCCAACCTCGCGAATCCACAGACAATCGATCCTGCCCAGCCTGCGTGGTACTCCAGAAATTCGCCATCATCGACGACTTCTGAAATCACGGCTTTGATGTCATAAGGGACGTTCGAACTGTCGGGCAGTATTTCCCGTAGTGCGGGACAGTCTCGTTGCGGGTCATCACCGTCGTTCAGGACTGGTGGATTATCGAGGTTGTTCGACGGCAGGAAAGACAGGAGATATTTCACGTCGTCCAGGACGCTCTGCTCGTCCGTGGCGACGAAAGACGCGACACCCGACTTTGTGCTGTGCGAACCAGCACCTCCAAGTTCTTCGAGAGTCACTTCTTCGCCGGTGACAGTCTTAACCACATCAGGGCCGGTAATAAACATATGGCTCGTGTCTCGAACCATGAAGATGAAATCAGTCATAGCCGGGGAGTACACGGCTCCACCTGCACAAGGTCCGAGAATCACACTGATTTGTGGGATGACACCCGAAGCTTGAACGTTGCGGCGAAAGATTCCGCCGTAGCCAGCAAGCGAAACAACGCCCTCTTGAATCCGAGCACCAGCACCATCATTCAAACCGATCATTGGTGCTCCGACTGATTCAGCCAAATCCATGATCTTGTGCATTTTTTCGGCAAATACTTCACCGAGTGCTCCACCGAAAACCGTGAAATCTTGGCTTGCTACAAAGACTTTTCGGCCGTCAATTGTTCCCCACCCGGTAATAATTCCGTCTGTGTAGGGGCGTTCATCCAGTCCTACATCGTGAGCTCGATGACGGGCAAGCATGTCAAGTTCATGGAACGAACCGTCGTCGAGGAGATACTCGATGCGCTCACGAGCGAGCATCTTCCCTTTTTCGTGCTGACGAGCTACGGCCCGTTCAGAGCCTGCACTAATAGCGGCTTGGCGACGTTCTTCGAGATCTTTTAGACGTTCGGACATGCTGGGGTTTGCCACAACATCTGAGCGTAGCGTCCAGCGCCTGCCTGACCCATGTCACTCAGCTACCAGATGGCAATACAAAGTTTCTTTACCAGGGGCTGAACGTCTTATCAGATGTATCTAGGCGGGCTGATTTAGTTCAATCATGTTGCCTGATGGATCAAAGAAGAAGGTTTGCCTAGCAGTTGTCCCCGGTAACGCTTTGGGGTCTTTCACTTCGACTCCCCTCTCTCGTAACTCTGCCACGGTCGCATCAATATCGTCGACGCGAAAGGCCCAGTGTTGACCTTTGGGGGGTTGCCAGCCTTCCACCTCGATGAGATGTACCTCGCCGCCACCTTCGGTTTGTAGCCATCGTCCGTTGAAAGGAAAATCTGGGCGTTCGAGAGTTTTCATCCCAAGCACTTCCGTGTAGAACGGCGCCGTGGCGTCAACGTCCGCGCAATTGATTGACACATGGTGAACTGGTCCGAGTTCCATTAGCCCATCCTAGATCCGATGTGCGAGAAGCTTCTCAATTCGTGACACAAGGGCCTCCATACGGTTGTTTGAGCAGAACTCTTCGAAGTTTGGTGCTGGTTGTTTCCACTGCAGATCTTCAACCGATTTTGCGACCGGGGCATCGGTACGTACGGTCGCTATTTCTTTGAAAAGCAGGGCTCGGTCGCGGTGCTCGGTCAAGGTCGCAGCCAACCCGCGGCCTCCACGAATAGTGACGTCCCAGTCATCGCTCTCATCTGGGATCATCTCGATCGAACCGTAGTGATTCAACAAGGTCGCCGAGGATTTCTGCCCCCACCCCGCTAGACCCGGGAATCCGTCTGCTGAATCTCCAACGAGAGCTAGGTAGTCCGGGATCGAAGAAGGGAAGACGCCGTACTTGTTATGAACTTCACTGCTGTCGAATACAAAGTCTTTCCTGCGATCCCATTGGAAGACTTTTCCGCCGACACACTGAGCTAAATCCTTGTCTGGTGTGCAGATCAGCACCTTGCTAACCCTCGCGTCAGCGCTTGCCATCACAGCACCTGCCGCTAAGGCGTCATCTGCCTCGAACTCAATCATTGGCCAAACCTCGACACCGAGAGCTCGAAGTCCTTCCTCTAGGGGTTCGAACTGTTCAGCAATTTCAGGATCAATATCGGAGCCGTCTTTGTAGTCGGGCCATAAGTCATTCCGAAATGATGGGATGACATGGTCAGTCGCTACCGCCAAGTGGGTGGCGCCTTGCTCAAGCAGGCTTATGACGTTACTGAGCACTCCTCGAATAGCCCCAACCTCCGCGCCGGCATCTGTTTTCCGAGTCGGTACCGCAAAAAAATGTCGGAAGAGTTCGTAGGTTCCATCGATTAGGTGTACTTCAAAAGACATTTTGGGCCATCTCACTGGACGTACATGGACCTTACCGGTCTACTGTTGGCTCCAACATCGATCAGTAGACCGAGGAAATACGTCATGAAGGTACCTTTCACGATCTCCGATTTCTTGTATCGGGCAGAGAACGTCTATTCAGACCGAATCGCTCTAGTTGATGAGCCTGACATGCCTGGCGGCGGTTTGGGTGAGCTGACTTGGCGCGAGTTTGGGGTCAAAGTCCGTGAGCAAGCAGCGAAGCTGGACGAGTTAGGTATAGGCGTCGGTGAGCGAGTCGCAATGGTGTCGCAAAACGCTGGCAGGTTAATGACCTCATTTTGGGGAGTTTCGGGCTACGGCCGCGTCTTTGTACCCATTAACTTTCGTCTGAGTCACGATGAGATCGCGTACATAGTTGATCATTGTGGAGCGTCGATGTTGTTAGTCGATCCTTCGATGGAGGACACCTGCAAAGACATTGAAGTTGAACACTTTGTGGTCATGGGTACTGATAGTGACGACCAGATGTATTTGTCAGGTGGCGAGCCTGAAATTTGGATCCCAGATGAAGACGCAACCGCAACCATCAACTACACATCGGGTACAACAGCCCGCCCGAAAGGTGTTCAGCAAACCCATCGTGCCTTGTGGGTAAATGCAACGACGTTCGGGTGGCATGCGGGAGTAAGCGATAGGGACAACTACCTACACACCCTGCCCATGTTCCACTGCAACGGATGGGGAATGCCCTACGCCGTTACAGGTATGGGTGGCAAGCATGTAGTGCTCCGCGAGGTGCGAGGAGACGACATTCTTCAGCGCATCGAAGACCATGACATCACCTACATGTGTGGAGCTCCAGCGGTTGTGGCAGCAGTTCTGGAGGCAGCCCAAGACTGGGAAGGCGAAATTCCCGGACGAGGTCGAGTGAGGATGGTGGTAGCGGGTGCTCCACCTCCAACCCAAACCATTGCTCGGATGGAAGAAGAGTTGGGTTGGGAATTTATTCAAATTTATGGACTGACGGAAACTTCACCCCTACTGACGATGAACCGGTGCAGGTCTGAGTGGGACGACTTTGATTTCGAAGAAAAGGCGCGAAAATTAAGTCGAGCCGGGGCACCTGCAATTGGGGTGAAGATCCAGGTTGACGGCCAAGGAGAGATCCTGGCTCGCTCCAACGTTGTTCTTGAGGGCTACTGGGAACAACCAGAGGCAACTGCGGAAGCCATTGTGGATGGGTGGTTCCATACCGGCGACGGTGGAACCATGGACGATGAACATCACGTAACGATCTCCGATCGAAAGAAAGATGTGATCATTTCCGGAGGTGAGAACGTCTCTTCGATCGAGGTTGAGGATGTGCTTTTCAGCCACGCTGGAGTAGCTGAAGTTGCTGTCATCGGGGTTCCTCACGACAAGTGGGGTGAAACGGTCAAGGCTTTGGTCGTATTGGCTGATGACCAATCTCCTACTGAGCAGGATCTAATCGATTACTGCCGAGAGAAAATGGCCCACTATAAGTGTCCGACATCTGTGGAAATTCGAGATGAGTTGGCTCGAACCGCCACGGGCAAACTCCAAAAATTTAAGCTCCGCGCCCCTTATTGGGAGGGCATGGCAAAGCAAATCAACTAGGTCTGCCACATATATTAACTGTGAGAGTAGTGACTCTTGGAGTAATTACTCTTAAACTGGTGGTGTGCGAGTCGAACAATTAGCCGGAGACGCTCAACTCAGCGTCGACACCGTTCGGTATTACCAAAAGATTGGGATTTTGCACCCACCTACCCGCGAAGGGCGGGTAGCCGTCTACGACGATTCGCACTCCGATCGGCTGCACGAAATCAGGCAATTATCTGATGACGGATTCAGCCTGGCCCAGATCCAACGACTAGCTGATTCAGCGCCACACCCACTACTGGCTTCACTGAACGGCGCTACAGATTCACTCTCTATCGATGAATTGGTTGCGGCCTCCGGCATCGACAGAGAAATTGTGTATCTCGCCGTTGATGCGGGGTTAATCAGGCCACTCAGCACTGACGGCGAACAGTTTGGAATCGCAACACTCTCAATGCTGAAAGCTGGCGTCGAACTGCTTGACGCTGGTGTGCCATTTGACGAGCTAATTCACTTAGCCGTTCGACACGCCGATCATGTGGAAAGTGTCGCGAAAGATGCTGTTGCCCTATTTGCAAAACACCTCGATGAGAAATCGACTTCTTCACAGACTCAATTGGTTGAAAGCATCCTGCCCCTCGTCACAGAACTCGTAGCTCAACATTTCCGTCAGACGCTTATTGAACAAGTCGGGCGACATCTTCTAGAAGACGGTGACTCAGAATGACTACCTTGGCTGAGTCTCGTCAGTTAACTCTTATCCGGAAACAAATAGAAGAACCCGTGGATCTACTGGCTCTTTGGGCTTCTTCCACCTATCACCAAAAGGCGTACTGGACAGTTCCAGATAAAGATTTCGAATTTGTCGCTCTAGGCAATGCTCAACATTTCAGGACCGAAGAACGAGCATCGAGATTCCAATCGGTGCGCGCAGCTTTAGACACGTTGAAGATTGATCTGGTCGGTGAAAATGGCCCCGATTTCTCCGGAGGGGTTCTTATTGGCGGGTTCGCGTTCAGTGACCGCGAAATCGAGCGCCACCCCGACTGGGCGGTATTCGGAGGCGGCGAGTTGGTGCTCCCAGAAATTTTTGTGGTTCGATCCAATGGCTCTACCTGGATGACACATGTCGATGGAGCAACGATCCCATGTCTGACTCCCGAATTAGATCAAAATCTCGGGTGGGTTAAAGAAGTCGACCACCAAAACGACAAAGACTATTTGGAACTTGTCTCCAACGCGTTGAGAGAAATTGATGCGGGCAACATGGCCAAGGTAGTGACGGCTCGGTCGCTTAGCCTTCCCGCAAACCTTAATTCTGCCGCATTACTTGAACGCCTGCGGCTGAGACACCCGTCTTGCGCCACCTTCGCAATAGCCCACGGAAGCCAAGTCTTCCTCGGCGCTAGCCCAGAAACGCTTGTAAACGTTGCCGGAGATCGTCTCGAAACAGCCGCTTTGGCAGGTTCGCGGCCCCGCCATGAACACCCTGGAGCTGACGCTCGGTTGCGGGCCGAACTCTTAGCGAACCCTAAGGAACGCACTGAACATCAAATAGTTATTGACGACATCACAAGCTCATTGACTACGGCAGGTGTTCACTTGGACACGGCAGCACCTACGGGAGTGATGAAGCTTCGGCGTATACAGCATCTCCACACCCCCATCTCAGGGAATTTGCCAGGAAACATCGACATTCTTGACCTAGTCAAGGCACTGCACCCGACCCCGGCAGTCGCGGGCCTACCCAGACAACAAGCTCAAGATTGGATCGATGAGAACGAATTGATGGACCGTGGCTGGTACGCGGCTCCCGTGGGGTGGATGACCCCGGAGGGTGGGGGCGAATTCCGAGTTGCTTTACGGTCTGCTCTCTTAACAGACAAGTCTCT
>JAYZKK010000063.1:0-5534 GCA_036163555.1 Actinomycetota bacterium
ATGCCTTAATGGCAGGGGTCGATCTCATCTTGCTTGGGCCAGATGTCAAGTTGCGTCCTGATCATGGGCGCAAAATAGTTGCATTGATGCGTGAAAGAGGTACCTCAATTATCACTGTTGGGAGGGCTACTCTTTGCAATTTACGTCCTGATCTTTGTCTCAGAGTTAGTCAGGCAGCGTGGACAGGTGTTGGGTGGGGACATGGATATTTACTCTCTAGGAAAGTAGAGATAGAGCTAGTAGGTCGAGGCGCTGATTCCAATTTACGTAGAGAACTTGTGTGGCTTCCCGATAAGGAAGGTCGCTTAAGGGCCGTTGATCAAAGCAACGAACCCGCCGATCTTTTGCAGTCCGCTCACCGAATGCAGAAAGCTTTGCCTGATGTAAGCGAGCCAGTGCTTCAGGCCAGTTAGTGAGTGTTCTAAGTGGCTCTGACGAATACTCGGACATTGGTTCTAATCATTCCCCATTGGCGAGTGATTGCTGCTGGTGCTACCCATGACGACCTTGCTGCCGTTGTCGCCAAAGACCGAGTTCTTGATGTAACACCTGCTGGTGCCGAACATGGGATAACACCAGGAACCCGTCGGCGAGAAGCTCAGAAACTTTGCGCAGATCTAAAAATTATCGATGACGATGAAGAGCGCAATGTTAGGAAATTTAATTCTGTCGTTGCGTCACTTGAGTCAGTGACCCCCCGTATTGAAATTACAACTGGTGGTTGGTGCTCTTTCCCAACTCGAGGCCCATCGCGCTACTTCGGTGGGGACCAAGCTCTTGCCCGGATCGTCGCGGAACGGACGTTAAAAGCAGTATCCACAGTGCTTAAAACAACTGAAGTACCTAGTGTTATTCAACCGCGAATCGGGGTAGCTGATAGTCGTTTCGCCGCAGTTTTGGCAGCTACCTCAGAAAGTCTTTCGCGTGTACAAGTTGTTGTGCCAGAAGGCAGCGCTGCATTTCTAGCGCCGTTTCCGGTTGATGTTTTAGCTAGCAAATACTCGCCGTTACTTGAAGCTAAAGAGCTTGTTGATGTATTTCGTCGACTCGGTTTAAAGACGCTTGAAGATGTTGGCTCCCTCCCGAGCGAAGAATTGCTTGCGCGATTTGGGTCGCCGGGTCTACTAGCGCAGCAGCTAGCTCAGGGCATAGACGGTAGAGCCCCGCTCCTACATTCCATTTCGGATGTCGTTTCAGAAGAAAGTGAAATTGACCCTCCTGCTGATCATCTGGAAACAGCTGTGTTTGTAGCGAAAGCATTAGCTGACCGCATTTATCGACATTTAGCGATTGAAGGGTCGGCCTGTGTGCGAATTCTGATTGAAGTTGAATCCGAACACGGCGATGTTTCTAGCCGGTTGTGGCGCCATGAACATCAGTTCACATCTGCCGATATAACCGACAGAGTTCGTTGGCAGCTAGAAGGGTGGTATCAATCAGCAAATCCTCCCAGCGGGCCGTTGTCTTTGGTGCGGTTAATAGTCGATGAGACAGTCCCGGATAGTGGCCAACAGCAGGGTTTTTGGGGCGAAAAGACAGCAAATGATGAACGCGCTGTTCGATCTTTTGTGCGTATTCAGGGACTGTTGGGGCCAGATTCGGTGACAGTGGTTCAACGAGGAGGGGGTCGGCGGCTAGCAGATATCGAACGGCGCGTTCCGCTAGCAGCTACGAGATTTGATCCCGATCAAGTAACTACGTTGCCCGAGTCAACGACTGCGCCATGGCCAGGTCGATTGCCTGCTCCGCTACCTATAGCTGTTCTGCCTCAAGCCCAGCAACTAGAGGTAATGGACGGTAACGGTCGCCGTATACGAGTAAATGGGCGCGGCCAGATGGAAGAAGACCCAATCCGTATCGGGAGTGACTCTTTAGGGTCACATCTGATTATTGGGTGGGGAGGCCCTTGGCTTCTTGATGAGAAATGGTGGGACCCTGCTATGAAAAGTCGCCAAGCGAGATTCCAGTTTTTACTTGCGGACGGGACATCTCATCTTTGCGTTATTGAGAATGGCAAATGGTGGCTTGAGGCATCTTATGAATAAGCAAAGTGTGTCTCAGCGGCCCTTGGAAATGATTTATCGGCCGTTTGTCGACCAGTGCCAAGGTTCACTTGGCAGATTACGGAATCCGTATTTTGACGCGTTGCGTTTCAGCCATCTGTAACCGGACGTGTTGCTCCAAAGGGCGCGCCCGTTTTGTGTGAAGTCCACCGCTAGACCTCGCTCATGCATCGAAGCACCCGGTCGAGCAGTTGGAGGACGACACTGGTATGAGGGTTTGCTGTAGATGGCGTAGTTACTCGTGCCGCAATGTGCTCGTCGCAAATTGATCTGAGATTGTGAACTTCGGTAGCCACCACCACCGAGTCTGATGCCATCTCGTGAAGCATGCTTTAGCAGGGCAAGTAGTTTGTCGGCGATCGATTCGTGCACTCGAATGCCCCAGACTGTTGTTAGTTCTGACTTGTCGAAATTGATTGACGTCGGGGCATCAGCGATGCCTAGTAAGCGTCGTTGACGTGCTTCCTCTGCTTCTCTCCGCTTCCGTTCAGCTTCCCTGCGGAGACGTTCCTCTTCGGCTCGTTTAGCCTTTTCTGCCTTAACTACTCTGGCCAAATTGTTCTGTTCACTTTCAATTTTCTCGGCCATCTCAGCATCAAGTTCAGCTAAAGCTGCGGCTTCGTATAGGCGGGCCTCCAGTCGACTCTCTGCTTCGAAGACGATCTGAGCCTGTAGGCCGACTGCGTCCAACAGCTGCTCGAGTTGAATCTCGGCTTCGGCACGTAACAACTCCCTTTGAGTCACCGCCTCATTTAGTGCTTTCGTTGCAACTGCAGTGTCTACTTGGAGGGCCCGAAGTTCATCGGACGTGTTGTTTATGTCGCCGAACGCTGCTCCAATCAGGGTTTGTACTCGAGCTGCCTTGTAGATGTCTCCGGTTCTCGCTAACCCAAACGACCCTTCAACTGTTGAATCGCGACCGATGTAAGTCTGTAATGCTAAGTCGTTAACTCGACCGTTTAGTGCCGTTTGTTGATTGGCGAGGTCTTCCGATTTTTGCTCGGCTGCAGATACCGCTAGAACGGCGCCCTCCAGTGCTTGTTCCGCGCGGGTCACGTCGTCTCGTTGCTCGGCGACGAGCAAATCGAGGTCAGCTAGCGCTTGTTCAACTTCTTCCACTTCCGCCGTAGCGGTATCAACGATTCGAGCTTGATCGAGCACTTCCTTTTGGAAGGCGTCACGTTCTTTCCGGAGCTGTGTCACTTGCTGCTGCAAGGCAGCTTTCTCCTTGCGCAATTGGGCGCTGCTCTTACCAGCACTGCTAGCCGAGGGGATAGCAAGGAACGTACCCATAAGTAACACGATGGTCGCCACAGCAGTGAATCGGCGTGAACGTGACAGGTCGATTTTCCTTTACTTGTCGTTGTGATCAAAGGTACCGACCAGCACGACGCTTTGGGTATCGCCCTAACTAAATCGTTTCGTCAACCACGGTATTGGTGAGTATTCCAATCGCGGGAATCTCGAATTCGATGACGTCTCCGTCCGTTAACCAAACTTGAGGCTCCATTGAGCCACCGGTTCCTTCAGGAGAACCGGTGGCAATGATGTCTCCAGGCTCCAAGGGCATTATCTGGGACATGTAAGAAATGAGTTCTTGGACGCTGAAGATCATCTCGTCCACTCCAGCGTTTTGGCGTTGCTCTCCGTTGACGCGAGTGATCACCGAAAGGTTCGAAGGTTCAGGGATTTGATCACTTGTCACGATCCAAGGCCCACAAGAACCTGACTGAAAGAAGTTTTTTCCTGCGGCAACTCCGTGGCGCTGCCAATCTCGTACCGAGCCGTCGTTAAGGATTGTGTACCCAGCAACGTGATCAAGGGCGGCGGATTCAGAGATGTGTCGCCCTGAACGCCCAATAATCACTGCGAGTTCAACTTCATAATCCAACTGAACCGATGCGATAGGGCGGATTAGCTGGCCATTATGAGGGACCAAAGAGCCGGGTGGCTTGTTGAAATAAACAGGTTGTTTGGGTGGTTTGACTTCACCGCCCAATGGGTACTTCTTGTGGTAATTCAGACCGGCACACAAGACGCGACGTTGATTAGGGACTGGAATGTCGAATGAAATGGACTCCCATGGATGGTCAGGCGACCCGTCTTCGAACGCTCGCACTTGGTCAAGGTCACTCAAGATTGAATTCAAATCGTTGAAATTCGTATGATGACTCAAATCTATTACCCCATCATCGGTAGCGATTCCGAATCGGGAGTCGTGATTGAGGGTAAAACTAAGAAGCCGCACGAATATGACCCTACATATGTAAGGCGCCCCGGCGACGTCTGGCTAGCTTTCAAGTAATGAGTCCTAAGGCCGTGATCTTTGATGTAGGTGGAGTTCTCTTGGAGTCCCCCTTCTTAGCGGCTTTGCGGTGGGCTGAAGAATGGGATATTCCGCTCTCGGTACTTAAGGAGGTCTTCGGAGATTACGCCCGGACAATTAAACCGGGTGAAGAGCCACCGGTGTGGCATGAAGTCGAATGTGGACGTATTGAGCTTTCAGATTTTGTTGCTCAGATGCAAAGGGCCTTTTCGTCGGAGCTCCCTCCGGGCCATAAGGCAATAACAATGACCGCTGACGATTTCGACCCTTTTGCGGAGGCGCAACCGGTGACGCCAATGCTTGAACTATCCAGCGAGCTTCGAGCGGGAGGCATACGAACCGCGATTTTGACGAACAACGTAAAAGAATGGCGTCAGTGGAGAGACCGGATACCCCTGCAATCTTTTGATCCCGTAGTCGATTCTTGCGAAGTGGGTATGAGAAAGCCTGACCCAAGTATCTACCTGCTCGTATGCAGCCAACTGGGATTGGCTCCTGAAGACTGTCTCTTTCTTGACGACCATCCAGAAAATATCCAAGGCGCTTTAGCTGTAGGCCTAGACGCGTTATTGGTCAGCCAGGATTGTGAGGCAGCAGTTTTAGAGGTGCGATCTAGATTTTAATCATCGCTGACTAGTCTGACGGGCTCACCGCCACCGTCACGGATAGATCTTTCGGCTCGTTCAATATCGGCGCCGTGGATTACCCCTATCCAGCCTGGGAGTTGCAGCGGAACCTCGGGATTATCTGGCCGCAAGATGAGACGAGCTTCCACATCAACCTTCCATTCACGAGTCAGAGTTGTTTTCTGTCCACGAATTGCGACCAGGTGGAGGCCGAGTTCGGTGGCAACTAGAACCGAACGCCTTCGACGGGCGAAGTGATCCCATCCTGCAAAAGCTGAGATAGCCAATGGTAAAAGAGTGCCCCACGATGCTGCTAGGACGAACCCCAGAGCGCAGATAGCGGACCTCAGTATTAGTTCTTTGCGTTGCAAAGGAGCTAAGGCAGGATCGCCGACGGCGAAACCAGAACGAACTTCAGTACCGAGAAGCCTTGTTAATAGAGCGGTATCGGCAAGAGAGCGGCGACTCACAAGGACTTCTTTCGTTGACGCTTGACACAATACGCGTCAACTAAATGTA
>JAYZKK010000064.1:0-24346 GCA_036163555.1 Actinomycetota bacterium
TGAAAAAGCCGAAGAATTCAATCTTCGGGTTTCGACGAGATCAAGCCCAAGTGCGTGCGCGTGTTCGCCCGATGGAGCCTCCTGCAAAACGCGAGTGGAGAAAATCCAGCAAGGTAGAGAAGCGCAAGAAGGCAAGAAAACGGGGCCAGAACAGCAACCCAAGATCGAGCCAAGTGACTGACAAAAAAGGGTCGCGATCCTCTCGAGGTAGTCAAAACAAAAAGACGGCTAAGCCCCAGAGAAAACAAAACGAAACAGCGCCGAACGCCACTCCTCACGAGAACGGAGAAGTCAAAGAGGCGTCAAACACCCGGAAGAGGACCATCGGCACCAACCCACAGCAGTCAAACATACGTTCGATAACTGCCGAAAATGAGGCCCCTCAATCTGAACCACAGAAGGTGCGGCGTACCAGAAAGATCGACCACTAGGGAACACTTCCCTTTATTAATAGAAGCAGGAGACTGCGATGACCACAGAAATGAATGTCGAAGAACAACAACAATTGGTTGGCGAATTCCTACAAGGACTGGCTCAATCATTTGGTATCAAAGCAGATGCCGAAAATGTGTCCTCTGACGAAGACAGCTTTGAAGTCAACCTTGCTGGTGACGACAAAGAACTTGGATTGCTGATTGGCCCCAAAGGCAATCACCTTGTCGCAATACACGAGGTGTCCAAGACGATGTTGCAACGCCGACTTCCTGGCGTTAATAGGGCGCGTATTCGTGTCGACGTTGGCGGGTACCGAAGCCGACGTAGAGAGGCACTTAGTGCCTATGTGCAGGAGTTAGCGAAGAGCGTTGTCAGCGAAGGCATCGAAAAAGGTTTGGAGCCGATGAACGCTGCAGACCGCAAAGTCGTTCACGACACCGTCAACGAAATTGCCGGCGTTGGTACCATCTCGGTCGGTGACGAACCGAGGCGGCGTGTAGTTCTTGTTGTCTCTAGCGACTGAGCTGGTGCATGAGCGCACCGCAGCTCGAAGCCGTTCTAGAGAAAGCACAAAACTTAGGACATATCGGACCAGGACAAATTGACGACTACGTCGAACATGCTATTTCTCATCTCTCCGTAGCTGACCCAGGGAGCGGAACACGTTGGTGCGATCTAGGTTCAGGTGGCGGGCTACCTGGACTCGTAGTCGCAGTTAGACGACCAGACTTGAAGTTAACTCTGGTAGACCGCTCATCGGCCCGAATTGAATTTCTCGAACAATCCGTGGAGCAGTTGGGTGTCACAGACAACGTCGAAGTGGTTGAAGGAGATGCAACTGACCTAGCGCACAGTGAGCGTTATCGAGGTTTGTTTGACGGTGTGTTCTGCCGCTCATTTGGTCCCCCTGCAGTCACTGCTGAATGTGCAATAGGCTTCTTGCGTGTAGCAGGGTGTTTAATTGTGAGCGAACCCCCCGAGAACGCACCACGACGTTGGCCTTTGACAAGTTTGAAAACCTTGGGGTTCGCCAATATAGAAATGATTGATGGGCCACCAAGATTTGCAAAGTTGGTTGTTGCTGCTCCCCCAGGTGGGGATGTGCCACGGACTTGGAAACAGATAACCAAGAAGCCGCTGTTTTAAGGTTTCACGTGAAACAGGCTTGTTTGGTGAGATTTTGTTTCACGTGAAACCAATGTTGGGTCCTTGACCGGGCCATTTCGGCAGGCTGAGATTGGGTTATAGGGCGTATCCAAAGTTGGTTCGTTGAAAGAGATGCATCTTTGTCCCGGATTCTCGCGGTAGCTAACCAAAAAGGCGGTGTTGGGAAGACCACCACCGTTGTGAGCGTTGCGACAAACGTCGCGCTGTCAGGCCATAGGACGCTGTTAATCGATCTTGATCCGCAAGGAAATGCAACGACCGGACTTGGTGTAGACCCCAGAAACCTCGAAAGTTCGAGCTATAACGTCCTGGTTCAGCAACTTCCAATTAGTGCCACCCGAGTTCAGACCGTTGTCGAGGGGCTAGATCTCGTTCCCTCGACTCTCGACTTAGCAGGCGCAGAAGTAGAACTTGTGCCAATGTTCAGCAGAGAACTTCGGCTTCAGTCCGCTATTTCGCTGGTTTCTAGTGAATATGACTACATATTTATTGACTGTCCCCCCAGCCTGGGGATGTTGACAGTAAATAGCTTGGCGGCGGCGACAGAAGTCATCGTTCCGCTTCAATGTGAATATTACGCGCTAGAGGGCCTTGGACAACTCTTGAACAATGTTGGGCTAGTGCAGGAAAGTTTGAATCCTGATCTCAAGGTGTCGTCCATAGTACTGGTTATGTTTGATGCCCGTACTCGGCTAGCAGAGCAAGTTGCTGCGGAGGTCCGAGAACACTTTGGGGATTTGGTTTTAGAGACGGTTGTCCCGCGTTCGGTTCGTTTGTCGGAGGCTCCGAGTTACGGGAAACCCGTTGAACTTTATGACCCAAGCAGCACGGGAGCTTTCGCATACCGTGAGGTCACTAAAGAAATTGTTGCTCAACAGCCAACAGATGCAGACATTCTGTCTGAAAGGAGCCAGTGATGGTGCGCCCTCAGGGAGGACTGGGACGAGGCATAGGAGCTCTGATCCCCCCGCCCGATCCCAGGAGCAAGTCGATGGCGGGGGCTTCACCTCGGCCAGATTCAACTGCGCAGCGCGCAGAACCAAGTGGCTACATAGAAATACCGTTGGAGGCCATCGTTGTTAATCAGCTACAGCCCAGAAAAGTCTTTGAGGATGAGGCGTTGAAGGTCCTGGCAGATTCAATACAACGTTTTGGGGTTCTACAACCTGTAGTGGTTCGACCTAGCGACGGCGACAAACCATATGAGCTGATAGCGGGGGAGAGGCGATGGAGAGCTTCGGAACTTGCTGGTAAACGCACAGTGCCTGCAATTGTTCGAAATTCAAACGAAGAGTCAAGTTTGGTGGAAGCGCTTGTCGAAAATCTGCACCGCCAGGATTTAAATCCCCTAGAGGAAGCAGCGGCGTTCAGACAATTACTGGATGACTTCGGGGTAACCCACTCCGAATTAGGGGACCGCCTAGGAAAAGGGCGGGCCACGATTTCGAATTCAATCCGCTTGCTTGAACTGCCGGCTGATGCTCAAGCGGCAATAGCCGAAAGGAAAATTACAGCAGGACACGCGAGAGCTTTACTCGCCTGCACTTCTTTAACTCAACAGACTGACTTGTTGAATAAGATTTTGGACGGAAACATTTCGGTTCGGCAAGCCGAAATGATTGCAAGAGAGGAAAGCACTTCTGGGTCGGTTTCGACTTCTCGAGCAAAGCCCCAAAACTCGATGCCCAAAGCATCCGTTCTAGAAGCACAAAAACGACTCAGCGACTACCTGAATACCACTGTAAGTGTTCAACTGAACGCTAAACGTGGCAAAATCGTCATCGATTTCGCAACAATAGATGACTTACAACGAATCTACGACCTTATCTATCCAAACCAGGACACTAACTAACACTGCCCCGATCAATAGAAATCTTGTGATTCTCGATATCTAATCAAGACCCACTTCAACAAAGTGACGGAGAGCATCGGTCACAATTTTGGCCATAGCCTGGTGACTTCTAACCAAAGCAGTTATGTCGTCAATTCTTAGTAGCAAAGCAGGCATCCGTGTTTCACGAAGCAGCGGAAGTCTCATCCCGACCGAAGGGACATCACCGAACAGGGGGCCCAGTTCGCTCGAAATCACGTCACCTAATTGTTTTCCAGTTGAACTTTCGAAATGATCACCTAAGAAATGGCAGACCGAGGAACCTTCTTCACGAACCTCAACTCCAATACAAAAATCTGCCTCGAACGTATTTGCCTGCTGGGCATGGGTGCTCCAGTCAGGGTGATGGGAAGTTAATACTTTCGCCCCGGCTTCAACCAATGTTCTGCGTAGAGATGCCACAACGGCGTCAAGCCCGCCACTCTCTGCCAACAAGATCTTGTAGCCATTGAGTTCAGTGCTGGGGTGCGAAAATCTTTGTTTTTCTTGTAACCGGGATAGATCCGTTGCTTCACCAAACCGTGTGCCAACTCGATTCAAAAACTCAATAGTGACAGGACCACACACACCATCAGGCACAAGCCCCGCATTGATCTGGAAGTCCACCAACGAGTCAGCAGTCTGCTGTCCATGAATCCCGTCAATTTGTCCCATGGGAAAGCCGAGCGAAGTCAGAAGTCTTTGTAGGTCTGCAACGTCATCACCCCTAAGGGGAGGAACTTGGAGATATAGCAAGCGGGAACCCAGGCGGTGTCCAGCCTCAACCAGCTGGCTCCACGTGTGAGGTCCGCAAATTCCATCGACATCTATAGATCGGCGTGCTTGGAAGTTTTGTAGCGCCGTTTCAGTCAAATCACCAAATAGACCATCAAGGTCTCCGACCTCATGGCCAAGAGAAATCAGCCTGATTTGGAGATCACGAACATGGTCCCCTTGAGCCCCGACGCCAAACGGACGAATGAAAGAATGATCTACAGGAATTCGCCGATCTCCTCGAGCAAAGCACCCTTGGGTTTTGCCCCAATCAGTTTTTTAGCGGGTTCACCATTCTCAAAGACGATGAGGGCTGGGATGCTCATTATTTCGTAGCGTCTCGCAAGATCGGGGCTATCGTCAACATTTACTTTGGCGATTTTGATGTTTTCTTGCTCAACTGCGATCTCTTCGAGGATGGGAGCAATCATCTTGCAGGGACCACACCACTCTGCCCAGAAGTCGACGAGCACTGGCGTTTCTGAAGAACCGATTGTTTCATCGAACGAGTTCATATCAAGGTCAGTGATTCCTTCAGCCATCATTAACTCCTCATCTTGGGTGAAGGCACTCTAGTGCCAATTCGGAGAGATATATCGGCTTAGCTGTAGACCACAGAACTATCTGAAGTGCTACGACTGGTTGTCCTCCAACCATCTCTCGGCATCAATTGCTGCCATACATCCGGAGCCTGCCGCGGTTATCGCTTGACGGTAGTAGTCATCTTGGACATCTCCACAAGCGAAGACCCCGGGTACTTTGGTCAAGCTGCTGTTTGGTTCTGTGACGAGGTACCCGTTTTCCTTCAGTTCCAAATGACCCTTGAACAAATCAGTGTTGGGACGATGACCAATCGCGATAAAGAGGCCATCCACTGAAAGAGAGCGTGTTGCTTCAGTAACTGTGTCTTTGAGGATGACTCCTGAGAGCTTTCCGGCGCCTTGAATTTCGGTTACTTGGCTGTTCCACAAGATCTCGATTTTTGGGTTATCGAATGCCCGCTCGCACATGATTTTTGAAGCTCGAAGTTCATCACGTCTATGTACTAGGTACACCTTGGAAGCAAACCTTGTTAAAAAGGTGGCCTCTTCAACAGCACTATCTCCACCACCCACGACCGCTATTTCTTGGTCTCTGAAGAAGAAACCATCACAGGTTGCACATGTTGAGAGACCATGCCCGATGAGCCGATCCTCGTTTGGGAGTCCCAACATCAGACTTTGGGCACCCGTAGAAACTATGACGGTGTGGGATTTGTAGGAGGTCTCTCCAACTTCAATAGTGAATGGGCGTTCACTGAAATCAACACTGCTGACTTTTGCAGTAATGAACGCAGCGCCGAACTTTGAGGCTTGAGAACGGAAATTTGACATCAACTCCGGACCCATGATCCCGTCAGGAAAGCCGGGAAAATTTTCTACATCGGTCGTCAACATCAGTTGGCCACCTGGTTGGTCGCTCGTAGAAGAAGGCTCGCCTTCAATGACGAGCGGAGCCATGTTGGCTCGAGCGGTGTAAATAGCTGCTGTAAGACCGGCAGGCCCGCTGCCGATAATTATGACGTCACGAATATCGTTCACATTTTCTCCCGTAGAGGTATTTCTAGCCCGGGTTCAAGCAACGCGCTTAGACCAGAGAAAAGTTCCGATCAAAGCGAATACAGCGCCCAATAAAAGATAAGCGGCCCACACATCACCGGGGAGTAACTGGTTCACGATTTTTACCGAAGCAATAACGAATAGAACGATCGCAGACACTGCAGCAATCAAAATAGCGACGCTGTAGACGACAAATCGGGCTACCAACAGCAGAGGCCCAGTTGTCTTGCCCCGCACTGACTTAACGACGTTTACTACTACCTCGGTCGCCTGAGCTGCGAGGCCATCATCTGTTGACTTTTCTTGTGGTGGAGAAGTCACAGAGTGATCTTATCTGTCACTATTCGGCTATTTGAAGGCGGAGAGCGTTAGCCATATATGGGTCGACCAGTAACTGTAAGCCCGGTGATGGTGACGCGATGTCCACCGATAGCTAATTCTTTTCCTAAATCAGTGATCCAAAGCAACAATGTCGCTCCAGATGATCCTTCCAGGTCAACGGTGATAGTGCCACTGATGTCCTCTCGACTGGCTACTGGCTGCCCCCAAACTTGGATGTCGCCACCAGCAGCATTTTTATCTGATGCAAAAATTTCAAAAGACCAGTCAATATTTGGGGAACTAATTCGCAACCGGTCTATTTGTTGAGGAGGGCCGAGTCCGATAATGAGACCGACTCCCTCTTTTAATTTCCCAAAATCACTAGTCGTGTATCGCTCTGTGTACCAGCCGGTGCTCGAGTCCCCATCATTGATGAACATGATTTTTTCAGGGTGTTCTTCTTGGGTCGGGCTGCCGGCTGGGTCGAAATCGACAATTCTCACAATCTGAAGTTCGGTGGAAGTGGTCGCTGGGCGAGAGGTCACTGGAGCAGTGCCCAGATTTGGGGTTTCAAAATTTTCAATGACAAGCGGTTGTTCTGGCTCCAGCCTGACTACCTCTCTGACATTGTCGACGAATGATGAGCCAAGTTGTGTTCTTGTGACAAAGAGGCCAACAACGATAACCACAGCGGCCAACAGAGCTACGAACGCGGCCGGAGCGAGCCATGAACGCTCTGCCTGTAAGTAATCGATTTGTTCCGATTCTTCAATAGCCGAAAGACGATCCAGATCTTGGTTGAGTGATCGCAACGCCAGCACAAGAGCCGAGGCGCCGGACCATTGGCCATCGATGTCAACTGCTCGTCTTAACAGTTGACGAAATGAAGCAGAGATTGATGGGTGCAGTTCGTGATGGCCTTGATGATCAAGTTGAGGTCGAAAACCGACCAGAAGTTCATGGATCAGTTCTCCCAAAGCAACAATGTCGTCTTGAGGGCGGGCCGGGATTTTGTTTGCGTCTCCCGTGGGTGGGCCTTCAACAATTACAACTGTGCCGTCTTTCCGGCGGCCAATATGACTCGTTTGGAGATCACCTATAGCGAATCCGGCGGCATGGAGTGCTGCCAGCGCTTCGCCGAGATCGATTGCAATTCCTAGGGCCTCTTCAGCAGGAAGCGTTCCGTTAATAGATAGGTGCTCATCTAGGCTTTCCTCGGGTAAAGCTTCTGTTACCAGCCCGAACTGGCCATCCATTTCAATGGTGTCTAAGACATGTAGCAATGCAGGATGTTCAAGGCGGGTCAAAGACCGAGCCTGAAGTTGGACTCGTTTCCCAATCTCGCTTCCAGGATCCAGAATTCTGATTGTGACTGGCCGGTTTAACGTCCGGTCCAGTCCGGACCAAGACTCGATGGGGCCGATGCGGACACGCTCGTCAATTCGATATCTCTCATGACCATCGACCATTTTGTCGGTAAAGCCGATCAGTTAGCTGTCTGGAACGCGACACCTATTGTCCCGATCCCAGCGTGGGCTCCAACGACTGGGCCGACCTGGCCAACTAATACTTCGACATTTACGACAGACCTTACTTGTTCCAAGAAAGAGTCGACGTCGTCACAAGCGGCGTGTGTAACAAAGATTTGTTCGATTTGGTCAGCATTCTGTTCCACCACTCCAACCAGATAACTGAGGGCCTTACCTCTGGTGCGTTGTTTGCCGGCAGGTTCAACTACTCCGTTGCGGACTTCGATCAGAGGTTTTATCGAGAGCATCGAACCGAGAAGAGACCCAGCCGCGCCGATACGACCCCCTTTACGCAAATTTTCAAGGGTATCTAAGGCAGCATGGACCTGTGTTCGACCAATGCTGTCACTTGCTATGGCCGAAACTTCTTCAAGGCTGGCACCAGAATTAGCGGCACTCGCAGCCCCAATCACAACTGAACCAAGTCCCAGCGTCACTGTCCTGCTATCGATGACCCTAACTTCGATTTCATCTTGAACTAATTGAGCTGCTTGTTGTGCAGCTTCAATAGTCGCAGAGAGCTCGCCGCTGAGAATTATTGCCACTACACCAGTAGCCCCCTCACGGGCAGCGTTCTGAAACTCCTCAACAAATGCTCCTGGAGAGGGAGCAGCCGTTGAAGGCAATTCATCAGAAGTCTGACATTTTTCCCAAAATTGATCGGTAGTGAGTTCAACTCGATCAACGAATTCTGTGTCTCCGAATCTAATTTTCAGAGGGACAATTTTGATGTTCATCTCAGCAATGAGATCGTCGGGAAGGTCGCACGAACTATCAGTGACAATGTGAACTGAAGTCATAATGATTTTTCATCCTCTTGAGAATTTGGCTTTGGTTGAGTTGCTCGGAACTTAGAAACTAGTTGGGGAAGGCTCGGTGTACCCAAGAACGCTGATGTTGCCAAATGAACTGCAAGTATTCCGACTCCAATTAGCGACACCTGGATAAGTGGTTGTTCAATCTTAAGTTGCCTGAGAGCCAGTGCCGCACCGAGAGCACACAACGTAGGCAATATATGTTTCCACAGAGATGATTCCGTCAGTCGTTGAAGGTTCCAGCCAGAAACTACGTGTTTGCGCAGCATCCAAAATTCGGCCCAAGCTCCAATAGCCGATCCAAGAGCTAAGCCCACTGGACCTAGTCGTGCCGGGAGATTTGAAGAATTACGGGTTGACTCAGACAATGGCCCCCATACAAAATCCCAATCCCCGAAACCAATCAGGGCTTGCCCGATAACTAATACTTGTTCGAACTGGAACATCAAAACCGCACCAGCTATTAATGAAATAAGCACTCTTTTAAGAGCTATTCGAGCCGGTGTCCTTGTATCACCTGAACTGAAACAGACGCTTTGGAGCAGACGTGAGGACATTAGAGCTGGGAGACCCAGGGAATAAGCACCGAGAGTTAGGCCTATCACCGTCAAATCGTCTTGTGCAATCCGGACACGAAAGCCCCCGAGATTAAACAAAGCGTCCGCTATTTGAGGTCCTGCAGCGAAGTACAAGGCCAGAATTGGACCAACAAGCCACAACATTTGGAGCAATCGTCCCGACAGTCGTTGGCGAATAGCTTCCACATCTTCAGAGCGACTTAGTTCTGGTAGTTCTGCAGCGACGATGCTTGTAGCGATAAGAGCGACGGGCAGTAGGTACAACGTCTGAGCGGCTGCCAGAGACGAGGCCGCGCCGAGGGACAACAGAGAAGCCAAGGCAAGATCAATGAATGATGAAAATTGTAAAGCTCCTCTTCCGAGAACTGCTGGGAAGAACCTTTTAAGCACCAGAACAGTGGAATGGTCCTTCCAAAAGAGAGTCATTCGAATCTGAGGGTTTTCGCGCAACACACTTGGTACTTGAATAAGGACTTGCAGAACAGAGCCAAGCACAAGGGCCCACGCCAACATCTCAGCCGATGAGGCGTTTCGAATTTCTGACAGAGCGATTGTTATCAGAACAGATATTTGAGCCAAATTCCAGACAACAGGAGCTGCGTAACCAAGGAAAAAGCGCCCATGGCTGTTCAGAAGAGCTAAACACCAAGCGCTCATAACTAAGACCCCGGCGCCGAGCAAAATGATCCGAACTAAGCGGACTGTTAAGTCAAAACGGTCTCCCGTAAAACCCCAGGCCACCGCTCTTGTTAACGGTTCTGCAGCTAGGAAACCGATCGCTGTCAAAAAGGCGACGAGACAGATCAAAAAGGATGCGACGCCACCTGCTAATTTGCCTGCCCGATCCGGGTCTGTTTCAGCAAGCCGACTGTATTCAGGGACAAAGGCGGCGGATAAAGCTCCTTCCCCAAAAAGGTTTTGAAGAATATTAGGAATTCGTTGGGCAGCCGCGAAGGCATCGCCCACCAGCCCGATTCCAAGAACGTTGGTAATAAGAACTGATCGGATGACACCAAAAAATCTGGAAACTCCGATCCCGCCTGCAGCTGCGCCGGCCCCAGACCAACTCATACTTGTCGGGCCTTTCTTCTTCGGGTGTCAACAAGCCACCAAAAGGCTAGGAAAATGGCAGCTCCGATTGTAAGCCCTAGCCCGACACCGGTTGGCGTGGTGGCGCGAAGAGCTGCTTGAGCTTTGCCAATCATTAGTCCGCCATTGGGGGAGTGAAGCTCAATCGAGATTGGGAAAGAGCCAGACCCCAAAGCTCTTAGACGGAAGCGGTGAGTAGTGACTCCGGGGTCGAGTACCAGCGTTGTACTTTCGCCATCATCAAAATCCTCAACGGTTAATCGTTCGCTGATGATTCTTAGCTCAACTCGTAGAGGCACACTAGATCTGTTTTGGAAACTAAAGGGAACGGAAGCCTTTTGTGAGGTCAACTGAATGGATTCATCTGGTGGTATGTCGACCAAACTTGTTTCTAAGCGAACTAAGTCAACAGTGGACCCCCAGAGTTCTCGTTGCTCTAACTGTGAAACATCACTCGACAAACTGAGTAACAACTTGTTGGCTAGTTGGTCATAAGTTTTTGCGTCTTCGTCGCGGACCATTGAACGGAGAGCGTCTAAATGTCGGACGGCCTCTCGGTAGTCAGTGAAGTCTTGGGTTGTGGAGCTGAGACGAGTCCGAATCCGGAATTGTTGAGGTTGCCCACCTTCAACTAGGAACGAAGTGTTTATCGCGGCACTTGCTGGTAATGGATCAAGCCAGTCCAAATTTTCAATGCCCGCAAGAAAGAAGTCAGCAAATTCAGGGCCCCTTTCGTTACTCCCAATAGCAACCGTCACTAGTGGATTGGATTGATCTGTCAACGCAATGGTGGCGAGATGGGCTAAGGCCCGATGTGCAGCACTTGAGGGTGTGTCATGAGGTTGCTGAGGAGCAAGGTTGTCTATAACTAACCCTCTAAGTGTTGAGGAGCTAGTTAATAGTTCAACAGGTCCCCGAGGGTTTTTCTCAGGGATGGGTGACAATGAAACAGCATTGACCACTGCTTCGCGGATTCCGCGATCCCATCGAACGTCTAGTTGTGTTTCGTCAGCACTTCCGTGGCCAACCCAAAAGGTCGCAGGAGCAAGTGTTCCAAATTGTGCCAGTTGTTCTGACCCCATAGCTAGGAGCGACGAAACTTCACTCCTCAGACCAGCCTCTATTAAGGAAGCTTCGTTAATCGGTGCAAAGGGATTTCGTATGACTTCATGATTTGTTAAATCGAATTTGATCGCCGCATTGCTGCTCAAATCTTTGTCGACCGAACTTGGGTGGAGAGTGATACTTACCGGAATTGAAAGATGAGAAGTAAGTACGTCCAACCATTCATCAATCGGCACTGGTCGCGCATTTGATGGGCTGAGCGAAGTACGCAGATCAGCCACCACAGCGAGGCGTAGCTTCGGTAGGGGACTGTCGCCTGTTCGGATCAAATGTGTGGACACCTTGCCTATAAGTTCCTGGCGAGCAGTTCTCATCTCAATAGTGACGGGGTAGACCCCGGGCCGGGCTATGCGAATCCCGGTAGCTCCCGAATCAGTAATAGGAAGGTCGATTGTTGTTCGACCCCAAGCATCGGGTTCGAGCTGTGCTAGATCAAATCCAAGCGAAGTAAGGACGCCTCCTAAGTTCTCTGCAACGGTTGATTCGAGGAATTGAGCCTCGCTCTTTACTGGTTCGTGAATCGTGACGGTGATCTGGTCTCCCGCTGTGACCACGCCTGGAAGTTGGAGGTCTATCTCGAATGATTCACCTACTTGGGTAGTCGAAGATGGGTGAAATATTTGCATTCCTCCGGCGCCAATTTCGGAAGCGCTAATGGCGTTAGATGCGCCAATTAATGTTCCGAAACCAATTAGCGAAGCAGTTAATAACCTGGGGATGTTCATGAGGTGACGCTCCACTGCAGTACAGCAAGTCCACCATGTTTCTTGGCAAATCCCATGGATTCATACAGTGACAAGGCATTCGAATTACTTGTCTGTGTGTTAACTAACAACTCCTTAACAAAACGTTTTTTCGACCATTGAAGAGCATCGGCCACCAAAGAACGTCCGATTCCAACTCCTTGGTGATGAGGATCCACAGCGAGACGTTGGAGAAAGCCCATTCGGCCCGAACGGCCGGTTATGGCGAATCCTGATGGGGTCTCCGGAGCATCGACACGGATTCTTGTTCTTGGGGTAGCGGAGATTGCTTCAGCAAATGCCAGATCATCGAATTGCCAAAACTGTGGGAATGCCGCATTGTCGATTTTTAGAAGGTCTTCCCAGTCGGAATGACGAAATTTTCTCAAGGGACGTGCTGGAAAATCGATTGGAGTCTCAAAATTGTGGGCTAATAAAAAGAGTTCTTCGTGAAGAGTAAAGCCAAGATCGGCGAAGAACTGCTGTTCTCTAGGTCTCAAAGCTGAGGTAAAAATTTTGTTTGCACCAACTTTGTGGAGCTCCTTTAGTGACTTCAGAACTTTGGTTTTTCGGAGCTTTTGAGCGGGGAACAAGGGAGTCACATGCGCGACTAATTGAGTAGTGCCGCTTATTCGGACACGTAGGCCATTGGAGCTCCATTGGAGCGGATGGTCTGGCGACACGGACCCCTCCCAGTAACGAAGTTATAGGGGTGGATTAACTAGGGGTGGTCGCGCTCACCGCGTCCGCCAGGTTTTATCCGGCTAGACGGGTCTCAACGTGCTCTAAAGCCTCATCCTCAGTCACATCCATACTTATTGAAAGTTCGGAGATCAAAATCTGGCGCGATTTATCAAGCATGGATTTTTCCCCAGCGGAAAGTCCCTTAGCGGATTCGCGGAGCGCAAGATTTCTCACAACCTCGGCTACTTGGTAGATGTCACCGGACTTCAATTTCTCTTGGTGGTTTTTGAAGCGGCGACTCCAGTTAGCTGGTTCACGAATGTCTTTCTTCGCTAATAGTTCAAATAGGTCTTCGACATCGTCTTCATCAATAGGAGGGCGCATACCGACCGAATCGGCCATGTCGGCGGGTACTGACAAAGTCAAATCACCATGAGCTGTTTCGAGAACTAAATATTCGCGTTCTTCTCCGAACGCCTTTCTCTTCTCTCGAGCAGTAATAAGAGCTGCGCCGTGATGCGGGTAAATCACTCGATCACCGAGGTCAAACTTCATGCCCACTCCATCAAACTTTTAATTCCCGGCCCAGTGTGGAATCCGGACCTCTTAGGTTGCCACGACCAGAACGGATCTCCAACCGGATAGTCGAAGATATCTGAGAGTAATTTGGTGCTCTGTGGGTAAATCCGTTCAGCTTTACTTCTAGACGAAGCTACGGTTTCTTCCCATGGATGGCATCGCTCAATCCGATCGCGATGACCTAGTTCGCCGTGTCGGAAGTCTAAGTGAACGTTTTGTAGCCACAGGCTGGGGATTTTTTGTAGTCGGTGGTGTTGTCAGAGACTTGTTGTTGGGCAAACGTAGCGGTGATATCGATATCACTACCGATGCGCATCCTGAAGAAACAGCTTCAATTTTGTCTGATTGGGGAGAGACGGTGTGGGACCAAGGTGCGCGTTTTGGAACCATTGGAGCACGTCGCGGCGACGTCGTAGTTGAAGTCACGACTCATCGTTCAGAACAATATGAACAGACTACGCGGAAGCCACAAGTGAAATTTTCAGGCGCGATTGAAGAGGATCTTGCCAGACGAGACTTCACTGTTAATTCAATGGCAATTGAGTTTCCATCTTGGCGATTAGTAGATCCATTTAATGGGAGAGAACACTTAGATCAGGGTGTTTTGTCTACGCCCCTCAGCCCACAAACGGCTTTTTCGGAAGATCCGTTGCGAATGTTGAGAGCGGCGCGTTTCGCAGCTGGGTATGGCTTGACGCCCGACCAAGAATTAGAAAATGCGATTGCTGACATCGCAGAACGCCTCACAATTGTCTCCAAAGAACGCATCAATGACGAAATGTCAAAATTTTTGATGGTTGAAAAGCCGGGTAACGGCATTGCTTTGTTGCAACGCACCGGATTGATCAAGCAGATTTTTCCGAAAGCTACGAATTTGGAGGCGATTAAGCCAGACGCGCTTGATTTGGTTCAGCCCAATCTTGTGACCCGGTGGGCCTCGTTGCTTTGGCCTGTAGCCGGAGGAACGGACCTAGTTCGAAGCCTTTTGAAGGACTTGAGAGTATCTAAATCGATTATGTCTCAGGTTGCTGGGGCAGTCGGTGCCTCCCAGCAATTAAGCCAAGCTGTAGACACCAATCCGGCGTCAATTAGACGACTACTACATGCGGTACGGCCGAATACAGCTTTGGCAATTGCCATAGTTGAAGCACATCGACAAGCCCCGCCGGCTGAAGTTCTAACAGCCATACGCCGGCTTGAAGCAGAAGAGGGTACAGAAAATTTTGAAGTGCCTCTCAACGGGTTTGAAGTTGCCAAATTAATTGGAAAAGAAGGTCCTGATGTCGGAGCTACCCTGGATCGGTTGATGGAATACAGGCTTGATTCGGGACCTCTTTCCAAAGAAGAAGCAACTGCTTTGGTTTTAGATTGGAAAACCGACGGGTAGCGATGACTACGCTGCCTTTGTGCAATTCGTTCCGCACCTGACGAAAATAGACGTAACACAAGAGCTGGGAGAAGTTGATTACCGGCTTCAGCGACGGCGTTTGCTCAGCGATATTGAACGGGGGGTGGTTGACCGGGCGGAAGCTTGTGATGTCCACCCAGAGCTACTTCGCGTCGCTCGTAATGCTGCCCCTCGAAGCGCAGAGGATTGCCCTTTGTGTCAGAAAGACGAGTTGCGCCTAGTCGCTTACGTTTTTGGCCCTCGATTGGGAGCCGGCGGTAAATGTGTTATCTCCGATGAAGAACTGCAGAGGATTAGTCAACGACAAGGAAAATTTGTCTCCTACGAGGTCGAAGTGTGCGCGAGTTGCGGCTGGAACCATCTTCGTCGTAGCTATCCGCTCAAATGATCTTCACATAACTGCGGCAGAGCAGAAGTACGCCTCATCGGTACTCTCCCTACTTGAGTCCTATTGCAGCGAATTAGCATTGGAGCACTGTTAGGTACATGTCGGATCCATCTGTGGAAGAGCAGGGGCTAAGTCCTAGATCTGCATGGCCGGTGAGTTTGTACGTCGTAACAGTTGTCCTGACGTTGAGTTGTGGCATTTTGATCAGGACAATTGGTGGATCAACAACGATTTCGGACCTTAGACCTGACTCCGACACCGTGATTTTTGACCGGCATGGTGTTGAATTAGGGCGCTTCCATCCAGAGTCGAACATGGAGCCGGTGCCGTTAGAAAATATGGCACCGATCCTGATTGACGCAGTTTTGATAGCTCTAGATCCTGACTATCTCGAACTCGATGAAATTGAAATCTGGCCGCTTGTATCGCCAATTTTCAAGGGAAACTCCGAAGATGATTCACCGTCCATCACACAGCTGTATCTCAGGTTGGAAGAGGGGGTTCCAAGCTCTCGCACTGCGGCGTTACAGGAAGCGTCCAGGGCCATCCATCTTGAACGCACCAACCCACGGGAGGCGCTCCTTGAGCAATATCTTTCGCGAGTGCCTCTTGGAAGGAATGTATTCGGCGTGGAAGCGGCGTCGATGAGTTGGTATGGACTCGGCGCGAAGAATCTTGGGATTGGCCAAGCCGCTCATCTGGCCTCCCAAATGGTGAGGCAAGCCTGGCCCCAATCTCCCGACACTTCCGCTGATGTCATTCTTACCCGGCTGTATGAAGCGGGCCTGATCACTGAAAGAGAGGCAATAAACCAACGTCAAGCGTTACTTGAGGGGGTCATCGTTCCGGAGAGAACAGACAACCTGATTAACCCCACAGTTGCTGGTGTCGGATTAATGCCCACATTAGAGAAAATATATGGAAGATTTGCTGATCAGTACGGGGTAGACGCCTTAATCAAAGGCGATGTGACAATTGTCTCGACACTAGACCTTGACCTTCAAAGAAGAATCGCCGGCATTGCCGATACAGCAGCGTCTACTCCAGAAATCCAACAATTGGGCATCGTCGTCCTCGATGATCGCAACCAATTGCGAGCAATCTATGGAACGGGAGATCTCTCCCCTGAAGAAATCGGATTAGGACCTCTACAACGTGTTGCCTGGTCACCCGAAGTGATGGAGTTGGAGGTATCTAATGTGGCAGGCGATATTTCGGTGCTCCAACTTGCAGAACTGCATTCCTCAATTGCCCGAAATGGCCTCAAATACAAAACCGGCGTGCTGCTTAAAATCGCAGATCGTTCCGATGACCAAGTAGCTCGTTTTAGCCATCGGGTTTTGGAGAAATTCGATTCTGAAACAATTTCGAAATTAGCTAAAGAGCTCGACGACCTTGTGACTATTGACGAAAACGTAGGATTGTCAGAAGGTCAGGTCAGAGTTAGAGGAAAGCAAGGCGGCGATATTAAACAAAGCGTGACGTGGTATGGGGGAGCCAGCGAGCGTTTCGCCGTCGCGTTATGGATGAGACACCTGACAGGAGAAACCATGGCAAGTGAAGCAATCGAAGTTTCACAGTTACGACGTGAACGAGAGACGCTCCGGGTGGCTGGCAATATTTTCAGTGAGCTGCATAGCGATGGTTAAACGGCGCCAGCGCGGGCAAAGGAACTTCTTCGGAGTGTTTTTGGTGTATTTCGGCGCTTTAACCAATACGGTGTACCACCGAACGGCGTGCGCAATTAGCACTGAATTCCGTTTCTGAAAACTTATAACCCCTGCCCCATAGGGGGCCCCGGCTTTCCGGGTCCGAAGGAGGAAATGGCGTGCGCGCATACGAACTCATGGTTATCCACGACGGAGACCTTGATGATGTCCAAGTTCAGGATGAACTAAAAGACCTGCGTAGTCGCATTGACGAAGTCGCCACAATCGCCGAAGTTGACTTTTGGGGGCGACGTCGATTTGCCTATGAAATTGACCACAAGACCGAGGGTTACTACTCAGTCATTGAGTTGACGGCTGAGGGTGGGGCGATGGACCCGGTTGAACGCGCATTGCGTATTGCGGACAGTGTGGTTCGACATAAGCTGATTCGTCTACCGGACGATGAAGCTGCTCGACGCGGCCTACTAGCTGGGCCTGCACCAGCAAACGACTCGGACTGACTCAGGGGGATTGAAATGGCTTTTGACAACAATGTTGTGCTGGTCGGAAATGTGACGCGGGACCCGGAACTTAGATTTACTCAAGGTGGAGCTGCTGTGTGCAGCTTCGGGCTTGCGTGGAACCAACGTTCGCAGCAAGGCGAAGACAAAGCACATTTTTTCGATATTTCGTGTTGGAGAGATCTAGCCGAAAATGTGGCCGAATCGGTGACCAGAGGGATGAGAGTTGTGGTCTACGGCAGGCTTGATTATCGAACCTGGGAAGGACAGAACGGTGAAAAGCGTTCTGCGGTTCAAATTGTTGCAGATGAGGTCAGCCCAAGTATCAAATGGGCGACCGCCCAGGTCAGCAAAAACGAACGCGGCGGCGGCGGATCTTCGCAGTCCTCGCAACCGAATCCATCCAACGCCGGCTCCGATTTCGGAGCGGGCTACGAAATCCCTGATGAGGAGCCCTTCTAATGGCGGGTAAGAAAAAGCAGCCGCGTATGAGCGCAAAAGACATGAGGAAACCGCGAAAGAAGAAGGTCAGTCCAATTGTCAAAGACAAGATTGAATACGTCGACTACAAGGACGTCAATCTATTGAGGGCGTTCATATCGGACCGAGCAAAGATTCGAGGACAACGAGTATCTGGCAACAACCGTCAACAACAACGTGAAGTAGCAAAAGCCATAAAACTCGCCCGTGAATTGGCGCTGATCCCTTACCACCAACGAGTGGTGACCCAGAGGAAAGGTGACCGCCGCCGAGGCCGGCCTGATCGAGATGATTCGCGCTCTGACAACTTCTCTGACGAAGATATGGATGATGTCGTCATGTCAGAAACGCCAGTCGATGATTTCGGCGCGATGGCGTCGAACGAAGATAGTGAAACAGTTGAAGAAACAATGGAGGAGGTCGTCAAGGAATGAAAGTAATCCTCCGATCAAATGTTGAAGGCGTGGGAAGCACTGGTGATGTAGTTGATGTCGCCAATGGTTACGCGCAGAACTTCCTTATGCCCAAGGGACTTGCTATGAGAGCTACCGAAGGGGCAGCGAACCAAGCAGAAGCAATGCAGCGCTCCCAGGTGCTTCGTGACGTGAAAGAACGAGCAGGCGCCGAAGAGTTAGGTCAGCAACTCCAGGCTCAAACTATTGCGATCCAAGCTCGTGTGGGCCAAGACGAACAGCTTTATGGTTCTGTTACCACAAGTGAAATAGCAGAAGCAGTGCAGGCACAGACCGGGATAGTGCTGGATCGTAGAGATATGTCACTAGAGGAACCAATCCGTACTACCGGTACTCACCAAGTCGATATGCGACTGCACTCAGATGTGCGAATCCAAATAACTATTGAAGTCAGCCCAGTCGACTGAAACCTGAAATAACTGGATAAGCAGAACTACTGGGTGGGAGGAGACCATGGCTCTCGACGAAGCTATTGAGGTCTTGGACTCCAGGTTTTATCGATTGGTGATCCACAACGCCCACGTTGAACATCTTTGGTCTGGGGCAAGATGGGCCGAAGGACCCGTTTATGTCCCGGGATCGCAATACCTCGTGTTCTCCGACATCCCCAACGATCGAACGTTGCGATATGACGAAAGAACCGGCAACGTCGACGTTTTCGAAAGCCCAGCTTTCAACGCCAATGGCCATTGCCTCGATGACGAGGGACGAATAGTTACAGCCGAACATCGCGGACGCGCCGTAAGTCGGGTCGGTCATGATGGCCTAAGAGAGGTGCTCGTCGACTCTTACGAAGAGAAGAAGCTCAACTCACCGAATGATGTAGTGGTCAAATCGGATGGAAGTATCTGGTTTACTGACCCCACCTATGGGATTGATAGTGACTATGAAGGGGACAGCGCAGAATCAGAAATTGGGGCCTCGTATGTGTATCGGTACAGCAGTGAAGGAAAGCTAGAAGCAGTCGTCCAAGACATGGTTCGCCCCAATGGACTGGCGTTTTCACCGGATGAAGACCTTCTCTATGTCGCGGATACAGGCATCTCCCACGTGGGGATGAAATGCCCTCCAGATATCAGGGCATACCCAGTTTCTAGTGACGGCAAAACGTTGGACGGCACTTACACAACTTTCGCCACCTGCACTGCTGGGGTTTTTGATGGGTTCCGTGTTGACTTGAATGGGAATATCTGGACTTCAGCTGGAGACGGTGTCCACTGCTATTCGCCTGATGGTGTGCTGATAGGAAAAATACGAATCCCTGAAGTGGTTGCCAATGTGGAATTCGGGGGGTTGAAGAGAAACCGCCTATATATATGTGCGACGACAAGTCTGTATTCCATGTACCTGAATACGCGAGCAGCCCGGTAAGAGATGTTGTGCTGAATCATCGACCAGTTATGCGCGATGCTGTAGACGGAGAAAAACTATGACCACTGTTATCCCTGCCCCGGATTCGAATAACGAATGGCGGCTGTCGAGCCCAGGATCATCAGACTGGGAGCGATCGCCTCGACCCGATGCTGCCAACAAGTATTTCATGGTGTCCACCGATGGACATGCCCAGGAACCTACGGATCTATGGGCTACCCGAATGGACGAAAAATACCATGACCGGTTGCCTGGAGTAATAATCGGGATGAAGGGAGAAAAGTTTCAAAAGACTGAAGGTTTTCGAAATCCCTTAAAACTCAACAACATTAAGTTTGAAGGACAAGATCGACTGCGCAACAAGGCTGGTTACACACCTGAAGGGCGGTTAGCTGATCTTGCGGCAGATGGGACTGACGCGGAAGTCATTTTTCCCAACAAGGGTTTGACGATGTGGGCCACCGCTGATCCCGAATTTAGCCATGCCATGTGTCATGTTTATAACGACTGGGCGTGGGAAGTGTTTGGCCCATACCAAGATCAACTGCTACCGATGGCTTGTATCGCACCGGCCGCACTTGATGAAGCCATAGCTGAGATTCAACGATGCGCGGATTTGGGTTTCAAGGGGTTGCAATTACCGAGCAAACCAATATGGGGTGCTCCCGATCATGAAGCGCTTAATTACAATCTGAGAGAGTTCGATCCTTTGTGGGCAGCTATTTCAGAAGTTGGTCTCCCGGTCACTTTTCATATTTCTACAGGGCGGGATCCTCGTACTTCTCGTAGTCGAGGAGGAGCGGTAATTAATTACGCAGTTCATTCACTTGCCCAAAATATCGAACCTATAGCAAATCTTTGTGCGTCCGGGGTAGCAGAACAATTCCCGAATTTAAGGTTTGGCAGTGTTGAAGCTGGAATCGGTTGGGTTCCGTGGGCTTTACAGGCTATGGACGAGGCTTACATAAAACATCATTGGGCGGTGAGGCCGAAACTCGAGTTGCTTCCGAGCGAATATTTCAAGCGACAGGGTTTCGCTACTTTCCAGGAAGACGCAGCAGGTCTTGATCTTGCACTCAGCCACGACTTGGTAGCCAATTTCATGTGGGCGAATGACTATCCGCATCATGAAGGTTCATGGCCTCATTCAGCTGAAGCGATCGAACGAACCATGGGTGAATTAGATGATGCTACCCGGGCGAAAATCCTTGGGCTGAACGCTGCTGAAGTCTTCGGAATCCCTATTCCAGAACGGTACCTAGACCATGACGACGCTCGGCAATGTGCTCGTCGGATCACGTCATAAAACCCAATTCCCAAGCAAGTCCACTCCTCGCGCGAATGTTGGCACGGGGATGAGTTTTATGTCACTAGGGGTGGTTTGTCACACATCCGTCATGTTCTGTGGATAAGTAAGGCAGTTATCCACAGAAAAAGGGCCAGAAATCCCCAATGTCTGCCCCTAGTTCTACACATGAGATATCTGGGAAGCTAACAACAATGAGTAACGACCCCGCTTTCAACCCACCGCCATCAAACTCAAATACACGCGTGCCACCGCACAACGTTGATGCTGAGGCGTCACTTCTTGGAGCCATGCTGTTATCTCGCGACGCGATTGGTCCCGCAGTTGAAACCCTCAGTGGTGACCACTTCTATGTTCCAGCCCACGGCTACATTTTCGATGCCATCGCCTCTTTGTACGGTGCAGGAGAACCGGCTGATCCGGTCACTGTCGCCGAAGAACTCACACGAGCAGATCTTTTGGAACAAGTCGGTGGACCTCAGCGATTACTTGAGTTGCAGATGGCCACTCCCGCATCTTCGAACGCCGCTCGTTACGCAACCATCGTTGAAGAACACGCCCTACTTCGTCGACTTATTGGAGTAGCAGGAGACATTGTTGAGTTGGGATACAGCCATCCTGAAGATGTAGTGAAAACCGTTGATGAAGCCGAAGCGATGATGTTTCAGATAGCGGAACGTCGAGTCATTGATAGCACCAAGCCAATTCGGGAATTGCTTGATGCAAATCTCGACCGACTGGAAGAACTGTACGAAAAGGGAGATGCCATTACCGGGCTCCCAACCGGGTATGTGGATTTTGATGAACTTCTCTCGGGGCTTCAACCAAGCAACTTAGTTATCGTGGGAGCTCGTCCTTCAATGGGCAAGACCGCCTTCGGTTTGGGAATGGCTGCCAATGCGGCTTTAGAAGCTCAACGACCAGTCTTATTCTTCTCGCTTGAGATGGGTCACCTTGAATTAACGCAGCGGATGCTGTGTTCGGATGCCAGGGTCGATTCGCAACGAATGCGTAACGGAAATCTTTCTGAAGATGATTGGCCAAAGATCACTCGGGCAGTTGGCAAATTGGGCGAAGCACCAATATGGATTGATGACAACCCAAATTTGACAGTGATGGAAATACGGGCGAAAGCAAGACGTCTTAAGAGTCGACTAGGTGATCTCGGTCTGATCGTTGTTGATTATCTGCAGCTAATGAGTGGCAGGGGAACTGCTGAGAATCGTCAAGTAGAAGTTTCTGAGATGTCTCGCGGTCTTAAGATTCTGGCCCGAGAACTTGATACTCCGATCGTTGCTTTGTCCCAACTCAGTCGTGCTTTGGAGTCACGGACAGACAAACGACCCATGTTGGCCGATCTACGAGAGTCTGGATCTATAGAACAAGACGCGGACGTAGTGGCCTTTCTCTACCGCGACGAGGTATATAACCCAGAATCGCCTGATATAGGTTCAGCTGAAGTGATTGTTGCCAAGCATCGCAACGGCCCCACAGGGACCGTTCGACTTGCGTGGTTGAGCAATTACACAAGATTCGCAAACATGAGTCGCTATCAAGACCCAGCGTAAGATCTGCTAATAGATGTTTCTAGGTCCTGATTTGATCCCATTCCTGATGCTTGCCCTTGGAGCCGCGCTTTTCGTGGGCAACGGATTAGCAATGGTGAGGCCCCAAGCTGAGCCACGTAGCGAAAATGAACTGAGGCGGGCACCAATAGGCCGGAGTCTGTTGATGGTAGTAGTCGGGCTACTGGCTTCAATATGGGCTCTGGCGACACTCATCGGGTAAATCGTCGTTCTTTCTGGGAAATTTCATAAATTCGATGAATGCCGTTGACCAACTGGCTGGGTTGTCGAATTAGCTCGCGACATTGCTGCGGTTAAGTTTTGGGGCATGGAGCATTGGAATGATTTGTCGTGGAGAGGCAGCTTGGCCTGTCATGACCTAGTTGGGTGGATGATGTGGGATCAACGTGCCATCTCGGGGTATGCATCCCTGGGAGTTCCTAACGGGATGGGTTGGGTCGTAGCTTGGCGTCTCGCTGCCCTTGGCGATGTATCGCCGTCGGTGGCCGCGGCCGCTACCTATTCAATCAACCCAGCAGTGATTGTCGCCGTGATGGAGGCATATCAGGGTGTAACTGATTGTGAATCTATCCTCGCTGTCAGAGACGCGGCAGTTGTTCCCGGGCTGGATGAAATCGCGCCTGGTTTGTCTGAAGAACTTGGTTCACTTGCTACAGCACTGTGGCATGGGGTTGACGCCATGCACCACGGATCTCGACCAATGTTTGTTGCGCACCGTGCTCGACCTCGACCATCTGACGACGACCCGGCGCTCTCGGCATGGCTAGCTATGAACTGTTTACGCGAACTTCGAGGTGACAATCACTGGGCCTTGTGTGCAAGCGAGAACCTAGATGATGTGGAAGTCGGTCTTTTGCATTCAGTGATGGTCGATCTCGATGAGTATGGCGATGAAGAATGGATTGCTCGCAGTCGAGGTAATGGCGATGAGGCAATTACATCTGGCTGGGCTCGTCTAGAAGACAAAGGGTTGGCTTCAAATAGAACAATCAACGAAACAGGTCGAAAGTTGCGCATGGAGCTCGAAGACAGAACCAATGCATTAACAGCACCGGCTTGGCAAGCGGTTGGTGAAGATGAAACAGTTCGATTTTGTGAATTAGTCGAGCCCTACCACGATGCTTTCTTGGACAGGATTGATGCAACTGCAGGCCCTAGATGGATGCCTGCCTCACGAGTACAACGAGCCCCCAAATTCTCTGGTGAGATGCGTGGCGGTTAATTTTGGGCTGAGGAATTGGAGCGGGTGACGGGAATCGAACCCGCGTTCTCAGCTTGGGAAGCTGACGTTCTGCCATTGAACTACACCCGCAAATCGTGCAGTGAACCAGCAGCGAAGTCTAACGAGGAAGCTATCCCAGAGCTCGATGCCGCGACGAAGCTTGCCTTTGGAACAATTGATAATCACCGTCAACGCTAGGCTGCCTTTCTCATGATTCTCTCCGACCGGACAATCCGCGAGTTGTTGGCAGCAGGGCGAATTGTGATTGACCCATTGGATCAGCAAGATATCCAGCCGTCTTCAGTAGACCTTCGTCTGGATAACAGATTTAGAGTCTTTTTGAATCACACAAGAAGAGTCATCGACGTCAAACAAGACCAGACGGAACTGACCGAGGAAGTGGTCGTCGATGACAATGACGCGTTTGTACTTCACCCGGGCGAATTTGCATTGGGCTCGACCCTTGAGCGAGTAGCCATCCCAGATGATCTCGTGGGGCGGATTGAAGGCAAATCATCGTTAGGGCGTCTTGGCTTACTTATCCACACCACAGCTGGATTCGTTGACGCCGGATGGGACGGACATCTCACTCTGGAGCTTTCCAATGTGGCCAATCTTCCGATCACTCTTTACCC
>JAYZKK010000065.1:0-62297 GCA_036163555.1 Actinomycetota bacterium
CTCTCAGAGTCTCGATGTTGAATTCTGAGTTGGCTCGATAGAAAGGCGGCCACCGCTAGCGTCGCTAAGCCCGTCAATAGCTGCGACACCGTCGCTAACTGATCCCAATCCATATCCGTGTCCCTTCTGTTGTGGACACGGACAATAAAGGCTGTCCGAGACGGGCACTGCTCTGGGGTGCCCCCAGAGCAGTGTTCACGTGTATAGCTACAGACCTGTGCATCTCAGCATTCAAAGGGCGAGGTCTAGTCGACTCGTTCCAGGAAAGCTGCAAGATCTTCTACAAACGGTTCTAAAGCATCGAAATGAACACTGTGGCCGACGCCCTCAAAGTTGGTCGAAGTGACGTCACAGCCTCTATCTCGTAAATCGTCCAAATCGCTCTCAACGAACAATGCACCCAGCTCCGGTACTCCGCAAGCAAAGTGAACAGGGCATTTAATCGCTCGGATCGTGTCGTCTAGATCAAAGGGCGGAACAGAATCGTCTTCGAAAAAGGTCGTAAAAATCTTGGGGTCCATTTGTAAAACACCATCAGCCATGATCTGGAGTTGTTCATCTGATCTGACGTCTCCGAAGGTGATGTCACCGCCTAGAGAGACCCCCGCAATCCTGGCTGCCATTTCCGAACCTTTTTCATCCGCTGCTAGCGCCTTGCCAAGCTCCGCGCCGATGTTCTTCAAGGCACCAATAAAGGCGCTTCCTACGTGTCGCTTGTTCGCTACGAAGTGCGGCGCAATGTCTTCTGAATACAGTCCTGCTACTAGGTGCGGCTTCTTCCCTGCAGCGTAGAAGGCTTGAATGCCGCCCTGAGAATGACCGACTACCACGCTACGCCCACTCACTCTTTCTAGGAATTGGCAGGTGTCGGAAACCTGCCCCACCCAGTTTCCGTAGTCACCGCTTCCAATATGAGAAGAACGGCCGTGCCCTCTGTGGTCCAGCAGGTACACCGGGCGGCTGGTTTCAAGACGCTCAAGGACAGGTTCCCAAGTTGCGGTGGTCGAAGTCACCCCACCCATGAACACAATGGGGACACCATCACCTTCTCTGTATTCGAAACCGAGCCTTACGTCATCTAGCTGCAGCACACCTATTCGCACGCTCACCTCCACCCTCATGTCCGATTGAGCAAACTGTAGCTCCACACCATTGGCGAGTGCCTTTAGGACGCTTGGCTTTCGAGTTCCTCATATACCCCTGTAGCAAACTCCAGCAACGTTGGTTCCAAAGCCAAGATATTGCGACCCCAATTTTCGAAGTAGCGACGCTGACCTGGTTCTCGAAGAATGTTCAGCCATTGCAGTCGCCATCTCGTTAGTTCATCTCCATCGCGCTTTAAGCGCCAACTATTTAACTGGTGTAAATACATCTGCTGGTACATCAACCTGTATCGGTTGATCTCCGCCGGTGACAACGAGTCAAAGGCGTTAGAGCCTTTCCAAACGAGATTGGCCGCTGATTCATCGGAGTACCAGGAAGCAACTAAATCTTGTTGTTTGGTTTCGTTTGCGAACGCAAAACTTCTTTCCGAGTCTCGATGTTGCACTCGTACTTGACTTGCCAAGAACACGGCCACCGCCAGGGTGGCGACTCCCGTAAGAAGCTGCGCAACAATTGCCACTTGATCCCAACCCATAATCCATATCCCTTCAATCCAGAACACGGACAATAAACGCTGTATTCGCCTCGGTCACCGCTGTCGAGGGTGCCCTCAGGAGGGCACTCACTCGTCAACCGAACAATGAACACAACTGGCGACAGCGGCTCAACTAGTTCAGTGACAGTACGGCAACAGCACCAATGACGAACCCAGCAACGAGTGAGGCAATAATCAGAACTCGAACTACGGGGCCAGCATCACCGAGATTATTGCGAGTGTAGAACCACCGAGACATGGTCAAATATTAATCTGACCGCAAGATACTCAGGTTGGTGGGCGATACAGGAATTGAACCTGTGACCTCTTGCGTGTCATGCAAGCGCGCTAACCAACTGCGCCAATCGCCCTAAGTGCCCGTAACCTATCAGCCATTTCCGGGTACTAGCTATACGAGCTTTTGAGGCGGGGACCGGAATCGAACCGGCGTACACGGCTTTGCAGGCCGCTGCCTAACCACTCGGCCACCCCGCCAGAGCAGAAGACTGATCGTAGCGAAAGCTACTGCCCGATCCGCGGTTTCCATAAACCATTTGACGAAAGCTGAAGTAGAACTCAAGCTTCTTCAAGGAATTAGCCGAGAGAAATTTGTGTCAACTTCAATGAGCGACGAAGAACTACCTCCAACCCCTTTAGAACAACTCAGAACAATGGCAGCTGTAGAGACGATGCTCACTGAAGATCTTCGCCACATCGAGGTCTACACAATGGATGGACTGCTCAGCTTGTTTTGGCACGGACAGCCAGAAGCTGAACATGTGGTAATTGCTTGTGGAGGTGCAATGGGAGGAGTTCTCGGTCCAGCAGACGCGTTATATCAGGATCTCGGTGTTGCGTTCGCTGATATGGGTATCGGACTGATTCGTGTTGGCTACCGAGCACCAAACGACACAGAGAAATGCGTCCACGACCTAGTTGCCGCAGCAGATTTAGCCACTCGAAGCGGCGGGAAAAGTTTCATTACTATGGGCCACTCATTTGGTGGCGCTCCCGCCTTACAGGCTGCTGTCATTTTGCAAGAACACTGTGCCGGTGTTGTCACTTTGGCAACTCAGTCAGCTGGATGTGAACCAGCTGAGGACTTGGCCTCACGAACGCCTGTCATTCTCTTCCATGGAGATAAGGACGAGATTTTGCCTCTCCAGGCAAGCGAAATGGTCCGAATGGTCATTGGAGGAGGAGAGCTTGTGCCGCTTCCAGGAGTGGGTCATCTGTTGGCAGAGGCAGGCGAAGAAATTCGCGCCCGCCTAATGGAATGGGTCCCTAAGAAATTTGAAGAACACAGCGCGTAATGATCCAAGATTTTCCGGATGATCCCACGCAACTCGACGCCAATCATCTCACCTTCTTGTTCAACGAAGGAGGTTTTGCATCACCCAACCCAGGCGTGGAAGTAGCGTCAGCAACCACTGAACCATTAGCGGCTGGAAGTGCGTTTCTCGGCAGCCTCGCTTCGATTGAAGTGACGTGGGCTGACAGTGCCACACAGCTACCGACCCGTTTTGTAGCGAAGCTGCCGACTCAAGATCCGGGTGGCCGCACAGTGGGAGCAATGCTCAACGTCTGGGCCCGCGAAGCACAGTTTTATGCGCGTCTGGCTCCTCTCATCACCACTTCTGTGCCGACCTGCAGAGCGAACTTCATTGAAGGTGACAAGGCAATATTGATCTTGGATGACCTATACCCCGCAAGGCCCGGCGATCAGCTAGAAGGTGCGTCGCGCGATGAAGCTCATCTCGCTGTTGAGGCTCTCGCTCAGTTGCATGCCCCTTTTTGGAACAAGCCTTCTAACTCGGCTCTCGATTGGGTGCCAGGGATTCATGGGCCGGGAGTAGTTGAAGGCTTGGGGCAGGCAATGGCGTCTTCTCTACCCCGATTCGTTGCCCGTTTCGGTGATTTACTACCCGATCAAGGACTCGAATGGTTACACGCCTTCGTGCCTGTACTCGGCGGTTGGCAAAGAGAACTGATGTCGAAGCCTTTAACAATCACCCATGCTGATTATCGGCTCGCCAACATGCTGTTTGGAAGTGACGGGGACATCAGTGTCATCGATTGGCAAACCGCTATGTTCAGCGGCGGCGCCACCGATCTGTCCTTTTTCTTAGCTACCAATCTGGTGGTCGAAACCCGCCGCACATTAGAAGACGAGCTCATCAGAACCTACGTCGATACGTTGATTGGGCACGGTGTAGAAGCATCCGAAACTGTCGCTATTCGCGAAGACTATGAGCAAGCTCATCTGTGGTGGATGGGGATGCTCGCTAACAACCTCTCAAACATAGAAACGCCAGATGAAGAAAGTCGACAACTGTTCGAGGCCATGCTGACCAGGTTGTACTCCGCGGCGTTAGACGCGAACAGTGGCCGTTTTCTAGCTAACTATTAGGTCGTTCATTCGGTTGGCTGTCGCTTACCGAACCCTTTAAAGGTGTCACCGATCGAGGTGGTGACCGATGCCAGGTTGCTGCGACCATCAAGTAAGCGCGGCGCCTTGTCCTGCAAATCACCAACGGTCCAACGACCGTCTGTGGCGAGAATGTCCTCATCGGCCAGCGACCAGCCACCATAGAGGCCCACTTCGTTACCTCCGATGTGGAAGACACCTCCGGTGAATGGGCATCCTTCTGTAGCTAGGTAGCCAACCAAGGGGCTTATGTTGGCCGGATCGTACAAGTCGAAATCTGATGGATCTTCAGGAGCCGCGACGACTTCTTCAAGTCCGGGAGTCTGCAGCGTCATCCTGGTCCGAGCAATCGGCGCCAAACAATTAACTCTCACTCCGTATCGGGCTAGTTCACCCGCACCCACGAGCGTCATGGCAGCTATTCCAGCTTTAGCTCCCGAATAGTTAAGTTGTCCTAGATTTCCCAGCATTGCCCCAGAGGCAGTGTTAATGATTGCCGCGTCGACTTCAACGCCTGCTTTAGTTTGTTCCCGCCAATAGGCGGCGGCCCAACGCGTGGGACAGAAGTGACCCTTCATGTGGACGTCGATAACCGCGTCCCATTCTCCTTCTGTCATGTTTACGACAACTCGATCCCTGAGGATTCCAGCGTTGTTAACTAAAACGTGTAAGTCTCCGAACGCTTCAACAGCAGCGTTCACCATTCGCTGGGCACCTTCCCAGTCTGTGACGGAGTCGTTGTTGGCAACTGCTTCGCCGCCCATGTCACGAATCTCTTGTGCTGTTTCCTCAGCCGGTCCAGTGTCTTCACCTGAACCGTCTACACCGCCACCTAGATCGTTGACTACGATTTTGGCTCCTTCGGACGCCATGAGTAACGCATGTTCGCGACCAATTCCACGTCCAGCGCCAGTGATGAGAACGACGCGTCCATCAAGTAAACCCATTGAGATCTCCCTATCGATCGAATTCTCTAACTCTTTCACAGCATCGGCGCTGATCGCACGTCGAAAGACGTCAATTTTGGCCAGTTAGTTGGTCCAACGAGACGGCTTTGAACCTAACCACAACCGAGCAGGTACTGGATGCAGGTCGTGGGCGAGTCCCATTCGTTCGAGCGTTCTAATGATGAAGTGGGTGCAATCGACTTGGCTTCGCTTGAATCCATGCCTGGAAGTGCCTGGGAATCGATGGTGGTTGTTATGCCAGCCTTCCCCTAACCCGAGAATACCTATGAGCAAATTGTTTCGGCTGTCGTCACTGGTGTTGTGGTGGCGTTTTCCCCAGCGATGACAAACCGAGTTCACTGCAAACGTGACATGCCACAACATCACGGTGTTGATAAAGAACGCCCAGATCACGAGTTGAGGGCCGTTGGTTCCGGTCCATGGTGCAAGCCGGCCCACAGCGATACCGAAGAAGAAGAGTCCGAAAGCTGTGGCAAGGATCGGTACCCAAGCATTTCGGTCGAGCCACCGCAATTCCGGATACACAGCCAAATCAGCAACTTCATCCATATGGCAAGGGTCAGCATCAGGGCGTGTCAACCAGCCATGGTGCGCAATTCCGAAACCTTCGACCTTGGGTGAGTGAATATCTCCGTCCTGGTCCGAGACGCGATGATGTCTACGATGATGAGCAACCCACCACAGAGGCCCGCCTTGCGCTGCACTGGTGCCGAGCCAGGCTCCTACGAACTGTGTAGCTCGCCCAGTTTTGAAGGCGTGGTGGCTGAACTTCCGATGATAAAAGCCAGTAATTCCGAAGCCTCGCATTATGTACACCACAACTGAGACGACCAGGGCAAACCAGCCCACTCCGACCATCAAAACAAACAAGCACGACAGATGAACTGCCGAGTACGGAAGAGTGAACTTGAGGAACCGAGCAAGATTGGGTCGATTGTGGTCCACCGAAGCGGGTGCAACCAATTGATCTCCTCGGGCCTTGCCCTTGGGTCATCCCAAGAACCTGAATTGACAATACATGCTGGTGGAACGATTACCGAATCTCTACGGGTGAGAAAAGAAGTTGCCCTCAATCCCTAGGGATTGAGGGCAACCGTTTTTGAGCGGATGACCGGGTTCGAACCGGCGACCTCAACCTTGGCAAGGTTGCGCTCTAGCCAACTGAGCTACATCCGCAGCAATGCGTCACTGTACCAAGCCAGAACACACCCTCAACTGATCAAGACAGTTGACTTCAGGAATCGGAGGGTGGCCGCAGGTCAATAGCTAAGTTGAGAATGCCATTCTCCATAGTCGGCGACGCATCAGCAATTATGGAGAAATCCATAAAGTCTCGTTCGGCTTGTTCTATGAACAATCGCCGTTCCTCGCCACCTACGGCAGGAAGGTTTCGCTTCTTCACAGCTTCTGCTCGTTCTCGAAAACGATCAATCATTTCTTGGGGGTTGAATCCATCGGCCATCGCCCGAACCTAGTCCGGGCTCAGGTTGTCGCGTTTCATTATTTTCACTCGTGTCATTTTCTTCGATGACAGAGAAGACAAAATCAGGGGGAACATACGGAGAACGAGAAGGAGGAAGTGTCTTACGCCACACCTTGACAAAGACGGCTGTCAAACTAAGTGACACCAGGAACAAGGCTGCTACTAGAAGCCACCACTTTTGCGCTCCTGTCCCGACAGCTGTTTGTGATTGTTGAGACAGCAAAGATAGAGGCACCACAACTTTAGAGTAGCTAGCTGAATTCAAAGCTGGTGTTCAGGGCACCACCATGAAGTTCGACCGGCAACCTTGGTTTGCTCTAGTTGAGCGCCATCTATTGGACACACACCCTTTCTGTGCCGTTCCGGTTGCAGGTCCCCCATGTGTGATCCGCCGCGTTTAGTCAGATCTCTAATTGTGCTGCGGACTATGTGGGTAACTCTTTCAATTTCTTCAGAGTTCAGCGAACATCCAGCCCGTGTCGGCGATAAACCAGTTCGCCACAAGATTTCGTCACATAGCAGATTCCCAATACCTGAGATCTTTGTCTGGTCTAAGAGCGCTGCTTTGATCGTGGCCCGACTCTTCTTGAATACCTGGGCTAGATCGTCATTTGATATATCCATCGCGTCTGGTCCTAGCAAAGTCTCGTCGGGGTTCAATTCGACATTGCCGAAACTGCGCGGATCAACCACGGCTAGTGTCCCTCCCCCATCGAAGTTCATGACGAAACGAATATGTTGCTGTTGGACCTCACTGGTCGTGTACAGCAATTCGTTAATCGTTGCTTCACCGTCCAAGATGAGTCTCCCTGTCATACCGAATCTCAGCCCCACAACTGCTGTTCCTATTTCCAACAGCAGCAACTTCCCTGTCCGTCGCGCATGAACTAATCGACTTCCACATGCGGCCGATCGCAGGTCCGTTGGGTGTGTTCCTATTTTTAGGTATTTCTGACTTGATACCGAGACCGATGACACGGTTCGGTTCAGGGCGCGCGTGGCAGCCTTACGGTAAAGCTCAACTTCGATCAGTTCGGGCACATCATGACGGTAGCGGCAGACGCTCCTATGATCCGACCGTGGAACTAAGACGCATAGGAGAACTTCAAGTATCTGAGGTCGGTCTCGGCTGCAACAACTTTGGTACTCGAATTGATCAGCAGATAACTGACGAGATCTTTTCAGCTTGCTTGGATACCGGCATCAACTTTTTTGACACGGCCGATGTTTACGGTTCAGGTGCTTCCGAGGAAATGCTTGGGCGGGCCATGAAAGGCCATCGAGATCAAGTGGTCATCGCAACTAAGTTCGGTCTGCGAGATATAGATCCCGGGTTGACTGGAGGAAGTGCTGAATGGATCGGACGCTCAGTTGACAGAAGTTTACGGAGACTTGATACGGACTGGATCGATCTCTTCCAAATACACACTCCTGACGATCAAGTTCCTGAGCGTGAAACGCTTGAAGCTCTCCACGAACTGGTGGTCGCTGGCAAAGTGCGTGAAATCGGTTGCTCCAACTATGACGCTGAACGGCTCGATACGGCCATCGACATATCGCAGCGGGACTCTCTCACTTCGTACCGGACCGTGCAGAATCGTTACTCCCTGCTGCACCGAGAGCCCGAGGCTGAGGTATTGGAAGTTTGTCGTGAACACGACGTCGGTTTCCTGCCATTTTTCCCTCTTGAGTCAGGGTTGTTGACGGGCAAAGTAACAGCTGAAGGGCCGCGACCCGGCACTCGACTCGCCGAGTGGCCGCAGGACCGCCTTGATCTTTTTATGACAGAGCGCAACTTGCGGGTTGTAGAAAGGCTTACCGAGTGGTTACGTAATAGAGATCGTTCGCTGCTGGATCTGGCCTTTTCTTGGCTCTTGTCCAAGCCTGAAATCCCCAGTGTGATTGCAGGTGCAACCAGTGCGGAACAAGTGAGAGCTAATTCACAAGCGTCGGGGTGGTTGCTTAGCAAAGTTGAGTTGGACGAGGTTGACGATCTCTTGTCAGCGTCTGTTGACTAGCCCAAATTTTAGGGTGTTCTAGGCGATAGAACCTTTGGCGACTTTGTCGATGAAGTCCCCCATCGGAGCGCCGGTTTGCTCCGGCTCGGTCAAGAAGCCGTCATGGCCGTTGTCGCTGTCTATATCAATATGTTCGACTGGCACCCGCCCTTTTAGGGCGTCGACCACTCGAATTTGCTGGTGACGGGGGTACAGAAAGTCGGTGCGAACACTCATGAAAAGGCTGGGGCAGGTGACACGTTTTAGGGCCTGTTCAACACCGCCACGACCACGCCCAATGTCATGAAGATCCATCATCTTGTTCAAAACTAGGTAAGTGTTGGCATCGAAACGCCACTGAATCTTTGCGGCTTGGTAGTCCAGGTAGCTTTCGACGTCGAATCGGTGGTCCATTCGAAAAGGTTCCACGGGGTCGTTGCTGTATCTGTCGAAACGTCGATCGAACTCTTCGTCACTTCTGTAATGGATCATCGCGATCCGTCGCGCGTTAGCGAGCCCTAAGTGCGGTCCCTCACCGGGCTTCGCGTCGTAGTAATGGCCTTCCTTGTAGGCAGGGTCGTCGAGGATTGCTTGTCTGCCAACTTGGCTCCAAGCAATCTGTTGCGCTGACGCAGCAGCTGTTGACGCGATGATCACTAGGGATCCGCAGCGGTCCGGATAGCTCGTTGCCCATTCCAGAGCCTGCATGCCCCCCATCGATCCCCCAACGACGGCCATCCATCGTTGAATTCCTATGTGTTGTGCCAAGGCTCTTTGAGATCTAACGACATCTCTAATCGTGACGACAGGGAAATCGCCGCCCCACCGTCTACCGGTGACGGGATTTATTGAAGCCGGTCCTGTGGTTCCCTGACAGCCGCCCAAAACATTTGCACATACGACAAAGAAGCGATCTGTATCAAGCGGTCGCCCCGGACCAATGAAATCATTCCACCAGCCAGGTGTCGGTTGACCTGGACCAGCGTCTCCGTGAGCGTGAGCATCGCCGGTAAGAGCGTGACAAACAAGGATCGCGTTGCTCCCTGCGGCATCCAGATTGCCCCAAGTTTCGTAAGCGACTTGAGGTGTCTGTAGCTCGGCTCCACTTTCGAGCACATAGGGACGATCTGGCGCTAATTCAAAGAATTGTCTATCTCCGGTTGGCATAGTTTCGAACCAGGCTCCGGACGCGGGAGGAGAATCGGTGACAGAAGGTTGGGGGGTGTTATCTGCTTCAGACACTGTTGCTCCGGGGCTGAACTAAAAGGCTACCTGAGGCCTCACCTACAAGGTCAAGCCTGTTTTTTTTGGAGTCGAGAAATCCACCACGAAAGAAGGTCTTCTGAGACTGTGTTATACGCCTGATTCATAACTTCTCCGAACCGAATAGATACAGGTTCAGATACTTGCTCTTCTTGCATTTTGCGGGCCAAATATGCCCCTTCATCCCAACTTTCAGAAGGTAAGGGCAAAGGTAGCTCAGCCAACAAAGATGCCCTGATACGAATTGTTGCTTGACTCAGTCCCGTCCCAGCCGCAGCAGAAGCTAACCAAGCAGATGCCGCCGGTGAGGCTACTGCTGCCATCAAATGCCATAGCTGCGTTTCCTTCATCGGGGTGACCGATAGCAGCGGAGTCGAAGGCAATAATTCGCCCTGTGTGTCGACGTAACATTCAACTACGCGGGTTTGGGTCGCGACCAGCAGTTTTGGCTGCAGCTTTTGTTCCAGCCACTTCATGAATCTCGGTGGCGGGTCGTCTTCGATTTGAATTACCGGTCGAGAAAATTTCTGTTTGGCAAATCGAGTGTCAACCGTTCCGTGCAAGAAACAAAATGGATCGATGAGCCCAACCGTCGCGAGTTTGGGTCGACTGTCGTCTAGGTCAGCCTCCTTCACTCTCTCAGCTAACCAGTAGTAGGCGTCTCGGAAGTCTGCGGTGACTGACGCTTGGTCCCCAAGGGTTACGTCGGCCGCGAGGGTGACCGTCGGCGTGCCGTTCGCTGCTGCAAGAAGCCGCGACCATTGACCTGCGGTCGCTGATGGCACTTCAATAGTTTCTCGTGACTCGTGGCTAATGATTCTGCAATTCCGGTCCTGTCGTTTTTTAAGTATCGGTGCAACTACTTCAACTGCCGCAACATCAAATACCGATCTGCCTCCGACCCATAGATCTTTCAACGGCAACTTGTCATCGATCCACTCTCTTGCAGGTCGACTTGAGTCAGATCCCAGCAACGAAGCTGGAACAATTAATACGACGGTTCCGGTAGCGCTACTTAACTCAACTCCCAAGAGAAGGAACAGCATGCTCTCGTCAACATACGCGGTATAGAGGCTTCCGAATCTCTCTTTGAGCGCTTTCGCTCGCATCGGATCCCGGGCCGTCTCTGATTTCAGTTGACCAAGAAATGGAGGGTTTCCAATGACAACATCACATCCGCCGTACCAGTCGGCTGGAACGTCTAGGAGGCCGTCTCCCACAATTAGCTGGTCAGTTGCTAACCATTGTTTTCCTCGCCACGCCGCCCATAATTGCAAAGTAGTTCGAGCAACTTCGACAGTCACCGGGTCGATGTCTATTCCTCTTAGGCTGTTGATAATCGAAGGAACTGACTCACCATTGCGGAATTTCTGCTCCGCGGCAGCGAGCAAGAACACACCTGGGCCTACCGACGGGTCGCAAACACTGTCTCCTGCGTCAATGCCAGCTTCTCGCACTAGTTCCTGCGCTACGGAGTATGGAGTGAAGACCGCGCCACTCGTTCGGTGATCATCGAGATTTTTCTGCCTCAGCTGGCCTAGATCAGCTAACTCATATATTAATTCCTCCCCTGCATCACCAGCTTCTAGACGTTTGACTAGAGCATTAGCTGCCTTGGCGACAGTAAATGGCAAAGCCACCTGGTCAAGTTTCAAACTTGGCGGTGTACCCACGTAGGAAGGTCGTCCAGTCTGGGGTCATTAGAAAAGATCTCGTGCAACGGGAGCTTCAGACCAAGCCGACGCTGCAGTTGTCGAACCTGTAGTTCCTCATCCCACAGGAACATGGTGACCGCTGTTCCAGCCGCGCCGGCTCGAGCTGTTCGTCCGGAGCGGTGTAGGTACGTTTTGTGATCTTCCGGTGGGTTGTAATGGATTACTACATCAACGTCGTCGACGTGGATACCTCTTGCTGCCACATCTGTCGCTACAAGCGCTTTGAGGTCACCATTGCTGAAATCTTTAAGAGCTTTCTCTCTTTGCGATTGTCGGAGATCGCCATGAATTGCGGCGGCTTTGACCCCTTCTGAACGAAGTTCTCGTTCGAGTTGATCAGCGCCTCGTTTGGTTCGGGTAAACAGCATCGTTTTGGTGGCTTGTCCAATGATGCGAGCCGCGACTTGGACCCGGTTCATTTTATGGACGGACATAAATACATGTCCCATTTCGCTAACCGTTACTTCGGGCTCGTCAACTTCATGGAATACGGGATCTGTGAGATGACGCTTGACTACGGTGTCGACCGCGCCATCCAATGTTGCAGAGAAGAGCATTGTTTGATGCTTGACCTGTATGTGTCGGAGGATCCATTCAACCTGGGGAAGAAACCCCATGTCTGCCATCCGGTCCGCTTCATCAACAACAACGCACTCCACCAGAGCGACGTCCATTGCTTCTCTATCAATCAAGTCGATGAGACGTCCGGGTGTAGCAATGATGATGTCGATCCCTTTGTTGATGGTTTCTATCTGTTTGTCGATATTGGTGCCGCCGTAGACAGCAATTGTTCGGAGCTGGCGAGCTTGAGCAAGCGGTTCGACAACGCCCGTTATTTGATTCGCCAGTTCACGTGTAGGCGTCAACACCAAAGTGGTGGGTTTACCGTCCTGGTTTCGTTCCGTGTGAGCTATTGCGGGCAAACTGAAGGCAAGAGTTTTCCCAGACCCAGTTTTCGCTTTCCCACACACGTCTCGTCGGGCCATTGCGTCTCTGATGGCAAGGGTCTGGATAGCGAATGGTGACTCGATTCCTTGTTGAGCCAATGTATCTATCAGATCTTGAGGAACACCGAGTTCTGCAAAGGTCGTTGTCAAGGGGGTGAACTTTCGACTGCTTAACGCCGAACAGCCGGCGTATGCGGAGGCCGCCTAACGGCGGCTGGTTGCGTGTTAAACCAGGCACGAGTCAACGACGCGTGAACCACAGAGTACCCGCCCTCTGCTCTCTCAAGGGTTTAGTGCTCGCGATACCTGAGGACCTTTCCACTGCCAACCTGAGTGTGTACCCCGTTGTCAAAGGCCAAATGGCCGTTAACCCAAACGTTTCGTATCCCAAGAGATTCTCGTTTTGGGTCTTCGTAACTGGCAACATCAACTACCAGGTCTGGATCGAATAGCACTAGGTCTGCCCAGTTGCCTTCGGCGATCCTTCCTCGGCCGTTAAGACCGTGGACGTCGCAAGATAGAGAGGTCATTCGCCGAACAGCGCTTTCTAGGTCCAGGATTGCTTGCTCTCTGACGTAACGCCCCAAAACCCGCGGAAAGGTGCCGAACAATCTCGGGTGAGGCCTTCCCGTTAAGTCCGGTATGCCATCTGAACCAATCATCACCCGGTCATGACGCAGGTTGGAAACGATGTCGCCCTCGTCCATTATGTGTTGGATGCAAATTGTCTTTTTCCCATCAGGCGCGGTCAGGATGTGACGAACAGCTTCCGGGGCTGTAATTCCGAGTTCAGCAGCTATATCGACGAGCATTCGACCTTCGTAATGTCGAAACGCTGGACAAGACGCCAATTGAATAGCTTGAGCTAATTCAGGGTTTGGGTCGTCAATATCGAAATATTGAGCCATTGGCCCGCTACCTGCGGTATAGGGGTATACGTCGAGCGTAACCTTGGCTCCCTCAGCTACAGCCGCATCGACTTTGGCCAATGATTCTTCGACTTTGCCCCAGTTTCTTTTACCTGCGGCTTTGTGATGGCTGATTTGAACTGCGACTCCAGCTTTCGCTCCAATTTCCAATGCTTCGTCCACTGCTTCGAGGAGGTAATCATTTTCGTTGCGCATGTGTGTCGCGTAGATACCGTCGAACGGTGCTACTACTTTGGCCAGTTCAAGGACCTCTTCCGTGTCGGACCATCGACCCGGTCTGTAAATAAGGCCAGTTGAAAAGCCGCATGCACCCTGTTCCATGGCTAGTTCGACGTGTTGTTGCATCCGCTCAAGTTCACGGTCATTAGGGGCCCGACGTTCATTGCCCATTTCCAAGGATCGGATGGTGTTGTGTCCGACAAGCATCATGGCGTTAAGCGCAGGATCAGCTTTTTCTACACTTTGGCGATAGCCGTCTAGGTCACTCCAATCAGCTTGAACTCCTGACAGATCCAAAGTGTTGTCCCCATGGACCGCTGGAATCGCCGAAAACCCGCAATTACCGACGACGACGCTGGTACACCCTTGAGAAATTTTGAAGGCCATATCGGGGTGTTGGAGCAGAGCACCATCATCGTGGGTATGTACATCCACGAAACCCGGCGCCAACACTAAGCCTGTTGCATCGACTTCGACGGCTGCTACACCCGATGCGGAGCCCACTTCGCTTATGTGACCATCCTCGATTGTCACGTCGCCTGCGAATCGTTGCGCCCCGGTACCGTCAATTATTGTCGCGTTTCGGATAACGGTATCGGCCATTGCGAGAGCCTAGAGCAACTGGCCGGCACGCTATGGATGCCTTGGCCTACTAGCGTCACCTTGGTGGTTAGCGAGCAGAATTACGACATCATCGTCATCGGGGCTGGTGCATCTGGTGCTCCGCTAGCAGCTCGCGCTAGTGAAGACCCGAACAGGCATGTCTTGTTGATAGAGGCTGGACCTGATTATCAGGATCTTGGCGATACGCCAGCTGATTTACGTAACGGTCATCACAACAGCGTCGTTGATCATGATTGGCGACTCGAATATTCACCTACCGAACGACGCCCAGGTCAGCCTCTCCCACGAGGGCGGGTGACCGGAGGGTCATCTGCAGTCAACACGTGCATCTTTTTGCGCGGTGTTCCAGAAGATTACGAGGATTGGTCCGATAGAGGTAACCCAGAATGGAAATGGGAGAACGTACTGAAGACCTTCTGTCGACTTGAGCGTGACCTTGACTTCGGCGATGAGGATCATCACGGCGATGCGGGACCTATAACGGTCCGCAGGTATCCCCACGAGGAACTCACGGAACTACATCAAGCGTTCCTTGCCACAGCTGACGAACTCGGGTTTCCGGAATGCCCCGATCAGAATCATCCGGAGGCATTGGGATCAGGCCCTCAGCCAATGAACAAACTAGGTCAGCTTCGGGTTTCAACTGCCTCGGCTTACTTGGCTCCGGCACGGTTACGTCCAAATCTTGAGATTCGAGGGGACTGCCACACTGATCGACTCATAATTGAAAAGGGACGAGTTAGAGGTGTGGAGGTCATAGGTCCAGATGGCTCGGTCCACCAAATTCGAGCGAAATTGGTGGCTCTGTGCGCGGGAGCTATTCACACTCCGGGCATTCTTTTGCGATCTGGCGTAGGCCCAACAGAAGACCTCCTGCGAATGGGTGTCGATGTGACCGCTGATGTCGCGGCAGTGGGACGCAACTTGTCGGACCACCCAGGTTTGTTTGTTCTGTGCAGGCCAACTCACTCTGAACTAGTAGCAACTGATCAGCCGATCATCCAAACAATTTTGAGGTACACGGCACCCAACAGCCTCCATCGCGCTGATTTACAGATTGAACAGCTGACCTTCACCGGGAGAGACAATCTTCCTTATTTCGGAGTCGCGGCCGTACTCGAACAGGTTGACGGAGTGGGCGAATTGCTCTTCCCCAACGCTGACCCCTTTGCTGCTCCGACAATCAGATCTCGGTTTTGTGAGGTCACTCGAGATGCCGAGCGTCTCGCTGACTGTTTTCTGGATGCTTTGCGCTTCACCGAGACTGGTCCTCTCGGCTCGGTAACGGACGAGGTGGTATTCCCTGACATGAACAGGATCGCAGATCGTGACGACGTTATTACTCTGCTGCGACGCTTTGCCGCTTCCGGATATCACCCATGTGGAACTGCACGAATGGGCCCAGCTGATGACCCCGACTCAGTAGTCGACCAATACGGTAGATGTCACGCTATTGACGGTTTAGTTGTGGCCGACGCTTCAATCTTCCCAACTGTGCCACGAGCAAACACGAACCCAACTTCAATCATGGTGGGAGAAACTATCGGTGAGTGGCTGAGAACTGAGCCCAGTCGCTATGGCCTGTGAATAATCGTCCTCTCATCGAAGATGTGGCGTTAATCGCCACTGACTTTGACGGCACTCTTCTTGGGGCGGGACGACAGATATCGGAGAGGACCCGGACAATTTTGGCGCGCCTGGTCGAGTTCGATCTTGAATTTGTAGTTGTCACAGGACGACCGCCGAGATATTGCACGTCGATTCCTACTCAGACAGGGATTCCGACCACGTTGATATGCGCTAATGGTGCAATGACGTATGAACCTTCGACTGGTGCCAGTACTCAGTTCGCAACCCTCGACTTAGACGACGCTACGGACCTTTTGACAGAAATAAGGAGGGCTCACCCAAATGCTGGGTTTTGTGTCGAAATGGGCGACGATTTCATAGCTGAACGCAGATGGCTGGAACTCGCGTCGCGGCCAGTCGATAGCAATGTTTCTGATGTGATTCCGTTACTTGATAAGAGAGTCCACAAGTTACTCGTCAATGTGCCGGACCTTTCGGCTGACGAAACGTCGGCCCTTATCAACCCACTTGTAGGAGACCGAGCAAACCTCATGCACGCAGGACTTCAGTTTGTTGAGCTCATGCCTCCTGGAGTTGATAAAGCTTTCGGACTCGAAAGGCTGTGTGAGCAAAAACAGATAAACGCACAACAAATAGTCGCGTTCGGCGACATGCCCAACGACGACGCGATGCTCAAAGCCGCGGGTTGGGGGGTAGCGGTAGCTAATGCTCACCCCAATACCTTGAAAGCAGCCGACGAAGTTACCGATTCAAATATCGATAACGGGGTTGCCAAGGTTCTGGAAGAAATGTTGAAAGTTAGTTGACACCTTCATTGATTAAATCCAGGAGCGCAGAGTGCACGAGTTCTATCTCGTGACGTTCAACGAATTCACCCTGGGTGTGGGCTATTGAAGCATCCCCTGCACCGAAATTCGATGCCGGTATCCCGTTCACCGCAAAACGGGCGACATCGGTCCATCCAAGCTTTGCTCTGACTTCAAGGTTGTTACGAGTTATGAGTTGATGCAGTAGTGGGTGAGTTAGCGCTGGCATAGCGGGTTGCGAATGATCATCAACTAATAGCTGGTCGTAGTCGCCCAATAGTTCTGCGACATGCTGTTCGGCTTCTTCCGGAGTGCGGTCCGGTGCATACCGGTAGTTGACGGTCAGGCTCGCTTCATCGGGAACAACATTCCCAGCAACGCCGGCTTCCACATATACCGCTTGCATCGCTTCGCGATACTCACAGCCGTCGACAACGGGTCGGCGGCCTTCGTACTCTTCCAACGACCTCAAAATAGGTCCGAGTCGATGTATCGCGTTTCGACCCTTCCAGGGGCGAGCGGTATGAGCACGTTCGCCTTTATACAACGCCTTGACTCTGAGCGTTCCTTGACAACCTGCTTCGATAGCGGCAGATGTTGGTTCCCCGAGAAGTGCCACATCACCATCGACGAGCTGGGGATGGGTTTCAAATAGCTGTCTCAGCCCGTTGTGTTGCGCAGCAACCTCTTCACAGGGATAGAAGACGAACGTCACGTCGACTGCTGGGTCATCGACTGCGAGGGCAGTCGCCAACTGAGCTGCGAGTCCCCCTTTCATATCGCAGGCACCTAAGCCATAGAGCCGGTCACCCTCGATGCGGGCTTGCTGGTTCCCATTGGCCGGGACAGTGTCGAGATGGCCGGCGATCACTATGCGGTGTTCGCTGTCTAGTTCGGATCGAGCAATGACGTTGTCACCTACTCGATCTACTGCAAGGTTTGTAGCATCTCTCAGCCGTCTCTCAAATAGGTCAGCTAGAGCCGTCTCTTCGTGGCTTTCTGATGGGATGTCGACTAGCTCTGCGGCGAGGTCAAGGAGATCAATCACTACTCCAAGGGTACGGTTTGATGCTCGAGTGACCTAGCTCATACCTAATCGTTGTTCTAACAACTGAATTCGTTCGTCACTTTGAACTGCGGCTATACGAACGTATCCGTCGCCAAGGGGTCCATAGAATTCCCCAGGTGATACCAACAAACCAATATCCCTTAGAAGGCGTTCTACGAAGGCCCAGGCGTTCCCGTCGGGCGCTGGGACCCATAAATAGAAACCTCCTCGAGGCAACGGAGCTTCTACTCCCATGTTGGAGATGATGTTTGACAAACGACTGAGTCGGTTCCAATAAGTCTCGCGCTGCTGTTCTACGTGGTCTTGGTCCGCCAGGGCAGCGACCGCAGCTGCTTGCGCCGGGCCTGGAACCATGAATCCTGCGTGTTTGCGGACTTCTCGTAAATAATCGACTATGTCTGGGTCACCTGCATAGAACCCGGCTCTAAGGCCAGCGAGGTTTGAGCGTTTGGACAAGGAGTGCACTGAAACGACGCCTTGGGTGCCTGATGACAGGATGGTTCGGGGCGAACCATCCCAGGTGAATTCGCAATAACACTCGTCACTAAAGACTGGGATCTGATTGGTTCGTCCCCATGTTGCTACGGCATCTAGATCATCTAAGCCGCCAGCAGGGTTTCCTGGCGTGTTGACCCATAGAAGAAGAGCTCGAGCTCGATCCTCTTCTGACACGGCATCGAGCTGAATCGACCAGGTTTCATCCACCGGGACAGCCACCGATCGACATCCGGCGAGAGTGGCCCCCATCTCATAACTCGGATAGCTAACCGCTGGGTACAGCACTGTGTCGCGATTGGGATGGCGTAATTTCATCCAATGAGGAAGGCCCGCCACGAATTCTTTTGTTCCTACTGCCGCGGCAATTTCAGTAGCTGGGTCGATCTTGCAGCCGAAGCGGTTCAGTGCCCAAGAAGCAATCTCTTCTCTAAAGGCTAAGGTTCCGATCGAAGGCGGGTAGCTCCGTTCCATGTCGGAGTTAGCCAACGCCTTGACAACCTGCTGAGGTGGAGCGTCAATCGGAGTACCTATTGAGCAGTCAACTATTCCGCCTTCATGATGGGCAGCCAGCGGTTTCAGTTCGTCGAGCCGGTCATACGGGTAGGGAGGCGGCTGAAAGCCTTCTTCGTCTCTCATCTCGTTTCCTCGGAACTAGTCGCATCAATGAATTCAGCTAGGAGATCTTGAGAAATTTCATCTAGACGAGCTCGAATTCTGGCCCCACCTTCCTCGTGTTGTTCCAGGAGGACTTCACCCTCGCGGTGTACCGCTGCAATGACATCACCACGACTCCATGGGATTAACAAATCAACTACCTCGGTCAAGCTTCGCAAGCGATCACCAATGGAGGAAAGAAGGTGTTCTAGGCCTTCACCGGTTCGCGCTGACAAGGCAAGGGAACCTTCATGTCGGTGAAGTAAATGTTGGAAACCTTCATCTTTAACCTGATCAGATTTGTTGAAAGTGATCAGTTCAGGTACATCTCCAGCTCCAATTTCCCTTAACACTGAACGGACCGCCGTCATTTGGCCTTCCGGATCGGGTCCGGCGCCGTCAACTACATGGACAAGCAAATCTGCTTCAGCCACTTCTTCGAGGGTAGATTTGAACGCTTCGACAAGGCCCGTTGGCAGTTTCTGGATGAAACCAACGGTGTCGGTCATGAGTACGGTTTCCCCACCAGGGAGTTGGAGACGACGGGTCGTGGCGTCCAGAGTTGCAAAAAGTCGATCCTCTACGAGCACTCCAGCTCCAGTAAGACGGTTAAGTAGCGTTGATTTCCCGGCGTTGGTGTAACCAACAATGGCCACCGTGTGGAAACGGGAACGTCGTCGCGATTTCCGTTGATTTTTTCTTGTTCGCCTGAGACCGGATAGGTCTTTCTCAAGTTTCGCCAATCGTCGTTGGATTCTCCGTCGATCTACTTCGAGTTGAGTTTCGCCTGGTCCTCGCGTTCCGATACCACCACCCTGTTGACTCAGCTGGTTTCCTCTGCCCCGTAACCGCGGCAAGCGGTATTTGAGCTGGGCCAGCTCAACTTGGGCCTTCCCTTCAAGAGTTGTCGCATTCTGAGCAAAAATGTCGAGGATGACGGCCGTTCGGTCAAGCGCTGTTCGTTTAAGAATCTTCTCTAGGTTGAATTGCTGAGCTGGACTTAGTTCGTCGTCAAATACGACAGTGTCAGCATCTACCCCGTCTGAGGTTTCTTGAATTTCGGTTGCCTTGCCTTTTCCAACGTATGTAGCAGGATCTGGGGCTTCTCGCTTTTGGATAACTCGGTCTACCGGGTCCGCACCCGCAGTATCGACCAGTTGAGCGAGTTCGTTGAGGTTCGCGTCTACTTGATCATCTGAAGCACCTGGTAACTGAACTCCGACCAACACAATCTGTTCGCGAAAGGAGCGATCGATCAGGCCTGTCGCTTCGCCAGCAAATTCTCCGAAACCCCCGCGATGGGTGGTGTGGTCAGTCGGGTCGTCGAAAGAATCGGTCATACGGAAATTTCGATAGCTCCGACATACTCGACAGGTCCGATCAATATTGGTTCTTCACCTACTAGGACTTGAACCACTCCGCCTGGCATCTGGACCTGTACTTCTCGGTCTACGAGACCCCATTGGTGAGCGAGAACAGCCGCTGCTGTCGCTCCAGTACCGCACGCTTGGCTCGCCCCCACTCCCCGCTCCCACACCACCATGTCGATATTGTTTGAGTCCTTACCGCTGACGGAGATCCATTCGATGTTGATTCCATCCGGATAGAAGGCTTCGTATCGAATACCCAAATCTGTCATATCCATGGCCGAGTGGTCATCTACCACCACTACCAGGTGTGGGTTGCCAAGGTCAGCTGTGCCCGATAGCGAATCACCGAGATCGTTAGCTATTTCGTCATGAACTCCTGGACCGGGCCCTACGGTTCCCATTCCCACAGTGATTTGTGCCGTGCGGCCATCTCCATCTATTGCAACGCTCCGTCGTCCACCAGCTGTGTCGATCTCGAGAGACACGGGACCGGTATTGTTCGCCATTGCATAGGCCTGGGCAAGGCATCGGATGCCGTTACCGCTCATCTCGGCAAAGGAACCATCTGAGTTGTGGAGCACCATGGAAAGGTCTGCACCGTTGCTGCCTGGGAGGCCCACTATCAAACCGTCTGCGCCAATACCGGTGCGGCGGTCACATATTTGACTAGCCAGTTCGCTGATCCCATCTGGTTCTTCACGCGTCAAGCAGATAAGAAAATCGTTTCCCAGGCCGTGGTGTTTTGTTAGCTGCATAGAAAGCTCCTACACCATTGTCACAGTTCTTGACCCTATTCCTGCGACGAAATTTCATTAATGACAGTACCGAGTTGGTCACTCGGTACCCATTCCACGCGAGGGTCACGCTTAAACCAGCGTTGCTGGCGTCTCGCGAAGCGTTTCGTCCGCTGGATTGCTAAATCGAGAGCATCGACAAACGACACCTCTCCACGAATATGGGCCAACAACTCCTTGTATCCAAGTGCTTGTCCCGCTGTCGTAGAGAGCTCGGTTTCTGCTAACAAGCGAACCTCTTCTAAGAAACCGGCCGCAATCTGATCCTCGTAACGTCGCCGTATGCGCTCATCTAGCTCGCTACGGTCAATTTCGATGCCAATAATTCGATAGGGCACCTCTGGGTAGCTGTCTAAACCTGGACCAAAAGATGAGAAAGCTTCGCCGGTGCCAATTGACACTTCCAATGCTCGAATTATTCGACGACGGTTCGTGTTCTCCATCCGTGACGCACCGACCGGGTCGAGTTCTTTCAGCCGCTCATGAAGCACCTGGGTGTCCTGCTCCTCATCTAGTTGCGACGCTATTTGGCTGAACCGTGGAGGAGGGGTCAGTCGATCAACAATCGCTCGCACATAGAGCCCCGTGCCTCCGACAAGTACTGGGATCCCATCTCGTTCCTCAATGTCTCTCCGAACAGAGTCATGAGCTTGCTGAAAGTCAACAAGGGTGAAGGTTTCGCTGGGTTCTACTAGGTCAATTAAATGGTGAGGAGTTTGGAGTTGCTCTTCAATGGTGGGCTTAGCAGTACCGATATTCATTTTGCGGTACACCTGCATTGAGTCAACCGATAACAACTCAACTCCGGTAACCCGTCGAGCGATTTCTAACGCGAACGCGGATTTTCCACAAGCAGTCGGCCCTACGACAACTATGGGGCTCTGTTGCAGTTGCGCACGTGTATTCAGGAAGACACCACCGGTATTCGAGTTCGGTGTTTCGCCGGCGCAGTTACTTCGAGAAGTTCGCCAACCAGGTTGAAGGTGCGGGCTTCGGTTACTCGGACTTGAGCATAAGAACCGGGTCGAATTTTTCGCTGGGCAGGAAAGTGGACTAAGCGATTGTGACGAGTGCGACCCGTCAACATTTCACTATCGCGTTTCGACTGCCCTTCGACGATCACTTCTTCGTCGTGACCGATTCTTGACTCATTGCCCTTGAGGCTCGTTCTTTCGATGACCTGCCGGAGACGTTCCATGCGTTCTGCCGAAATCTTCGCTGGAACGGAATGCTGCACTAACTCCGCTGCTTCGGTGCCGGGTCGTGGTGAATACACAAAGGTATATGCATTGTCGAATTTGACCTCAGCAGCCACTTCGAGGGTCCTTTCGAAATCGAGATCAGTTTCTCCGGGGAATCCCACGATGATGTCCGTGCTTATAGCTAGGTCGGGTATCTGTCGTCTGGCTGCATCTACTTTTTCGATGTACCTGTCAGCGGTGTACCCCCGATGCATCGCTGACAGGATCTCGTCGCTCCCAGATTGCAGCGGCAGATGAAGATGTTCACAAACTTCTGGGACCTGAGCCATCACCGCGATGGTTTCGGGACGAAGGTCCTTGGGGTGCGGACTGGTGTACCGCACTCTCCGAATTCCATCTACCTCAGCAACAGAGCAAAGTAGGTCAGAAAATAGTGGTCGGGCCGTGTGGGGCCCGCGTACCCAGGCTTCACCAACTAGTTCACTCGCCTCGGCCGATACTTCGGTACCGCGAAGTTTGAGGGTGAGATCTCGGCCATAGCTGTTGACATTTTGACCAAGCAAGGTGACTTCAGTTACCCCGGCTATCGCCAATTGCTCGACTTCATTTATAAGTTCGCTGTACGGCCGAGATATCTCTTTGCCGCGAACCGATGGGACGATGCAGAACGCACACGAATTGTCGCACCCAATTTGGATCGTTACCCAAGCCGCATGATTTGCATCTCGCTTGACAGGCAAGGCGGAAGGAAAAGATTCTGATTCCTCGATGATTTCGGTAATAGGGCCGCTGATGCGAGCCTGGCCTAACAGATCAGTTGCCCGTCCCACATTGTGTGTTCCAAAAACCACGTCTACATGGGGGGCTCTCTCTTGTATACCGTCACGGTCTTTTTGAGCTAAGCAACCTCCAACAGCTATCTGCAGATCAGGTCGTTCTTCTTTCAGCTTCTTGAGGTTCCCAAGTTGGCCATACAGCTTGTTGTCCGCGTTCTCCCGTATGCAGCAGGTATTCAGAACAATGACGTCAGCATCATCGAACGATTCAGCCTGCTCCATGCCCTCCATCTCAAGCAGGCCGGCAATGCGCTCCGAATCATGTTCGTTCATCTGACACCCATAGGTGCGCACTACATAGCTGCGGTTCACGTTTATTAGGTTATTGGGCGAAACCCGTTGTTATGGGGTCGGGGATGCCTGATCGGGTAGCAGTCGATCTAACAGTGTCTACCGGTGGGTGAACACAAAATGGTCTGCCATGTTTTCTCGAATTTCAGACATGTGACCTAGGTACTGCTTCATTGTCCCGTTGTAATTACCGTCCTGACGGCGATTATCGGCTCCTTCAAAGTTGTAGTAGCCGGGGGTGCAATCACGATTCCTATTAGTTTTCCCTCGATGGGCGATCACTTCTTGCACCCATTGCTCTTCGGCTTGATGAGTGCAATCAAGGCTGTGTATATCGTTTTGTCGAACAAAATCGATGCACTCAGCTATATGTTCGCCCTGGCTATTCAGGACATCTGTCAAATTGAACGCAAAGAAGGCTTGGTATCCGCCCATGATGAAAAGATTGGGATAGCCCTGTGAATGTATGCCAAGCAAGGTTCGAATTCCGTCAGAATATTTAGCGTTAAGGTCGAGTCCTTCTTCGCCGATGATCTGGTTATAGATACCGGTTTGTTGCACTTCAAAGCCGGTTGCATAAATCAATACATCAAGTTCGTATTGCACACCATCAAATATGGGTCCATCTTCGTTGATTTGAGTTATGCCTTGGCCTTTGGTGTCGACGAGTGTGACATTGGGCCGATTGAAGGTCGGTAAGTACTCATTGTGAAAGCAGGGCCGTTTACACATGAGCATGTACCAAGGTTTCAAAGATTCTGCGGTATCGGGGTCTTCGACAACTTCGTCGATACGGCTGTGGATTCGCATCATGGCGTCAATGTTGGCGTTTTCTTGGCGGCGAACTTTTTCTTCGCGAGACATGGCTGCCCTTCTCGCCTTCACAGCATCCGATATTTGCGGTCCTTCGATTGCTCGCGAACGACGGGCCGCCTGCCAACCTGGTTCTAAGGTCTCTGCCCACTCTGGGTCAGTTTCCCAATCATCTCTCACGTCGATAGAAGATGGCGTCCGTTGGAAGACGTAAAGCTCTTTCGCTGCTTTCCCCAACTCCGGTATTGCTTGAACTGCGCTGGCTCCCGTGCCAATTATTCCTACTCGTTTGTCTCGGAGATTTTCGAGGTTCGATCCGGTGTATTGGTAATCCCATCGCGAGGTGTGAAAGGAGTGACCAGCGAATTGTTCGACACCTTCGATCTTCGCGAGCCTCGGCTTGGAGAGCGTGCCATTGGCACAAACCACGAAACGGGCTCTCATAGTGTCGCCTTGGTCAGTTTCCACTATCCACATCTCAGATTCTTCATCCCAGATCGTAGAAGTGACCGTCGTTCCAAAGACGGCGAGGTCATACAGGTTGAACCGTTCTGCGATCATCCTGCAGTACTCGTATATCTCTTGGCCTCCGGCGTAGTGACGGCTCGGAACGTACCCGGTCTCGTCTAGCAACGGCAGGTAGTCATAAGCAACGACATCGCAGGCAACCCCCGGGTAGCGATTCCAATACCAGGTACCTCCAACATCAGCTCCACGTTCAACGATCCGTATGCTTTCCACACCCTTTTCTCTCAACCGAGCAGAAGTGAGTAAGGCTGAGAAGCCACCACCAATAAACAAGACCTCCACCGAGTCATTGAGGGCTTCTCTGTCCTCAACCTGGTGACCGTACGGGTCAACTGCGTATTTCGCTAAATCACCACTCAAATCGGAGGTGTAGTTGTCTGTACCGGGTGGGCGATACTCCAACCGAAGGTCTCGTTCGGACGCAAACTTTTCTTTGACTTGTTCGTAATATTCTTGCGGTGGTCGTTCTTTACCGTCGCGTGTGTAGTCAAAGTTGAATATATTTTGCGGCTTCTCTTGCTTCTCGGCCATCACACTCATTCCTGAACGAGTTCGAGTTCATATAAAGCTATAGCGCTAGATGGCCTCCTGATGGCTCAACAGACACAAATGCTCAACATCGGTCTATCAATACACAGCAATCATTATTTTTTAAGTTTTCGACAGATAGATCGGTGATGACTATTCATCAACCGCATCAAGGACTTCTTCGACCTCAGCTTCAGGATCGGCTACTTCGACTTCAGCTTCGACCTCCCCGATGCCGAGCTGGGACCTAATCCGGCCATCAATCTCAACCATTACTTCTGGGTTGTCTGTCAAAAACTGTTTGGCGTTTTCACGACCCTGTCCAAGTTGTTCACCTTCGTAGGTATACCAAGCACCTGATTTTTTGACGATTCCTTGTTCCACTCCAACATCAACGAGTGAACCCTCACGGCTAATTCCTTTGCCGTACATGATGTCAAATTCAGCTTGTCTAAACGGTGGGGCAACTTTGTTTTTAACAACTTTGATGCGTGTCCGTCCGCCTGTTATTTCGCCGTCAGACTTGATCGCCTCAATCCGACGGATATCTATTCGGACCGACGAGTAAAACTTTAAGGCCCGCCCGCCCGGTGTCGTCTCAGGACTACCGAACATCACACCGATCTTTTCTCTCAGCTGGTTGATGAAGATGACGATAGTTTTGGTTTTGTTCAGGTTGGCAGTCAGTTTGCGCAAAGCTTGCGACATCAGCCGAGCTTGTAAGCCAACGTGGGTGTCTCCCATTTCACCTTCAATTTCAGCCCGTGGCGTCAAAGCAGCTACTGAGTCAATCACCACAACATCTATCGCCCCTGAACGAATAAGCATGTCGGTGATTTCAAGCGCCTGCTCACCAGTATCAGGTTGCGAGATAAGTAATTCGTCAACGTCGACGCCGATGTTTTTGGCATAGTCAGGGTCCATAGCGTGTTCAGCGTCTACGTAAGCGCAGATTCCGCCAGTACGTTGAGCTTCCGCTACGACATGCATCGCCAAAGTAGATTTTCCTGATGCTTCAGGACCATAAACCTCAACAACTCGACCTCGCGGAAGACCACCGATGCCAAGAGCCATGTCGATTGCCAAACTGCCTGACGATACAGCTTCAACTTTCATTTGGCCTCGTTCACCCATCTTCATAACAGCGCCTTCGCCAAATTGACGCTCAATCTGTGACAGTGCCATATCGAGTGCTTTTTCTCGTTCCACGCTGCTGGTCCTCCTCGGACGTATCTTTGACTTCACTTGAAGCCAATTTTTGGTTGACGGGCAGATACTTAGCCCTGTTGGTGGAAACCGTACGGTCAGGGTCAGACCCTGAAATTGTGCGGACAGAATTAAGGTACATCCGAACACCTGTTCGGGCAAGTATCGAACGAATGTTCTATACCGCGCTATCTCAAGCATTGAATCGATGAAACCGCGAGACTCTGTAGATGAGCAGTTACATAGCCGATGAAGAATTCGAATTTCTAAAGATCGAACGTACAAATGGGGTGGTGTTCGCAACCATCGACGCTCCTCCAATGAACGTCATGACCCCCTCCCTGTTTCGAGAACTAGCGAAATTTGGAGCTCAAGTATCTGAAGATGACTCAGTGCGCGTCGTTGTCCTACGGAGCGATGACCCGGACTTTTTCATCGCCCATTTTGATGTTTCGGCAATTTTGGAGTTTCCGGTGGAGGGACCAGCCGAGAAACCCGAAGAGTTGGTTGGCTTTCATTTGATGTGCGAGACCTACAGAACAATGCCCAAGGTGACGATCGTTGAAATTGGAGGCCGAGTTGGCGGCGGAGGTAGTGAACTTTCAATGTCGTGCGACATGCGATTTGGTGCGCGGGGCAAGACAGTGGTGAATCAAATGGAAGTTCCTATCGGAATACTTCCCGGTGGCACTGGAACCCAACGATTGCCTCGCCTGGTAGGCCGAGGCAGAGCGATGGAGATCATTCTGGGAGGCGTTGATATTGACGCTGACACTGCTGAAGCTTGGGGCTATCTGAATCGAGCACTTCCTTCTGAGGAGTTACGCCCGTTCGTGACCGACCTAGCTTTCAGAATCGCGTCCTTTCCACCTCATGCCGTGGCGTTAGCTAAAGAAGCGGTCAACAACGCGGACACTCTTCCACTGAATGAAGGATTGATGGAGGAGCGTTACCTTTTTCAGTGTCTACTGCGAACCCAAGAGGCTGAACCAGCGATGCGCAGTTTCTTAGATGTCGGCGGTCAAACTCGAGAAGCAGAGAAGCGGATGGGCCAATTAGTTACCGAGGTCGATTGGTCTTAGATAGACCAGTCACGTCCCAGCCGTTAACGAAATTCAGGCGCTACTTGCTCAATAAAGAGATCCATCGACTCTTTCTTGCGTTCGAGCGGCCCGAAAGTGAAGTCAGGGACTATCAGCTCGTCTAATCCGACCTCGGAGTAGGCCCCAACTATGTCAATGACTTCCGCTGGTGTTCCCACGATCGTGGCTCGTCCGAAGTCTGTATCGCGAAAACGCGCGAGTCTCTCTTCGTCTTCGCCTATAAACATCAACGCGCAGGCCGATCTTTGGATTTCTTTGGCGTCGCGGCCTACGTCTTCGCAGTGGGCGTTCAACACTCCACAAAGTTCTGCTATGTCGTCAGGCATTCCCCAATAGTTCCACTCGTCGGCATGAAGTGCTGCGGTGCGCAATGTACGTTTACGACCCCCACCTCCGATCATGAGAGGGATCTTGTCTTGTATTGGTTTGGGATCGAGAGGAGCATCGGTAACGCTGTAATGCTCACCTTGATAATCAGTGCGGTTGTTCACCAAGAGCGAACTTATGATTTCCACAGCTTCATCGAGCCGGTCGAGGCGACCTTTGACGGTCGAGAAGTCAAACCCATACTTTTCGTGTTCGTTCTCCTGCCAACCTGCACCTATACCCAACACAACCCGGCCACCAGATATGTGATCGATAGTCGCAGCAATCTTTGCGGTGAGCGCCGGGTTCCTATAAGTGTTTCCAGCGACCAACGGGCCGATACGAACACGCGGAACACAAGCAGCCACCGCCGCCAACACCGACCATGCCTCATGGATCGGTTGGTCAACATTTTCTTCGTTCGGCATGAAGTGATCGGCATACCAGATGCCATCCCATCCAGTGCTCTCTGCGTAGCGGCACCCTTCAAGAGTGTCTTCCCACGATTGACCATTACCTGTCCAGAAGCTAAAGCGCATGGTCACAGCCTTTCAGAAGTTGCGGCCGGTTGCGAAAACCCACCGCTACAACAGTGGTTGAGAACCAACAACAGTGTGGACGTGCCCACCCGAGTTGATATGACTTTCAACTAACAGCAACTGATTAACTCGAAAAACTCCACCGATCGGTGTTCCTTCTAGCGTCGCACTGCCAGTTTCTTTCATTCGGCCCAGAGTTATATGACCGACAAACGGCAACTGATCATTTGAACCCTGCGGTGCTGTAGCGGTCCGAACTTGGTCAGCTACACCCGACAACCCATCGACAGGCACCATGAGAATCTGCTGCCCGAGCCGGCTCACCCTCGGACCCAAACTTCCGACAGCTTCCTGCGCTTCTATTTGGAAAAACAGACGCTCCAGATGTCCCATGTCGGCATCTTCAAAAAATTGGATCGTTATGTGCCACCGATTCGGAGAACTCCAACTAATTCCCTGCTCACTGCGGTCCAACATAAGCAAACTGGCCCGGATCGATTCAGGAAGTGGAACCGCTATGAAGGCTCTAGTCACAGTTAAGAGGGAGATCTTTCAAGATGAAGCCTCAGAAGATTGAGCAAGGAAATGACGCTGAATTGGCGAATCCTTTCGAGATCACCTGGAAGGCTGACCTGTTCCACCGTCTCAAAACCATCCATCGACACGGCGAGCCACGCAGTTCCAAAGGGATGAGACTCAGTAGCACGAGCTGGGTCTTCTACGGAGGTGGTGGCGATGCCAACATCGGACACCAAGATTCCTCGCGCTACGCGCGCTAATTGCATGGCAGCTTCATCTGGTTGCCATGCACCCGGGTCTCCTTTAAGTAGATACGACAAGATCCCGGCACCACGGGCTGCGACTCCACCTGAAAATGCCTCAGTCCCTGTTCGAGCTGTAGCTAGGCGATGAGCGAGATACCCAGCTGTCGTTGTTTCTACAACTCCAAGACTTAACCCTCTTTCGGCAAGAAGAGTCAGGACCGTTGACTCCATATTGTCTTCGTCGGCAGCAAATACTAGGTCGCCAAGTAATTCTCTTAAGAAGAGTTCTTCTTCGTGAAGTATCCGGTCGACCTCAGTGGAAGTGGCAGCTTTCGCGGTAATTCGGACCTTTATGCCTTCAACCCCACTTGCAAGGAAAGCCAGGGTGGGATTCCCCGCGACCTCTAGTTCGTTTATTCGTTGACTGAGTATCTCCGCTAGTCCAGATTCGCTTTGACCCCATGTTCGCAGCACCCTGCTTTCAATCACAGAAGTAATCCCCGATCGGGCCTGCAGGTCAGGAAGGACGGTTCCGAGGACCATTTCTTTCATCTCATACGGAACTCCGGGAACCGCATATATGACTTTCTGGTTGCCACTAGCCGCTTCTACTGGCACAACCAAACCAGGAGCTGTTCCTGGCTGCTGGGCCATAGTTCGAGCACCCTCAGGCACCATGGCCTGTCGCAGGTTGTTCTCCGGCATCTCGCGACCTCGAGCCTCAAACATCTCTCGAATGCGGTCCGCTATTTCTTCATCAAGGACCAAGTCGGATTCGACAACGCTAGCTATGACTTCGCGGGTGATGTCATCTTGGGTGGGTCCCAAACCGCCGCACATTATGACCGCGTCGCTCCGCTCGAGACCTAATCGCACCGCTTCCTCTATCCGACTCCAGTTGTCACCGACTTTGGTTTGATAGTGACTGTCGATACCAGCAAGAGCCAACTGTCCACCAATCCACGAGGAATTGGTGTCAACGATCTGCCCAAGTAACAGTTCGGTGCCAACAGCTATGACTTCACAATTCATGTCTTGACCCTATTGCGCTTCGCACCCACTGCGGGCACTTCTAACAGCTGGGTTTACCACAAGGGCAACACCACGACGTTAGAGGTCATCACCTAATTGGATCTGGGCCATTTTTCGAGCACCAACCATGTAGGAAACTCCAGTTTGGAAAGTAAGTAGCACTGCAAGCCACAGCGTTGCGGTAGCAATCCAATGCGCTGAACTCGCGATCGGCGGAATCACCGCAAACCCGATGGCCCAAAGCTGGACGAATGTCTTCCACTTGGCCATCTTCGTTGCGGGGACAGTGATTCCTCGACGTCCAGCCCGAGACCTGTATGCGCTGATTACCAACTCGCGAACTGCGATTACCGCTACCGGAACCCAATGAAACTGACGATTGACTACTAGGGCAAACATTCCACCCAATACCAGTACCTTGTCCGCAAGCGGATCTAGGAAGGCTCCGGATCTAGTGGCGCCTTGTCGTCGCGCCAACCATCCATCAGCAAAATCGGACATACCAATCGTAAATCCGACAGCAAAAGTGACCCACGACGGATCGCTATTGGCAATGAGTAACACAAATACTGGCGTCGCCAAGATGCGGGCTACGGTCACAAAGTTTGCAGGGGTAGCAAGCGCAGTCGGCCCATACGTGGGACAGCCTGTTTCGTCCGATTCTTCCATCAAGACACTTCTGCTAGTACGGCTTCAAGGTCGGGACCTTCTGACCGGGTGACAACCACATCATAAATCTCACCCGGTTCCAAAATCGGGGGAACTTTTACTACCCCATCTATCTCGGGTGCTTCGCGATGGGACCGGCCGATGCCAGGCACGTCGATCAACACTTCAATCTTTTGTCCTACAAGCTGGTCACGATGGTCCGCTGTTATTGCGTCTTGGATTTCACTCAGCTCCGCGTGGCGCTCTCTCATAAGTTGCTCAGCGACTTGTTCTTCGAGATTGGCCGCATAGGTGCCCTCTTCACGCGAGTAGGTGAAGAAACCGCACCAATCTAACTGGGCTTCTTGCAGCCATAACGCAAGCTCGGCCTGATCATCCTCGGTTTCTCCCGGATACCCGACAATAAAATTGGATCTAAACACCGCTTCTGGGCATAGCTCACGAATTCTCCTGATCCGTTCCAGAAACTTTCCGCCGTCACCCCAGCGTCTCATCCTTCGTAAATGGCTGCGTGTCACATGCTGAAGCGACAGGTCAAAATAGGGCAATCCACCCGCCAAGACCGCTTCAATCAACTCATCGGAGAGATCAGACGGATAGAGGTATAAAAGCCGCACTCGCTCGACTCTTTCCCTCACCGCGTTGACGAGGGAAACAATTGACCCTCGTCTCCCTAGGTCCGATCCATAGCTAGCCAAATCCTGAGCGACCAACACTGCTTCGCGAATTGAAAGATCATCGATCTCACCCAGTATCGAATCGACCTCGCGACTTTTTTGTGGACCGCGAAAGGATGGAATTGCACAAAACCCGCACGCCCGATCACAGCCTTCGGCGATTTTTACGTACGCCCATGGGAGACTTGCCGCCGGTCGACGCAAATTGAGCAGATCAAACTGAGGTGCTTGTGCCTCAGCTTTCACTGACAGTCCATCAGGTTTTTGGGTGAGGTTGACTGGGACACCAAATCCGGCGACGTGGTCTACCTCGGGTAACGCCTCAACTAGTTCTTGTCCATAACGCTCCGCAAGGCAGCCAGTTACCACAATGCGCGAGCCGGGCATTCGTTCCTGTTCTAACTGCAAAACCGCGTTTATCGATTCTTCTCGGGCTTCTTCAATGAACGCGCAGGTATTAACCACCACCAAGTTTGCCGACGACACATCTTCAGTCGGGACTAGGCCATCATCGATAAGAGTGCCCGCGATCTTGTCTGAGTCAACTTGATTCTTGGGGCACCCCAACGTGTGTAGATGAAAACGCTGTTGAGGCTGAACCATTACATCCCTAGGGTACGGCGTCGCGGGTAGCTATCGATCTGAAACCGGGCGGTAGTGTTGGTCTATGGCTCCGGTTCCTCCTCTAGTCGAGAAGAAACGAACCCAATTTCTCATTCAAGGAATGACCTGCACTGCGTGCGCAACTCGGGTTGAAAACGCTTTGTTGAACCTCGACGGAGTCGAAACCGCTCACGTCAACTTCGCTACCGCAACCTCCCTTGTCTGGCATGGCCAGGAACTTGATTCATCAACCATGACTGAGGTAGTCGCAGATCTCGGCTATCAGGCCATAGAGGATGGCGACAGACGACAAATCCAATCCTCAACTGAGTCGGCTCTCAAGCGAAAAACCATTCCGGCTTTACTCATCGCGCTATTTGCAATGGCAACAATGTTTTTTCAGTTCTCTGGAAGCAACTGGGTCGTCGCAGCACTTTCTACAGTAAGTGTCTGGTGGGCTGGTTGGACTTTTCACCATGCGGCATATCTGCAGATACGTCAAAGGTCCCTAGCGATGGACACTCTCATTTCGTTAGGAACCTTGGCTGCATGGTCATGGTCCATCGCGGTGCTGGCACTAAATGCTGATCACAGCCTCCACTTTGGGGGGGCAAACGCGATAGTCGCTTTCGTTCTCTTAGGAAAATGGTGGGAAGCGCGAGCACTGCGGACATCAGGCGACTCATTACGCGCGCTAGCGGACCTCACCCCCAAACAAGCGTTACTTCGTGACGGCAGCGAGTTACCGGTTGAAGAGCTCGTGGTTGGCATGGAATTCATTGTCGCTCCAGGAGAACGAGTCGCCACAGATGGCGATGTGATCGAAGGATTCTCAGAAGTAGACGTATCTCAGGCGACGGGAGAATCAATACCGATTGAAGTTTCGCCCGGCTCAGGGGTGGCTGGCGGGGTTCTCAACGGCCCAGGAGCTTTGGTGGTCAAGGCAACAGCAGTAGGTGAGGACACCGAACTGGCGAGAGTAGCGAGGCTCGTTGAGGACGCCCAAGCAACTCAAGTCCCAATACAACGCCTCGCCGATTTGGTCGCCGCGAGATTCGTGCCGATTGTGATCCTCATAGCTTTGGGAACCCTTGTAGTTCGGTGGATCATCGGCCACCAAGAAAGCGACGCGCTGATTGCCGCGGTTGCAGTATTAGTCGTGTCATGTCCTTGCTCATTCGGGTTGGCGACACCACTAGCGGTGCTAGTCGGAACTGGGCGAGCAGCCCAGCTGGGTGTAGTCGTCGCCGGAGCCCACGTGTTGGATTCGACAAGAGTTGTCGACACTGTTGTCTTCGACAAAACGGGCACTTTGACTAGCGGCCACCCATCAATTGTAAGTATTTCCTCCACAGCGCCTAACGATCCTCTTCTCTTATCGTCAGCTGCTGCTCTTGAATCAAGATCGGGTCATCCGATCGCTCGGGCGTTCCAACCCTTCATAGACGGAGAAGCAGAAGTCACAGAGTTCACCAACCAACCAGGCCAAGGAATTACTGGCAGAGTTAACGGAACAGAAATCCGCGTCGGCAAAGCAGAACTATTTGCAGAGGTTCCGACCCAGCTAGAAGACCCGGACTTCGAAGGAACCACCTTGTTTATAGGCCGAGGAGCAACCGCCGAAGCTTCGGTCTCAATTCGAGATGAGATTCGTTCGAGCAGCCCTGAAGCTGTGTCTTTGTTAGCCGACATGAATCTTGAGGTTGTTTTACTTTCAGGTGATAGCCACAAAGTCGCTAAACGCGTTGCAACTCAACTCAACATAGAAAACGTCATCGCAGAGGTATTGCCCGACCAAAAACGTGATCATGTCGCAGCGCTTCAATCAACTGGAAAATGCGTCGCCATGGTCGGAGATGGCATCAATGACACTCCGGCCTTGGCAACAGCGGATCTAGGCATAGCGTTACAGGCCGGAACTGATGCCGCGCGAAACGCAGCCGATCTGACCATCATGACCAACGACCCTCGAGCTGTAGCTGACGGAATAGCTTTATCTCGCAGAACCTTGGCGATAATTAAGGGAAACCTGGCTTGGGCCTTTTCATATAATGCGATCGCGTTACCGCTCGCAGTAACCGGCTACCTGTCACCGACTTACGCTGCGATTGCTATGGCTTCTTCATCGTTTCTAGTTGTGGCAAATAGTCTTCGTCTTCGTCAATTCCGCAGCCTCAAAGGCACAAATTCGACGACTGCGGACTTGGAAGCCAATATTTCCGCTTAGTCAATAACGGTGCAGTCTCGAGGGTGTTACGAACTCGCGGTCTCAACGCGCATAGTCTCGGGTCCGTGACTGGTCCCACTCATCGCGTCCTTTCAGAAGCCGAGGTGCTCTCGCGTTTAAGAGGCAAGCGAGGACAACCCGGCTACCTAGCCATGTTTAGTTCTTGGCTTGGCGGCGTCGTCACCGATCCCGCGTTGATGCAAATTCCTCTAGATGACCATTTGGTGCACCGGGGTCACGGGGTCTTCGACACCTGCACTTTGAGCGGCGGCCGCCTCTATCGCCTCGGTATCCACATAGATCGACTCCTAACAAGTGCATCTCTTGCGCGGATCGAACATTCTTGGACCAAAGAAGACCTCATCCAGATGGTCACAGATACCGCTAGCCAAGCAGGAATAAAAGATGGTGCAGTTCGCTACTGGTTGACCGCTGGCCCCGGCGGCTTTTCGCCCAGCCCTAAAGAATGTGACGAGGCCTGTTTCTATTGCGTCATTTTCGATCCCATGCCCCTAGGAGGCGCCGGTTCCAACCCAATGTCATCTGGCATACCCGAAGCCACCGTTTTCGACACCCCCATGAAGCCACCCCTTCTGGCGACCATCAAATCCAACAACTACCTGCTCAATGTCTTAACCCACATGGAAGCAGTCGATCGAGGCGGAACATTCGGTGTCCTTGTCGACGACAGCGGACACGTCGCTGAATCTTGCGTACTAAACGTGGCTTTCATTACCCGAGACCAAGTTTTTCGAACTCCTCCATTTGACGGCATCCTCTTAGGCACAACCATTCGTCGAGTAATGGACCTTGCCTCGACGAACCTGGTCCAAGAAGGCCTAATTTCTTCAGTCACTCAATCCCCGGTCCTCGCATCAGAAGTCTCAGGTGACTTGATCTCAGAGATGTTCTTATGCGGCGGTGACACACACCTGTTCCCGGTGACCTCTTGGGATCAGATACCTGTGGGAGATGGAGAAGTCGGGCCGGTGGCTACGCGCCTATTAGAACTCCTCGAACAGGAGGCGTTTGGTACCGGTTCTGGCGATGCCACTGACTTTATAGAAGTGACCTACACCGACTAACAAGGCGGGAAGAAGTTGATGCGTTTCAGTGACAGAGTGGAACAACTCATTCACTCCCCAATAGGTGCGGCACACGCCCTTGTCGGTCTCAGAACCAACGACCGGCCGTTACTAGATCTATCGCAGGCTGCTCCTTCTTTTCCGCCGGCCGATGCAGTAATTGAACGTATTGCCGCGGTTGCACGCGAACCCGATGCAGGTCGTTACCCGCCTCAACCCGGCTTACCTCAATTACGCGAGGCATTCGCGAGCGATTTAAGCGCAGGCTACGCGGCCGACATATCACCGGACGATGTATTAATCACTGCCGGATGCAATCAAGCTTTTTGTTGCGTTGCAAGCGCTTTAACTAGCCCAGGTGATGAGGCAATTCTGGTCGCCCCCTTTTACTTCAACCACGACATGTGGCTGAAAATAGAAGGTGTCGAAGTTCACCATCTCGAACCAGCAGCGGACCTAGTACCCGACCCTGAACGGGCCCAAGCACTAATAACCGACAAAACCAGACTCATCACACTGGTCTCCCCCGGGAACCCCACTGGCGTGACCATTCCCAAAGAAATAATTCACGACTTCGCCGAATTAGCCCGAACCCACAATTTTGCTCTCATCGTTGACGAGACATATCGGTCTTTTCGCGACGAACAAGATCCAGCTCACCAGTTATTCGATAATCCCGATTGGGCCGATCACGTAATTAGCCTCCACAGCTTCTCAAAAGATTTCGCAATCCCTGGTTACAGATGTGGGGCTGCAGTTGGTGGCAAACCCGCGATAACAGAAGCACTCAAGGTCTTGGATTGCCTAGCAATTAGCGCCCCCCGCATCGGTCAAGAAGCAGCTCTCGCGGGACTCCTTCACGCTCAACAATGGAGACTTGATCAAGCCTCCAGGATTAAGGACTTGGAGCTCCGCTTTCTTGACTCCATGAAGGAACAACCTGGTGGTTTTGAAGTCATATCTTCTGGCGCTTATTTCGGATGGGTTCGACATCCAAGAGCAGACCTCTCAACCGAAGAGGTAGTGCGGCGACTGGTACTTGACCATGATGTCCTGACTATTCCTGGAACCGCCTTTACACCTACCGATCAGTCAACAATTCGAATGAGTTTCGCTAATCTCGAACCCCAACAAATAGATGAGTTGGCATCAAGACTGAATGAATTCAGCTAGCACCACATCTAATGTCGTGACGTGGCCACTCCCATCGACCCTCGACCTCGGTCTACCAAAAAGGTTGCTGACGTACCAATAACCTTCGTCGAAACCACCTCGCTGGGAACCTTCCAAGCTGCTATCACCAATTCGATTTCAACTGCCATAGATACCGAGACTGCCTATAACCCGCATGCCTTTGTAGGACCCAACGCCACACCAGGCGCTCTACGCGTCATTTCCGCGGCTACGAGAAATTCCGACGACACAGAACAAGCATGGGTCCTCGACGTCATGAACCTGGACCGATTGACGATCGCTTCGATCCTCAGCGATGTCAACGCCAAGGCTTGGAACGCCGACTTTGATTCTCGTGTGTTGGACCGCGACCTTTTCGATCCCGCTCGGAAAACCAACAGCGCTACCACATCAATTTCTTGGTGGGATGCTCAACTTGCCGATGCGTTGTTACATCAGGGACGCACGGGGTTCAACTTTTATCACGGACTCGCTTGGGCAGTTGAGTGGTACTTAGGGTTAAGCGCTGAAGGAAAAGGAACAACCCAACTTTCCTACAACGAGGTTGACCCACTTTCTGATGATCAGGTTCTTTACGCCGCGGCAGATGCCATTGAAACGCTCTGGGTAGCTGACGAAATCACAAAGCGCATCGACGAAGCCGGACTATTGGAAGTGTGTCGATTGGAGCAAGCAGCTCGACCATTCCTGGATCATATGGAAAGGGCCGGGCTGCCATTCGACTGGCAAGGTTGGGAGCAGCGCCTAGACCACATGGAACAGCGTCGCACACAAGTCTCAAGCGAACTTGCAGACTTAACTGGAGGCGGCCAAGCAAGCTTGTTCGGCAACACACTCGAACCATCTTGGAATCCGGCAAGCGAGCGTCAGGCCAAAGAAGTACTCAACGAATGGAGCCCCGACGAAGTTCTAGCTTGGTCTCTCGCAAAGTTCGGTGAAGCCAGACCGTTGCTGCCCACCGATCCTTTAACAGCAACCGTTCTTTCCGAAATCGGGGGTTCCATCTGCGCATCTTTGCTTGAATACCGCGACCTGAGCAAGGTCCTCTCCACCTATGGAGAATCAATCCGAGAACACATCGACGACTTCGGTCGAATGCACTCTGAATACCTTCAAGTTGTCGGCACTAACACCGGACGCTTAGCAAGTCGTCGTCCTAATGCCCAAAACTTTTCACCCAAAATGAAAGAACATATAAGACCACCAGATCCCGACCGGGTATTCGTGTATTCAGACCTAAGTCAAGCTGAATTGAGGTTCGCCACTCAAGTAGCCGGAGACGAAAACCTCAGAAACGCATTTATAGCTGGAGAAGACATCCATTCAGCCACCGCGGAGCGAATGTTCGGGGTGGACATGCCATCACTAAACGCGTCTCAGCCTCAGCTATATAGCGAATACCGCGACAAGGCCAAACGAATCAACTTCGGAATCGTTTATGGGCAACGCGGTGGAGGACTTGCGAGGAGTCTTTCTCAGGCCGGGGTGGAAACCAACGATGATGAAGGGCGCTTGCTCCTCGAACAATATCTAGGTGCCTACCCCCAGATCGCCTCATGGGTATCCAACCGAGACAACTTCGTTGAAGAATTTGCAACCTCGCACCAAGAAATCGACTGGGCAGTGACACTTCTTTTACACAAATCATGGCCTCTAGTCCGTCAAGCGGTCCGCCAACACCGCGACGAGCATCGCAATTGGCCCACAGCAGAAGAAGTCCTATCTCGTTTAGGTGCACCCTGGACCATCGAAGAGGTGGCATGGTCACTTTCGTTTGAGGCACCAGTAGTCATCGATCACAAAGGTGAAGTGTTCGGCTTTAACTCATTCACCGAATCAGGTAGACGGCAACAATTCACATTTCATACCGAAGGAGTGTTGGAACAAGCGGCCAAAATAATCGTCGGCTCTCCAAAGGATGGTCCTCGAAATGTTCGAAAACAAATAAGTGACCGTCATAATCTTGAACTCGAAAAAGCAGGGCAAGTGCTGGCATCCGCCGAAATCACCAAACTATTGGAAGACCGAAAAATTCGCCGCGCAGTCGTCGAGGAGGTCGGGCAAACAATGGGAGAAGACGCGATGACCTTGCTGCTAAATCGATCGTTAGAGACTCGCATTTCACAAATGGCCAACGCCTACCGCAACGCTCCTATACAGGGCGGCGTCGCTGACATCATGCTGGAGGCCTATGGTCTTCTCCACGAACGCCTCGCTCAATTCGATGAAGCAGTCGGCGTTCAAACCGTGCACGACAGCGTCGTTGTTGAATGCAGACGCAGCGACGCCCCTGCTGTGGCTTCGATCGTCAAAAGCACCATGGAGGAGGCTATGCAAATCTGGTGTCCTGATATCCCCGCCCAGGCTGACACCGACATCCGGAACAGTCTTTCTGACCGTGACATTATTGAGACCATCTAGCGCGTCGCGACAGGAGTGATCAATTGAGAGTTCTAACCGATGCCGAGATCGCCACATTCCGTTCTGACGGAGTCGTCCATCTTCCTGGCGCAGTTGACAAAGCTTTGGTAGCTGAAATTCTCGAATCAGTTGATCATCTCATAGAGTCCCCTGGTCGTTTCGGAGGGTCCATGACGACTCAACCAGCGTCAGGAATGTTCTTCCAAGATCGCTACCTGCATCCCACTCATCAAGATTTTCATCGTTATGCCCGAGATTGCGGCCTCGCCATTTCAGCGGCTACGGCGACAGGATCAAGCAAAATTCATCTCTACTACGATCATGTCTTCGTGAAGGAGCCTGGCACGCAGGAGCAGTTCGTCTGGCATCAGGATCGACCTTATTGGGCAGTAGATGGTTCTCAAATTTGTTCAACCTGGTTAGCTCTCACCGACGCCAACGCCCGATCAAGCGCTCTCCAATTTGTTCGAGGCTCTCACCTTTGGGACCGCACCTTCAAACCCGAATACCCAGCTCTGGAGGGCCTCTCTTCGGCGCAGGTTGAGCAAGCCCTTTGGAAGGGCGTTGCTGAGCACATCGACTCCTTCGAGGACGAGTGCCCGGCCTTTGAGGACCATCCCGACCTGTACGAAATTCTTTCCTTCGACGTAGCACCTGGAGACGTTCTGCTGTTCGACTTCAGAACTGTTCACCGAAGCGGACCAAATGACGGCAGCAACCGTCGTGCCGCGATTTCATGGCGCTGGCTTGGCGATGATGCCTATTGGGACCCCAAGATTGGCGCAGATCCGATAATTCGCGATCAAGACACCGTCTTGGAAGCCGGCGACGCTATAACCGACGAAGAGGTCTTCCCCCTGATCCATAGCGCTTAATGGGAAACAATCTCCTATTCGGTCGGTCTAGCATCTCGACATGAACATTGACCTTGCTGATCGATTAGAACTTCACGAACTGCCGGGACGTTACGGTGACGCTATAGACGACCGAAATTGGGATCGACTGCGGCGAATCTTTACCGATGACGCCGTTTTCGATCTCACTGGCGTTGGGTCACGGCGCCTTGAAGGCATCGAAGACATTGTGCACTTCATGAATGTGGAGGCTGCACACCCTAAAACCCACATGATGACCAATATCTACGTCGATGTCCTTGAAGACAGTGTGACAATGAACTTCCGGATCGTAGCTCTACTGGGAAAGGGTCTTGTAGGCACAGCTTCCTATTACGACCACGTCGTAAAAACCGCCGACGGTTGGCGCGTCAAACATAGGGAATGCATGATCCATCGCCGCGACAAGCTCGACGCTCCATGTGATCACAACGAGTAAGTCACCTCTACAACCGGGACTGCCTACCTCATCAGCCAGTAAAGCCAACTATTCTGCGGCAGGCTTCTTCCAGCTGTATGTCATCAATGCCATAGGAAATTCGCACCCATCCCCTCGATGTTGGACCAAAAGCACCGGCATCGAGCACCGAAACACCCGTAGCCCTGTACAGATCCCACGCGAAATCGTTCGCATCGGTGTTATGGGCTCTGACGTCGGCCATCAAAAACATTCCGGCTTCTGGAACGAGAAGAGGTAGATCACTTGCCTGGCTTAGTTCTTTGACTACGAGATCTCTTCGGGCACGATAAACGGCTCGCGCTGTTTCGATTTCTTCTGCTCCTTCGCGCAACGCTATGTCCGCTGCTTCCATTACAAACCCTGGCAGGCCGTACAGGTTGATTAGCGCCATTTTTCGCAGATAGCTCCCTAATTCAGGAGGGCCAACCGCCCAGCCACATCGCCAACCGGTCATCGCATACGACTTAGAGACACTGCTCACTGTGACTGTGCGCTCCAGCATCCCAGGTAGTCCGGCAATTGACTGATGAACTCCGTCGAACACAAGATCGCTGTATACCTCATCGGCTACAACCCACAAGTCGTTGCTGACAGCTATCTGAGATATAGCCTCCAATTCGTCTCCATTGAGAGCCACGCCTGTGGGGTTCGATGGGTTAGAGAAAACAATGCCTCGAGTTGCCGGGGTAACCGCTCGTTCGATCGCGTCAATATCTGGCCTGAAGCCTGTCGCTGCAGGTTGTTCTACACGGACCTGCTGAGCGCCCGTACTGGCGATACAAGCTTCGTATGTGACGTATGCGGGATCTAACACGATCACCTCGTCACCATCACCGAATAGGCATCGACACGTCGAATAGAAAGCATTTTGGGTGCCGGCCAGTACCGTCACCCAATCAGGCTCTATCTGGACACCCGCTGAGCGGGACATCTTGCGAGCTATCGATCCTCGTAACGAACGACGGCCGTCTAGTTCTGTGTAGTGGGTGTCGCCTTTACGCAACGCATCGACGGCTGCATCGACAACAAAGCCAGGTGTCTCTAGATCCGGGTCTCCGATGCTCAAAACGATGACATCCTCGCCTCGATCCAAGGCGAGCCGTGATTCGGTCAGAATTTCCCAGGCTTGAGCCCCTTCTCCACCTAATAGATCAACAAACGGCGCGAACTCCATCGGCCGAAGGGTAGCTCCCTCTCTAATCTCAACTGAAATATTTGGCTACGATCTAGTTTTAGCTATACGCCTCTGGCTGCTGGCAGGATTATGACTGAACCAATTAACCGAGAACCCGTTAATGACTGGCAATCAGATCTAGATCATTTTGACCCTGACTTCGTAGCTGATCCCTACCCCATATATGAGGACCTTCGAGGACAATGTCCAGTCGCCCATAGCGATCGGTACGGGGGCATGACATGGCTAACCAAGGCCAGCGATGTCGCAGCCGCGGCGAACGCCACTGAAATATTTAGTAGTCGACGCACGATCATCAGCGAAGTACCCACAGACAGACGCGGGCTGGTTCTGCCTCCAATCAACATCGATCCCCCGGAACACACCGAACATCGGCGCCTTTTGCTTCCATTTTTCACGCCCAAAGCAACTGCCGAATGGGAACCTACGATCAGAGAAATCTGTTCGGGGCTGTTAAGCGGGCTACAAGGACAAACGGAATTTGACGCCGCTGCCGAATACGCTCAGGAAATTCCAGGTGATGTCACCGCTCGGATGCTGGGAGTTCCGCTGGATGACACTCCTCAGTTTCGGGCGTGGCTGCATGATTTATTGGAGGTCGGACCGACCAATCCGACGGTGCAACGAGAAACCACGACCGAGATGATGGACTATCTCCTCCAGCTGACTCGTGAGCGTCGCGCCGACCACAAAGATGGTGACGTGGTCCAGTACCTCCTAGATCAGAGAATGGACGGTGAGGAGCTCAGTGACGATGAGATAGCTAGAACTCTATTTCTGTTACTGATAGCCGGAGTCGACACCACTTGGTCTGCAATCAGTTCTTCATTACTGCATCTTGCGACGCACCCTGAGGATCGACGACGCATCGCACAGAACAAGGAGCTCATTCCTACCGCCGTAGAAGAATTTTTGAGGGCGTATTCGCCTGTATTCATCGCCCGAGTAGCTGAAGAGGACACCGAGGTTTCCGGCTGCCCCATTAGTGCCGGCGAGTGGACTGTACTGGCGTTTCCTTCAGCAAATCGAGATCCCGACTTTTTTGATCGTCCTGATGAAGTCCTCATCGACAGAGAAGAAAACCGTCATTCAGCGTTCGGTCTTGGGGCCCATCGGTGCCTCGGTTCGAATCTGGCCCGATTGGAAATGCAGATCGCCTTAGAAATGTGGATGGAGCAATTTCCAGACTTCGAATTGGTTGATCCCGCAGCCGTCAACTACAGCGCTGGTCACGTGAGGGGTCCCCGTTCAATTCCCGTCAGAATCTTGGGTTGAGTCCACCTCAGTAGCGACACAAATCAGACACCTCATTCAGTCGTTCGGACGACACTACTGAGAAGCGATAGCGCGTAGAGCCCGACCACAACGACAGTTGCGAGTCCCATAATGACGATCGTCAAGCGAAGACCGATGATTTCCGCTGCTGCTCCCAACGGTGCTGCCGCGATTCCGAATCCGGCCCACGCAAGTTGCATCAGAGACTGCACCCGTCCGTGATACGAATCGTCCGATATCACCATGGAACGACTACTTGTCAAAACCATGAAGCCGTTAGTCGCGAAACCGAGGATCACAATTATCAACAATGCTGCTAGATAATTCGGCGCTAATCCAAACCCAATTACGCCGATCCCGAATGCGATCCCGCAGCAGATCAACAACATTTGTGCATTAGGCCCATCGGCACGCGAAGCTACGAACGCTGTGACCAAAACGGCGCCTGCTGCTGACGCTGTAGTCAGAAATCCGACGTGACTTTCCGATAGGCCCATCTGTCCCTCCACTAAGGCCGGCAAGAAAGCCACGTAATTAAACCCGACCATGATGGCGATCGTCGTCGTTAGGATAAGCCGCCCCAACTCAGGCTTACTTCGCACGTAGCGGAGTCCATCCCGAATCTCGTCAAGTGGGTTCTGTTGAGACGGATTTGACGGTTCCAATCGTGGTAAACGAGCCGTCAATAGCGTTGACACGACCGAGAAGACCGCTGCAACTAGATACGCCCCACCTATCCCAATGGTCGCTACCCCGGCAAGAACTCCCGCTGCCGCTGGAGCGAATAACCGAGTCAGACTCATCGACATGGACGTCAAACTGATTGCGTTACCTAGCTGTTCGCGTCCGACTAATTCAGCGGACGTAGACACCCTCGCTGGTCCAATGAGTCCGAACATCGCTCCTTGAACAAGACTTGCCACCATCAGCATCCAAAAACGGGCGTTTCCGGAAACAGCCGCCAAGCCCATGCCTGCGGCCGCTATAGCGATTATGCCCTGACCAAAAACTAAGAGCGAGCGTTTCGGCCAACGATCAGCCAACACTCCACCGATCGGCGTAAAAATCAAAAGCCCCATTCCAAACGCGAGGTATACGACACCTAAACCACTTTCCCGTTCGGTCAGATCCCAGGCCAGCAAGCCCCGAAGAAGGAACTGCATCTGCACTCCGAGATAGGAATACACACCACTCCACCAAAACAGTCGGAAGGTTGGCACCCGCAGAGACGAGAACGTGGCGGAACCATTTTCCTCTGGTCTAGGGTCAATCACATGTGCAAAGTAGCGCTCTGAGTTAGCCGACGCTGCTCATAACGATCTACGATTTGGTATTGAAATTCGGAGTACCATTCCGAACGGCCCCCATTAGGAGTAGACCTATGAGAGAAGCAGTCATCGTTGATGCGGTAAGAACCCCAGGTGGAAAACGAAATGGCAAGCTACAGGACTGGCACGCAGTCGATTTAGCAGCTCACGTGTTGAAAGCCCTCGAACAACGAACAGGTATAGATCCATCGATTGTTGACGACGTAATCATGGGATGCGTCATGCAAGTAGGCGAACAATCATTGAACATCGGTCGAAACGCAGTCCTCGCAGCTGGATGGCCCGAATCGGTACCCGCTACAACGGTTGATCGACAATGCGGCTCGAGTCAGCAAGCCTTGCATTTTGCGGCACAAGGCGTAATAGCGGGTGCTTACGACGTCGCCGTCGCGGCAGGTGTCGAAGTGATGACGCGAACCCCAATGGGAGCAAGCGTCGTAAAGGGTATGGGCTTTCCATTCAGCGAAACCATGCAAAACCGTTACGAAGAAACCGGCCTGCCTCCTCAGGGCATCGGAGCCGAAATGATCGCCGACGAATATGGCTTCACCCGCGAAGACCTCGACGCTTTTGGCGCCGAAAGTCAGCGACGCGCAGCTGTCGCTACAGCAGAAGGACGCTTCGACAACGAGATTGTCCCCGTACCGATCGAAGTAGACGGCAAAACCGAGATGATGACCGCCGACGAGGGAATCCGCCACGACACCACTGCTGACTCGCTTTCGAAGTTAAATCCCGCATTTCGCGAAGATGGAAAAGTTACGGCCGGTAACTCCAGCCAAATCACCGATGGAGCATCTGCTGTTCTGGTAATGAGCGCAGAGAAAGCCGCTGAACTCGGCCTTCGCCCACGAGCGAAATTCCATAGCTTCGCTCTCGCCGGGGCTGACCCAGTGACGATGTTGAAGGGGCCAATTCCCGCAACGGAAAAAGTCATGTCACGTTCAGGACTAACGCTGGACGACATCGATCTCTTCGAAGTCAACGAAGCCTTCGCCTCGGTTGTCCTAGCTTGGCAAAAAGAACACGGCACAGACCTGGATAGAACCAATGTCAACGGTGGTGCTATCGCTCTTGGGCATCCTCTCGGATGTTCTGGTACCAAACTAATGGCAACTCTGCTCAACGAATTAGAGCGGACAGGAGGCAAGTACGGCCTCCAAACCATGTGTGAAGGCGGGGGCATGGCGAACGCGACCATTATCGAAAGACTGGGTGCCTAATGCCGCGAATGAACCTTCAGGCAAGCTCCTCCATCGTCACCGGCGGGGCATCGGGCATCGGCGAAGCAGCTGCCCGCCAGCTAACAGAAGCCGGCTCTCGCGTGGTCATTGCCGATCTCCAGGAAGATAAGGGTCAAGCAGTCGCCTCGGAGTTAGGTGGCTTGTTCGTAAAGTGCGATGTTTCAAACGTTGAGGATGCTCAGGCAGCCGTTGCTGCGGCTTCGGAAATGGGTCCTCTGCGAGCGCTTGTGAACTCTGCTGGACTAGGGAGAGCAGCAAGGACCATCGACCGAAACAACGTGCCGGCCGATCTTGGTCAATTTGAATTCGTGATAAAGGTCAATCTCCTAGGCACATACAACATGTTGGCCCAGTCAGCCGCGGCCATGGCACAAACCGAACCTGTTGATGAGGACGGTTCAAGAGGCGCGATAGTAAATATGGCTTCGGCTGCCGCCTTCGATGGGCAGATCGGTCAGGCTGCCTACTCCGCCTCCAAAGGTGGTGTGGTGGGCATGACCCTGCCAATAGCCCGTGACTTATCGGCGACCGGCATTCGAGTCAACACCATTGCCCCAGGTTTGATCGACACTCCCATCTACGGCGAAGGCGAACAATCTGACCAGTTCAAGGCACACCTAGGTCAAAGCGTGCTTTTCCCCAAACGCCTCGGCTACGGAGAGGAACTGGCATTCATGGTCATGGAGTGCATCACGAATCCATACATGAACGGCGAAACCATCCGTTGCGACGGCGGCATCAGAATGCCGCCTCGTTGAAATTGAGCTAGCTAATCAATTGACTGGATAAATTTCGATATTTCTCTATTGAAATCTTGCGGTTTTTCCTGGTTGGCCAGATGCCCCGCGGCTTCTACATGCACCAGAGTTGAGTTTGGAATGCCTTGTGCTAGCTGGGCCGACAACTTGGGTGGTGTAACGCGGTCTTCCTCTCCGCATATGACAAGAGTTGCTGCGTCAATCGATGACAAGTGATCCCGGTGGTCGGCTTCGGCCATCGAATTACACGCCCACTGGTAGGCGGGCATTCGAATAGAGTCAGCAAACAACTGTTGGACATTCTCCACGACCTCCGAAGGAGTTGCTTCCGCAACCAAAAGCGGTGCACGCTGTTCAGCAAATTCAGCAGCCCCTAATTCGGTCAGAGTTGCTGCTCTACTACGCATAGCTTCAGCTTGTTGTGAACTGGTACCGGACCCTACGCTCGAATCAGCCAATATGAGCGCCTTGACTAGATCCGGGTTGCGAAGAGCTAAACGAGTTGCGGTAACACCGCCCCATGAAACCCCAAGCACTATTGAACGCTCATATCCCAAAGACCGAATCAACTCTGCTGCCGCATCAGCCCATCCGTCTATACCCGGTTCCTCTACGGGATCGGGTGAGTATCTGTAACCAGGGGCATCCCAGGCCACCATCCGATATTCCAGCTGGTCTGCGATCTCTCGCTGAGGCAGAAAGGCGTCAGCACAGGAACCAATCCCATGCATGCAAAAAATTAGATCATTACTTTCATGCCCGTGTGACCAATAAAACGGTACGTCTTGCATTGTTAACACCCTAATGACGCTTATGAGATGAGCAGTTTCAAATAGTGGCTTGAGCGACTGGGACTCCGGAAACATCGACTCTTGTTCGATAGATACAGCCTCCCAGTGGACTCTGACCTCCAGTGACTACGTATAAATCTCTGTGATCTGACCCGCCGAAGCACAGGCTAGTAACCATCGGATCGGGGATAGAAACATAGGTATCTTCACTCCCGTCAGGTGTGTAGCGCTGAACCTTGCCCCCGTTCGGTTGCGCTACCCACACGCCTCCTTCGACATCTACTGCAAGACCATCAGTCGCATTAGCGCGGTCCTCAACAAATACCCTTTTACCAGTCACGGAGTCACCATCTACATCTGAAACCCAGACCCTTCCCGGCACACTGTCCGCGTGATATAGCAAGGAACCGTCAGGGGAGAACCCAATTCCATTAGTGAGTAATACTCCGTCATACATTTCCGTCGCCTCACCTTCAGGGCCTAGTCGCCACAATTCGCCACCTGGGTTCTCGGCGCCTTCTTCGAACGGATCAATTTTTAACGAGCCGACATACACACGACCTAACGCGTCAGTGTGAAGGTCATTGAAACCCGGGAACCCGGGATCGAACAAGACACGTATTTCACCATTGTTCACATGTTGGACATTTCGTCCGCCGACGATCAACCCGCCATCACGGTGAAAAACCATTCCACCGACCCCTCGGCGCTTCGGAATTACTGTTTCGATCTCTCCATTGGGTAATCGCCTATAGACACCACCATTTGGGACGTCAGAAAAATAAAGTCGATCATCTTCATCCACTCGGGGCGCTTCTATAAGTCCCCACCCCTCAGTTAATAACTCGAGTTCATTCACTGGACAATAAATCCTTCATAGTCGTTTTCGGCCACCTGATTACAGCGTCGCACGTACCCGGGAAAGCCGAGAAGCGGCATAAATACACGGGTCTTACCAGGCACATTTGCGCCCAAATACCAAGAATTACACCCCGGGAAGAGCGTCCTATCCGCCTTGGCGTTGACGTGCTCAACCCAATCCTCTTCGGCTTCGGGCACTGCCTCAATAGTTGAAGCCCCTTTCCCATCAAGCCAAACCATGCAATCGGTAATCCACTCAACATGTTGTTCAATCGAAATAATCATGTTGGTAAGCACAGAAGGGCTACCCGGCCCTGATATCGCGAACATATTCGGGAAACCTGGAACGGTGAGACCGAGGTAGGTGCGCGGCCCAGCCGACCACTTTTCTTGGATCGTTAACCCATCTCTTCCAGTAATCCCTACCCGCAATATTGACCCTGTCATCGCGTCGAAACCGGTAGCAAAAATCAGAACGTCGAACTCGAACTCATCCTCTTGAGTCGCTAAACCAGAACTGGTTATTCGGCGAATCGGGTCGTGGCTAACGTCAACCAGTCGAACATTGGACCGGTTGAAGGTTTCAAAGTAGTCCGTATCGATAACCAAACGTTTACAACCAATGATGTGCTCCGGAGTCAACTTCGCCGCAACTTGGGGGTCTTGAACGATCTCAGAAATCTTTTCTCGCACAAAATCTTGCGCGTAAACATTTGCTGATTCATCAACAAGGACATCGTTGAATGAGGACATGAAGAGGGTGCCTCCACGTTCCCATGCGTTCTCAAACCTTCGTAACCTTTCCTCTTCAGGAACATCGTGGATCGAATCATTGAATTTGGGTATCTCTGAACCGAGAGCTTGTGGCATAGCAAAGTTTGCCGCTCGGAATTCTCGATACCGACTCTTCACATCAGCTTGACGAGCCGCTTCCAACGGCTCATTTCTCGCGGGAATCGTGTATTGCGGGGTGCGCTGAAAAACGGTCAGATCTTTGCACTGTTCGGCAATCACCGGTATCGCTTGAACCCCTGAAGAACCGGTCCCAATTATGGCTACGCTCTTATCCTTTAAGTCAACACCTTCCTTTGGCCATTGGCCTGTGTGAACGGTCACTCCCCCAAACTCTTCTATTCCTGCTATATCCGGCATCGTCGTTGACGACCAGCAGCCGGTTGCCATTACGAAGAACCGGCTGCTAGTGGTCGTGTCGTCGCTTGTCCGCGTGTGCCACAAATCGCTGGTCTCGTCAAAATCTGCTGCTTCAACTCGAGTTTCAAAACGTATGTCAGATCTCAAGTCGAACCGATCCGCTACGTGGTTGGCATAGGCAAGAATTTCTGGCTGACTGGAATAACGTTCAGTCCACTCCCAGTCCTGCTCAAGATCTTTGTCGAAGCTATAGCTGTACTCCATGCTCTCAACGTCACATCGAGCACCTGGGTACCTATTCCAGTACCACGTGCCTCCCACGTCAGTTCCAGCTTCGAAGACTCGAACCGAATATCCGTATGTCCGAAGCCTGTGCAACATATACATGCCAGCAAACCCGGCACCTACCACCACTACATCAACGTCATGAGACCCAGTTGCTTTTGATGGCCCATTGGAAGCCGTGGATGGCGAATGACTCATAAGAACAGCCTATTCAAAGCGGCACTCTAGGACCTGATTGAGAGTGGTTGTCCAAGTCTTCGAAACAGATCAACCAGCATCCTCAGCGTCAAACCCCAAATCACCCTTTCCCCCTCAACAGTGATTCCAGGCAAAGAATCGTGACCTAGCGGCGTATAAAAATATTCAACATAACGACTCGGCTCAAGAAGCTCGCTAACAGGAACCCATATAACTCCTGCTACCTCATGATTCGGATCACTCATCGGACGCCGTCCCGAAATCCAAAAAACGTACGGTGTCACGGTAAGTCGCTGACGTGTTCCGCGGGGACCTCCCTCTAAATCCGACAGTCGACCCAACAAAAGCGAATCCACGAGGTCTATCCCAAGTTCTTCGTTCGTCTCCCTAACCGCAGTAGCAAGACTGTCGTGATCATCTTCAGATGCCCTTCCACCTGGGAAAGCCATCTGACCAGACCATGGATCATCCTTCTTGGTTGAACGTTCTATAAACAAAAGCTCTGCACCCAACTCACCTTTGCGAACTACCGCTGCTACAGCCGCAGCAGGACCTTGAGCCTGTGGAGCTACACCAGATAGCAACACCTCGGTCAAGTGATCAGGAGAGAATATGTCTTCCACGATGAACGACTTTACGCAGGCATCTAGGGTCAAAGCATGAGCCAAGCCGTCGGATTACCTGAAGATCAATTCTTGAACCTGCTCGACAAGGTTCAAGAATTCCGTGATCGCGTCATTAGTCCTCAGGTTGTCGATTGGGAAAGAAATCGAGTCTTCCCTGCAGAGGCCATCGCTTCAGCCCATCAACTGGGCCTCCTAGGAATGGAAATAGATCCAGAGTTAGGTGGCCTCGGAATGAGTTTCGGCCAAAAGTTACGCGTTTTAGACCTCCTCTCAGAAGTTTCAATGCCCTATGCCTTCAGTTTGGTTAACTCCCATAACGTCGCAGCACGATTAGCTCGCCACGGAACCGAAGAACAACGGGGTCGCTTCCTTTCCGATTTGCTCACGGGCAACAAACTCGGCTCCAGTGCCCTCACCGAACCCAACGCAGGAAGCGACTTCTCAGCTATTGCGACTCAAGCAACTCCCGATGTCGAAGGCTGGCGGTTAAACGGCGAGAAGGCATGGATCACTAACGCCGCTAGTTCCACAGTGATAGTCGCCTATGTCCAGACAGACCCCGGGTCTCGAGCTCGAGGTATCGCTTCGTTTCTCATCGATGGAACCCAACCCGGTTTTAAACGAGTCACGCCTTACGACCTAATCGGCAGTCACGCGATCGGAACCGGCGGATTTCAGCTCGACAATTATTTCGCTTCGGATGCCGATCTGTTAGCACCAGCAGGTGACGGCTTTTCTGCTGCGCTAACCACTATCAACGAAGCGAGGACATACGTCGCCTCAATGTGTTGCGCAATGATCGAAGCTTCCTTACGTTCATCTGTCGGGTATGCGTCGGAACGGGAAAGTTTCGGAAAGCCGATCATTGAACACCAAGGGCTCTCATGGCAATTGGCACGCGTGGCTAACCAACTTGAAGCCGCTCGTGCCCTAACTAACAAAGCTGTTGCTGCAATAGAACACGGCGATAGCCAATCTGCGGTGCTGCCCGCAGCGCACGCAAAGAAATTTGCAACTGAGATCGCCGAATCATCTCTTGCAGCTTGCGCTCAAGCCATGGGTGCCAACGGGCTGAGGGAGGAGCACCTCATTGGACACAGATTGACTGCTGCCCGCATCGCCAACTATGTCGACGGTTCAACAGAGATCATGACTGACCGAATTGCCAAGTCCTTGTCAACCACCTACAGATCGGTCGAATCGACCCAATAAGAAAGATAGATTCTCAAGATTCACTCAAGGGAACACTATGTCAGATGCAAACAACGCTCCCAAGGGCGCTGCCGAACTTACAGCTCAGGCAAACGCGGTCGCTTTAGAAAACATGTCCTTCGATGACGATGCCGACTTCGAGAGAGCTCAGCGCGGGTTGATTGCAACCCTGCCTGAAGGCACAGTTACGGTCGACGACCATGTGGTTTGGGATTGTGCCCGTTACGACTTTTTGCGCGAGACCCACGAAGCACCCGACACGGTTCATCCTGGACTGTGGCGTCAAGGTCGCCTGAACGCCATACACGGCCTCTTCGAAGTGATGGACGGCGTCTGGCAGGTTCGCGGATACGACATTTCGAACCTGACACTCATAGCCGGCAACTCCGGTTGGATCTTGGTCGACGTTCTAACAACTGCAGCAACAGCCGAGGCCTGCCTGAAGCTCGCCAACGAACACCTTGGTGAAAGACCAGTTAAGGCAGTTATTTACACCCATTCCCATGCAGATCATTTCGGCGGGATTCTGGGTGTGACAACTCCTGACGAAGTTGAGAACGGAGACGTTCGAATAATCGCGCCCGAAGGCTTTCTAGAAGAAGTTGTCAACGAAAACGTAATTGCCGGAGCAGCGATGGCACGCCGGGCTATGTACCAGTTCGGCCTATTCCTGCCTCCTGGGCCTACGGGCCATATCGACAACGGCCTTGGTAAAGCCCTCCCTTTCAGCCCATCGGGGCTCATCGCTCCAACAGAAATCATCGACAGCACCGGTATCGAACTGGAAATAGATGGCGTGCGAGTCATCTTTCAAAATACTCCTGATGCCGAAGCCCCAGCCGAAATGAACTTTTGGTTCCCCGATTTTCGAATGTTGTGCATGGCTGAAAACTGCACTCACAACATGCACAACCTCTACCCGATCAGGGGGGCACAAACTCGCGACGCTCTTGCCTGGTCTAAGTACATAAACGAAGCACTCGATCTCTGGGGAGACAAATCTGATGTCTTGATTGCTACCCACCATTGGCCTCGGTTCGGAACCGAGGACTTAAAGGAATTCTTAGTGAAGCAACGCGACGTTTATCGTTGGATGCACGATCAAACAATGCGGTTAGCTAACCGAGGTTGGACACCTAATGAGATAGCTGAAGAGCTAAAACTTCCTGAATGTTTTTCATCGGACTCTCATGTCCAGGGCTACTACGGAACAGTCAGCCACAACGTCAAATCCGTCTACAACAAATATTTAGGGTGGTACGACGCCAACCCAGCACACTTAAATCCTTACCCCCCAAAAGAGACCAGTGAGAAGTACGTGGAATTCATGGGTGGCCCTGAACAAGTACTACAACAAGCAAGAAAAAGTTTCGAAGATGGTGATTACCGTTGGGTAGCACAGGTGGTGAATCACGTGGTTTTCGCCGATCCGTCACACCAGGAGGCAAGGGAGCTTCAAGCTGACGCTTTCGAACAATTGGGATATCAAGCCGAATCCGGAACGTGGCGCAATGCATACCTTTACGGCGCACACGAGCTTCGTAATGGATCTCCGAACATCACTGTTGGTCGGGGGCGACAACTTGCCCATGCTATGACCGCCGAACAGCTATTTGATTCGATAGGTGTCCGACTGAGCACCTCGGCAATCCGCGACTTGGACATAAAAATCAACTGGACCTTTTCTGACCTAAAAGAAAATCACGTTCTTGGCGTTACAAATTGCGCAATACACCATCTGCCCGATCGGCACGCAGACGATGCAATAGCTACGGTAAGCCTCACACGCCACGTCCTAGCCGACGCGTTAGGGGGTGTCGCTTCATTCTCGGATGCATTGGACCAAGGAAACGTCATAATCGACGGAAATCCGTCTCCGGTTCTCGAACTATTTGATCTTTTGACAGAGTTTCGTCTTTTCCCAATTATTGAACCTCACGGCGATCAGGGGCAGTAACTACCAGAGCGACACAGACCAGCACTACTCCCCCTGACACGGCCTGTAACCAAGTAATGGCTTCATCGTGTATCCACCATGCGAGTCCTACGGCAACCAGATGCATAGTCAGTATGTAAAGAGACGATCGGGCAGCTTCTAGATGGCCATGCAGCCAGGTCATTAGAACATGTCCAAAGACACCAGTAACGAACGCAACCACCGAAATCCACAACCAATCGATTCCTCCAAACTGAGCCCAATCAGATCGATCGGCCAATAACAAAATCGGAACGATCGTCGATATGAAAGACCAGATATTGATGCCCGCCATCCATTCGATTGGATCTACTTCATCGTCGACTCTGGCAAGTCGGGTTAAAACGAAATAAAGCGTGAATGTAGCTAGCGCAAGCGCCGCGAACCCCACCCCCAGCCATGAAGATTGCACCTGTGAGCCCGCACCAAGAATTACGCCGACAGCGCCGACAACCCCTAACAAGGTGAACGCAAGTTGCCGACCCGATGGGTATTCACGAAAGAGCGGTCCAGCGAGAACCAAGAGAAGCGCCGGCTGCATCGCTACGACTGTCGACAGAACCGAAACTGTTGCTTCTTGAAGAGCCGAGAAAACAAATATCAGGTTGATACCGAAAGACAGACCAGGTAACGCTGTTGCAAGAAGAACCTTGCGTGACAAAACCCGCCCCCTTGCTGCCAACACAACAAGGAGTAGCGGCGACGAGATACCGAAACGGATAAAGGTTCCAATAAGTGGCGGAGCGGTCACCAGTTTTGTAATGGGTGGTCCTAATCCCCACACAACAACGACAATCGCCATCACAATCAGAGGGAGCGACTGGCCGGACTGAGTTTGTCTTATCCCCGGTTGGCCGACACTAATTTCGCTGACCGAAAAAATGGTCGGCTGCCGATTAGCTGTTGAGGTCAACTCCAAGCCACTCCAAATGCGTCATCGAAAGCAAGCGTTTCAGGAGTCTGCCTAGTAATTGTGCCGTGACCCGTACCGACTGGATAGCCCAGAGGAACCATCGCCAGAGTGGCCCAACCGTCAGGAATTTCGAGCGCTTCCTTGACCTCATCTTCGGCCAAACAATGCAGAGTTGTCAGTACACAACCAAGACCTTCAGTCCGAGCAGCCAACATTGCGTTCTGCACAGCTGTGTATACCGAACCTCCGCCGACCATTGAAATTCGATCCAACTTCGCGTCGGTAATAGCCATCATTTTTGGGTCAGCTACGAACATCAAGATCGATGGTGCTTCTTCTAGGTGATCTGCCAAATAATCACCTGCCACTCGATTTCTGCGCGCTTTTTCGGCTTCGTCCTCCGGCAGCTGTTCAATCCTTGCGTCATAACCCTTCGCATACCGATACCAGGCCGGTCGGTAGATATCAGCAAGCGCCTTTTTTCGTTGTGAACTGCTCACCACAATCACGCGCCACGGTTGCATATTGCCACCCGTGGGGGCCCACGCCGCTGCTTGCAGCACCCGATTCAATACATCATCAGGGATGGGATCCGGACGCAGTCGACGCACGGCCCGGAGTGTGCTCATCATCTCGTAGATATCGTTCATGTTCTGATCCTTACAGCCAAGTCGTCCACTCATCGACAACCATACGATCACTTCTGAGGCTATTGACAGGTTTCGATTCGTCCCGTTTACCTATTGCCATTCCACAAAACAGCATCTCTTGTTCCGGCGCACCACAGAACTCTTGTACATCTGACCAATGGTTAGCCCAGGCTTCCTGCGGGCACGTATCCAAGCCGGCTTCGACAGCCAACAACATAAACGTCTGCAAGAACATTCCTAAATCAGACCATTGTGCTGAACCCATATTTCTTTCGATGAAACAAAAGAACGCCGCGGGTGCACCAAAAAAATCAAAGTTTCTCGCTAGGTGAGCAAGTCGAGCTGGTTTGTCCTCACGAGGAATGCCGAGCTTTTCGTACATCGCCTCACCTAGTTCATATCGGTTAGTTCGGTACGGTTCCTGAAGGTTGGGTGGGTACACGGGATACTCAGAATCTCCTGGACTACGGCTCGATATGAATGATCGAAACCGTTCCATAGAGTCCCCATTAATTACGTAGACCCTCCAGGGTTGAACATTCCCACCCGAAGGAGCTCTAGAGGCAACCTCTAAAAGGTCTTTGATTTGCTCGTCGGCCACGGGGTCCGGAAGAAAGGATCTGATTGATGCTCTCCGCTGAGTTGCTTCGGTGACATTCACTTTGTTGGCTCCTGGGATTAACGGACCCCACGAGTGTGCCCCATAGCAAAGCTCGCTGCTCAGGAACTTCGCAAAGTCTCGGTCGCCCCGTCGACGGATAGCACTTGCCCTGAGACATGACGACCGGCTGGTGAGGCCATGTAAACCACGGCACCGGCAATATCTGCCGCATCCATAAAGCGGCCCATCGAAACCTGGCTTTCGTAGCCGCTGCGGAGCACCGATTCATCTCCGTCCGTAGCGACTGCCTCTCGTGCTATCACCTGATCCATTCGAGGACCTCCAACAGACCCTGGGCAAATCACATTGACACGAATGTTGTCCTCACCTAATTCCATGGCCCAACTCCGCCCAAGACCAACCATCGCCCATTTAGATGCAACATACGGCGAGCGATATGGGTAAGGGAAAATTCCCGCAGTTGAAGCTATGTTGACTATCAAGCCGCCACCTGAAGCTCTTAGCAATGGCACCGCTCGGCTAGTAACTCGAAAAGTTCCGCCAACATTGACGTGCAAAACCTGATCAAAATCGTCAATTGGGATTTCATCTACTAGTCCCGCTGGGCCGGCAATCCCCACGTTGTTCACCAACACGTCTAAACCACCCATATGTTGTTCTATGTCCACGAACATTTGCTTGACCGCGGCTTCCTCTACTACATCAACCACGAAGTCAGGGTCCGTTGAGGGATCCGCGTCGCAGACCAAGACACTGGCCCCGGCTGACTGTAAGGCCGCTGCTATTGACTTCCCTATGCCTGATCCGCCGCCCGTGACTAAAGCTCGAGTGCCGTCTTTAACTCTTCCTGCTTCAAGAATCAGTTCGTCATTCACCACCGCGCACCCTAATTCGTGTCAACGCGATTAGACGACCATTCCTTCTGCGCCTAGACAGAAGACCAGCAATCCTTACTCTTCTGGGGGAACCAATGTCAGATATGCCGAACTTTTCGACAGACCTAAGCGGTCAAACAGCCTTTATAACTGGCACTACGTCCGGCTTGGGATACAGGTTCGCGCAAGTGTTGGCTGCATGTGGCGCTAGCGTCGCAATCGCGGGCCGTCGGGTTGAGCGACTCGAAGCACTCGCCGAAGAGCTACGAGACACCGGCGCTAGAGTCTTGCCGGTTCCTCTTGACGTCACAGATACAGATGCGCTGTTCGCTTCAGTGGATCAAGTGCAAAAGGAACTTGGACCTATCCAAATTCTTGTCAATAATGCTGGCAAACCTGATGCTCAACTTGCGTTGAACATGGATCCGGCATTTGTCGATGAAATGGTGGCGACGAACTTGACTTCTCTATTCCATCTCGCAAGTGAAGTCACTCGACGCCTCAAGGAGGCAGAACTTCCGGGCCGAATCGTCAATATCGCCTCTGGTGCAGCTTTCAGCGCCGGCGTAGGAACCTCTTGGTACGCGATTACAAAAAGTGCTGTTGTCCGGATGACAGAAATGTTGGCCTTGGAATTTGCAAGATACGACGTCAACGTTAACTGCATTGCCCCAGGCGCCTTTGAAAGCGAAATGATGGACGGCATGCTTGAAAGAATGGGAGACATAACAGCCGGGTTTCCCCGAAAGAGGTTGGGAAAACCGTCCCAACTAGACGGCACACTGCTCTATTTAGTATCTCCATCATCTGATTTCGTAACAGGAGCAACCATTCGGGTGCATGACGCCCAAGGCGCTCGGTAGCGTTCAGACGTCTGAACCCAGCTAGCCTGCCCAACAGTGAGTACCGATATCGAAACAGCTATTGAACAATGGCAGACCCGAGGCTGGACCGTTGTCCACGATTTGGTACCTGCTGAGGAAATAGATGCCGCTGTAGAAGAGCTCTGGGGACATTTCCCTCATCCATCTGACTACCACTCAGGGAACCCCGAAGCCCTCGCACATTTTGAAAATGAGAGCACTGATCCGCGATATCAACCTTCGCGCCAGGGAACATCACACGGACTGAGCCAGGACGACGGCGCCGGGGCCGGGGCCGAATTTCGCTTGCGTCAATTTTTAGGGCATGTGCTCTTCCCTTACGACTCTCACCTACTCAATCGGCTCCAGATTCATCCGCGGGTGGTTGATTTCGCTCAACGCGCAATGGGTTCGGACGATATCCGTCTGTATCAAGCACGAATATGGGGTAAATACACTGGGGTCACCGACTACGAGCAGCCTTTCCATCAAGATCGTAACCACACGATCGTTCCCGACCGCATCGAACCGGGCTGGTGGAACATGCTCGGGTTTTTGTATCTTTCCGATGTCGAAGACGGAGTGGGACCGACTGAGATACTTAATCTTGGTGATTCTCCGCCGGGCTCTGCTCCTCAATCTGCTGCGGGTCGTCGAGGTTCCTACCTTGTCTACCGAACCGATGTGTGGCACCGAGGAGTGAACTTAACCCGAGAGGGTGGGTCAAGGTTTCTGATGAACATCGCCTTTAAGCATGCCCATCATGAGTGGATTGGCTTTGACAGTTTCCAACAAAATGCGAACCGCGGTCCGTGGTCAAAATTTGCAGCAAGTTGTACCCCTGAGGAACTCGCTCTTTTTGGTGCGCCGAGGCCCGGACATCCATTTTGGACGCCTGAACTTGTTGATGCCTTGGAAGATCGTTACCACGGGATCGACGCGACACCTTGGCGAGAGGCTTTGGACCAGTGAACCTGGATCAAGCAATTGACAATTGCATCAGCAAAGCGGTCGAGAACAAGATCATTCCCGGCGCCGTAGTAGCTGTGGTCAACCAAGATGGTCTGATGAGTCTTCGTTCTCACGGAGTCAGGTCAGAGGCAAACCAGGACCCAATGACCGGTGACACAGTTTTTCAAATCGCTTCGATGACGAAACCGATCACCGGGACCGCATGCATGCAGGCCGTAGAGCGCGGTTTACTTGCACTCGACCAGCCCGCCGCGGAAATAATTCCGTGGCTCGGAGAAGTTCAGGTTCTCGAAGGCTTCGCCCAAACCGAACCAATTTTGCGCTCCCCTAGCCAGCCAATAACTCTCCGGAACCTTCTCACCCATACCTCTGGTTTCACATACGAGGTCTGGAATTCTGAACTAGCAACTTGGAAGGACTGCACCGGAAACCCCGGAACCGGTAGTGGCAAACTTGATTCTCTGCGTCAGCCACTCTCGTTCGACCCCGGAACTCGTTGGGAATATGGCATCGGGATCGACTGGGCGGGTCAGCTGCTTGAAGTAGTCAGCGACCTATCGCTTGCCGAGTGGATGCACGAGGAGATCTTCGATCCGTTGGCGATGACAAGCACCGCATATGACTGTCGCCCAGACATGCAAGACCGCCGAGCTGCTACCCATGTGCTTAACGGGGATACCTGGAAGGCACTAGTTTCGAGTGGAGAGAAGCGAACAGTCGAGTTCGACAGTGGCGGTGGTGGGCTCTTCTCCACTGTGACCGACTATGCAAAATTTATGCAGATGCTCTTACGCGGTGGAGAATTAGCTGGGCGACGCCTGTTATCGCCGCAAACTGTTTCATTGATGTCCACTAACAGCATGGGTGACTTACGAGTATCTCCCGTCGTCTCTCAAAACCAGAAAGTGAGCAGCGACTTTGAGTTCATGCCGGGAACCCCCAAGTCTTGGGGTCTCACATTTCAAATCAACGAAGAGAATGTTCAAGGAGGCCGCCAAGCAGGCTCGTTGAGTTGGGCAGGACTATGCAACACCCACTTCTGGGTCGACCCGAAGGCGGGTCTTGGAGCACTCCTGATGACTCAAACGCTCCCTTTCATGATTCCTCGAGTCGCGACTCTCCTTAAACAATTGGAGCGGGCTATCTACGAAACCGTAACTTCTTCAGGTGACTGATCCGGTTCGTCGTCAAGGTGAGCGCGAGTTCATCGCGTTCACTGCTCTTTTGACCAGCGCTATCGCTCTATCGATCGACATGCTCCTCCCTGCTTTCGCCGATCTACGGTCAGCGTTTGGCATGGAGCCCACTTCAAACCTTCCCGGCTTAACTATCACTTGCATTTTCGTAGGGATGGCTATCGGAATGCCCATTTACGGTCCCTTGGCAGATACTTATGGACGGATCCCTGTCTTAAGGACAGGCATAGCCCTGTTTGCCTTAGGGGCACTCGGGTCCACCTTGGCACCGAACCTAGGCTTCCTCCTAGCCTCCAGAGTGCTTTGGGGAATTGGTTGCGCAGCTCCCCGCACCATCAGCCAGGCCATGATCCGAGACAGATTCGAAGGCGACGATATGGCTCGCGTGATGGCAATCGTCCAAACCATCTTTTTTGCCGGACCAGTCTTGGCGCCGGTGCTTGGAGACCTACTCGTCCGAGGGGGAGGATCTTGGCGGCTAACGATGCTTTTCGGCTTGGTTATCGCCATTGTCATTTGGCTGTGGTCCTTCAGAATTCCGGAGTCACTAGATAGCGGTAACCAACGTGAGCTCAGTTTTTCTGGCACGAAACAGGGACTTAGAGTCGTATTCGAGAACCGAACAACGATCGGCTACGCGCTAACGCTCCTGTTCTCAGGTGGAGCGTTCTACAGCTTCCTCAGCAGCTCCGAACTCATAATTAGCGAAATATTCAAAAAGCCGACCTGGTTCGTTCCTTATTTCAGCATCACTATGGGCGTGATGGCTGCCGTCGCTCTAACTGGGTCCCGCGTGGTGAGCCAGATCGGGGCGAGACGTCTCGGACATGGTGCACTGGCTTTCCAGATGGGGGTCAGTTTACTCATGTTGACCTTGGCCCTTTCGACGGACGGTGTGCCTCCGGTAGGCCTCTGGATGGTGCTAATGACAGCTCAAATAGCGGCCATGGTTGTGATGATGCCGACTATGACCACTCTGGCTCTCGAACCTATGGGCGCGCTGGCCGGGACCGCAGCCTCAACAATTGGCTTCATAACGCTGGCTATCGGTGCACTGTTAGGAGCGATCATTGATCGTCAAATAACCTCAACCGTGACGCCACTTGCCGTCGGCTACGCCTTATACACATCGCTCGCGGTGGTGGTTGTCCTTACGATGGTTCGAAAAAACAATTCCGAACATATGAACCCTGGCTGAGCTAGCCCACTCGAATCGGCACAGAGCGCGGACCCCGAACCTGAGTTCCGCCCCATCGAGCCTCGGACTCTTCAGCCAGCGAAAACTCCGGGAAACGTTTAAGCCATTCTTCCATTGCCACTACTAGTTCCATTCGGGCCAGATTCGAGCCGAGGCACCGGTGGATACCAATACCGAATGCAAAGTGCCGATTTTCTTGTCGGTCGATGACTATCTCATCCGGGTCATCAAACATTTCTGGATCGCGATTACTGGCGCCAAACGGGAGAAACACCTTCTCTCCAGCCATGACAGGGCAGCCGGCAATCTCGGTGTCTTCGGCTGCCACGCGTGCCATTGTCACGGGTGAATAGGCCCGCAAAAATTCTTCCACCGCAGTAGGAATTAGTTCTGGCTCTTCAACCAAGCGTCGCCGATCATCTTCATGAGTAGCTAGATGAAGAAGGTTCGATGCTATGGAGCTCCAAGTGGTGTCAATACCTGCAACCAAGAGAAGGAAACAGGTGCCCAAAATATGTTTGTCGGTCAGCGGGTCTCCATTGGGGAGAGTCTCTGCTTGGAGTTTGGTGATCAAGTCATCACGCGGGTTCGCTCGACGATCTGCAATCGTCTTTTCAAAGTAAGCAAGAATTTCCTTGGTTGCTGTGGTTTGTTGCTCCCACTCCTTTTCTGGGTGGCTCTGCAAAATATCTGTGGCCCACCTAGTGAACATCTCGCAGTCTTCTTCTGGTAAGCCAATCATGGCTCCGATGACTCGCACCGGTATGTACCTTGCATATTGCTCGGCGGCGTCAACAACATCTGACGGATCGATCGCATCGAGTAGCTCAGTAGCAATACTGCGAGTGATCTCTCGCATTTCCTCAACCGCTTTCGGCGAGAAGTAAGGCAACAACATTTGTCGGGCGTCTGTATGGAACGGTGGATCGGATGTAATTGGAGGGGCTACGAGCAAGCTGACACCCTCAGGTGTCCGTGCTACACCGATATCTCGCGACGAGAAATTTTCGGTGTCGTAGGCAACCGAAGAAATGTCGGCATAGCTAGTGGGTAACCAACCGCCACCATTGAGAGAGGTATGAGCTACAGGACACTCTGACCGCAATCGTTTCCAGACCTCTGGGGCTTCTTGCACATATTCTGGACCGAATACGTCAATGTCTCGTTCATAGTTAGAAGCACTGCTCATTCCTTAAGCGTAGATCCAGATGGGGTGCTCTTGCACGTAGGCTCTATTTATGAGCACGAATCACTTACATGACAACCTCGGCCCGGGGCTGCTAGAGGAAGTAGCTGCTGGTGTATTCAGCTACGTACAGCCAGATGGAACATGGTTTATTAACAACACGGGATTCATAGTGGGTGAGAGCGGAGTGGTCAGTATTGACACCACTTCAACGGAACGTAGAAACCGTGCCTACATCGATGCCATTGCGTCAGTAACTTCTAATCCGGTGACTCTGTTGGTTAATACCCATCACCATGCAGATCACACCCACGGCAATTATCTCTTTCCCGAAGCCACGATCATTAGTCACAGTTCTTGTCGAGACATCATGTTGGCAACCGGTATCCCTGACTATCGCGCGGCCTTTCCATCAGTTGAGTGGGGAGCTCTACAATTCCGTGCTCCTGACGTTACCTTCGAGGGCACCACTCAAATCCATCTTGATGACTT
>JAYZKK010000066.1:0-8283 GCA_036163555.1 Actinomycetota bacterium
ATGAATGAAGCGATTTCAGAACCACGATCCGATGTCGGAGGCAATGCTCCGAAAATCGTCAGCTTCGAGATACCAATCGACAAGATCGGTGAAGTCATCGGACCCAGGGGAAAGGTCATTAACACCATCCAAGAAGAGACAGGTGCAGATATCTCTGTCGATGATGATGGAACGGTCGGCGTCGTAAGTATCGGCTCGCCTGACCGTGACAAGGTAGTGGAGGCTGAACGACAAATTCGTTTGATCGTGAACCCACCGACCGCTGATGTTGGAGCGGAGTATGACGGCCGCGTTGTCAACATCACGAAATTTGGAGCATTTGTCAATATCTTGCCGGGCACGGATGGTTTGCTTCATATCAGCAAACTGGGCGGTGACCGAAGGCTCGATAAGGTCGAAGAAGTGTTAAACGTCGGAGACTCGGTAAAGGTACTTGTCGATGACATCGACCCGAATGGAAAACTTTCATTGTCGATGGTTGGTGAACCCACTGTTCAGTCGGAGGAAGCGCCCTCAGAGACGGCTAGCGAACCAGCTGATGATGCCGAGACTGAACCGGACTCTTCGGAGACGGAAGAGACAACGGCAGAAACATCTTCGGCTGATGAAAATGGTTCATCCAGCGCACGAGAGTATGTCTCGTTCGAGGAACATTTCTCCGAGACAGCGAAAGGTCTCTATGGAGATATGGGTCCCGAGCCCAAAGACGATGGCCGAGGTCGTCGTCGACGACGTAGCCGTCGATAACTCATTTGATTGCCTGAAATACGGCATATTTCAAAATAGATAGTTCAACTGTGAGCCCTGTCCTCCACAATAGAGGCAGGGCTCACACTGTTTTGGGTCCTTGAGAAGGGACCGCATCTATGCGTGTAGCAGTTACAGGCTCAGCAGGCCGAATGGGATCAGCTGTTTGTGAGGCAGTAGTTGATGACCAAGAATTAGAGCTTGTTGCAGCGATCGACCCGACTTCTCCGGGGCAGAAGGACTCGACTGGTTCAACCACAGTGGTGGCTTCTTTAAATGAGGTGAGTTCGTCAGATATCGATGTCTTGGTCGATTTCACTGTGGCGGACGCGGCGAGAGCCAACATTGAATGGTGCGCCACAAATGGAGTACATGCTGTAGTGGGAACCAGTGGATTAGGGGAAGAAGATTTCTCCCACTTTCGCACGATGTTCACTTCCAGCAACTGTCTTGTTGCACCGAATTTCGCTATTGGTGCTGTTTTATTAATGAGGTTCGCAGAAATGGCTGCACCGTTTTTCCCCACTGCGGAAATTATTGAACTTCATCACGACAAGAAAATTGACGCTCCTTCAGGTACTGCGATGAGAACGCTGGAACGCATGGCTGAAGCTTCGGGTGAGTGGGGTCTTGACCCGACTGAACATGAAACCCTTCCAGGCACACGGGGAGGAGTTGGAGCGGGAGGAATATCTGTTCACTCGGTTCGGTTACGTGGCCTGGTCGCTCACCAAGAGGTCCTGTTAGGCACAGACGGGGAAACGTTGACTCTGCGTCATGACAGTTTGGATCGATCATCTTTCATGGGTGGCATAACGCTGGCGTGCAGGGTCATTGACGAACACCCAGGGGTTGTCATCGGGCTCGATTCTTATTTAGGAATCTGAACCTTGGCTGCTCGAGTAGTCGTTGTCGGGAGTCTCAACTACGACATCACTGTGTGGGTTCCCCGGCGTCCTCAAGGTGATGAAACCCTTCATGGAAGTAGATGTGAAGAAAACGCTGGAGGGAAAGGGGCTAACCAAGCGGTCGCGGCATCTCGATTGGAAGCTGAAGTTACGATGGTCGGATGTGTAGGTACCGACAGCAGAGGCGATTACCTGATCGCAGAATTAGATGCGGCGGGTGTTGACCGGAACCATGTCTATAGAGGGTCTACGGAAACTGGCACGGCGCTCATCACCATCGATCCAGAAGACGTGTCAATAGTTGTCATCGCCGGGGCTAACGCCGAGCTTGATTCCGAGAGAGTAGAGCTGGCGGCATCTGAGATTTCGAATGCCGATGTGCTGCTTTTGCAAGGTGAAGTAGGTGTGGAAGCTGCCAGAACCGCTGCTTTGCTCGCAGCTGCATCATCTACCAAGGTGATCTTTAACCCCGCACCGTTCAACGAAGTTGCTGCTGGTGTTCTCCCTCTTGCTGACGTAGTCATAGTGAATCGTCACGAAGGTGAACAGTTAGGAGACATCTCGTTTCCAGTGCTCATCACCACTCTAGGAGCCGACGGGTGTGAGGTAAGAGCGGGTACGGACATAACGAAAATTGAAGCTCCTGACGTAGAAGTAGTCGATCCAACAGGTGCTGGTGATGCGTTTGTGGGCGCCTTTTCAGTAGCCTTCGTCGATACAGGTGACCCTGTTGCTGCTGCATTAATAGCGGTCCGTGCTGGGGCTGTCGCGGTGACCTCTGTTGGAGCGCAACCCAGCATGCCTACATGGAGCGCTATCGACAGTGTCTGAAGAGGTTTAAGACTCGGTCGTTTTGTTCATTCTGCGTCTACTTTGAAGCATTACGAGAAGAACCATTGCGAAGGTAAAGGGCAGTGAGAATCGGCTAATGAACCTGACGATCGTTCCGACTGGCCCTTCGAAAACTGAACTCACCCAGTAGATAAGTAATAGTCGAGAGAAAGTCCCAGCTAAATTCACGATGACAAAAGGAACGCGTCGCATTCTCGCGATGCCTGCCAATAGACACATTGGGTAGCCAGGAATAAGGAAAAGCAGCATCCAGCCGACGCGAGGAAACCACCGCTCCAGTGCTGCAATTGTGCGTAGAAGAGCGCTCTGGGGTCCCAGTTCATTACTCAGGTAGGTCTTTGTTGCTGGACCGAACTCCCATCCGAGTTGGTGGAGAAATAAGTCGGGGGCGAATAACCGTATAGAACCCACGATCAGGAACGCCACAGCACTGGATTGGTTGGCTGCCAGGAGCAACATCGGATCCGTCGCGTTCAGGGAAATCAACACTAAGGGTTGGGAGGTAAGCAAGGAGCTCGTCAATATCTGTCCGACGTATGCCGCCAATGCGAGAGCGACGGGAAACGCGGCTAGCTGCTTCGCTCGGCGCCGATCTTTGACACCTAGTTGAGCTCTGGGAAGTTGGGGTTCAGTCATTTCTAAGTTTCACCCTACGCGGATGTGGCTGTGAGCGAAGTCATCTCCTAGATTTGGATTATGCAGTCGACAATGATGGATACCCCTCTCACTCTTGATTTCTTTTTTCGACGAGCGGAAAGCCTGTTTTCTCATAAGGAACTGGTTACTGCTACAGCGACAGGGATTGAGCGAAGCAATTACGGACAATGGGCGGACCGAACCCGACACCTTGGTGGAGCGCTTGCTGATCTTGGAGTAAGTGAATACGGGAGGGTGGGGACGTTTGCCTGGAACACAGCTCGACATCTTGAACTCTATTTCGCGGTCCCTTGCACTAACCGGGTCCTACACACGTTGAACATCAGACTGTTCGCGGATCAGATTGTTTACATAGCCAACCACGCTGAAGATGAAGTCATTTTCGTGGATCGTTCGCTCATGGCTCTTCTATGGCCCTTGGTTGACCAACTGGAAACCGTTAGGCATCTAATAGTCATGGACGATGGTGAGGGTGAAGTTCCTGATGATCCAAGGGTGCTGAATTATGAGGAACTACTTTCTGCTGCCTCACCGGTGAACTTTCAAGTGAAGGATGAAACACAGGCAGCTTCGATGTGTTACACGAGCGGCACAACAGGTAATCCCAAAGGAGTGGTGTACAGCCACCGTTCTACTTATATGCACACCATTACGACTATGGCGGCGGACGGGCTGGGGGTTTGTGAGTCTGACGTGATCCTGCCCGTTGTCCCGATGTTTCATGTGAACTCGTGGGGTCTGCAACACGCCGCAGTCGCAGCGGGCGCCACTCTTGTGAACCCAGGCCCCAAATTGCAGCCCGAACCAATAGCTGAATTGATGGAATCTGAAAACGTGACCATCGCTGCCGGAGTGCCGACCATATGGATGGGAGTTCTAGAAGAGTTGGATGGCCGAGACGTTTCAAGTTTGAGAGCAATCCCTTGTGGCGGTTCAGCGGTGCCGAAATCGTTGTCTGAGGGCTACAAAGAGAAGATCGGATTACCGATTCTTCAGGCGTGGGGTATGACCGAGACGAGTCCACTGGCAGCGATCGCTCACGTGAAGTCGGGTGAAGCGAATTTAGATGAAGAATCCAAAGCTGACCTGCGGGCTTCGATTGGGACCATCGTCCCGACCGTTGAATTTCGAATCTGCGAACCTGATTCGATTGAGGAACTGCCATGGGACGGAGAAGCAAGCGGTGAACTACAGGTTCGAGGCTCTTTCGTAACTGCTGAGTATTACAAAAGGCCCGACGCTTCAGATTCCTTTACGGAGGACGGCTGGTTGAGAACAGGAGACGTGGCGACTTGTGATGAACGTGGCTATATACGTCTCGTCGATCGCACAAAAGATCTCATTAAATCTGGGGGAGAGTGGGTTAGTTCTGTAGAAGTCGAGAACGAGATCATGAGCCATCCCAAAGTATCTGAGGCAGCGGTCATCGCTGTCACTTCGGAGAAATGGATGGAGCGACCTATGGCATGTGTGGTTCTCAAAGATGGAGAATCACTGACGCATGAGGAGTTGGTTGAGTATCTGACACCACGAATGGCGAAGTGGTGGCTGCCGAGCGCCACCCAGATCATTGACGAAGTACCTAAAACCTCTACGGGGAAGTTCTCGAAACGAACACTTCGTGACGCGTTCGCCGATTTAGTCGTCGAATGAGCATCAGAACTTGATCCGGTGACAAAACAGGCTGTGGTGGTTACCGGGGCAAGCACAGGAATCGGATATGCGGCTGCGAAGCGACTTGCCGACAGCGGATGGCAAGTCTGGGGAGGTACACGTTCTGGGGCGGACGCCTCCAAGCTCGAACGCCATGATGGTGTCTCATCGTTGCGGATTGAAGTGACTGATGAGTCATCACTCAAGATGGCTTTTGACGAAGTTGGTGCCAAGAGGGGATCTGCGGGCCTTGACTTATTGATCGTCAATGCGGGAATTGTGGTCGGGGGACCATTGGAATATGTCTCTCAAGCTGATTGGAGACAACAACTAGACGTCAACGTGGTTGGCGTGGCGTCATCTATCCGACACGCGTTGCCTTTGCTTCGCACTTCTGGTCGGTCGCGAATAATTGTCATCGGGTCGATCAATTCGCGGGTCGGATTGCCGTTACTCAGCCCCTATGCAGCGAGCAAACACGCGCTTGTAGGACTCGTATCTTCGTTGCGACAGGAATTAGGTAGGGATGGACCGCGAATCACATTGATAGAACCAGGGGCGGTTCAAACACCGTTGTGGGAGAAGGTTGAGCGGGCGTCTAACGACATTTTTCGAAGCCTTCCTACTGAAGGGCAACATGAATATGGAAGTTTTCTCGAACGGGCGATAACCCAGACCTCCGAGACTAAACGACGCGGCATTCATCCAGACCGTGTCGCGACCGTGATTGAGAAATGCGCAGGTCGCCGTTATCCACCGCGCCGCCGGTTAGTTGGGAGGGATGCACGGATTGCCGCAATGTTGACCACCCTTCTGCCAGGAAGGTTTTTCGACTTACTTGTTCGGAGATCTCGGTCTGTTAGAATCTCAACACAAGTTACTGACGGGTAACCTGCGCGAATCGCTAAAGGTAGGAGTTTCTTATGTCTACGGTGGAAGAGATCATCGGCCGTACCGACCCGAACGATTTTGAGGCGGTCTTGGCGATGACCAATACCGACCCGAATGAAGTCATTCACGCGGTCGAGGACAACGCTGACTGCATCTACTCATGGGATTACGAGAAAGGTGCTCGTCCCCAGCTGGCCAAGCTGTATGAGAAAGCAAAAGTAGGCCAATGGAATGGGGAGACCGACCTGCCTTGGGATACAGATGTTGACCAAGAAGCTCTAGCTGTTCAGGAATACGAGACGAATGGTGGAGCTGGTGACTTGATGGATCTTTCAGGAACCGGCGTTGAGTCATGGGGTCGTGACGAATGGGTCAAATTCAATATGGAGTCGCAGAACTGGGCTTTGAGTCAATTCATGCATGGTGAACAAGGCGCTCTAGTTTGCACCGCCAAAATTGTTGAGACTGTGCCATGGATGGATGCAAAATATTACGCATCAACTCAAGTAGTCGACGAAGCTCGACATGTCGAAGTTTTCGCAAAATATTTGGATACAAAGTTGTCGGATAGTTATCCGATCAATGTTCATTTGCGGATGCTCCTAGACGACATTATTGAGGACTCTCGCTGGGACATGACTTATCTCGGAATGCAGATCATGGTCGAAGGCCTCGCGTTGGCAGCCTTTGGATTCATGTATCAGCAGAGCGAAGAGCCTCTCCTAAAACAATTGTTGCGCTATGTAATGAGTGACGAGGCTCGCCACGTGGCTTTCGGGGTTCTCTCCCTTAGAGAGGTCTATCAAGACATGACTCAGGCTGAGCTCCGCGAACGTCAGGAATTTGCATTCGAAGCGGCGGTGCGAATGCGTGACAGGTTCTTGCAGCAAGAAGTCTGGGAACGTCTAGGCGCCAATGTAAAGAAAGTTATTCCCATCGCGTATCAAGACCCTCTCAGGCAAGAGTTCCAGCAGTTGTTATTTACCAAGATTGTTCCGAACTGCAAGAAACTTGGTCTGCTAGATGCCGGTGATGGTTGGCTCCGGACCAAGTTTGGAGAGATTGGTGTGATCCAATACGAAGATTGGGTCGACACTTCCGAAGAAGTCGACGCCTTCGCCATTACGCGGGAGCTAGAAAACGAACAGGCGAGCTGAGCCGATTCCGTAAGTTGATATGTCGCATCCCTCAGACCCAGAATTATTGGTGGCGCTCGCTCTCCGCTTGAAGGGCTTTGGCGAAGTCGAGACGATCTCATCGGTTCACGGACTTGCGGTCGATGTGACTGAGGCAGCCCTCGCCGAGATGGTCGAAGCAAATAAGTGTGTGATGCGTCAGGTTGAAGGTGTCGACAAATTCGTCTTAACTCCGACAGGGCGCGAAGAAGGCGAAGAATTTCTGGCTTGCGAGCTCGAAGAGGCCGGAGTTCGAAGTGTTGTTCAAAGTGGATATGAACGATTCCTTGCTCTGAATCCGACCATGCTGCAGCTGTGTACTGACTGGCAGGTAATTGATGATGGTTCAGGAGAGCAGAAACTCAACGATCACAGCGACCCAGCATACGATCAACAAATTTTTGACCGATTGGTTGAGTTAGACGGAGAAGTCGGTGAAATTCTCGGGACATTAGAACAGGCTCTTACGAGGTTTGATAACTACTCTTCGCGGTTCGCTGTGGCCATGCAGAAAGTGCTGTCTGGTGAGTTGGAATGGTTGACTAAGCCAATTATGCCGAGCTATCACACAGTGTGGTTTGAGCTCCATGAGGACTTACTTGCAACGCTAGGAATTGATAGAGCGAGTGAGTCGGGCGAATAACAGACTACCCTCGGCCCTATGACTGCGAGATTTGGCCGTGTCATTCCGGCGATGGTGACCCCGTTCTCTGACGATGGCGCTCTTAATATTGACGCATCGGTCGCTCTTGCCAAGTGGCTCGTAGAACAAGGAAGTGAAGGGTTAGTCATCACTGGTACCACCGGTGAAGGACCAGCCGTAACGGATGAGGAAGACTGGGAGCTATGGCGTGTCATAGCCGAAACCGTGTCGGTCCCTGTGATTGCCGGAACCACAACCAATGACACGGAACACTCAATTCAGCAGACCCGCAAAGCTGAAGAACTTGGATGCGATGGCATTCTTGCGGTCACCCCTTATTACAACCGACCGTCACAAGAAGGTATCTTTTCGCACTTTGAGGCGGTTGCTTCGGCAACCAATCTGCCAGTTGTTCTTTACGACATTCCCGTCAGGACTGGTAGGAAGATAGAAACTCCAACGCTCTTGCGTTTGGCGCACGACGTTCCAAATGTTGTGGCGTTAAAGGATGCAGCAGGCAATCCGGGAGAGACAGCGAAAGTTATTCGTGACGCCCCAGAAGGTTTCGAGGTATATAGCGGCGATGACGCGTTGACCTTACCTCTTCTGGCGGTGGGCGCGGTAGGTGTCATTAGTGTCGCTGCCAATGGGGCGGCCCCCGAACATGTTGCAATGATGGACGCTTGGGAATCGGTTAATGCTGACGAGGCTCAACGAATCAATAAACGACTTCTCGAAAGTTTTGACTATGAAACCG
>JAYZKK010000067.1:0-13544 GCA_036163555.1 Actinomycetota bacterium
CTTTAGAAGTTGAACGTTCGGACGACGCTCCCGGGGTAGTGCACCTGACATTAGACAATCCACCCGTCAACGCGACTTCCATAGATGATCTTCGGTCGATCGCTGATGTTCTGACGTCTCTTTTAGATAATGACAGAGTCATTGTTATCTCCGCTCGAGGGAAGGGATTCAGCGCTGGTGGCGATCTCAAAGAAATGGATGAGCTATCAGGCCATGAAGGAATCCTTCAACAATGTTTAGAGTCAGCTCGCGCTTGCACCGCTATCTCTCAATGTCCAATTCCTGTCATCGTCTCGGTACATGATTACTGCCTCGGGGTGGGCATAGAGATCGTTGGAAGTGCTGACATAGCAATCGCTAATGAAGAGGCTTTGTTTCAGTGGACGGAGATAGACAATGGCACTGTCGGAGGCGCAGCGCAGGGCTTTCGGATGCTTCCGTCTCAAGTACTGCGCTACCTGATGTTTACGGCCGAACCGGTTAATGCTCGCGATCTGTGGTCGAGGGGAGCACTCACAGAGGTAGTCCCAGCATCAGAACTCGCGAGCCGCACACAGCACATCGCCGAAATAATCGCCAGCAAACAACCCGACCTAGTGCGTCATTTGAAGTCTTCGATGGACTCTCTCGAAGATGTGGACATTGAGAGCGCTATGCGTTTCGAGCAGGGCTTTATCTTTCAACTCAATATGGAAGGCTCAGGGTCAGCAGCAAGAACGGCTTTTCTTGAAGGGACCCGCGAAGGGGTCAACAAGGGGCCTCGTCAGCCCGGTGCCTAGTAATTAGATACTCAGAAAAGGAACACCATGAACAAACAAGAATTCTTTGAAGATTATGTCTAACCCAGGAACCATGAGCGATGCTGATGCGCATGCCGCAATCACTGACACAATCTTGAGCTACGCGGAATATGTCGATAGCGGGGAGAGCGAGAAATGGGCTCAACTGTTTTGCAAAGAGGCCACTTTCGATGAAGGCAGCGCTGTCCAGGGTCGAGCACAAATTGAGGCACTCTTGCCGAAACTTTTAAGACTTTTCACTGCTACTTCTCATCACATCAGCAACATTCGAATTAACCGCACTTCTAGTGTCGAAGCGACAGCCACTTCCTACGTCTACGCCTGGCATAGAAAACATGACGGGACTGACTTTGAGTTCTGGGGTCGTTACATCGACCTTTTGGCCTTTGAGGACGATGCATGGCGTTTCTCGTCACGAAAAGTTGAGCAATTCGGTGCGCGGGGACTCAACATCAAGGTTGATCAAGTACCTCGCCGTAATTTCGAAAATTCGTAACGTTTATTGATCAGGTCCCGTGCGGTCGATGTATGACATCTCCCCGACCCAATTGTGATCTCCCATGGACCTGAAAGTTCTTTTGTGAATGAGCCAACCCGTATCGCTTCGTGAAAGTTCGTCGCTATAACGTCCGAAGATCCACGCATCGGGTTGGTGACTTTGAAATTCGTGCCATGCATTGACGTATGAGTAGGCAATTGCTTGGTCTTTGTCTGGAAAAGACACCTCAACGTTTGAGACGAAATGAGCTGACTTTGCGTAAAGGCGACCTGTTCCAATTGCAAAAAATTTTCTCGCAGCGGCATGGCCTTCAACAATGGGAAGTTGTCCGCCGTAATCCAAATAACAGTCCTCCGAAAAGAGACTTATAACATCGTCTGGTCGGTTGTCGTCGATTGCTCGGCAGTACGCGGATAGCAAATCAACGATTTCTTGGCGATCTGATAGTTCGCTATGTGAATATGTCATAAGTACCTAGTTTGCTTTATTTATAGAGGGCGATCGGCCTATGGTTCCCGACGGTTGGCATTTGCGTCTATGGCGGGCTCTCGAGGCAAGCCAAGTACTCGTTCCCCGATGATGTTTCGTTGTATTTCGTCTGTGCCACCAGCTATGGACATTCCTGACGCGAACAGTCCCGATTTAAGAAAATGCCCTTCGTCAATGGCGTCCGCTTGGGCGAGTTGTGATGCCGGTCCAGCAGCGAATCCAAGATCTCGAAGCTCGCGACACAACGCGGAATTGAGTAACTTGCCGATCGAGGGGTGCAGACCGCGGTTTGCGTTCAGATCTAATAGGTTGCGGTGGATCTTCGCTGCGGTCGTAGCGTCTCGCAGAACAGAGTCTTGATCAGGCGCAAGCTGATTGAGAAGGTTGAAGGTCACATCGTCTTTTACGGAGCCTGTGGCGTAGAAGAACCCTGACGTAGTTCCTCCCTGTTTTTGTTCATCCTGTACTTCGCCCACTGGTGCGGTGAGGTCAACCTGGTTGATGACGTCACCGCCACCGTCGTGACCAACCGCGTCGGCGTCTCTTTCATGTTGGAGCATGGTCATGGCAACTCTCCAACCTTCACCTAACTCACCGATGATGTCTTGGTGGTCGACTTCCACGTCAGTTAGCGACACCTGGTTGAATTCCTCGTCTCCTGTCATGTCTCTAAGGGCCGACACCGTGACTCCTGGTTGCTTCATGTCAAGAATGAAAAAGGAGATTCCTGAATGGCGGTCGGCTCCCGGGTCGGTGCGGGCCATGAGAACGGCTCTTCTAGAAGCGTGCCCACCTGTGGTCCAGACCTTGGCACCGTTGACGATCCACCGGTCACCGTCCCGTTCAGCTGTGGTCCTTAGCCCGGCTAGATCGGATCCGGCGTCAGGCTCGCTGAAGAGCTGGCACCACATTTCTTGGCCGGTAGCAATGGGTTCGAGGTACCTGTCGAGAAGTATTTCGTTGCCATGTTCCATCAGCGTTGGTGCTACAAGGGTCACACTCACGTCATTGGGAACTCCGAAAGCCCCGACTGACATTCGGGCGCGTTCAACTTCCATGTGTTCTTGGTGACTCATGTCTTTCCCGAATTGTCCGACCGGCCAATGTGGATACCCCCAGCCTGATTCGGCTAATAGTCGCCACCAGTTCTTGACCGACATTGACGGATCCCAGTTGGCGAGAAACCAACTTCGTGCTTGTTCATATACCAACTTGATGCACCTCAACCCGCAGGTCGACACCCCACTTTTCCTGCGGAACAACAGCCGAACCTAGACTATGACCGATGGTCAGCGCAGTGAAACCCTTCTCGGAGTTGAAGGTCGTTGAGTTGGCCGGATCCATTGCAGGGGCTTATTGCGCAAAACTTTTTGCCGATGGCGGAGCTCAGGTAGTGACTCTTGGAGAGTCCCAGTTGAAGCACAGTCAATCCCTCTACCTCAATAGGGGCAAATCGGCTGGGCTGGCTGAAGAAGTCGACCGTATGCGAGATGCCGATGTGGTTATTCGGAGTGCTCCCTATAGCTCATTGCAGCAGCCATTCCTTCTTACAGGTCCCGAGACAATCCTTGTCGAAATTTCTCCGTACGGTTCCTCCGGGCCTTGCTCTGATTGGCTGGGTACCTCTGCGACCGTGTACGCACACTCTGGTCATACCTATTTGACGGGTGACCCTGAGCGGGAACCCCTCATGGGTCCACCAACTCACCCACCGTACGCCGCGGGGCTGTTCGCCTTTATCGGTGCCATGGGTGCCTTGTTCGACCGAGAGCGCAACGACCACGTTCATTCGGTGGAAGTGACCCACCTTGAGGTTCTGGTAGCTCTGCATCAGATGAGCTTCGTGCGTTATCAGCTAGGCAAGGATGTGCTCTGCCGAATGGGTAACCGATGGACCGGTCAAGGCCAACCCAATGGCATGTACCGCTGTGCCGATGGTTGGCTGGCTCTTTCCGCTCCGACTGACGTTCAGCTCGAAACCCTTCTCTCTATTACCGGCCTCACCGATTTGTTGGACGATCCGCGAATCGAGTCACCTATGGACTTTCAGGAACATCCTCAGCTTTTGGATGAGCATCTCGTTCCTTGGTTATTGGAACGCGAAACCAGTGATGTTGTTGGGTTATTCCAAGCCGCTCAAATTCCTTCTGCTCCGGCGAATACCATCTTGGGACTTTTAGATGATGAACATCTCGAACATCGAAATTTTTGGCGGCGAGCTGGGGCATGGCTGATCCCGGGTCCACCTTTTCAAACTTCGTTTGTGAGTGGAACACCTACCGATCTGCCAGCCTTCGAGGACGGTGGAGGTCCTCTTTCGGGGATTCGGGTGCTCGACCTGGCGAAAGTTTGGGCGGGGCCTCTTGCAGCGCGCATATTGGCAGAACTTGGAGCTCAAGTAATTCAGGTCGAAGCACCTTGGGGAAGGGGTCCTCGAGAACTCCCGGAGTCATTGGTGGTGGCCCAACGATTCCATCCTGACAATATTCAGGGGCCCGATCAGTGGAACCGCAATGGCCATCTAATTAAGTACGGACTGAACAAGGAGTCCGTTGTCTTGGATCTCAGCAGAGAAGAAGGTTTAGCGACATTTGAACGGTTGGTACCTAACGTTGACGTCGTTATAGAAAATTTCAGTCCTCGTGTGATGCCTCAACTGGGATTAGATGAACACCATCTTCATCACTTGAATGAGGACCTGATCTACATGACGATGCCTGGTTACGGAAGGTCAGGTCCGGCCGAAAATTGGGTCGCGTACGGCACAACAGTGGATTCTCATGCCGGACTCTCACAGTTGGTCGGTTATATGGATGAACACCCCTGGAAGTGCGGTGTGGCGTGGCCCGATCCGATAGCTGGTTTACACGCGGCGGCAGCGATTCTCACTGCTCTGTGGGATCGCTCAACTAAAGGGGGTGTCACCATTGAGGCGGCACAATTCGAGGCGACAATCTCGGTTATCGGGGATGTGATACTTGAAGCCCAAATCAACAATGATGAGCCATTGTTAATGGGTAATCGTGATCACGATTTCGTCCCGCAAGGCATTTATCCCTGCAGCGGCTCAGACCGGTGGGCGTCAATTTCGGTAACAGATCAAGATGCTTGGGAGGTCCTCTGCCAAGCAGCACAGTTACCGGAAGAATGGGCTCATCTGGACCAGTCAGAACGTTGGAAGCTTCATGACAGTATTGACGCTGCCTTGGCAGATTGGACTAGCAACTTTGATCAAATCGATCTGGCCGAATCTCTTCAGCAGCAAGGCATCGCGGCCGCACCGGTTCTCAATGTTCCTGGAGTGTTAGCCGACAAACATTTGGAGGCTCGCTCGGTTTTCGGGATGGTAGAACAACCGCGCGTGGGCCCGATTCTGCTCCCGTGTCTTCCCATCCATTTTTCTGCGGCATCGGAACGGCCGCCGACGCGACCTGCACCGGTGTTGGGGCAGAACAACCGAACGGTTCTTCAAAATATTGGTGGCTTGTCACCAACCGAATTCGATGATCTTGAAAGACTTGGTGTCGTGGCGACTGAACCACCAGTTTGATGTGCGCAACGGCTGCTGCTGTTAAGTCATCGCTGCGTCAAAGCGTTTGACGCATTTCAGTACCGATGACCTCGAAACCAAGTTTTTCGTAGAATCCGCGGTTGCCTTCTGTGGATGGAACGAGATACAGACCGATTTCTAGGCAGCCCCGTTCTTTTGCCTCATCTATGGTTCGTTGGACCAGAATCCGTCCCAGATTTAGACCCCTCGCAGAGTCGTCGACGATTAGCTCTTCAAGTTCGCAGTATTCGCCCCCGTAACGAATCGTCAAGTTATAAGAGACGGTAGCTACACCTAAGATTCCGTCATCGTTTTCGGCCACGATGATGGCTCCCCGTTCACCGCGGAGGTGCGACAAGTAGACATCTTCCCATTGGGAGTTTTCTTTCTCGCCAGTTAATTCTTCTACTAGTTCGAATACTCGCGTCTGATCTGAGGTCGTTGCTGGTCGGGTTCGTACGCCGTTTGGGTGTTGTTGAGTACTCATTAGTGCGTTGTGACTTGGGGCGAGTAGATGTCGTGAGCGCCGAACTGGTTTCGCTTGACCGGATCTCCTGTTTCGGTGAAGTGGGTGACGCCTCTGACGACGGCTCGAAGATAGGGGGGAGTTGCTTCACGAATCATTTTTCTTTCATAGGTCGCTCGCCGTTCAGGGTCTACGTCCGAACGCACATATGAGATCACTTCGATACCGAAATCACAGCTGGTCATCGATGTTGGTTCAATCCACCAGCGCGCCGTCGCTATTTTTCCTGAGGGAGGGCCGACTAGGAGCTCATAACCACTGCCGTCAGCCCAGGTCAACACGTCGCGCTGATAGTGAACACCGCTGTAGTAGTGGACGTGGTCCAAGCCTCCGATGCCGGGCCATTTTTCGACAGGATTACTTGAACAGAAGGGGTGGATATTGGTCAAATTGCCTGGGGTGCTGATCGCTGCCCAAACATCTGAAGCGGCCGCCTTTATCTCTTGAGTTGCTTCAATCGGCGCTGTGGGATCCAAGCCTCTTTCAGCGAAGTCCTTCATCGGTCCTCCAGTAGCTAAGTTGATCGTAATTGGCTGCCGCCATCTGAGGTATCGATGTCGCTGTTTCGCGCTTCGGTGAGGTACGGGAACCGTTCAACAGTTGCTCGAATCGTCTTGATCGCTCCCCCATGGTTCCCCCAAAGCACTGCCACTTCGGTACCGATTGCTGACACATCGATCGACACGCACCCCATTGATATGACTTCGCCGAATCGGCTGCTGTAGGCGGTACCCGACGACCATCCAACTATTTCGCCGTCTACAACAACCATGTCGGCATGCGCCATTGGCCAACGTTGAGGCGAGTAGGGAAAATCGACAGGGGTGTAGGTCTCTCGATTGTCAAACAGTGCCGCATAGGTATCGATCACGTCTTCAGGGTTCCACCGCAGAGTCACGGTAGTTCGTTCAGGTGTGGTCATCTCAGCTTGAAGGCAATCCCGGCCAGGGAAATCGTGACCAAAATGTGCCATGTTGCCCCATCCAACTTCTCCGGGCGTGCGGGTCCTAGCTCTTCGGTCGGTTGGATCAACCGATCCGGAAACATTGGTCCACATCGCGGCTACTTCTGGATGTTGAGAGGGATCAAGGGCGGTAGCGAACGTCCAGGTCATCTGAGGAAAGCCACCCTCAACGTGGTTCACCAAGTAGGTCCCCCAACCAAGACGTTGGATATTGAACTCTTCACCTGCTCGCACTACTGCTTCATAGATAGCTGGGCCATCCTTGATCGGGCCATGTAGCTCGTAGGCGAGGTTGCCTGTCATTCCCACTCGCCCTATCTCGGTGGGAATTCCATTCACCGTGGTGTTCCGGAATTTGAGAAAGCCAACATCTCTTAGCGTTTCACCGGTCGCTTTCTCTAAGACTTCGAGCGAAGTTGGGCCTGCAATCTGGAACAAATAATGGTCGAGCTCGTTGATGCTCACACTGTCGGGGATCGCGCCAAGTTCAGCTCGCCCCGGTGGCCCTCCAGCAAATGATTCAAATTCGTCTTCGCCTTTTCGTTGCACGATTCCATGGGCGACGATGAGGCCATCGTCGTTACACATCACCGCATGCTTCATCGAACCCACGTCGAAATTTTCGAAACTATTGATCACTCGGCTTTCTAACCACGCAGCAGCCCCTGGCCCCGAGATCGATACAGGTCCAGTTCTCGACAACCCCGCATGTATGTAACACCCGTTAACCCAGGAAAGACTTTCCGCTTGCCAGCCCTCAAATTCCCAAGCTCGAACTCCTGCTAACGGCGATCCCCAATCGTAAGCGTGGTACAACACATGGTCTGCATAAAAAGGGTGAGGCAGTCGTGCCGAAAACCTTGATTCCATTGGTAGGCACCCCCGTGCGAAGATTAAAAGACTCTAGTTGCGTGCAAAGACTCGGTTGCTTGGCTCAGATCTTGCTCTTCAAATTTGATCTTCAACCATTTCTGCACTGGTGGGACACACGTTTTCTTTGTATTCGAGAAAGAATGAAGTCATGTCCGATCCACATTCCGTTAATCAACTGATCGCTACGGATCGCGAGATTCGCACACATTGGATCTGGGATCGAGAAGTTCCCAACGAAAGCCAGACTGACAACAGGGGAAGATGTCTGATCTGTGAGCTAATCCACCCAACTACTTCTCAGCAATGGACCAGGTGTAAGCGCAGCGGCGAGTCAAAGATGATTGAAGAACGACATGATGGTTATGAGTTCATTTCCCATCAAAACCACGGCAGCGCCTCCAAGAAACTATGAAGAAAGTGTTTTAGGCGCACGTCGTGCCGTCGGAAATGGCGACTAGTAGAAAAAATCTGGATCGAAATCTTCGTCGCAGCTGTCATCATCGTCCACAGCCAGCAACCCTTCAGGGTCGATTTCTAAATGCCGTCCCTGGTGAGCTAAAGCAGCGGCTATTCGACGCCGTTCCTCTAGCTCTTCGTCATCCATCAAGGACTGTTACCCGATGGAGGCGCTGAAACCTTGGCTGCTTGACCTTCAATGCGTGCGCCCTGAGCAACTAGGTGAGAACTCATATCTCTCCACAACGACCGCAGGTGATAATGCGGCACTACCGGGAATAGGTGATGAAGCAAGTGGTGGTCGTGGCCGCGAATCAAAAAAGTTGAGCCCACGAAAGTAAAGATACGTGTATCTCGATATCGGCCCGTTTCACCGTGCGGATGGTGAGGCAACCAGCCGAAAACCAGAGACAACCAAAAGCGCCCAATCCACGCCGGAACGTACCAAAGAAGCCATACCAGTTGGGCATACCCCAACACAGACCCGGCTATCAACACGACTAGGTGACTCACTACGACTGGTCGACTGGCCGCCATCGCCTCGGGTCCTCGCAGTCTGGCCATCTCAGCTAAACGCGCTCTGACTGTGGAGGGCAATAACCGCTGAAGAGGGGGAACTAATCCGAAGATAGGTCCGAGGGGATACAAACAGAAACCCAGCAAGGCTCGCGCAACTAGATCGATGGGGGTGCCTTTGGAGTTTAAGAGATCAGGGTCTGTGTCTTGATTAGCGTGAGTGTGATGCTTTAAATGCGTAATCCGGTGGGTGACAAAAGATTCACACAGCAACCACCCGGTTACTGAACCTACGGCCCTGTCGATCCATTTGAGCTTGGGACGTCCAGCAGAGAGAGTGTTGTGAACTGCTTCATGCATGGGCATGTATCCAGCTTGAAGAAAGAACACGGCCAGCGGGATACCAATCCATATTGAAAGCACATCGGTCATTACAAGTGCGGATGTTGCACACCAGCCACCGAAAAACCAGAGAAAATTAAAGATACTTCTCCAGCCGATAGCACCGACATACGGCTCAATCCGTTCCCGTTCGTACTGAAGGCGTTCCGCTCCAGTAAGCACCTCCATGCTTTCCCCCTTCAAATTCGAGCCGATCGAACTCACATTTGACTCTGACAGTACTCCGAGTTGCTACCAACCGGACCCAAATAGGAACTCGCGTTGCGCACTATGAAACTGAAATGTTGCCGGGTGGGCTAAATGCAGCACCTACGGATCAAGAATTAATGTCAGATCCGAGGTCCTGACGGGCCCTAAATCGGGTGTTGGCTTCGTCGTGTGCAGCTATTGCTTCGGGGGACTGTTCAACTTTGAGACGTTCCTCCGGGATGAAGTGTCCGTAGCGGTCGTCACCTCGTACAAGTAGCGCGCTCGGTGTCGGTTCTCCGGTTGGGCGGACATTTGTGGGGATATAGCTAATTCCGATGCCGATGCGACGGTCGTCGGTGTCGTTACCTGCCGATGAATGGACAACATCAGTGTGGTGGAGCGACATTTCTCCGGCACGGAGAGGCATCAAGACGCCACTCTTGTCATCAAACTGGTCAAAGATCCCCTGACCTCTCTTGATCATGTTCCATTGACCTGGGTCGTCTTGATGGACGAATTGTCCGAGTTTGTGGCTCCCAGGAATAACTCGCACGCAACCCGCTTCAGGGGGACTTTCTGAAAGTGCCACCCAAGCGGTGACGTGGAGGTGGGGTTCGAGAAAGAAATATGTTCCGTCTTGGTGCCAATGCACAAAAGCTGGTGTGTGCGCTTCTTTGATCCAAGTCGTCGAATGATAAACAAGGATGTCTGGCCCAATCACCGCTTCGACTGCATCAAGAACTTTGGGGTGATGAACGAGGTAGTCAGCCCATTCGAACAGCAAATACGACTTTGATTTTTCAGGGAATTCGATCGGGTGGCCTACCGAATCTTCGTAACGTTCAAGACCAGCTCGACAATGAGCCACCTCGTCGGGGTTGAGTACTTCGATGGGGGCACACCACCCTTCACTCTCGTAGCTAACCACTTGAGCGTTGGTGATTTGTGCAGCCATAAGTTCCCCTCAACTATCAAAATCCAACCTACACCGACAAAGGGTCAGTCGTTCCGACTAAAGGATCGTTGTCTTCTCTTAGGTAACGTTGCGCAAATTTAGGCTTGGTCGCTTATCCGAGGCGGTTCGATCCATGGTTGGGCGATCTCCATCCACTCGGCGGCAGACGCTCCTTGAGTCTGAACTGTGGAATCTGTGAACGGTGTTCGTCTTGTTATGACCTTGCAGAATTCGTAGGCACTTGCAGTGACTTTATTTGCGGCGTCCTCAGGTCCCCAGTTCCACTGTTCGCCGCTGGGGCTGGTGAGTTCAACGCGTACCGGTTGACTCGGTGGAGCTATACCACGATTGACGTAACTGAATTCTCGGGTGACGACTCCGATATGAGCGATATGGCGAAGTCGGTTCGTTCGTGGATATTGGAGACCAAACGTGTCTGCCAAATCAAGAGAATGGGTCCACGTTTCGAGCAACCGGCTTGTGGCTAAGGAGCGTGCACCAATATCTGGGCCGAGCCAAGTGATACGGGCCTTGGGGTCGGTTTTTCGGAATGCGTTAAGCATCTCAGCACGGAAGTTGAGAAACCACTGCCACAATTCATGGCCTGACATTTCTAACACTTCGGTACCGACCAACTTGTTCAATGAAACCTCGCCCTCCGACAACTGAGTGCGAGTGGTCACGAATGCTTCTGAGTTGGTCAGCGTTAAGTGACATGCCCAATCCGCTGCGGCTAGGTGAAGGATCGTCTCATGGGTATCCCATCCTTCAGCAACCGTTGGCGCACGCCACTGGTCTTCAGTTAAGTCTTTAACAACGACAGATAATGCCTCTGTTTCGGCAGCTATATCGTCGCAGATCTGATCCACATTCAGATCTTAGTTCGTTCTTGTTTGGGTCCGATCTATGGGTGGAGTGCCTCAAAGTTTTCGAGCTTGGCGTAGAGCATAGAAAGCAACGGCAGCTGCGTTTCCTACGTTGAGCGAGTCAGAACTTCCTGACATGGGAATTCTTACCTGGCGTGTGGCCATCGACATGGCTGCTTCGGTGAGCCCTGGCCCTTCGGCTCCAAGCATTACTGCAACTCGGTCGTCGGTCGTATATTCCAATGCATCAATGTTGGTCGCGTCGCTATTGGGGGTCATCGCCAATACTTCGATGTCAGCGTGCTTTACTGCGGCGATACCGTCTGCGGTGTCTGTCAGCCACGCATAGGGGATAGTGAAACCTTCTCCCATAGATACCCGACAACATCTGCGCGATAAGGGGTCGATTGAGTCGGGGCTGAGAAGCAAGGCATCAATGTCGAGTCCTGCGGCGCACCGCATGATTGTCCCTAAATTTGTGGGGTTATTGATGCCTTCCACAATGACCAACGATTTCAGTGACCCGTTGCTTATTAGGTCATCAAGGGTGTGAACGTCTTTGCGATAGAAACAGCCGAGGGCTCCGCGATATGAGTGGTATCCGGCTATGTGTTCTAGTACCTGTTCTTGTGCTGCGAAAACGTCGACGTCGTCGAAATCCTTCGGCAGAGGTTGAGTTCTTTTTGCATCTACGAGAACGGAATGCAGTATGTATCCGGCCGCTATTGCCCTGTTAATCACTATGTCACCTTCGGCAATGAATAAACCTGCCATGTCGCCGTCGAGTGACTCGAGTCGTTGCCGCAATGCCTTGTCTCGCAAACCTTGGAAGACGTCAATGCGAGGGTCTGTTGCGTCGTCTATGGGTACAAGCACGTCTTCATTCTCATAGAGATGGGCCGAATCGACAACCATCAAGTTTTGCGTGCTATCCAAGCTTCTTCAGCGGGCCATTTTCTGGCCCAGTCGAGGGTGACGTAGGGGTACCGGTTCTCTACAGAATCATCGGATGGGTATAGCTCAATTAACTCTTCGACCTCAAAGCCACTTTGGCGGAGAAGTCTGATCCTGTCGCCATGCGATAGGTGAAATTCCACTCCAAGGTCGGTGTCCCACTCCATACGGTGCATACCGAATTGAGGACGTTGCAGCAACGTGGTGGCCGGACCGTCGTCATCAGGTACTGAAAGCATGATCTGTGTGGAATTCCCGAGAAAAACTAGACGCCCACCGGGTCGCAATACCCTCGCCGCTTCGGGTATCCATTGGTACGGATCACACCAAATTGCTGCTCCGTATTCTGAGACAGCAAAATCAAATGACTCGTCGACAAAGGGCAGCTGTTCAGCGTCCGCGTGCACGAGAGGGAAATGCAGATCGAAGCGGCTCTGTAATTGGCGGGCACTGGTGAGCTGCGCCAGAGAGTTATCCACTCCAATTGGGGTGCCTCCTAAGCGTGCTAGCCAAGCCGATACATAACCGGTTCCGCACCCAAGTTCGATGACCTTTCCTTCAGAAAAACCAGCCAACAACCCGACGTCAGATTCCGGAATCTGATGAACGCCCCAACAAGCCTCTTTCATTTCCCAGGCGCGTTCTCCTCTCTCCAGCCACTCGGGGGCCTGCGCGTCCCAAAGGTCACGATTTCTCTTTATGTGATCTGCGGGTTCATCGTCTGACATAGCGGCTTCAGCCTAGGGCAGGCATGAAAATTCTCGACTAACGAGCACCCCTAATGCCTGAGAACACCGAAACTCCCCACTGACCGTCGCATTTGTGGAGGATATAGAAGCTGTCGATTGACTCGATAACTGAGTCGTCTTCGCGGTGGCGGGTTCCTTCAATTGTTAGATGAGCACGGTGTTCCTCAAGGTGGATGATCTTGGTTTCGGTCTCCGGATGATGAAATCCGGTGCTCTCACGCATGCGTTCGGGGTCGAACGGGTATCGCTCACGTACTTGTGCTTCGGTCTCAGAGACATAGATGACGGGCAAGTGAACCAACGCTTGCAGATCATCACGGGTACCACTAACGAAAGCTTCGTTGTAACGCGCCATAAAGGCTTCGATTTCTGCTTCCAATTCTTCTCGCCGCTCATCAGTCATATTCATAAACGGCAATTTAATGTGCTGGGGATCCTAAGGTTCGCTGGACCTATGGTGGAGACAGGTCCGCTATTCGGAATCCATGTCCTTTGGCTCATTCACAAGCTCAGGTTCCGATTCAGCTTCAGGTTCATCGATCGGACGCATGGCCTCTGCGATCCCGGTCACTGCTCCTAACACTCCGCTGAACTCTGTTGGAACGACGATCTTGGTGGCTCTGCCATCTGCTATCTGAGTTAACGCTTCAAGGTAACGGACCGCTAGAACGTCGCTTGTTGGGTCTCCGTCATGGATCGCCTGAAAGACTTGGCGGGTAGCTTCGGCCTCCCCTGCGGCGACAGTTTGTAGTCGGT
>JAYZKK010000068.1:0-12925 GCA_036163555.1 Actinomycetota bacterium
TGGCTTGCTCTTCGGAGAGTCCTCGACTCATCAGATAGAAGAGTTGTTCGTCGGCAACTTTAGACACAGTGGCTTCGTGGCCGATTTCTGCATCTCGAGCTCCGATTTCTTGATACGGGTAGGTGTCAGATCGACTTATTTCGTCTAGTAAGAGTGCATCACATTGAACGTGGGATCGACAGTCGTTCATGCCTTCTTCCACCCTGACTAGCCCTCGATAGGTAGTCCGTCCGCCGTCTTTGGAAATTGATTTGGAAACGATTTTTGAAGAGGTTTCAGGAGCCGCATGGACCATCTTCGCTCCCGCGTCTTGGTGCTGCCCCTCACCTGCGTAGGCGACCGAAAGCACTTCACCTGATGCTTTGGGTCCCATGAGATACACGGCGGGGTATTTCATAGTCAGTCTCGACCCTATGTTTCCATCGATCCATTCAACATGAGCTTCGTCGTAGGCAGCGGCTCGTTTGGTGACAAGGTTGAATACGTTGTTCGACCAATTCTGGATTGTCGTATAGGTGATTCGACCGCCAGGCAATGCGCAAAGCTCAACGACAGCTGAGTGAAGAGAATCAGAACTGTACACAGGTGCTGAACATCCTTCGATGTAGTGCACTGTTGCACCTTCATCGGCAATGATCAGGGTTCGTTCAAACTGGCCCATGTTCTCGGCGTTGATGCGGAAATATGCCTGCAGGGGCATCTCCACTTCCACGCCGGGTGGAACGTAGATGAACGAACCACCCGACCAAACCGCTGAATTCAACGCGGAAAACTTGTTGTCACCGGGGGGGATGATTGTTCCAAAGTACTTTTGGATCAACTCGGGATGTTCTTTCACCGCAGAGTCCATATCGGAGAAGATCACTCCCTGAGCTTCTAGGTCTTCACGGTTGCGGTGATAAACCACCTCTGACTCATATTGGGCGGTGACACCGGCAAGATATTTTCTTTCGGCCTCCGGTATTCCCAGCTTTTCGTATGTGTCTTTTACCGAATCGGGAAGCTCTTCCCAAGCATCTACCTGTCCTTCAGTTGGTTTGATGTAGTAGTAGATGTCGTCGAAATAGATTTGCGATGTATCCCCACCCCAGTTGGGCATGGGCTTTTTTTTGAAAATCTCATATGAGCGTAAGCGGAAATCGAGCATCCACTCAGGTTCCTTTTTAAGGAATGACATCTCTCGAATAATGTCTTCGTTCAGGCCCTTTTGAGGCTTATAAACGTAGTCCTCTTCGTCACTCCACCCCAGCTGGTATTTACCGAGGTCTATGGAGACATTCGGATCGGTGTCAGTCACTCATACTCCTGCGAAATTATTTACTCCTATCAGGATAGTGGTAATTGAATTTCGGTCCCACTTATTCGACCTGTCCATGACTCTGCATCGTCGATATGCAAATATCCCGGTACCTGGGTATGAGGTGTGTCCAAATAGACTTTCGCTTCAGGAGCTTGAGCAAACCGCCCATGGCTCCACCGGACTTCGACATGCCCGTCGACACATGTTTCCTCTGCCGCTTCATGATCTCTCACCGTGGCTTTCCATCCGACTATGGGCTGGCCCGCTTCTTCACCCCACATTTCGAGATCTCGGAATTCGAAACGACGGCGCCAATCCCATGGGGTAGTAACCAATAGTCGCAGTGACCGGTCTCTTGCTGACCCGAGGACGTAGTAGGGCGCTGGGCCAATACGCAATAGGCGCCACAGAAGTGCTTCTCGTTGGCGTTTCGTTGCTATCGACTTGCGCCATTGACTTGCTGTGACCCGGCCGACTTCAGCGGCGAGTTCTCGATAAGCCGCAGCGCAAGTAGGACTCCACTGTTGATCAGCCAACGCTAATTTCAGTTCTGTGCGGTGATGTTTGGCTAGGTCACCTACAAATGGTGGTAGGTCGATGTTGCCGCCAACTTCTTCTCGTACCGCTGCATAGAGGGCTTGGTGTTCTTGGGGTGCCGCGTGGTCGTACCAATCCCCGACTTCTTGATTTGCTGCAAATAGATTCGAAGGTGCTGCGTTTAACAAAATTTTCGATGAGTACTTACAAGAGATTAGGTACACGTGGTCTACTCGGAGATCTATAGGTAGTTGGTCGTGTCCGGGGCTGCGGTGGCTGCCTTTCCATTCGATCAAGCGTGGGGGACGTCCCCTCAAACCATGATTCGCCTCCAAAAACACCTGGCCGTTTCGGTATGCGCCCGCGAAGTCCACGCGATGCAGTGATTCATCGACTGCTCGCGCAAATTGTTCCCATACACGGTCGGTTACATCAATGAATTGCGGTGGGAGCTGACTCACAGCCTCGACAGGATTGTCGTACCCCAGCATTCCAAGGCCTGTCGCTAGTTCTGTGATCTCGGTACGGAGGGAAGCCACGGGTTTAGTCGATCAAAGCTGGCGCCAATCGACGCCATCCCTCAGGTACCTGATGCGGTTCCTCAGTCAGAACCTGAACACATACATGATCTGCACCAGCGTCAAAATGTTCTTGCACCCGCTTGCGAATATCGTCGATAGAACCCCACGCAACTACTGCATCGACCACGTTGTCCGCGATGTTTTCAATATCTTCGGCTTCGTAACCTAGGCGGATGAGATTATTGGCGTAGTTCGGCAAAGCCGCATAAGTCTTCATGTGTTCACGAGCTACGGCTCGGGCCGCATCTGGGTCACTTTCTATGACAACCATTTGTTCGGGATAGAGCAATGCCTCAGGGCCCATGATCTCGCGGGCCATTTGAGTATGTTCGGGGGGTACGAAATACGGGTGGGCTCCAGCGGTTTCTGATGCCGCTAGTTCAAGCATTTTGGGGCCTAGGGCTGCCAACACAATTTCGGGTAAATCTGATGGACCCACAGCCATAAACCGGGCTTTATGCATGGCCTCCAAGTATTCACGCATGTAGGTCAACGGCTTTGAATAATCATGCTTTCTGACCCACTCAACCAAATGAAGATGGCTAACCCCTAGTCCCAACAGAAATCGTCCGGGATGCGCCTCTTCGATGCTTCGTTGCGCGTTTGCCATGGTCATCGCGTCGCGCGCATAAATGTTGGCGATACCGGTTGCGATGGTGACGTCCGTCGTGTTCTCAAGCACACGCATGGCGGTCACAAATGGATCACGGCCAACGGCCTCTGGAATCCAAATGGTCTTGAACCCGAGTTCACCTGCTTCTGCACAAAGCTCATTCGCCTCCGAAGAGGCCATCCTGTCCAGAATTCCTGTCCACAAACCAACGTTGCCAAGATCAATTGCCGCTTTAGTCATGCGTTGACCCTATGCCATTCACCAATAATTCTCAGTCGATACGTCGCATCTGTTCTCTGAAGGTCCGTCCGCGGTTTATGTAAGTTTGCACACCAGGCAAGATGAGTGGATCTGTATCGACTCCTTCTCGTATTTTCGCCGGTGTGCCTAAAGCCATCGAACCCGCTGGCACATGCATTCCTCCGGGCACAACAGCTCCAGCACCGACTAGCGCTCTAACGCCGATTACTGCTTCGTGCAGCACTATCGACCCAGTACCGACCAGTGCTTCATCCTCCACAGTGCAACCTTCTAAGTGAGCTAGATGGCCGATGGTGCACCCGCGTCCTACAACGGTGGCGAGTTCTTCGGTTACATGCAACACCGCATTGTCTTGCACCGAGGTCTCTTCACCGATCACAATGTCGTTATCGTCAGCCCGAAGCACAGCCCCGGACCAGATTGTTGCCCTAGCTCCCACTGTGACCCGGCCAATCAGGACAGCTTCGGGCATCACCCAAGCGTCAGGGTGAATGTCGGGTTGATGGTCACCTAACGCATATATCGGCATATCAAAACCTCGGTCAGTTACTCGGTCAGCATCCAGCAAACTATCGCGCCGACAGGCATTTCACCTTTAGTTCCAATGTCATTGGGCGCTAGCGTCCAGCCGATGGACTTCACCAACCACTCGTCGCCATCTGCTCCGCGCCGCGATTACACGCGATCAGTGCACGGTGAATCAACGAACGATCCTTGGTTCTGGTTGCGGCATCGTGACGACCCAGCCGTATTGGAGTATTTGCGGGCAGAAAACGATTGGACCGACCATTCAACTGAGCACCTGGGAGACCTTCGGGAACATCTTTTCGACGAAATCAAATCGAGGGTACAAGAAGAGGATGAGTCAGTCCCTGTCCCCAAAGGAGATTGGGAATACAGGGTGCGGACGGGCCAAGGCCTGCAATATCCGGTGCATGTGCGACAGCGTCGAGGGGTACCGGCAAGCGAAGAAGTGTTGCTGGATGAGAACGATCTGGCTACTGGACTGGACTATTTCGCAGTCGGTGACCTCTCAGTAAGCCCTAACCACCGGCTGCTTGCCTACACAGTCGATACTGAAGGTAACGAAGAATACGAACTTACAATTCTGGATCTGGAAACACGTGAAGTAATCGATAGTGGCATCGCGGGTCTCTCATATGGTCTTGTGTGGGCCAACGACTCCCAGACGTTGTTCATGGTCTTGACAGACGAGGCTCGCCGACCGGACAGAGTGATCCGACACGAAGTAGGAAGTGAGCAAACGTTAGATACCACGGTTTTCACCGAAACCGACGAACGGTTTTGGGTTGGAGTGGGAGCCACACGAAGTGAACGGTTTATCGTAATCGGCAGCGAATCAAAGATGTCGTCTGAGTATTGGTTGCTTGATGCTGACCATCCCAAGAGTGATCTCTCACTAATTGAACCTAGACGCGAAGGACACGAGTACCGAATTAGCCACCAAGGAAGTCGATTGCTCATTCTCACCAACGACAATGCGGTCGACTTTCGGTTGATGGAGGCTCCCGTTCATGATGCGGGTCACGCGAACTGGAAGGAACTAATCCCTTACCGAGAAGGCGTGAGGCTCGAAGATGTAGACGTCTTCGAAACGTTCATGGTCGTTACCGAACGACGGCAGGGCATTCCGATTATGCGTGTCCTTGACCATAAAGACGATTCTGAATTTGAGATAGAGATGGCCGAGCCAATTTTCGAGGCAGGTCCGGGAGTAAACGCCGAATATTCAACCCGGACCTTTAGATATGGCTATACATCGATGGTTACACCGCCCTCGACTTATGAGATCGACATTGACACCCGACAACAGCTCCTTCTCAAACAGCAAGCGGTTCTGGGGAACACCGACCTTTCTGCGTACCGCAGTGAACGGTCCTGGGCTACTTCCGATGATGGAACCAAAGTCCCCATAAGTCTCGTATGGCGACCTTCGGCTGTAACTTGGCCCGCCCCGACTGTCATCTACGGATACGGCGCTTACGAGATCGGCATCCCTGCTTCCTTTTCCTCGGCTCGTCTTTCGTTGCTAGATCGCGGAGTTGCCTTTGCCGTCGCTCACGTCCGCGGAGGTGGAGAGCTAGGGCGCAATTGGTACGAACAAGGTCGACTCGAACATAAGCAGAACACGTTTACCGACTTCGGAAGTTGTCGGGATCATCTCGTGAATGAAGGATGGGCCGACCCCCAACACATCGTGGCTCGTGGTGGTAGCGCTGGCGGTTTACTGATGGGTGTCATGGTCAATCAGCGTCCTGATGCATTTACCGGAGTGGTAGCTGAAGTTCCATTCGTCGACAACGTCAACACGATGCTCGACCCGACTATTCCTCTAACCGTCACTGAATACGAAGAATGGGGCAATCCCAATGATCCAGCGACGTTCCAAATGATGTCTGCATACGGGCCCTACGAGAACGTCACAAGTGCCAATCACCCCGCGCTGCTGGTGACAGCTGGACTAAATGACCCAAGAGTTCAATATTGGGAACCAGCAAAATGGGTTGCCAAACTACGGTCGGAGACAACCAGCACTCGACCTATATTGCTTCGCACCGAAATCGACTCCGGACACGGTGGTCCGTCTGGTCGTTACGATGCCTGGCGTGAGGAAGCCTTCGTCTTATCCGTAATTCTTGAAATGTTGGCTCTGGCTACACCGTTATCCCCCACTAGAGATAGCAGCGAGAGCTAGCAGTATCAGATTCCTGACGACCGAGCTGCTGCCCACAGGGCGAGCTGTCCAACGACCAAAACAAGCACAACTAGGTCTTTGGTCGACCGGTCGACGCATCACACGCAACATAGCCACAGTGAAGGCGGCCAAAATGATTTCTGAGGCAATAGACGGCCACGGCGATGCGGTTCCTGTAACCAACATCGCGCCTAAAAAAATCTCTGTTGGGGCGATAGTGATAGCTAGGAGCCTGGGCGCACCAAATTGACGCGCCGCTGCTAGCCAGGAAGGGTCACGCAACTTCAGGGCACCGGAAAAAAGAAAAACCATTCCCAGAATTAGGCGTGCCGCGAGTGCCACTGTTCTAGATCAGCTGAACGTTCCGTAGTTTCCTTGGAAGAAAACAAGGGGTGACTTACTGTCCAGAACTTCTAGTTCGAGAACCCGTCCAACGACGATGTCGTGGTCTCCGCCATCATGGACCATCTCTATATCGCAGTCGATGTAAGCAATAGATCCCGAAATGATCGGTGACCCCGATCCAGCCGGAGACCATTCGACATCTGCGAACTTATCTTCGGCACGACTGGCCATAACACCACAGACTTCCATCTGGTCTTGACCCATAACATTCACACAAAACGAACCAGATTCGCGAATCTCTTTCCAAGACCCAGATTCTTTACCTGGTAAGAAAGCAACCAACGGTGGCTCGAGCGATACCGATGTAAAGGAACCGATGGCCATGCCCACCGGCTTACCGTCATTAACCGCTGTGACTGCGGTGACTCCGGTGGGGAAATGCCCCAAAACATTCCGAAATACGCCTGAATCGATATCAGCCACTACCCCTCCTTATTCCGTTCTGTGCGAATCGTAGCTCCCTACGGTGGTCAACTGTTTAGAACAGCCTCCAAGAACCGATTATCGTCACCATTATGAGCCCCACTGAGTTACCTATCCTCCCAGAAGGACTCGTCGTGATCGTCAAGGAGGACTGTCCGACTTGTGAGCTAATTGTCCCCGTCCTCGAACAACTGGCCAGCGGAAACGAATTAACGGTGTTCAGTCAAGACGATCCCAATTTCCCCAAGGAAATAGAAGATCGACAATTCGATGGTGACTTAGCCATTTCTTGGCATCACAATATTGAAACTGTCCCCACACTCCTGGTGATAGAGAACGGAAAAGAGATCACTCGAACTGTTGGGTGGTCTCGCTCTCAGTGGGAGTCAATCACCGGAACCCCTCAATTAGGACTTGAGTTGCCTGACCACAGGCCAGGGTGTGGTTCGCTTTCTGTTGATCCATCTGTTAGCGCCGATTTAGAACTTCGGTTCGGTGGTTCCACAATGAGGGCTCGACGTGTCGAATTTGCATCTCTTGAGGACAGTCACGAAGCCCTCTTCGACCGCGGTTGGACAGACGGGCTTCCGGTGGTTCCCCCAACTGAAGCTCGGGTAATAGCGATGCTGGAAGGGACTACCCGTTCACCAGAAGAAATAGTCGCGTCTATCCCCCCTGATTTAGCGCCCTGCACTGTTGAAAAGGTCGCTATTAACGCAGTGATGGCCGGATGTCGGCCTGAGTATCTACCTGTAGTGCTGGCAGGAGTGGAGGCCGTCTGCACAGACACTTTCAACATGCATGGTCTACTAGCCACCACAATGCCGCACGCCCCGGTACTCATCGTAAATGGACCCATCGCCCAACAAATAGGGATGAATTCTGGGAACAACGCATTAGGCCAAGGGAACCGTGCTAACAGCACTATTGGCCGCGCGGTTCAACTTGTCATCCGTAACGTCGGTGGAGGACGACCAGGCGAGGTCGATCGAGCGGCATTCGGATCTCCGGCAAAGGTCGGATTTTGCTTTGCCGAAAGGGAAGAAGACTCCCCCTGGTCACCAATCTCAACTATGTATGGCTTTCCTGCTGGCACGAACACGGTCCTTGCTTTCCCCGGTGAAGCACCTAGAAATCTGGTTGATCAGTTGTCGCGTGATCCAGATTCACTCGCCCGCACCTACGCCGCAAATCTGATCTCGATTCAACATCCAAAACTTATTTTAGGATTTGACGCAATTCTCGCCGTAGCTCCCGACCATTCGAGAGTGTTCAGAGAGGCTGGATGGTCTCGAGAGCAATTAGCAGATCGCATAAATGAGTTGACGGTGCGACCAGGAAAAGAGTTGATTCGAGGCGCTGGTGATATCCCAGAAGGCATTCCGGAAGCCATGGAAGAATTAGATCTACCGAAATTTCGACCAAATGGCCTACATATTGTCCACTGTGGTGGCGCGGCTGGCCTATTTTCGGCGATCATTGGGGGGTGGGTGAACGGCGAGATGGGGTCCGACCCGGTTTGCGTCGCAATCACTCCATAGCAAGGGAGAATCCATGACCAAGGTGCTAGATCCAACAAATGAGGCGACGCCCGCAGATATTCCTCGTGTGACCCGCCCAGAAAGTCTTGACGGGCTTACGGTCGGGCTGCTCGACATCAGCAAACCCAGAGGTGACCGTTTCCTTGATCGAATCGAGGAGCGACTTGTCGAACGAGGATTACGGGTTGAGCGTTTCCGCAAACCCACCTTTACTAAACCGGCGCCAGTTGACTTACGTCATGAGATCGCGACCAAATGTGACGTCGTAATAGAAGCCCTCGCTGATTGAGGCAGCTGCACGTCATGCAGTGTGCATGACATAACTGACCTGGAAAGACGAGGCCTTCCGGGTGTTTTCGTCGCCACCACTCAATTCATCGACGGTGCCGAGGTTCAGGGAAAGGCATTGGGATTCGATGCCGCGGCTGTTTGGGTTGAACATCCGATCCAAGACCGCACCGACGATGAAATGGTGACTATCGCCGACAAGGCAATTGACGAACTACTGGAGCAAATCACCAAGCAATAGGACCTCACCTTGAACGGTGAGGAGCCTTTCACTTTGAAGATCAGCGATCAGGCGAGAAGCTCTCGCCCGATCATCAACCAATCCCATGGCCGCAGCAGCCTCTGAGATAGGCACTGGCCCGATAGTCAACGCCTTTAGAAGGCATCCCCGCGCCTGTCGATCGCTGTCTTGAAACCGCGACTGTTTTGTCGTAACACCAGCACTGCCCAAAGAAGGGTCACCACCAACACCGTGCCACGAACACCACTCTTTGACGGGACACCCAACACATTGCGGGTTCTGTTTCATGCATCGCAAGGCAGCCAGGTCGAATAAGCCTTGGTTCCAAAGCCAGGGCCTCTCAGGGTCTACAAGCTCATCAGCTATCTGCTGAGCTTCCTTTACTTGCAACGGATGTCCACTCCAACGGGCCAGTATCCGTCCGACATTCGTATCCAACACTCCTACTCGCTCCTCGAAAGCGAAAACCATCACCGCTCTAGCCGTATACGGCCCTACACCCGGAAGGAGCAACAATTCTTCCAACGTCCTTGGGACATTGCCATCATGAAGTTTGACGATCTGAGTAGCAGCGTCATACAAGTTTCGTGCTCTTCGGGGATAACCAAGTCCCTGCCAGAACTTGAGTAAGTCCGAGAACCTGGACCTGACTAGGGCTTGGGGAGTTCTCCACCGCCCCATAAATTCCAGGTATTTGGGTTCTACTCGATTGACCTGAGTTTGCTGCAGCATTACCTCGGATACCAAGACCGCCCAAGGGTCTCTCGTTGAGCGCCAAGGTAAATCCCGCAACGACGTCGACACCCAAAGAAGTAACGCTTGATTTAGCGCTTCCTTATCGGCAACGACGCCTTCCTCAGTTCTGCCAGATGTCTTCGCCATAAGGGAAGTTTCGTGCTGGAGCAGCATCTCGTTTCCAGATCATCACCTTGCGGCGAAAGTAACAAACCTCTTCTTCGCGCTGGTTAATTGCTCGGGTCTCGACGGTCACAATGCCTCTATCAGGCCGGCTCTTAGATTCAGCCCTATCTAACACTTTGGTAACGGCATAAATAGTGTCACCATGAAACGTTGGCCGTTGATGGGTCAGGCTTTCTACTTCAAGGTTTGCTATTGCTGCCCCACTCACGTCCGGGACGCTCATCCCAAGCACTAACGAATAAACAAGATTGCCAACGACGACGTTCTTACCATGAACCGTCTCGTTCTGGGCAAACCACTCGTTGGTATGGAGCGGATGATGATTCATGGTGATCATGCAAAACAAATGATCATCTGCTTCGGTAATGGTCTTTCCGGGCCAATGCCTATACACATCACCTATTTCGAATTCTTCGAAGTAGCGGCCAAATGGACGGTCGTGAGTGCTCACAAGTCTCTCCGTTAGGGGCGGCGATCATAGAAGACGCCGCCATCGTAGGGAATCCTCGACGTCAGAGTGCAATAGTTCACCCTAGAGTTCTTTTCGGTTCGCAGAAACCTTGTGTATTTGAACATTCTGCTCATAGTCTGACTCATTGTCTCAACTTGATGAAGTGGTGGAAACTTATGACCGCACCTGATCTACAAGCCGCAGCAGATGCCTTGGCTATCGGTATCTCAGTCATCGACAGAGCGACCGCTCACGCAGCGTCTCTCCCAGACGTCGATGAACACCAAAGCCTCTTATACGACCTTGCGCACTCAGCATCCGCAATCGAGATAAGCCGTTCACTCTTGGATTACGGAGCCAAGGGAGAAAGTGAAGGCAAGATAGCTTGCGCGTTCATAGCCGATGCACTAGCCGAGCTTCATTCTAAGCTCTTTGGTCGCGAGGAGGCATGGGGGGTCGACGAAGGAGAGATAGATCCAGCGCGGCAGTTCATTCGCCAATTCCGAGCACCGGAATTCGTCGCCGAATTAGCGGCCGTCGATGCTCCACTTCATTTAGATGACGACTTCACAATGGTCGCGGACACATTTCGTCGCTTTGCAGAAGACAAGATCGCACCTCGTGCCGAGCACATCCACCGGCAAGACACCGACATTCCCGAAGATATTATTGAGGGCTTGGCAGAACTGGGATGTTTCGGCCTTTCTGTCCCCGAGGAATACGGCGGGTTTGCTACCGGTAGCGAGAGCGATTACATGGGAATGGTTATCGCTACCGAAGAGCTTTCAAGAGCCTCTTTAGGTGCAGGTGGTTCATTAATTACTCGACCCGAGATCCTGACTCGAGCTCTCGAACGAGGGGGCACCGAAGATCAAAAGAAAGAATGGTTTCCGAAAATCGCTACCGGCGAGACCATGGTTGCAGTTGCAGTGACGGAACCGGATTACGGGTCTGACGTAGCGAACCTCAAAGTGTCAGCCACCGCTGTCGACAATGGCTGGGTAATTAATGGGGTAAAAACTTGGTGCACGTTCGCCGGCCGCGCCAACGTTTTGATGCTTCTAGCTCGAACGGACCCAGACCGTTCGAAAACTCACCGTGGACTTAGCTTGTTCATAGTGCCCAAGCCTCAGGCAGAAGGTCATAGTTTCGAATTTTCTCAAGATGGTGGTGGGACTATGGAGGGCCGAGCTATCCCGACACTGGGTTACCGGGGAATGCATAGTTTCGAAATTGCTTTCGACAATTGGTTCGTTCCATCAGAAAACTTGATTGGTGGTGATGAAGGTCTCGGAAAAGGCTTTTACATGCAGATGGCCGGATTCGAAAACGGTCGACTTCAGACAGCCGCACGAGCGGTTGGGGTCATGCAGGCTGCTTACGAAGAAGCCCTTACCTATGCGACTGACAGAGTGGTGTTCGGAAGCCCTGTAGCCGATTACCAGCTAACGAAAACGAAGCTGGGTCGGATGGCTGCAATCATTCAAGGCTCCCGCCAGTACAGCTATTCGGTTGCCCAGATGATGGCCAAAGGCGAGGGCAGCTTGGAAGCGTCAATGGTCAAGGCTTATGTTTGCAAAGCAGCTGAATGGGTGACACGAGAAGCTCTCCAGATTCATGGCGGTTTCGGGTTTGCTGAGGAGTACACGGTTAGTCGTTTGTTCGTCGATGCGCGCGTACTTTCAATTTTCGAAGGTGCAGATGAAACGCTTTGCCTCAAACTCATCGCCCGCCGGCTCTTGGCGGAAGCTCAGTAGGTTTTTCCACTCAACCGTTGTTTGGTAGCTCTAAAAACCAAGGCGTAAGAGTTCTGCCGCGACCACGCAATCCTCTCTTACTGTGTTCTCGGCTTTACTTACTCCGGTTGGGCCGACCACATGCGTAATTACGTCAACAGGAACCACTTCGTCGTCTGATTCCATCGTGTTTATTTCAGCCAACTTTTGTTCTATCACTTCAAAAAACGGTTGAGGTAACGCCCGGCCATGACCAACAACAGCCCAAACCTCACTGCCGGACTGCATGCCGCATACTGCTGCGGCGTAAGAACCCGATGGCGCAACAAGGGAGCGTGGGCCGGCCGCGGCGGCTTCGACAATAACAACATCAGAGTTCAGGCACGCTTGCCCCAGTCCGGTGAACGGCACTTCTTCAACTTCGACACCCTTTTGGAGCAGTGACCTTGCAAGACCGGCCCCTTCTCCGTATGCGTCGATAACTCGAACAGTTACGTCACTTCGGTGGTGAATGCTCTCTAAGGCCAGGTCAGGCCATCCGACAACGGCAATCGTTGCGTCATCGGGAAGAGAAGCGGTGACATTATCCGGCGTCAAATCGGCGTTGAGTTCAGCAAGAAAATCTAGAGCTGCTTTCTGAGCATCAGTAGCGATCAAGACTCTTGTTGTCATTACCCACAACGAGCCAGCAAGGGGATGGTGGTGCAATATTCGTCTACATGCATTGACCAGTTCTGCGGGCTCCCCCCACAGCGAAGCCAACGCATCAGCGGCTTCACGCGCCAGGTCGGTTTGATCAAAGCCTCCCGCTCGGGCTACATATCGAAGTCTTTCAATCGGATGCACCAAAGCAGACTGCCACATGATGGGAGTCAGAATAAATATCAAGTTGAGTTTGCCTCTATGCAGGT
>JAYZKK010000069.1:0-27018 GCA_036163555.1 Actinomycetota bacterium
TGGTTTCAGGAGGTACGGACAATCATCTACTCCTAGTTGACCTGAGAACTTTCGATGAAGACTTGACAGGTAAAGAAGCGCAAGAAGTACTTGACCTAGGTGGAGTGACTCTTAACCGAAACACGATCCCTGACGACCCTCGTTCGCCATTTGTGACTAGTGGAGTGCGTATGGGTGTGGCATCCGTAACTACCCAAGGAATGGGTGTCGAAGAAATGGCCAATATTGCTGACTTTACGGCGCGAATACTCCGACAACGCCAAGACGCAGAGGCAGTCAAGGCTATTGCCGAGGAAGTAGCCGATTTGTGCGCTCAATTTCCGCCCTACCCAGAGTGATCACAGCGACGATCAGTAGCTCGAGGCACCCTCCATCAAAGCTGCGGCACTCGTAACTAGGCTGGTTGGTTAGATACAAGAGTCGTAACGTGCGCCTGTTGTAATTGATGAGTAGGGAAGTCCCGTGAGTAGGACACTCCAACATGCCGTCGTATTAGGCGCAGCAGCGGTCGTCACATACCTCTTCACGTTCGTCGTAACAAGAGTGGCCCCCAAATTAGGGGCGGTTGTCGATCCTGATGATCGACGTGTTCATCAACGTCCAACTATTACCGGTGGTGGAGCAGCGATGTTTGTGGGGTTCTTGGCTGCCCTAACGTTGGCTAGCCGCCTGCCAGGCTTCACCCAGGTTTTCGCGGGCTCGTCGGAAGCGTTAGCAGTAGTTGTTGCAGCCACCGTTATGTTTGCCATCGGAGCAGTTGACGATCTGCGAGAGCTTTCAGCCCCAGCAAAGGTGGCTGGGCAGGTGCTATCTGGAAGCCTTCTTGCCGTACTGGGCGTCACACTGTTCTATTTCAGAGTGCCTTTTGGGCAGCTCGTTGTCCTATCAGCGGATTGGGCCACTTTGATAACTGTTTTGTTAGTTGTAGTTGTGGCCAATTCAGTCAACCTAATCGACGGTCTAGATGGACTAGCTGCCGGTACCGTCGCCATCGCTGCGGGTGCCTTTTATTTGTATAGCGGAGAATTGCAGAATGCTGGGCTCATCAGTGACGCCAATTTGGGGCCGTTATTAGCGCTGGTGACGCTAGGGGTATGTCTAGGCTTTTTGCCTCACAATTTTCACCCCGCACGAATCTTCATGGGTGATGGGGGTGCGCTTTTACTCGGTCTCCTGATGGCATCTGCAACCATGACCGTAGGTGGCAGAGTCGTCGACCAGTTCAGTGGGCAGGTCTATTTCTTTTTTGCGCCGATAGCGATTCCTTTCTTGATCCTGGGTGTTCCTTTGGTTGATGTTGCCCTAGCGGTAGGAAGGCGGGCCTACCGGAGAGAAGGGATAGCGACTGCCGACAAGGACCATCTGCACCATCGCTTGTTGAGAATGGGACATGGGCATAGGCGGACCGTTGTGCTCTTGTGGGCATGGACAGCTCTGCTTTCAGGTGTCGCATTGGTGCCGACATTGACTGGTAGTGGTGACGCCGTGCTTCCCTTCGCCTTGGCTGGTGTCGCTATTTTGCTGTTCTTTTTGCTTCGACCGAGAACTCGACTGGGAGAAGAAAGAGAACCAGAAATTCGGAGTGTGTAGCGAAAATTAGTCGGTGGCAATTGATTGACCGAAGAGTCGCGTGCAACCGGGGAAATACCCCCATTAGGGTGTGGCCGCTTCCCGAAGCATCCCATAATTCTCTACCAGTCCGGAGACTGCCCGTCGCATGCGAGCATCTGCGCTCTATAAGAACAAAATATTCTTCGGCACTGATGATGCCTTTTCGCGCTCGGTTGAAATAGTCGTCACTCCAGCGATTTTCGCAGGGCTGGGTTGGTTGTTCGATAGATGGCTAGGAACAAGCCCATGGATGGCAGCATCCTTTGGCGCAGTGGCATTCTTAGTGAAGATAGCTGCAGAGTGGTACCGGTATGCCGGCAGGATGTCCGGCTTCGAAGAGGAAATGACGGCCGCTCGTCCGAACAACCAACGTGGCCTTGACCGAGTTGAAGAGGTAGACGATCGGTTGCCTACCGGCGTGACCCTTGAGGAGCGTGGCGAAAGGTGAACGAAATCATGGACCGACGGCATGGGCGCCCCGTTGACTCGCAACAACATGACGAGCCCGAGAAGGGCATAGTCGCTGACATGCTTCTGCGGGGGTCCAAAGTAGTTCCTCTTTGGTTGTTGGTCTCGTTCTTGGTGTGGGGTTGGGATGGAGCCCTGTCCGCCGCGTATGGCGTTGCGTTAATCTTCGCGAACTTCGTGGCGGCAGCACTGTTGTTGACATGGGCCGCTCGTATTTCCCCGGCTGCTTTGATGTTCGCGGCCTTATTCGGATTTTTAGTCCGACTAGGAGCCCTCACGGTTGCCGTATTTGCCGTGAGTAAAATCAGCTTTTTTGCACCCGTTCCCCTCGGTGTAACGATTATCGTTTCCCATCTCGGGCTGCTGGTGTGGGAGACGCGCTATGTTTCTCTCTCACTCGCTTACCCAGGTCTAGGACCTAGCAACATGACGCCGAAGAAATGCAAGGAGATCAAGTGAATCAACTGCTTGCCGCTGGTGATGGTGGCAGTTCCGGTGGACTGCACTTCCCGGCAATCGAGAGCCTTCTCGAGTGGCCTGGATTCCTTTTTGAAGGCAACACTTATCTCGAACTGAACAAAGTAGGCCTCATTTATCTCTTCGCGATGGTCGCCCCAGTAGTGATATTTACGCTGGCTATTCGTAAGAGCGCTTTGGTTCCCCGTGGAGTTCAAACCGTTGCAGAATCTTCCGTTGACTTTGTGCGCGAAAACGTCGTGATGCAAACCATGGGCCCCGATGGCATGAAGTTCATGCCCTTCCTTCTCTCGCTCTTCTTCTTCATCTTCTTCGCCAACATCACCGAAGTGATCCCTTTCATTCAATTCCCCGCCAACTCGCGAATGGCGGCACCCGCTTTCCTAGCGATTCTTGTCTGGGTCGTCTTCAACGCGGTGGGTATTAAGAGTCAAGGGTTCTTCAGCTACTTCAAGAACACCGTTATTCCACCCGGGGTCCCGGGTGCTTTGCTTCCTCTGGTTGCAGTTATCGAATTCGTTTCAACATTCTTGGTGCGTCCCTTTTCGCTAGCAGTCAGGCTCTTCGCCAACATGCTCGCGGGCCACCTTTTGTTAGTTACCTTCGCAGTACTATGCGAAAATTTGTGGGCTAAGAACATTTTGGTTTCGATCATTTGGGCCCCATTTGTTGTGTTAATTGGCCTCACAGGTTTCGAGATTCTCGTGGCCTTCTTGCAGGCCTTCATTTTCACAATTCTGACTGCCGTGTACATCGGTGGCGCACTACATCCCGAGCACTAAACAAACAAGACACAGGAGAGACGAGTGATTGACTTACTCGCACAAGCTGACACCGCCGTCGATGGTCTTAAGGCCGTTGGTGCCGGTCTGGGTTATGGCCTTGCGGCCATTGGTCCAGGCGTAGGCATCGGTCTGGTAGTTGGCAATGCGATTACCGCCATGGCCCGACAGCCCGAATCCGCAGGTATGGTCCGCACAACCATGTTCCTCGGCATCGCGTTTACCGAGGCTCTTGCCCTCATCGGTTTCGTGGTATTCATCCTTCTGAATTTCGCCTAGGGAGAGACAATGAATTCAATTGGACTCCTAGCGGCGGCTGACGCCGGAGGGAAGGCTTCGAACCCGATACTTCCCGTTTGGAATGAAATTATTTGGGGAGGCGCTGCCTTCGCGATTCTTTTCATTGTGATGGCCAAGTTCGCGTACCCTGCGATTCAAAAGGTGATGGAAGCCCGATCTGAAAAGATTCAAGGTGATCTTGATGCAGCTGACACTGCTCGAAGCGAAGCCGAGGGTTTGCGTGCTGAATATGACGCAAAGCTCTCAGAGGCGCAAGCTGAGGCAGGACGAATTCTTGAAGCTGCTCGGTCTGAGGCCGAGCAAGTGCGACAAGATCGTATTGCCGCCATTGAGCCGGAGATCGAGGAAAAACGAGCGCAAGCCGATGCTGATATCGAAGCTGCCAAGGCGAGAGCACTTGCAGACGTTCGAAGTCAGGTCACATCTCTTGCGGTCGGAGCCGCCGAGCAGGTAGTCCGGTCCAGTTTGGACGAGGCTGCATATGCGCGACTGGTTGATGATTACATCGAGTCAGTTGGCAACTGACACTGATATGAAAAAAACTCTCCAGAATTTCCTGAAGAGTTTCCTGGGACCTTGGCACTCAGCCACGGTAACCCGTTACGAATAGAACGAGGAAAGCGATGACCGAGAAAGTGGAAGAGTACGCCGCCGGCCTAGCGAAATTGGCTGACGCCGAAGGTGAACTCAACCGCGTCGCGGATGAGCTATATCAACTAGGTCGAACTGTCGAATCATCGGACGAACTCCGGTCGACTCTCAGTGACAGGTCGATACCTGCGTCGCGCCGAATCGGAGTATTGGAAGATCTACTCGGATCTAATGCATCGCCCGTGACCCTCAACCTTGTCAGCATGCTTGTTGGTGCGGGTCGAGGAAATCACATAGGCCCAATTTCTGATGAACTAGTTCGCCAAGCAGCAGAGACAAGAGGTCAAGCAGTAGCTGAAGTTCGATCAGCTGTGTCACTCAATGATGATCAACGTGATCGTCTGCGATCCGCGCTTTCTAATGCAACTGGAATGAATATCGACATCGTTGTGGTTGTCGATCCCGACATCCTGGGAGGAGTAGTCGCCCAGGTGGGCGACACCGTCTTCGATGGATCTGTACGTACCCGTCTAGAGAAAATGAAGGAGCGTTTGTCGTGACTGACCTGAGCTTCGATGCCGCAGAGATAACTGCAGCTATCCAAAAGAACCTGGAAGGTTTTGACCCATCGGTAGAGTCCGGAACCGTAGGTCGCATCTTGGAAGTGGGAGACGGCATTGCCAGAGTATCTGGTCTACCGAATGCCTCTGTTAACGAGATCTTGGAGTTTGAGAGCGGGGACGTTGGGCTTGCTCTGAACCTCGATGAGGACTCAATTGGCGCGGTAGTCCTTGGAAACGTCGAGAACATTGAAGAAGGCCAAAACGTTAAATCCACAGGCAGAATCCTCTCAGTGCCAGTTGGTGATGGAGTGCTGGGAAGGGTGGTTAACGCCCTCGGTGAACCGATTGATGGTAAAGGCCCGCTCGTGGGATCCGAGCCGCGCCGCATGGAAATCCAGGCACCGGGCATCATGGGCCGACAACCAGTGCATGAACCATTGCAGACTGGCATCAAGGCGATTGACGCGATGACTCCTGTGGGTCGTGGTCAGCGAGAACTCATCATTGGCGACCGGAAAACGGGAAAGACTTCGGTCGCTATTGACACGATCCTGAATCAAGCAGGACTGGGCGTTAAATGTATATATGTCGCTGTCGGACAAAAAGGATCAACGGTCGCTCAGGTTGTTAGCACTTTGGAAGAACGGGGTGCCATGGATTACACCGTCGTGGTGTGTGCGCCTGCTGCTGACGCCGCTCCCTTCAAATACCTAGCCCCCTACGCAGGGTGTGCGATGGGTCAACACTGGATGGAAAATGGTGAGCACGCTCTAATCGTCTATGACGACCTCTCCAAACAAGCTGAGGCCTATAGACAGTTGTCATTGTTGCTTCGGCGCCCACCGGGCCGCGAGGCTTATCCGGGCGACGTCTTCTATCTGCACAGTCGTTTGTTGGAACGCGCTGCGAAATTGTCCGATGAACAGGGAGCTGGTTCTTTGACTGCCCTGCCGGTGATTGAAACCAAAGCGGGCGATGTCTCGGCGTACATCCCAACCAATGTCATTTCGATTACCGATGGCCAGATATATCTTCAAGATGACCTTTTCAAATCAGGTGTCCGTCCAGCCGTAGACGTTGGAGTGTCAGTGTCACGAGTCGGAGGCGATGCACAGACCAAGGCCATGAAGAGCGTTGCCGGGACCCTGAAGATTGACTTAGCTCAATTCCGCGACCTTGAAGCTTTTGCCACCTTTGGCTCCGAATTAGACGCGGCCTCCGCAGCGCAGTTGGGCCGTGGATATCGACTTGTGGAGCTTCTTAAGCAGGGCCTCAATAGTCCAATGCCAGTGGAAGAACAAGTGGTGTCTATTTACACGGGAACCAATGGCCACCTTGACGATCTGCCGGTCGAAGATATTCAGCGTTTCGAAGCTGAGCTTATTGAGAACATGAGGACCCGCAATGCCGGACTTCTGGATGAAATCAGGACATCTGGCGTGTTGCCCGAGGACCAAGTAAAGGCAGCGGTGGAATCATTTAAAGCGACCTTCCAAGTAACCGTTGAAGACGGCGACAGCGATTCAGAGGACTGACAGACAATGGCAGGCGGTCAGGAGCGCATTCTTAGGCGTCGAATTAGTTCGATTGACGCAACCAAGAAGATCACGCGCGCCATGGAGCTAATCGCAGCCTCACGAATTGTTAAGGCTCAAGGACGAGTTCAGGCGGCCAAGCCGTATTCAGAGAAAGTCACGGATGTCATCACCAACCTGGCAGGCGGTGGTGCTGGCGTCGACCATCCCCTTCTCACCTCACCTGAAGAAGTGAGCCGAGTCGCTTATGTAGTGATTGCCGCCGACCGCGGCCGTTGTGGTGGATACAACAACAACGTCCTCAGAGCTGTCGAGCGAGCCATCGCCGTGGATAAGTCCCAGGGACGTGACTACGCGTTAGTCCTGTCAGGCAAGAAAGCCGCAGGCTATTTCTCTTTCCGCGGCTACGAAGTTCATGCTGCCTACGAGGGCTTCTCTGACCAACCCAACTACAGCGACGCCAAAACGATGGCTGAAACGGTTGCGGAGTTGTTTGAGAACGGTGAAGTCCAGCAGGTTCAGTTGGCCTACACGCGCTTCATATCGATGGGCAGCCAGGAAGTAGCAGTTGAACAATTTATGCCGCTAGAGCCAACAGAAATTGGTGCTGACGTCGCCGAAGACACCGACGGTGGGGGCTACGAATTCGAACCGGAACCAGCTGAGATCTTAGGACGACTCCTTCCGCGGTATGCCGAAGCGAGGCTTTATGCGGCGCTGCTGGAATCTTCGGCATCAGAACACGCTGCGCGGCAACGAGCGATGAAAGCCGCCACCGACAATGCTGAAGATCTAAAAATTAACCTCACTCGAATCATGAACCGGGCCCGTCAAGATTCGATAACAACTGAGATTATGGAAATCGTCAGTGGTGCCGAAGCAATGGGCCAAGACGATGATGATGGCCTTGAGGATCTCATCACCCAATCACTTGAGGGTTCGTTCGCGGCCCTCGCATCTGACCGAAACGACGCCTGAAACTTCAGGAGCATTAAATATGACCATGACCGAAGACAACACCGAAACCAAAGACGGAAAGGTTCTCGCTATTGCTGGACCAGTAGTAGACGTCGAATTTCCGCGCGGTTCGCTGCCAGAAATCAACACGTTCGTTGAGATGGAGGCCGAGTTAGAAGGCGAAAGGGTGACCATTGGTGGCGAAGTTGCGCAACAGATCGGAGACGGCAAAGTACGCGTTGTTTGCATGAAGGCCACCGACGGGTTGACGCGCGGTGCTGTAGTACGAAACACAGGCAGAGGAATTGCAGTACCAGTTGGCGACAACGTGCTGGGCCACATCTTTAACGTGTTGGGAGAACCTCTTGACACCGACGACATCGGGGAAGTGCCCGACCGGTGGGAAATCCATCGAGATGCGCCCGACTTCGACACCTTGGAACCCAAAGCAAAACTTTTCGAATCGGGTATTAAGGTCATTGACCTTTTAGAACCATATTTGGAAGGTGGGAAAATCGGATTATTCGGGGGAGCTGGTGTAGGCAAAACAGTTCTCATTACTGAGATGATCAACCGGGTTGCCTCGCAGCACGGTGGCGTATCGGTTTTTGCTGGTGTAGGTGAACGCACCCGTGAAGGAACCGACCTCTATCTCGAAATGGAAGAGTCCGGGGTGCTCGAAAAGACCGCCTTGGTCTTTGGACAAATGGATGAGCCTCCTGGAGTGCGACTGCGTGTAGCGCTTTCGGCATTGACAATGGCTGAGTATTTCCGAGATGTTCAGGGTCAAGAAGTGCTCCTTTTCGTGGATAACATCTTCCGTTTTGTTCAAGCGGGATCAGAAGTATCGACACTGCTGGGCCGTATGCCTTCAGCTGTGGGTTATCAGCCCAACCTCGCCGATGAGATGGGGGAATTACAGGAAAGAATTACGTCTACATCAGGCCACTCGATTACTTCGCTTCAGGCTGTTTATGTCCCAGCTGACGACTACACCGACCCTGCGCCGTTCACTACGTTCACGCACTTGGATGCGACGACTGAACTAAGTCGTCAAATTGCATCGTTGGGTATTTATCCGGCTGTGGATCCGTTGGCGTCTACGTCAACGATTCTCACTCCTGAGGTCGTAGGAGACAGGCACTATGCGGTGGCTCGTCGAGTCCAAGAGATCTTGCAGCGTTACAAAGAACTTCAAGACATCATCGCCATTCTTGGTCTCGATGAACTATCTGAAGAGGACAGGGTCACGGTTGATCGAGCTCGAAAGATTCAGCGGTTCCTGTCTCAGCCATTCTTCGTTGCCGAAGTGTTTACAGGCATGCCAGGAATTTTCGTGCCGATTGAGGAAACCATTGAATCGTTCGAAATGCTGTGCAACGGTGATCTCGATCACCTCCCTGAACAAGCCTTCCTAAATGTCGGCAACGCAGAATCAGCGATGGCTAAAGCCCGCGAACTAGAACAGTCTTGATTGGTAAGCGAGGCTGATATATGCAAGTTGAACTTGTCTCACCCGAAGCGGTGCTTTTCTCAGGGGAATGTTCCCAGGTAGTGACCCGTACCGTTGACGGGGACATCGCCTTTCTGGACAACCATGCGCCGTTTATTGGGGCGCTTGATATAGGTCAAACGCAACTTTGGGCGGACGACGGTGTGGTGTCGTTGGCTATCAATGGCGGATTTGTCGAGGTGAGTGGCAACGCTGTGACGATTCTTAGTGACGGTGCCCTAGCAGCGCAGGACATCGATGTGGCAGATGCTCAATCAGACCTCCAATCCGCTGAGCAGGCCCTTGCCGCGGACCCTGATGACGCTGACGCTGCGGCTACTAAGAAATGGGCCGAGACTCGAATCCAGGTCTCAGAAGCCGGCTGAGTCTCGGAGTCTTCTATGAGCAACGTCACGTTGTTACTTATTAGCTACTCCGCGAAAAACAGTTCGTTTTCGTTGGCCACGACACGGTAGTAACAGCCGGATCTTGTGGAGCCGTCCTGATCGCGAGTGTGACAGGCGCCTTGTCCTTCTCGTCGAACTCGGTACAAGAGTGAATTTTGCTCACAATTGACTCGCACATCCACCAACGACAATGTGTCACCCGAAGTGGCGCCTTTGTGCCAGATTTCTTCTCTGGAAGTTGAATAAAGCACGGCGCTTTCAAGTTCGAGAGTCATTCGTAATGCTGTTTCGTTTGCGTAGCCAACGAATAACACTTCGCCGGAGTCAGCTTCTTGGAGAACTACAGGAACTACCTGATGTCCGTTTCGGCCGATTGAACCGATTTTGTCGAAGTCCAGCTGCTGAGCTGTCCCTTCCTCTAAGTCATTGGTTGTTGACATACGAGTGAGCATAGAGGTGAAGACGAGAATGGCGCGTTTCGCTAAATGATGGTGATGTTGTCAGGTGAAGTCCACCGATGAAAATTCGCTCAATTTCTCTATGTTGTGGGTGGCTTCGATCCGACGAACCGTGCCGCTTTTGGAACGCATTACCAGAGAATCGGAAATAGCGCCCTCTGCTGTGAACCTGACGCCTCTAAGTAGCTCTCCATCCGTAATGCCAGTAGCAGCAAAGAAAACGTCATCAGACCTGACTAGATCATCGGTATGTAGAACTTGATCAAGATCATATCCAGCGTCTATCGCGGCTTGTCGTTCACTTCCATTTCGAGGCCATAGCTTTCCTTGCATTTCGCCGCCTAGACACTTAAGCGCTGCCGCAGAAATCACACCTTCGGGCGTTCCCCCTATTCCAAAGAGAACATCGGCACCGTCGCTTGTAGCGGTAGCTATAGCACCGGCTACATCGCCATCGGGAATTAGGCGAATACGAGCACCACTGTCACGAACTTCGTTGATCAACTCTGCATGCCTGTCGCGGTCGAGTATTACGGCGGTCAGGTCACGAACCCCGCGCCCGGTGGCCTTAGCGATCGCATCCAAATTTTCGGTTGGACTTTTATCGATGGAAATTAAGCCTTTGGACTGTGGGCCGACGGCAATTTTCTCCATATAGACGCACGGCCCGGGGTCAAACATTGTTCCCCTGGGTGCAACGGCGATCACGGAAATAGCGTTGCCTCGACCCAGTGAAGTCAACGTTGTCCCATCAATGGGGTCAACTGCGATATCGGTTTTAGCTCCGGTCCCATCTCCAATTGCTTCTCCGTTGTAGAGCATGGGTGCTTCATCTTTCTCACCTTCCCCGATCACCACAAAGCCGTCCATGGGTACTGAGCCGAGGATGATGCGCATAGCGTCAACCGCCGCACCATCAGCACCGTCTTTGTCACCTCTGCCCATCCACCTAGCCGCTGCTAAAGCAGCTGCTTCAGTGGTACGCACCAACTCAAGGGCCAGATTTCGATCAGGAAGCTCAGAAAGTGACTCAGCCATAGAGACTGACCCTAGCCCCTCGAAGGCTATAAGTATGAGTCACTGCCGAGTTCCGCGAGTAGCGTCCATGAGGTGATTCTGGCAGAGCTCAACGTCTGGCATTCACGGCCAGCGGTTCCTACGCGTCGCGTGGCCTTGGGTGAAGATCAGTTGAAGTTTGACCCTGCCCCCGGAACCGGTGGATTATTGCTGGCAGCAGTGGTTGGTGCTCATGCCCAAGAATTTGGGGATGATGAAAATAGTGATCTGACCGATCTCCTAAACCTCATTGAAATCGGTGCCCGAATCCCACAGCCACGCCTCCGTCATCGTCTACAAGAGGACCGCATAGGGCTCACTCGTTCGACCCATCGCCTTGTCGGCGCCCCAGACGGTCGAATTTCGCTTGAGTTGGCTCCCAGTGACCGCCCGGAGCCACATGTTTTGGCGGCCCTGTATCGAATCCGCCAACAACCAAGACAAATGCGCAGAAGCCTGTTGACACTTGTGCGGTCGGCTCGACGATGGCAAGGTCACGACCATGACGATTTACTTCGTTTTGTGTCAGGGAAGTCTCCTTCAGACCATTGGGGTAACGGCCTAGGCACCGACTCAGTTACGTGGGCACTCGACGTCCTCGGATTCTCTGGGCGGTCTATCGACGAGTTACCAGACTCGCGACAAGTTCGGCGCACGTTCCGTCGTCTACTGCGTACCGCTCATCCTGACCACGGTGGAGTTGTTGAGGACGCGGGACGGCGGATCGAAGCGCTCACAGCGGCACGCAATATCCTTCTGAATCAGAGGAGTGCATAATCCCTTGACGCCTAAACATGTTGATCTCGTAGTTGTTGGAGCTGGCATCATCGGTCTCGCAACTGCCCGCCAATATCTAGCTGAGCACCCTAGATCTTCAGTGCTGGTACTAGAGAGGGAGTCGGACTTAGCGTGGCACCAAACTGGCCGAAATTCTGGGGTCCTCCATTCCGGTATTTACTATGCACCTGGTTCCATGAAGGCTGAACTCGCAGTAGCTGGCCGAAGCTCCATGGTTAAATTTTGTGAGGAACGCGGGATAGATCACGAGATCTGCGGGAAAGTCATCGTTGCTACCAGGAGCGATGAAATAGACCGCCTCCGAGCCCTGCGAGAGCGGGCAGACCTTAATGGGCTTAACGCCGAACTGATCGACGCCTCACGTCTGAACGAAATTGAACCTCACTGTGCTGGCATTGAAGCACTCCATGTTCCATCTACAGGCATTGTGTCTTATGCGGCAGTGTGCGAAGTGTTAGCAGCCGAAATAGAAGATCAAGGTGGTGTAATCAGCTACCAGACCCAAGTCTTGTCGATGGAAGAATCCCATGAAGGCGCCCGCGTATCAACCTCGAAAGGAGAGATGGTCGCGGGACTAGTCGTTAACTGCGCCGGTCTTCGATGTGATCAGGTCGCAGAAATGGTTGGCGCATCAGAGGGAAATCGAATAGTGCCGTTTCGGGGTGAGTACTTTGAGTTGGTGCCACATCGTCGTGATTTGGTCCGAGGATTGATTTACCCAGTGCCGGATCCGAGTTTCCCCTTCTTAGGGGTACATCTGACTCGAATGATCGACGGTTCGGTACATGCCGGTCCGAATGCTGTGCTCGCGATGGCTCGCGAGGGATATAGATGGCGAGATATCGAACCTCGGCAAATCCGCGAACACCTCGGTAATCAAGGGTTATGGAAATTGGCCCGTAAATATTGGCGCACGGGAGCTGGAGAGATATGGCGATCGGTGAGTAAGACCGCCTTTGTTCGTGCCTTGCAGCGATTGGTGCCGGAAATCGTTGTTGAAGACCTAGAAACTAGCCCGGCCGGGGTGCGCGCCCAAGCAATGGACGCAGAAGGAGAATTGCTGGATGACTTCGCCATTACTCAGGCCAGCAACAGCCTGCATGTCCTTAATGCGCCCAGTCCGGCAGCCACAGCAAGTCTAGAAATAGCGGGACAGATTGTCCGAATGATTGAGGCCCGCAGTGCCTGATCAGGAACTGTTTTGAGCTCGCCCTCGACTTTGTATATCAGCGACTCGCTGAGCCACCTTCTCAGGTTGGAAGTCGGTCTTCTTGAGCCAGTCCCGTCCCATTGAAGCTTCTATCTCCCAGCCGTCAGCAATGGTGGTACTAGCGGTGCGTTCATACGTTCTTACCATCTGCCGGACACCATCTTGGTCGTTTGAACGAATGTCGGACGCTAGTGAGTGAACCGTTTCAAGGAGACTGTCATGTTTAACGACTCGATTAACCAGACCCCATTCAGCAGCGGTAGCGGCATCTACGTAATTGCCAGTCAAACTCATTTCTCGAGCCCGTCGAACACCGATTGCTTGAGGAAGAAGCACGCTAAGTCCCCACCCAGGCATCACACCCACCCGGGCGTGGGTATCTGCGAAAGCTGCACGATCCGACGCAATAAGAAAATCGCAAGCAAGCGCCAGTTCTAGTCCACCAGTTACGGCCACTCCGTTGACGGCGCCGATCAATGGTTTTGAGCGGCTCGGGAAAGGCCCGCTGGCTTCCAAAGATGCATCTGGGTCTATATTCCCCCCGGACCCACCTAATTCTTTGAGATCCAGCCCAGCACAAAATGCTGGATCAGCTCCGGTGAGCACCAAAACATCTACATCAGGATCGTTGTCCAAGAAACGCAGGGCCTGTGGTAGCGCTTCAAGAACTTCGCTGCTCAGAGCATTTCGAGCCTCAGGACGATTCAAGGTCAGCACACCTACTCCTTCGATAACAGATGTGAGTACGGCCCCATTTGCGAACTGAGTAGTTGTCATCCACATGTCCCTTCTCATCAGGATTGACATCTATTCTGCCCACATAAGGAGTCTGCATGCCGATGATTGAAGGAATGGTTTTGTTCCCGGGCGCTGGTGGCTCGAAGGAGCATGCGACCCTAGCGGCGTTAGAAGACTCACTATCGCCGCTCCCGGTTATCAGACGCGAATTCTTGTATCGCCGCGACGGAAAGCGTGTACCTCCCAGAGCTCCGAAATTGGTTGCCGAACTTATCGAGGAGCAACAGGCGATCGCAGACGAATTGGGGTGTCGACCAGATCGCCTGGTGTACGGGGGCCGTTCGATGGGAGGTCGGGTTTGTTCAATGGCGGTAGCCGAAGGAATGCCGGCCGCTGGATTACTTCTGTTGAGTTATCCGCTTCACCCGCCCGACAAGCCAGACAAGTTGCGTGTTGAACATTTCGATGACATCAAAGTGCCATGCCTATTTGTGTCCGGAGACAATGATCCGTTCGGCTCTCCGGAAGAGTTTGACCGACACCTGACGCAGATAAAAGGGAAAGTGACCAGCAAATTCCTGGGCGGTGGACGACATGACCCAACAAGTCGCGCCCATGTCACAACAATCATTCAAGTCGTAAACGACTGGGTCGCGTCGTCAAAGTAGAGCGTCTTAGTTCAGCAACCCAGGGGTTCAATATCCTCCGGATTCAGTGTCTCTAATTCTTGCCTCGTGCCCTCATAAAATCGTTTCCAAACGATCAATGCGGCGATGAGCGGGCCTACCCAAAGAACAGTCATAGCGGGACCAAAAGAACCCCACCGCAATCGCATCCAGCCTGCGGCCACGATCCCGATCGACCCGCCCACGACTCCGATTGCTCCCACGATCGTCGCGGCCCGAGCTCTCACTGCAGTGGGGAACATTTCGGCTCGATATACACCTATTGCCGGTAATAGACCACTGGCCAGGGTGATAGCGGCCAAAGCAAGAGGCCAGAGCAGAGCTCCAGAAGAGTTGAAGAAGATAGTTGTAAAGCCAAGCCCGAGTACTGTCGCCACCCCAACGACGATTCTTCTACCCCGCAAATCGGCCACCCGACCTGCTATGTAAAGACCGATGCCTCCTGGAGTGGCGGTTGTCACCACGAAAAGACTGACCTGTAGAGCACTGAAGCTGTGCTCGTCACGCAAATATTCGTTTCTGAACCAATCAATGGGTGAAAGAAACAGGCCGAGGAGGAAATACGTTCCCCCCAGTAACGCTAAAGGTCTCCAGTAGTTACCTAACTTAAGGCCGGTTACATGATTAATGAATCGTCGACTTTCGGGAAGTCGACGAACGGTGCCAACGATCAGTGGGATCATCAACACTGGGATCAAGAAAATGAGGCGCCAGGACCACTCAGCGACATCGGCTACGGGTTGGGCCCACACAACAAAACCAGCTCCCAAAGCCGCCGAAAGACCCAGCACGGAAAGACCCCAAGCGCGACTACCTGCCGGTAGTTCTTCCAGAGCGAAAACGACGATTATTGCGCCGAGCGTTGCATTGGAGGTCCTCACTACCACGAGACAAACAGCGAAGATTTCAATGGAGGGGGCGAGAGCAGCAGCGCATGAGAATGCAATTCCAAAAACCATCGCCCACGCGAGGACTCGCCGTCGTCCATGGCGGTCGGCAAGTATGGCAAACCCGATAGCCAGCAAGGTACCGACGCGGATGAGCGCTCCAAGCAATCCTTGACTTAACTGGTTCACCCTAAATTCATCTGCCGCGTACGTATGTGTCTCGGCTGGCGCGTTGGAGAGAAAGCCTGAAAGTAAAGCAATGGCACACAAGGTGGAGAAAATTATTGTTGCTCGCTGTCCCAAATGATCAGGAGGAGCCCAAAACGGCGCGGAGCCGTCATCGCGACGGTTGCGAAGAGCGTGACGGACCGGCCAATGAAAAAGAAAGCCAAACCAGGGAATCGAGAGCTCATAGTCGAATCGTTCAATGACTGCGTGTTTGTTCGGTTCTGACGTAACGGTGAGGGTCCTCTGGTAAGCCTTGAATGGACCATCCATCAGTGAAAATCGGCCGTTTCCTAGATCTTTTTCTTGAACTAAATCGGTTCTTGCGCGACGAACGCGTTCAAGCCCGTCATCATCTAATTGATGTGTTATTTCCAAATGAGTCACGGGAGTGATGTGTCCTTCGCCTCTCGGATGAACATACTGGAGGGATGGATAAATTCCTTGTACGGGGCAGTGGACCTTTAGATGGGGACCTCCGTATCGGCGGAGCGAAGAATAGTGCCCTAAAACTGATGGCAGCATCGCTGTTGGCCGAAGGCTCAACTTCACTAACCAATGTTCCCGACATAACAGATGTCGCGATCATGGCCGAGCTGCTTGAAGCCATGGGAGTGAATATTGAAAGGACGGGTCAGCGCATCGATATCGATGTCCCCAGTGAGATCGACCCAGTGGCGCCCTATAGCTTGGTAGAACGCATGAGGGCTTCCATAGTCGTCTTGGGGCCACTACTCGCGAGAATCGGTCGGGCCAGAGTAGCGATGCCAGGAGGAGATGACTTCGGCTCCCGCCCGATCGATATGCACTTACAAGGTTTGGAACAATTGGGAGCCGTTTTTTCCTATGAACATGGGGACATAAGTGGCCAGGCCGACCGATTGGTTGGATCGGAGGTGTTCTTGGAGTTTCCGTCGGTAGGAGCTACCGAAAATTTGTTGATGGCGTCGGTTCTAGCTGAAGGAGTTACGGTCATCGAAAATGCGGCGCGGGAACCAGAAATTACCGACCTCGCCAATTTTCTGTCGCAAATGGGAGCACAAATTGAAGGAGTAGGAACTTCGCGTTTGAGTGTCAAAGGTGTTGAGACGCTGACTCCTGTCACTTACTCGGTGATTCCTGACCGAATAGAAACAGCAACATACCTCTCCGCTTTGGCTGTCTGTGGGGGACAGATTCGACTACAAGGCGCCCGCCCCGACCACATGGAGATGCTTCTTCGCAAGCTAGAAGAGATGGGTATGATCCTGGAGGAAGATGATTCAGGCCTGCGGGCTAAGGTCACTGACCGCCTTAAAGCCGTTGACGTATCGACGCTCCCTTACCCGGGGTTAGCTACCGACTACAAACCGTTTCTGGTTGCTGCGCTCACCGTTTCGGATGGGGCAGGAATGGTCACAGAGAACATCTTTGCCGGACGGTTTCGATACATAGATGAGTTGGTTCGGATGGGTGCCGAAATACGAGCTGAAGGTCGTCACGCGGTAGTACGTGGTGTTGAACGGTTGTCAGGTGCCCCCGTAAGAGCTCACGACATACGGGCTGGAGCCGCTTTGGTGGTAGCGGGATTGGCAGCGGATGGAGAAACTGCGATCTCGAACGCACATCACGTAGACCGGGGTTATGAAGATTTGGCAGGTAAGCTCTCGTCCGTCGGCGCCCAAGTGACGCGAACTTGATTGATGATCTACTAACCGACTGTCTTAGATGAACCGGCCGAGCACAGATCCCGTCGCCTTGTTTGAGGCAGCACGTGAAGGGAAGCGTCTAGCGCTTGCCAGACTTATGTCTCTCGTGGAACGCGGAGGCGACGAAGCGCGTGTGTTGGGATCTCACACATACTCTCAAGTGGGAGCCGCTTACACGGTCGGAATGACGGGTGCGCCAGGCTCCGGAAAGTCCAGTCTCGCTGCTGAATTGGCTTCAGTTGTTCGCGCAGAGCAGCAACGACTAGCCATTCTGGCAGTCGACCCCTCATCTCCATTCACCGGTGGAGCGATCTTGGGTGATCGAGTTCGCATGCAAGACCATGTGACGGACGACGGAATTTATATCCGGTCCATGGCGACCCGGGGTCATCTGGGAGGACTGAGTCTCGCTACGCCCCAAGCCATCCGAGTGCTTGACGCACTGAATTGGCCCTGGATACTCGTTGAAACAGTTGGAGTTGGGCAGGTAGAGGTCGAAATAGCAGGAGCTGCAGATACGACAATCGTGGTTGTTAACCCGGGTTGGGGAGATGCAATTCAAGCTAATAAAGCTGGATTGATGGAAGTAGCGGACATTTTTGTAATCAATAAATCCGATCGCAAAGGAGCGGATGACACTCGACGAGATATTCAGCAGATGCTCGAACTTTCATCGCTGGGAGACTGGGAACCCCCGATCGTCATGACTGTGGCCACCGAGCAGATTGGTGCTGATGAACTATGGCATACGGTCGGAGAACATCGGTCCTACCTTCAAGAAAGTGGTGAGCTTGAGGCACGACGCAAGCTTCGCATTCAGGCTGAACTGACTGAAATCGTGAATCGAAGCCTCGAACAGCGAGTGATTAACGCAATGGAGAATCCAGAGACAGCCGACCTAAAAGAGAAATTGGCGCGCGGTGAGATTGATCCGTATGCAGCGGCAGCTCGCCTTATTGATTTGTCTGATGGTTGAACTAATCGAGCTCGCCTCGCGCTAAAGCGAAGACGGCCTCTCTTTCAGTTGGAGACAGATTGAGGTCCAAAAGGCGAAGTTCGGCTGCTTCGCGCACTTGAGCGAAGATCTCCGCAGCACCGAATTCGTTCACGAAAACCTTGGCAAATCTTTTCCTGAGGCTGCTAATGAGTAGTCGAGCTAGCCGTCCGTTGTCTGATTCAGCTGTTCGGAGAATCACGTATGTCACAGCTGCATCGAATGATGAGGATCCGCGAGATGACCTACTCCAGTTCAAGACTATGGGTTTGCCGTTACTCAGCTTGATGGTGCCTGGATGGAGGTCCAAGTGGACGATGGAATCACCTTCGCTAACGCGCTCCCAATCTGACGGAGCAGCGATCTTCCCGAGTGCTTTGTGCAAACGGGCAAGGTTTTTCGCGTGCCTGTTCAATGTCCATGGCCTTGACGTGAGGTCTTCCAACATTGTTGGACCCTCGATGCGCTCTATCACCAGCGACGACGGAGATAAGCGTTCAGCCAGCTGGGGGGCAGGAAATCCTGTAGATGCCATTAGCTCCAATGCTTCGGCTTCTCGCGATAAGTCCAACTCTCGAGTACTTGTGCGAACTACATGATCTGGCCCGTAGTGGCGCAGCTCCCACTCGGAACCCACGTTGATGAGTCCCCCCGGATCTGCCCCTGTTCCCGCCTCTTGTCGTTGGAGAATTCTTGTTCGGAGACTCCTCAAGTTTCGTCGCCAGATTGCAGTCAGAATTGGTTTGGCAACTCGTTCTCCTATCCTGCCCGCGAAATGCCATGGCAAATCAATGGACTCATCCCAACTAAAACGTGTTCCCGCCGAAATAGGAGAAAGAGTGAACTGGCCGACACCGGACACGAGGCCCGAATGTTTAACAGCCATGAGTTTTTCGGGCTCCCACTCAACTACTTCCATATGGTCGCGAAGCCGAAAAGGACCGACTCCTGTTAGACAAACAAATGTAACTCCGCGACCTTCGGAGACCTCCGATGTCAACTCCACTGTGAGTGCATCCATCATCCACTCAGAGTGTTTCGTGACGTCTCGTAAATAGCCCCATACCTCTTTAGGGGCTGCAGGGAGATCTATCGATACTTGGATTTCCATCGACCTTTGCCCTCAATTTCGGAACACGTTTAAGAACTACCTGAAGCGTAGACCGACACATGATGATCGCTACTGCTTGTGAACGGGCTTCGATGCCAGTCTTGCCATCGCTCCACCAAATCTAAGCCGTGTCGAGCGGCTACTTGATCCAGTTCATCGGGGGTCTTTATGAGTATTCGCCAAGGCCTAAGGATGGGTCCAGCTTCGCCTATCTGGACGCGTTGGCCTCGCACAACCCCGGAGATCTTTTCTCGGATTGTGATATTGAGCACAGTTGCCTCTGTCATATGGCGGGACTCGACACCTCGGGTCGGTAGAAGAGAATAATTAGACGGGACAAAAGCTTCTAAAACGAATAAGCCATCTGGTGTCAAGCGATCGCTGACAAGCTGAAGGCATTTTTCTTGGTCGTCCGGATTGACGAGGTTGAAGAACGTGTTGTACGCGCAAAAAATTATCTTGAATGGCCCAGTCGGAAGCCAGCTAGCCATATCGGCCAAATGGGTGGTGACAAGCCCCAAAGTATCTCTAGCGGATAGACGTTTGAGCATTTCTGAAGATGAATCCACACCGGTGACCGGTATCCCGGCGGCGGCTATTGGTAGCGCTAAGCGACCAGTACCGACACCCAGCTCTAAGACATCGAGACCTTCGGAAAGGCTGCTTATGAGTGCTGCTGTCCCATCAACATCTGTTACCTGCTGGTACCAATCGTCGTAAACATCAGCAAAGGCATCTCCGTAAGTTGAACACAGGTAGTTGACTGAATTCGACAGCTCCATGCCGCTCACTTTATTTGGGGCGTAGCCTTGGAGTGATGGAGACGGCCAAGTTAGATCGCCCGGTGTACCTGGATTGTGCTGCCTCGACTCCGATCAGGCCAGTTGTTCTTGATGCAATGATGCCGTACTTAACTGAGTACTTCGGTAATCCATCTGGTGCTCATCGAATGGCTCGATCCTCCAGAGCAGCTATCGACGATGCTCGAGAAATTTGTGCAACGCTTTTAGGGTTTGGGCCACATGAGATTGTCTTCACTAGCGGTGGCACTGAATCGGACAATCTTGCGATTCATGGAGTATGCAACCCAGATGGAGTCGCTGTTTGTCCTGAAACCGAACATCACGCAGTGCTGTATCCAGTGGAATCTCATAATGGGCGTCTGATTAGAGTCACTTCGGAAGGTGACATTGATCTCGAACATCTCGAGACCCTGCTTGATGAGGATGTTTCGGTCGTTTCGGTGATGTTGGTTAACAATGAGTCAGGCAGAATTATCGATCTTGAGGCAGTTGCTGAAGTAAGAGATCGTTGCGCCCCTCAGGCGTTGTTGCACACAGACGCTGTTCAAGCTGTCAATTGGCTCGACATTGTGACTGCTGCGCGTAGGGCAGACATGATGTCGCTTAGTGGACACAAATTCGGTGCACCCAAAGGGATTGGCGTGCTGGCGGTTCGAAACCAGGTTGCCCTAGTTCCGCAGTTACTTGGTGGGGGACAAGAGGCAGAGCGGAGAAGTGGAACACATAACACGGCTGGCATAGTGGCGCTAGGAGCCGCTTTACAGTGCCTAGAAAAATCACGTGAGAGTGAGATTGACCGTCTGGGCGGCCTCACCGAACGGCTTGCTAGCGGTCTAGCTACAGCGATACCCGGTTGTTTTGAAACGGTTCCCCAATCAGAAAGGGCCGCGGGGCTTCTGCAGATAGTTTTTGAAGATATTGAGAGCGAGGCGTTGCTGGTCTTACTCGAACGACATGGGGTGATGGCTTCAGCGGCTGCGTCCTGCGCTTCTGGAGCCATGGACCCTTCACACGTATTAGCCGCGATGGGAATGGACAGGACTCTTGCTGCAGGATCATTGCGCCTTTCGCTTGGTTGGTGCACCGAAGATTGGGAAGTTGAGCACGCTGTCGAGGTGGTACCTCGCTGTGTAGAGCAGCTCCGAGGTGCGTCATGAGTCGCGTGTTGGTCGCGATGTCAGGAGGTGTCGACAGTGCTGTTTCAGCTGCCCTCATGAAGGAACAGGGCCATGATGTAACCGGGGTTACTCTCAAGCTGTGGGGAGGTCCTCAAGATCAAGGGTGCTGTTCGGTTTCCGATGTGGACGACGCTCGTCGTGTCGCACAGCAATTAGATATTGATCACTTCGTCTTCAACTACGGCGAAGAATTTGATCGACATGTGGTTGGTCCCTACGTAGATGCTCATGCGGCGGGTTTGACCCCCAACCCATGCATCGAATGCAATCGACACATAAAGTTTGATGCCCTAGTTAGCCGTGCCAAGAAATTGGGATTTGATTCGGTTGCTACCGGTCATCACGCACGAATTATTGAAACCGACAGAGGATTGCGACTTGCGCGAGGGATCGATGAGAGCAAAGACCAGTCCTACGTCCTGTACATGCTGACAGCCCAAGACCTGTCCATGCTTCAGTTCCCAGTTGGTGAAATGACGAAAAGCGAAGTGCGCGAGTTGGCACGATGTCAGGGCCTTCGATCTGCAACGAAACCCGATAGCCAAGACGTTTGCTTCATCACGGCGTCTGAGGGACGTGCCAGCTTTCTCTCTGACCGGCTTGACCTCCACACCGCAGATGTCGTCGACGTAGACGGTAATGAACTCGGCACTATTGATGCCGTTGAGTTGGTAACCATCGGCCAGCGAAGAGGACTTAACCTTGGTGGCAACGCGGATCGAACCTACGCGGTGCAAGTTGACGTTCCATCTCGTCGAGTCGTCGCTGGCAGTGCCCAAGACTTACTTTCACAGGACGTGGAGCTGGGAGATCATGTGTGGGCAGACAAGCCCTATGTAGGGCCAGTGCAGGTTCAAATCAGTGCTCATGGAAACCAAGCTTCTGCCTCTTTGACCTCCGATGGCAACGTGCATTGGGTTGACGCTCGCCGGAAGGTGGCGCCAGGCCAGGCCGTGGTGTTCTATAACGACGACCTCGTCATTGGTGGAGCGACCGCAATCTAGACCTCAACGCACGAGTCCGCGTCGGTGAGCTTCTTGTAACACTGCCCCAGGGCGAGTCGGCGAAAATAACACTGTTCTCGCCAATTTCACTTCGCTCACACCTCGGGACCTTGGCACCACCTCTACCTCCCCGTGAAGAGTGACTTGAAGTACAGGACCTAACGCAAATTGGCTCACGTCGACGACACCTTCTTCTTTCATATCGACGTCGGCCGGAGCAGGACCCAAAGAAATAATGTCTTGACGACGAATGAGAAAAGGTTCTCTGGTAGCAAAATAATCATGGACGACAAAACCGTTTGGTACGAAAACGATCCACCTTCGCGCAAGTTGATGCAGTGACCTACAGCCGAAGGCTGCGATTGCCCATCCGATCACTAGCAGAGGCATCCCGAGGCGCCAATTATCCGCTGCGACAAGGATGGGACCTGAAAAGACGCCCAAAATCACGATCCCCCAGACCAGCGCTAATGGTCCAAAGAGAATGGCGCTTGGAATACGAAGGAGGAACCGCCTTTCATCACCATAGCTAATGCCGTCGATCATGACGTTGCCGGTTTCAGGTAGCAACGCCAGCAAACTCACGACGGCGGTGTGAACGAGAGCCACGATCAAAATACCTGTCGAAATACGGAAATATAAGTGTGCAGCAAATAGGGCGAGAAGCATTGCTGGCGCGAAAACACGGATCATCGTTAAACCCCACGGCCTCCTAAGAATGCAACAGCCGAGCACAAAGCCCCACACAATCCAGAAAGCGATCGACGCCCACATCTGTCGCTGCATCAGCTCTTCTGTTGGTGCTGAATCAATAGCAACACCTAGCGAAAATGGGGTCGCCGCCCAGACGGCGAGAAAAATTGTAAGGGGATTGATGACCTTCACACCCCAATCGTGGCTCATCTGGGGACGTTCTTCCTAACTACTGAAGTATTAGAACGACAAAACCTGACCCTCCGGCTAGCTAGAGTCGGTTCTGTCATGAATGAATTTGATTCAGACCACGATCGCGTGACGCAGTTGCGTGATCAGATCGCAGCTCACAACGAGGCTTATCATGGGCGTGACGAGCCAACGGTCCCCGATGCCGTCTATGACCAGTTATTACGTGAGCTCGCCGAAATCGAAGCCCGTCACCCCGACCTAGTGACGCCAGAATCACCGACTCAATCAGTGGGTTCGGCTCCCAGTGAGATTTTTGCCCCGGTTGAACACAAAGTTCCCATGATGTCGCTCGATAACGCGATGGATATGGAAGAGCTCCAATCATGGTATGAGCGAGTCTTAAAGGGTTTAGAAGGCGCAGATTCATGTCAATTGGTATGTGAACTTAAGTTTGACGGACTTGCTGTCTCCATTCGATACGAAAAAGGGGAATTAGTTCAAGCAGCAACGCGAGGCAATGGTCGAGTTGGAGAAGATGTCACGCACAATGTCCTGACGATCGAAGATGTTCCTCATCGAATTAGAAACGCTCCCGAGGTGCTTGAGGTCCGGGGTGAGGTGTATTTACCAATTTCTCGTTTCGAATCCCTAAACGAGGAACAAGTTGCAAAAGGCGAACCAGCGTTTGCTAATCCGAGAAACACCGCGGCAGGAAGTCTCCGACAGAAAGATCCCACAGTTACAGCCTCGAGGAAGCTGGCTTTTTGGAGCTATCAGATTGGTGAAGTCCTTGGTGGGCCGCGAATGGTTTCATCAGCAGAGACATTCGAGTTACTGCAGAGTTTGGGACTTCCGGTCAACCCTGAAGTCACCGAATTCTCAAAGTTTTCCGAAGTGCAAAAATTCTGTGAATCCTGGATGGCGAAACGTCATGAACCTGATTACGAGATCGATGGCGTGGTGGTCAAGCTTGCTGATCTAGCCCAACGACAAATGTTGGGATCGACAAGTCGTGCTCCGCGTTGGGCGATCGCTTTCAAGTTTCCTCCAGAAGAAAAGACTACGCGCCTCGTTGATATCAACGTTTCGATAGGGCGCACAGGTCGCGCTACCCCGTTTGCCGTTCTTGAACCCGTATTTGTTGGAGGTTCTACAGTCGGAATGGCGACACTACATAATGAAGATCAAGTGGCTACCAAGGATGTGCGTCCCGGCGACATGGTGGTGGTCCGCAAAGCGGGTGACGTTATTCCAGAAGTTGTAGGCCCGATCTTGGCTGATCGCTCCGCTGACTCGGAACCCTGGACCTTCCCAAAGGTGTGTCCTAGCTGTGGGCTGGCCCTAGAACGTTCGGAAGGTGATGCGAACACCTATTGTGCCAATCGGTCGTGTCCCGCCCGTGTAGAGGCTGGGATCAGTCATTTCGCAAGCAGAAATGCCATGGATATCGAGGGTTTAGGTGAACGGACAGTTCGCGGACTCGTTGAACAAGGCATGGCTGGTGACGTTGGTGACCTGTTTGCTTTAACCAAACCGCAACTCATGGAGCTTTTAGTCAGCGACTCCTCAAACGAGACGTTGGTCAATAACTTGATGTCCGCCATCGACGCTGCCAGAGAGCGACCCTTGGCCAATGTCCTGATAGGTCTAGGCATCGAACATCTAGGTCCGAGTGCGGCAGAACTCATTGCCCGCAGATTCGGCAATCTGGACAACATCGCGAAGGCAGAAACCGGCGACATCGAAGCCATAGATGGGATTGGACCCGTCATTGCTCTAAGCGTTAAAGATTTTTTTGCAGATAATCACAACAAGTCAGTAGTTGAAAAGTTTCGACTAAATGGGGTGCGCCTGGATATAGCTGAGGGTGAGGTAGATGCACCGCAAGTGCTTGTTGGCCGCTCAATCGTAGTGACCGGGTCTTTGGACGGTTGGTTCCTGAGTCGGGACGAAGCAAAAAGGTCGATTATTGCCAGAGGTGGCAAATCCCCAGGCAGCATTTCTAAGAGTACGTACGCGCTGGTCGCAGGTAACGAAGCGGGTCAGTCGAAAATGGATAAAGCCGCTGAGCTAGGCATACCCATAGCGGGGGAGATAGAACTTCGCCACTTGCTTGAAACAGGAGAATTGCCGTAAAGGGTTGAATTAGAACGAGGTCCAGCACCACTGATGATTAATGTTTTCTGCCTCAACATCAATGATCGGGATGGCGACGACCTTGGCGCAAATGAGACCCCTGCGTAACTGAGGGATCACCATGTCACTGCCGGGACTAAAGAAGAATTCGCCTAGTTGTTGAGTACCGGCGTCTAGCTGCTCACTAGGGATAGGGACCCCATCAATTATGAGGGTCGGTTCCCAACCAGGGCTCAGGGAAACACCGACCAAGGTCTGTTTCGGAGCTTGGTCACCTTCTTGTGGGATCACCGCCAGTAGTCCACTAGGCAAAGTAGTCGGCTGGGGCGCCCCCCGAGTCGAAGAGGCGATCCAAATAACCAATCCTAGAGAAAGGATCACCAATATCGTCAAGGATGATGCGACACCCTTTTTGAGGCTCCAGTTGACAGCGTTGTTGCCCATTGACTCATCGCCTTTTCGAGGCTTCTCCACCTCCCTATCATGGCCGAATATTGAAGTGGTTGAAATTCGACGCGATGAGACTGGCCGTTACTAGCGATACTGTCGGGTTGTGCCTCTTGACGACTCAGACGAATTAACGGGTCGAGTTCTTGATGACCGTTACCGGCTTGTGGCCTACCAGAGTCATGCCCAAGCTTCAGCGAATTATCTTGCGCATGACTTGGAGACCGGTGATCAGGTATCTATCAAGATTTTTGGTGCTTCGATTTCCGAAGATCTTGAATTTTCGAGACACCTCGTCGTTGACGCAACCAAGGCGACATCAGTGTCGCATCCCTGCGTGGAGCAGGTATATGACTGGGGTCGATTTCAGGAGAGCGCCTATGTCGTCGTTGAATATTGCCCTGGCGTTACCCTGGGATCTTTTTTGGCAGCCGGGTACCGACTTAACACGGCTCAAGTGGTCAAACTAGGGGTCGAACTTGCCTCAGGCCTTGCAGCCCTCCACGGTAATGAGATTTGCCACGGAGATGTTTCACCGGGCAACGTGATCCTAGGTTTGAACACTTCTTCGAAACTCTCGACAGTTTATTTGGGGAATGCGTTAGGGGCCGCTGAAGCCGGACGTCTTGAAATAGTGGGAACTGGTGTCGACGACCGGTCACAAGAGTTTCTGGCGCCCGAAACTACGAGGGGTCTTAGTAGTCAGGAATCTGATGTCTATTCCCTTGCAATGACGCTTCGGGTAGCGGCTGAGGGACCTCCACTCACGACAGAGGATGCGGACGTCGCGGTCAGAGCAAAAATTTCTAATTGGCGTGATTTTGGTGAAGCAGAAGACATTCTAGAGTCGGCTCTCGACTCCGACCCAGACGTACGTTGCAATGCGAAGTCTCTAATGGAAGGGCTTGCCGACGCTGCCGGGAGTTTCGTGAAACCAGCTCCGATTGCGATCCCTGAGTCCCTTGTGGGTCCTCTCACAGCTACGAATCAGAGTCAGCAGAGAGTGCCAGCGACAGCTACAGACTTCAATCAAGTTCGCTGGCGACCCGTGTGGAAAGTGGGAGCAGCCGCACTTGGTCTTCTGTTGCTGCTTGCTGCCGCAACTGCGTGGGCCGTGAGCAGTGTCCGTCCACAAGGTGTTTCCACTCACCTAGTTGATCAGTACACCGGTCGCACCATCGGCGAGGTTCGAGCCATCGCTGATTCAGTTGCGTGGATCCTTGACGAAGACCAGGTGAGGACTGACGAATTGCCTAACGGAATCGTGATAGCTCAACGACCCGAAGCTGGGAGCCGTCTAGCTGAAGGAGCGATGCTTATCGTTGAAGTGGCTAGCGGACCACGTCTACGGATGATCCCATTAGTTCTAGGTTTGTCCACTGAGGCTGCTTCGGCGCGGCTTGCAAGCAAAGGATTCGAAGTCGACCTTGTCCAACCGCTCTACGACGAGACGATCACAGCCGGTGAAGTGATAAAGCTCATGATTGATGGTGAGACAGAGTTGGGCGGATCTCTGAGAGAACCAGGAACT
>JAYZKK010000070.1:0-4137 GCA_036163555.1 Actinomycetota bacterium
GTTCGTTCGCGATGACTCCGACTGAGCAAAAGGGGGCTGAGTCACCAGTACAGAACGTTTTGTTCATTATGTGTGACCAACTCCGATGGGATGCTCTTGGATGCGTCGGACACCCGTTCATAGAGACGCCCAATATCGATCGCTTGGCGGGTAGGGGGGTCCGTTTCAACCAAGCGTTCGTGAATGGAGCCGTCTGCGGGTCTTCACGGATGAGTTATTACACCGGTAGGTATGTGATCAGCCACGGAGCTCGATGGAATCAGGTGCCGTTGGAAGTCACCCAAAAAACGATGGGTGACCACCTTCGAGAAATCGGTGTACCAGCGGTGTTAGTCGGGAAGACACATATGCGCGCAGATGAAGAGGCGCGTGAACGCTTGGCGATACCGGCTAACTCCCCGGAATGGTTATTTCTTTCAGAGTGCGGTTTCTCCCCGGAAGAACACGACGATGGTTTGCATCCCGACGTGCGGGTACGAGCTGATCTGCCGTACAACGAATTCTTACGTTCGCACGGGTTTGGTGGTGCAAACCCGTGGCACTCGGTAGCCAACAGTGTCCTGGATGAGAATGGGGAATTGTGTTCTGGCTGGCTATTGCGTTCCGCCCCGTTTCCCGCGATCGTTCCGGATGAGTTGTCTGAAACTGCATACATGACAGATCGGGCGATCGATTTCATGCGAAACGCCGGCAACGACCGTTGGTGTTTACATCTCAGTTTCATCAAGCCTCATTGGCCCTACGTTGTGTCGGATCCGTATCACGCTATGTATAAAGACGAGGAGCTACCGCCCCCCAACAGAACTGAGGCAGAGCTCGGAACCTCACACCCAGTGATTCAGGCGTTGCATAAATCACGGATAGGAAGGGCGATGTCGAGACCTGAGACTCGCCGCCTGGTGTTACCTACTTATCTCGGATTGGTGAAGCAAATCGATGACCACCTGGGTCGGTTATTCGCTGAAATGGATCGTTTGGGGCGAACCGATGACACCATGATCGTGTTCACCTCTGATCACGGTGAGTACATGGGTGATCATTGGATGGGCGAAAAAGACTGGATTAACGAAGAGGTAGTCAGGGTTCCGATGATCATTGCGGACCCCCGGCCTCAAGCTGATTGCACCCGGGGAACGGTCACCAATGAGCTTGTAGAAGCTATAGATCTCCTCCCCACTTTCGTGGAAGCCCTCGGAGGTGAGAACGAGAGTCGGAGCCAGTGGCTCGAAGGTGAGTCGTTGATGCCAGTCATTCGTGGGCAAGAGAGCACTAGACGTGATTTCGTTGTGTGTGAAGCTGACTGGGGTTTTTTGGAAATGGCTCGCCATGTTCCTGGGGTTGACACGCCCAGACTGCAAAGGGCGACCATGCTTCGAAACGAGCGATACAAGTACGTCCTTAGTGAAGTCGGTCCTAATCTTTTGTATGACCTCCAGGAGGACCCTGATGAGCAACATGAAAGATGTAGCGACCCGAGCTTTGAGCGGGTAGTGGCTGAACTACATGAGCAACTTTTTTCGTGGTTTCGCAGCCGTCGACATGACACGACCTACAGCGACGAGTGGGTAAACGCCACTAGTGAGCCAGGGAGCACAGCGAAGCGGGGCATCATGATTGGGTACTGGGATGAAGAGGAACTCGCAGCAGGTATGCGGGGAGAACTGTATTAAGACCTAGGAAACAAGGGTCTTAATGATTAGCGCAACTGCGCTCAAGGAAGCGACAGTTAAAATCACGGCGCGAAACCGGTGAACAGCGACCTTAGGTCGCAAAACCCTTCCTAACGCCAGACCGAGAAACATGCCTGGTGCGAGTGACGCGGTTAGAGCTATGTGTCGCAAACCGAACCGTCCATCGAAAGCGAGAAGCATCAGTATCACGGGTGCGATGACGAGCATGAACGCGGCCATCGTGCCCCGAACCGTTCCTGGTTCCCTATGGCCGTGGAAAATTATGAACATGGGCCCGGGTAAGGCAGCGACCGTTGAAGAGAACGCTGTGGCAGAGCCGGCCAGGTAATTCGCCAACACGCTCCTAGGGGGACGGAGACCTCCTACTTGCAGCCCGACCGAGACCAACACGAAAGAACCGATTACTAGAGACAAGGTGTCTGCGTCGATGTAGGAGAGAAAGATAACTCCCAGCGCTAAACCAATCGGAGCACCGAAGACAGCCCTCCGCCAGGCTGCGAGATCTGTCGACTTTCGATCACCAATGGCGTTGCGGATAGCGACGACCATTCCCATGGCCAAAAGAGGTCCGGGAACTAAGGCGGGGTCAATGACTGTCAGAGTCGGTCCGGCTACAAGTCCGGCGCCTATCCCTAGGGTGGCTTGAACTCCGCCGCCGATTGTTAGAACTAGAAGAGCAATTAAGTATTCAACGACGGACACGGCTATAAGGATGCCGTTCTAATTCGGTAGATCCTCGAGCGACGGTTGCACGTACGCTGTTAGTTGTGGGTTCGCAGCAGTCCAATGTCATATTGACCGGCTTTATGGCCAGCGGGAAGTCCAGTGTTGGACGTTCTCTTGCGCATCGACGCTCTCTCAACTTCGTGGACACTGATGTCATGATCGTGGAACGACATGGTTCCATCGAACAAATTTTCGAAGATAAGGGGGAGGCAGAGTTCCGTCAGATGGAACGAGATGTTGCTACTGAACTTGAAACCTCCAGTGGGTTAGTTGTCGCCACCGGTGGGCGGATGATGTTGGACGAGCACTGCGCAAAAGTTTTAGGTTCGACGGGGCGGATCTTTTGCCTCCGAGCTTCGATCGAAGAAATTCAACGCCGTTATAAAGCCGACACAGATGGTCCTGTTCGCCCGTTGTTAGCGGATTCAGATGAATCCCTTCTTCGACGGCTCTATGACGAACGGGCGAACGCGTACAGTCAGTTCGAGCAGATTGAAACTGATGGGAAATCGGTCGAGGAAGTCGTCGAAGATATCGAAATGATGCTGGGCCATGGCTAAGCCAGTTCAAGGCGGTTCCACACCATCTCGATCTTCATATGACGTGGTCGTAATAGGTGCTGGCATCATTGGATCTGCTGTTGCTTACCAGATTGCTCGGCGGAGCGACATGACGGTTCTTGTCATTGACAAAGCTGCGGGCCCAGCGACTGGTTCCACCGGGGCGTCCGTGGCGATATCACGTTGCCGCTACACGGTTCCAGAAGTCGTACGTTTGGCGCAAAGCAGCCAAGTCGCATATCGCTCATGGAAAGAGTTCACCGGACTTACAAACCCGACGAATGACTACACACAGATGGGGGCGTTGTGGGTATTGGACAGAACGGATGAAGAGCTACGAAGCGACTACGCCCGTCTGCGTGACAACGGTGTCGCGACAGAAATTCTTTCTTCAAGCGACGTGTTGGATCGGTGGCCTGAACTTGATCTATGTGTGGAACGGGTCGATTTTTCGGCGTTAGACGAGCACCAGTGCAGAAGCGGTGATTCGTTCCTATACGAAAACGAAGCAGGCATAGCTGATCCTGCTGGAGCGAATTCAGATTTAGTGGCGGCAGCTAGACAAGTTGGAGCAGAAATCTGTTTCGAGGTTGGCGTCGCAGACCTCCTGTTCAGCGACGATCGAGTAATCGGGGTGCGCACAGCCAATGACGTGGACGTGCATGCAGGAGTGGTCGTTAATGCAGCGGGTCCTTGGTGTAATTGGATTAACGAGATCGCAGGAGCGCAGACTCGCTGGACCCTTACCCCGACTCGAATACAACTGATTTTGCGGGAATGGTCAGATGACGATCCGCGGCTGCCTATAACTCTTGATGGGAGTACTGATGGTGCCTACCGAATTGAAAGAAGTGGCCGCCAAATTCTTTTGGTGTCACCGGAAATCCCACAGTTCATGGAACCCACATCGAATCCCGACGACTTCCGCGTGAACCCAGATCAAGCCTGCGTGGAAGCTACGCTGGCCGCTTTCCAACATCGAGTGCCAGGCGTCAAACATGTCGGCACGACAACAGGTCTCTGTGGTCTATACACGATCAACAAACAGGACGACCATCCGATAGTGGGCCCGAGTCACACACAGGGACTTTGGCTAGCTAACGGATTCAGCGGCCACGGATTTAAGCTAGCTCCGGGCATCGGAGCGATGATTGCGCGGG
>JAYZKK010000071.1:0-3787 GCA_036163555.1 Actinomycetota bacterium
ATGCAAATGTTGGAGAACGGCAACACTGACGTGTTACCTGTTCTTGACTGGAATGATCGTGTTCTAGGAGTCGCCAACAGAGTCTCGATTGTCAAAGCCCATGACAATGCTGCTCCATCGAACAGCGAAGATTCCTGACTAAACCAACCCTGCAGCTTGAGCTACTAACTCCAAATGAGTAGCGAAGTCCTTTGTAGGTATGGGCGGGGCGAGGATTAGTTCATCCACTCCAAGTGACGCCGCAAGTTGCACTTTTGCTTCAATCTCGGTCGGATTGACCTCAGACAACGGAAGACCCAATTTGAAATCGAAATCTTCGTCACTCAAATCCCGGCCGTGAGCATTCAAAGTTTCGCCAAGCTGCCCGAGATGGGCCTTGATGTCTGGCTGAGCCCACCACCCATACCAACCGTCTCCCAACACAGCGGCACGTCTCATCGCGGCTGGTGAATCCCCCCCGATGATGATTGGTGGACCACCCGGAGTGACCGGTTTGGGATTCATAACAGCGTTTTCGAAGTGAACAAATTCCCCGGTATAAGTCGCCCGATCATCGGTCCATGCAACACGAAGAGCTTCGATGTATTCGTCCAATCGGCGCCCCCGCTTCGCGAAATCAACACCGAGAGCGCTGTACTCCTCCCAGGACCATCCAGAACCGACACCCAACTCGAAACGTCCATCAGTGAAGTGATCCAGGGTTAAGACTTCTTTCGCCGTTAGCAGCGCTGGTCGCTGGGTCAAAATTAGGACTCCGGTAATGAAACGGAGTTTTGTTGTCGCGTGAGCTAACGCTTGGGCAACAAACAGTGGGTCGAATATGCCTGTGTCTGGCCCCCAATTCGGTTCACCGTCATCGGTGTAGGGGTAATCGGATTCATATGTTGGGAAGAAGACAACGTGCTCAGGCAAAGACAGGGTCCGAAAATTTAACTCCTCGAGGGTTTGAGCGAAATCTCGAGCGAACGACAAACCTCGACGTGGTGAATTACCGAAAAAGCCGGCGATACTGATGTGCATAATCGACCCCCTCCTACAGAAGTAAGCCGAACAGCCCCTAGCGGTCAGCTTCTTAACTGCCAACACAGCCTGATACAGGACTTAATTTGACGCAAATTGGGTTGAGAATGTCGGTAACTTCGACAGATGTGACCGAAGAATTTGTTCCCTCAGCTGATCACCTTGTTGCCCACAACGAACGATTTTCGGGGAGCTTCCAAGATGGAGAGCTGGCAGTCGCCCCAACGATGCGATTAGCGGTCGTGGCGTGCATGGATTCGCGGATGGACATTTTCAAGATTTTGGGTCTGGAAAATGGGGAAGCACATATCTTGCGCAACGCCGGTGGGGTCATCACTGATGACGTCATCCGGTCTTTGTGTTTATCTCAACGATTTTTGGGTACCCGAGAGATCGTCCTGTTGCACCACACAGATTGCGGTCTTCAAATGGTTAGTGAAGATGAGTTCAAAGCTGACCTTGAAGCTGAGCTTGGCATCAAACCGCGATGGTCGCTTGAGCCGTTCGCTGACCCCTATGGTGACACTCGCCAGTCGATGCAGCGCCTCATACTGACTCCATTTGTTGACGCTAGTTACCTGCGAGGATTTGTGTATGACGTCACCGACGGACGATTACGTGAGGTCAGCCAAGCGGAGTAGGTCTGTTGCAGCTACCGTCTCGACAAGATGATGCCCGGGACCCCTAGGTGAAAGCCCTCTTTGCTGAACGCCGGCTGGTTCCGCTGTACGTGTGTGGGATTCTCGGACCGTTCGGCGGTTCGGTGTTGTCCCCAATGATCCCCGAGTTGAGAGAGGCTTTCGACACGACCACAGCGACTATTGCATGGGGGTTCGGCGCTTACTTTTTCCCTTACGCGACGCTTCTCTTGGTCTCAGGAACGCTTGGCGAAAAATGGGGTAGGGGGCGAACTATCCGGGTCGCAGTGTTTCTATATGCGTTGGCGTCGTTGAGTTGCGCTTCTGGCGCCTCGTTGTGGTTGTTTTTTGGAGGAAGAGCCGCGCAGGGGGTGGTCAATGCGTTCATGACCCCGCTACTCATAGCGAGCCTTACTGACCTTGCCCCAAGAGACCGGGTAGGTCGTGTTATCGGGGCTTACGCGGCTTTTCAGGCAATCGGCGGGATTTTGGGCATGTTGGTTGGAGGTGTCGCCGCCGACGTTGGTTGGAGGTGGGCTTTTGTGGCAATTGCTGTGGTGGCAGCAACCCTGAGTTGGACGCTTCCCAAAGCTCAAACGTCTGAAGGCCCTGTGGTGGTAGGAATGCGATCGGTTCTGAATCGACGGATGTTCCTGTTGGGGTTAGTAGCGCTGACACAATCCATAGGTCCGGGTGGAGTGCAGCTTTTAGTAGCTCTCGTCGGTCGAGATGTCCTCAGTTTGTCTGGATCTGCCACTGGCGTGTTACTGATCACCGGTTCATTGACCGCAGTGGTGTTAACACCAAGGTGGGGTGCGATCATTGATCGAAGCGGTGCCAAGCGAGCCACAGTTCTGGCGCTCCTCCTATCGATGGCTGGCGCAGTTGCATTGTCGCAAGCCAACACCACCTTGGCGTTGGTCATGGTGTGGGCCGTCGTCGGCGGGCTCGTGCAATGCATCTCGACGGGCTTCCAGGCACTTGCGGCCACAGGAGTCCCAGGGAACAGAGGGGGAGGGGTTTCCTTTGTCTTGTCACACCGTTTCATCGGTCACGCAATCGGACCATTGATTTGGGTGCCAGTATTCGAACGCAACGTATCGTTCGCTTATCTGGGAGCAGCGTTAGTGGGCGTCTTATCAATTTCGTTCGTCTACGCGGCCCAACACGACACCCTGTCGGAGGCTGTCGACTGACAATTAACGGGTTGGGAGCCAGTTAGCTACAGCTTGACCAATCTCGTTCGGGCTGTCTTCTTGAACGAAATGAGTACCACTAACAGTTACTTCGGTCTGGTTTGGCCAGGTACGACAAAACTCTCTTTGCGGGCCGGTCAGTATGGAGCCGGGGTCAGCGTTGATGAACAGCTTTGGGACATCTGAACCGCTAAGCCACTGCGCGTAGTCCTCAACGAGCGCTACAACATCTTGTGGCTCGCCTTCGATAGGAATCTCTCGAGGCCAGGTAAGGGTTGGGCGACGATGTTGTGGATCCAGGAACGGCTCCCGGTACACAGTCATCTCCTCTTCAGATAAGCCCCGGATCACAGCGCTCGGAAGTACCCGTTCGACGAAAATGTTTTTCTCGATCACCATCTCTTCACCAGCCGGTGAGCGGAATCCTTGAAATACTCGCCGTCCTCCTTCATCGAAGTTCTGCCATTCGATAGGAGTGACGATTGCCTCCATATATGCGATGCCGGCGACGCGATCTTGATGACGGTTGGCCCAGTCGAACCCCAGCGCAGATCCCCAATCGTGAATCACGAATGTCACGTGGTCACCAAGGTCAAGTTGATCTAAGAGGCCGTCTAAGTATTCGCGATGATCCACGAATCGGTAAGTTCCGGGACTTACATCGTCAAGTTTGTCGGAATCTCCCTGCCCGATCAGGTCTGGCGCTATGCATCGGGCGTTGCCTGAAACATGGGGGATGATGTTGCGCCAGAGGTATGACGACGTCGGGTTGCCATGCAAGAAAACAACTGGGTCTCCTTCACCTACCTCGTGGTACGCCATTTGTTTACCCAGAACAGTTTTGTACTGCTTGGAAAGTCGTTCGGTCGAGAAAGGTGCATCGGACATGAGCACTCCTTTTAGCTTTAGGTCTCCTCATTTCCTACACCAGTC
>JAYZKK010000072.1:0-3372 GCA_036163555.1 Actinomycetota bacterium
AGTGCGAAGAACACTTGCATTAGCCCCGTCTGCTAGGTGAACACAGAGAATCGTCTCTCCTGGGGCCGCGTTATCCAACGCCGACGCTACTAGCAGCGGCAGCTGAGCAGCTCCTGGGTTGCCGATCCGCCCAGCCCAATCATCCACTAATTTGTCGCCGGCGATTCTCGAAAGACTTCTCACTGCTCTCGCGTGAAGACCAGCTATAACCACTTTGTCCACATCTTCAAGCGCTAAGTCTGCCTCTTTAATAGCTCGCTCAATCGCGTCTTCAGCCAAGGTGAGGTAGGCCTGTTCACCGAACCGTTCTTCCCAAATTCTGCTGGCGCTCTCACCTGGCAGCCTATAACGGTCAAGAAATTCACCAGTAGCCGCTGCGCGTCCAATTGCATGAGCAATAACTGGTGCGTCTTCATCATCTCCGAACAAAATTGCGGCAGCTGCGTCACCACCACCACTTTCATCATTACTCGTCGGGTTCCCTGTTCGTAGGTCAGAAATCACTGCCATGGAAATACCCGGAGTGCCTCGCGCCCCTGTTATTGCGGCCTCTGCGGACCGCGCTGAACCTCCCGCATCCACAGCCCAAGTTTCCTGAGGTAGATCAAGGGCAGCCTGTATGGCGGTTGCATTGGTTTTGTCTAAATACGCTGGGTTTGCAGTCGCGAACCATATAGATGATGGCGTCACGGCGCTCCCCCGCAAAGCATTGCGTGCTGCCTCGACGCCCATGGTTGTGGTGTCTTCGTCGTATCCCGCTACTGCGCGGTGGCCTCTACCTCCACCTGCACCCATAGCGGCGGTAATCTTCGCCCGATCCAGTCGGTAGTAAGGAACATAAGTCCCGTATCCAATGATGCCTCGCACATCACCCCCAAGAATTTCCGATCTGCAGAGAGTCTAGGCGGCCGCACTTCGCACACGCCAAGTGGTCTTGGTAGTTATCTATCAAGTAGCCGCGAAATATGGATTTTCGCCTGACGTGTGATCTGTTATATCAAGCACATGGTCAACGCCGTCTAAGAGTTCAATCAACGTTTTCTCAATTCCAGCCGTAACTGTTGCGTTCGCCATCCCACAGCCTTGACAACCACCACCCAACTTGATGAGAACGGTGGATCCTTCGACTCGAACTAATTCGGCGTATCCGCCATGTGCAGCAATCGACGGATTAATTCTCTTGACGAGAACCTCTTGTACTTGTTCTTCAATTGTCCCTGAAAGTTCCAAAGTCGCGTTAGGTCCCAAGTCGGGTCTGTTGGGATTGCGAAGCACCAGGCCTACCTGGTTGGCATTGCTCGGAACATCTAGGGTTGCCCCTTCAAGTTTCGAAGCATCTCGGCCGGGAACAAGGACGGTTAGTCCCCCTCCTACGTGGGTGGGGACGTCATCGGAATCCGCTTCACCGAGAACCTCGAAGGCGAGGTCATAGGAATAGTCAACTCCCTGGGTTCCTACGATTTCGATTCTCAAAGCAAGTTGATTTGCGTCTTCTTCTCCAGCGCGCAATTCGAGGACCTTTTCGAGCGCTGCCTCAGTGACACTGACAATCTGTCTCTCCGACATACGCCCAGCCTACAGATTTCTGGCTGCTAGGACATAAGACAGATGACCCGTAGAAGAGTAAAGTCCTGGCTCAACTCGATTCCCCTACGGGACCACAACAAGTGAGGATTTATGACATTCCGGGCGGTGCTTCTAACTCAGGCTGATAAGGCTGTGTCATCGGAAATCACCCAGCTAGAAGATGATCAACTCCCTGACGGAAACGTCACGGTCGATGTCTCTTACAGCACCTTGAACTACAAGGACGGGATGATTCTCAACGGTGTCGGTCGTTTAGTCCGCGATTATCCGCATGTACCTGGGATCGATTTTTCGGGAGTTGTTAGCGCTTCCAGCGATGACCGATACGTCGAAGGAGACCGTGTTGTTTTGACTGGTTGGCGTGTTGGAGAAGCTCATTGGGGCGGTTACGCAGAAAAAGCTCGCATAAACGCCGACTGGCTCGTAAAACTCCCAGAGGGCCTTTCCGAACTCGAAGCGATGAGCGTCGGCACAGCAGGATTGACCTCGATGTTGGCAATGCAGGCGCTAGAAGACCAGGGAATTGGCTCGCAACCGGTGCTAGTAACAGGAGCCGCCGGGGGTGTAGGAAGCGTCGCTGTCCATCTTCTTTCTCAAGCTGGCTATCAGGTTGCCGCCTCCACCGGCCGACCTGAAACAACTGATTATTTGCTGAAACTAGGGGCTACCCAAGTTGTAGCGCGACAAGAGTTAGCTGAGCCGGCCTCCGGACCCCTTTCCTCAGAGCGTTGGGGAGGCTGCATCGACGCCGTCGGCGACACAACTCTCGCTCACGTGCTAACAGAAATGCAGTACGGGGCAAGCGTCGCAGCCTGTGGACTTGCTGGCGGTAACGGGCTCGACACAACTGTCATTCCTTTTCTTCTTCGTGGCGTCAACCTGTTGGGTATCGATTCGGTTATGTGCCCATTCGAGCGAAGGGTTCACGCATGGCAAAGACTTGACGAACTATTGGAACGAGAAGTTCTCTCCGATATGACCACTGTGGTGGGGTTAGAGGAGGTCCCACATCTAGGTTCAGAGATCCTTGCCGGAAAAGTTCAAGGGCGAACAGTGGTGGATGTGCGAAATTAGTTGCCGGGATAGCTGGCTCTAATCAACTTCTTTACGCATGGGGATATGCGGAATGCCATCTTCAAGGAATTCTGAGCCGGTTTGCGTGAACCCCAAACTGTCATACCAGTCATGCAGATACGACTGAGCTGAAAGGACCCAGGGACCTTCGGTCGCGGTTAAGACGTACTGGATTAGCTTTCGACTCAAGCCGTTCGAACGGGCGTCAACACGTGTCACCACGCGACCGATTCTGTAACCCTCTTCCTCTTTTGCGACTCGCAAGTACGAAGCGAGCCCTTGAGCGTCATCGATCCATAGATGACTCGCTTCGAAGTCAATATTGTCTATTTCGGGATAGGCGCATTCCTGTTCCACGACAAAGACTTGAACCCGTAAGCGCAATATCTCGTAGAGACGCTCCAAGGTCAACTGTTGAAACGCGGCTTCTTGTATCTCGCTCACAGAGCAGCAACCAACGCAGAAAAGCCAGCTAGAACCATGGCAGCCGACACGATGACCGCTGTCCAATGAATAACCGGTCGTCTGTGTCGCAACGGTCGGAGTTCTCCACTGGCATCGTGTGTACGCCGGTTCATATGGCGCAGAGTAGCGGAGAGGCTATGCGCGCCTCTCCATCTCCTCCGATATATCAAGCCATCGAACCTCGGCCACTTCTAACTGCTCTAAGGAGGTCGCAAGTCCATTTGAAATCTCAAGGCGAGAGTCGTG
>JAYZKK010000073.1:0-18519 GCA_036163555.1 Actinomycetota bacterium
AAAGAATGACAAAGGGATCGAGGCGACCGGTACCCTGAGCAGTTCTAGCGCCTCTAGCTCAATTGGCAGAGCATCGGACTCTTAATCCGCAGGTTCTGGGTTCAAGTCCCAGGGGGCGTACAACATCTTTCGCAAGATACCCGCCCACAGACCTGCTCTACGACAGTCTCAGAAAGCAATCGACGGGCAAAAAAGGCATACCTTTTCCAATGACAAGACCGGGTGATTCACGCCCCAAAGTTCTTATTTCGCGTAGAATTACTACAGGCACACGGACAATAGGGAGATACTCATGGCCACCTACTCTTGCCCTTCTTGCGGCATGTCAGTAAACGCGACATGCGGTGAATGCAATGAACCGTTAGTAGATGACAGTCTCACTAAAGACGACGGATCTACCGTACAAATTTCTAAATGCCCGAATGATCACGGGAAGATTAAGTCCCCCATGTGTTGTGGCGCTGACATGACCTGCGCCGTGGCATAAGAGGTACTTCTCTTCTTTTTCATCGGTTTCAGCCGTATTCGGATGATCTGATGGCCAAACGCATTTTCGTCGCTCTGGTAATAACGATCACGAGTTGCGGAGCGACCGAAATTGAAAATGGTGCGAACCTCGGTCGTCATCCCTCTTTTGCCACGACTACCAGCATCGACCCTGACTCCCCCACTTCAACGACGCAAGTCGCCACATCAACATCGACATCGACATCTGCTGCTATTGAGGTTCTCATCGGTCCGGCGACTCTTTCTCCCGATGGGCAAGTCGAAGAGGTGTCTCTCCCAGAGGGAGTAATAGCCTCAACTTCTGGTGTATACGGCCAGATTCGGGCTACAGCTTTTGGGCCCCAAGGTGACTTCGGCTGGGGCCTCAGCTACTACACAGCACTTTGGGGTTCCTTCCCCAGCCTCCCACCGCATGGTTTGTTGACCGCTACCGGAACATGGTTGATCCCAGATAATTGGCGCTACCCAGAAACTCTTTGCCCTGAAGGAACAACTGCGCGGGACTCCCTCACCGAACGTGGCCCCTCATATCGCGACGTTTTCCAAACAATTGAAGGTGGCCTGGGACATTGGGAGCAATCTCGTTTCCCTTCGACTCATCCGAAGTTCCGCCTTGTAGGGAACACCGATTGCTACACGACCGACACATCCAATCCCGGATGGGCTTGGAGTAACCAGGAAGAGATAGTTCCGGGGTTAATCCAGTTGTCTAACCGAATAGTCGTTCCTCCCGACGGGATTACCTTCAAACCAAACGACGGAGCATTGCTGGGGGCTGCCTGGCTGGCGCTTCCTTTGTCAGAGCCCTATGAACGCGAGGGGTTAGTAGTCGGCGATAAGAGTTGGACGTTGTTTTTGGAGTCCGCAAACTTTCGCGGTCCTGTCGCCTACTGGACTCCCGAAACGTGGAGTCGGATTACAGCCGATCATCCCCCTTCTCAATTTCGAGGACTTGACCACCGGCCCATCGACACCGAGTACAGGGTGTTCGCAGGACATCTAGATTTGCCCAGCTTGCACACAAACGAAGAAGGCGACAACTGGTTTCGTATTCCTCAGCTCAAGTTCCCCGTCGACGAGCAGGGCCGCACAATTTTTCACCAAGATGTGACGTTCTATGGTCCCAACGCGATCTATAACCAGATGAAGGGAGCCGTGAGCGGGGCTCCGCTACCACTCCAGCTTGACGATGCAGCCTTGATGCACGCACCGCTCCAAACTCACCGCTGGGAACTCCAATCCGGTGGACGCGAGATAACCGGCCTAGAAAATTTTGTGATGCTCGACGATTGGGATACCGACCAAAAGGAAGGGTGGGCTTGGGGATTGAAGTGGTCGAATCCTTCGGGTGTTTTCCCCACCCATTACAGAGAGTTCAACGACGAGTGGGAAGCCACGGACGGAACCGGGTCACCTTCTCAACTGGACTCGACAGAGGCCAGATTCCCATCTGCGGCGAGAAAGACTGGTTACGCTCCCTCACTCGAAGACGGCCCTGAGCCACAGGTACGAGAAGTTCAGTTAAATGACGGCTCAGTTCTTCGTTACACCTGGTATCGGTTCGTTGATCAGCCGGCACTGGCAGCACTTGGTTTAACTACAAAACAGAAAACAGACTTGCAGGCGATAGTTGAACGAATACACACCCAATGGGGTCAGCAGACCGAGTTCATTAAACCTCCCAGCCAGGGTGATCTCGTAGAACTCCAACAGGAGGTCCTCGTCGAACCACCTACGGGTGCCGAGGTCGGCTGGGTTCCAGTTGTTATAAGCCAAACCGCAGCGCAGTAGTTCACAGACAACACCTCTCGGATTGACCAGAACTCCAGACAGTGTGACCATCGTGGAGTGATCCCAGCCGTTGAACTTGATGACACGGACCCTCTGGCGGATTTTCGCGACCTTTTTGTTCACAGCACCGCCGATACCAATCTCATCTATCTGGACGGCAACTCTTTAGGCAGACAACCGATCGCAGTACGTCAGGTGCTCGAAGAAGTCGTTGACCAGGAGTGGGCCGAGCGACTCATCCGCGGTTGGAATGAAGGCTGGCTGGATATTTCATCTTCCATCGGCGATTTGATCGGCGAGTTAATTGGTGCTCAGCCCGGCGAAGTGATTTTGGCTGAGAACACCTCTACCTGTGTCTATAAGGCTGCAGTGGCAGCTCTGCGCGCTCAGTCAGGAAAAGACACGGTTATTACCGACACCGAAAACTTTCCCTCTGATATTCAAATCCTCCGTTCTGCATGTGTCACCGCGGGTTCTAATCACAGGGTCACGCTGGTAGACACCACCTCTGCTTCTGACCCCACCAGCGCTGTACTCGACGCCATAGATGCCTCAACGGCTCTGGTGTCGCTCAGCCATGTTTCTTACAAAGCTGGTTGGCGTTGGGATCTACAGGAGATCAACGAGGCTGCTGCGCAGGTGGGTGCACTTGTACTTTGGGATTTCTCCCACTCGGTTGGCGCAATTCCCATCGATGTTGAAGCTGGCGGCGTTGCTCTCGCTGTTGGATGCACTTACAAATATCTGAATGGCGGACCTGGCGCTCCTGCTTTCATCTACGTTCGCTCCGGGCAGGACCACCTGGCTAACCCAGTTCGAGGCTGGTTCGGAACTGCTGAACCTTTTAGTTTTGACGAGTCAAGCCCACCTGCAGTCGGTATTGAGCGGTTTCTAACCGGCACACCTCATGTGGTTTCTGCTGCACTAATCAGGCCTGGAGTGGAAATTCTGCTTGAGGCCGGAATGGACAGGGTTTACGAAAAGTCGGTTGGACTCTCGGAGCGTTTTATTCAGCTCTGCGATGAACGTCTATCAACATTGGGTTTTGAAGTTCAATCTCCGAGAGATCCAGGCAAGCGCGGATCCCACGTGGCTCTGTTTCACCCACATGCGCAGGCTGTTGGTTTGGCTCTTATTAACGAAAAGTCGGTTATTCCTGACTTCCGTCCCCCGGATCTTCTGAGGTTCGGTTTCGCGCCGCTCTACACAAGTTTCACCGATATTGACTCAACGGTAGACCGTATTGTTGATGTGGTTGAAGACGGCGGAGTGGACAGGTGGAGGAACGAAAATCCTCTAGTTCCGTAACAGAAGAGGTCACGAAAGGCAGGTCATTGGCTACAGATATACGACAAGCTGAGTCGCCAGATGTGCGCGAGTTGAGTCTTGTTCTGGCGCGAGCCTTTGAAGAAGACCCTTTCATGTCGTGGATGTTTCCCGAACCGAAGTTTCGACTGAAACTAATTCAGGCCTGGATGCGAGTTGAAGTCGAGAGCGCTATTCGGATGGGCACAAGTTGGGCTTCGACAGACACCGGCGAAATTGTCGCGGCCACTATTTGGGCGCCACCGGGTCGTGATCTCCATGAAGGAGGGACTTTCCGCCAACTCTGGTATCTGGTGCTGGGAGCGAACCCCGACCGCTCCTCGGAATTAGCCGAAGGCTTGTCAATGCTCGGCGATACCCACCCCACAGAATCACACTTTTATCTGAACACCGTGGGAGTCGCACCAAACCTCACTGGGCAAGGCCATGGTGGAACAATTATCCGCCACACACTGGAGCTCGCCGATAGTGGTGGACATCCCTGCTATTTGGAGAGCTCAAGTCCGCGAAACGTTCCCCTTTACGAACGTCTCGGATTCGAGGTGACCAACGAAATAGCTTTGCCCAATGGCCCGACAATGTGGGGTATGTGGCGTCCGGAGCGTTACATCAAGTAACGATCGAAGAGATTTGTTTAAGGGACAGAAGTTCCGAAAATCAAGGTGGAACAGGCAGACCAGTAGCCACCCCATCCGTGACACAAAGCGATGTCAACGTCTGCGACTTGGTTCGCTGCTTCCCCTCGTACTTGTCGGATCGACTCGAGCATGCACAGCATCCCGTACGCGCCGGTGTGGGCGTAACTGAGCCCTCCCCCGCTGGTGTTCATCGGTAGCTTTCCACCTGGAGCTGTATGACCTTCAGCTATGAAGTGTCCTCCTTCGCCATAGTCAACAAAGCCGAGGCCTTCTAACCCGAAGATCGGATTGTGAATAAACGCGTCGTAGATCATGAGGTGGTCTATGTCAGCGTGGGTGGTTCCTGAACTCGTAAACGCTGCTTCCCCGCTGGTACGAATGAACTCTGGTCGCAAGGGTTCGCGAACTCCTCCTGGACTCATGACCCCGGCCTCTAGAGCTCCACCTGTTCCAAGGACATAGACCGGGGGTTTCGGGTAATCCTTAGCTCTGTCAGCTGAGGTGACGACGAGTGCGCCGCCCGCATCAGAAACTAGGCAGCACATTGCTCGGCGGATCGGCCACGCAATCATTGGCGAAGCTAATACTTCTTCTACCGAGGTTGATTCACGTAGCGTCGCCCGTGGCACATCGACGGCCCATTCTCGTTGGCTTACAGCTCCCACCGCGAGTTCTTCGTCGGTGAGTCCATATTCGTGCTGGTATCTGACAACGGGCAGAGTGAATGTGGCTGCGGCTTGGCCGCCGCTGTAGAACATATCGAACTGTTGGCCAGTGCCTCCGCGCTGGCCAGCGTCAAAGCTCTGACCTAACCCTCGGGTCGATTTGCCGGATTCTCCGTAGACGATCAGAACGGTATTGCAGTATCCGGCATGGATAGCTGCTACGGCGTTTCGTAGTTGAAACATCCAAGAACAACCCCCGACGACGGTGTTATCTGCCCACGATGGGAAGATGCCTAATTGTCGGCTCATGTCAGCCACCGGGAAATAACCACACGTGAAGCCGTCGATATCTGCGGCGGTGATTCCGGCGTCCCTCATCGCGTTTGCCGCGGCGTCAATTGCAAGACCCACCGATGACATGTCGGGCACTGTGCCGATCTCTGTTGATTCTGCAGCTCCTACTATCGCCGTCGCGCCGGGGGGAATCATGGTTGTTTCTCCGCTGGTTCGAAACACAGCACGGTGACTTCGTCAAAAGGTGTGAACGTCGCTCTGAGCGGCATATCGAGTTGCAGAGCTTCGGGGGTTTGTTCGCAGTTCACGATCGATGAGGTGAGGAGCGGGCCTTCTGCCAGTCGCACCAGAGCTACCGATCGTGGACCGTCGGTGCCCCACAGAGCAAACGGCTTTTGCTGGATCGTGTAGCTGTACAAGGTCGCGTCACCACTCGCGTCAAAAAATTCGACGTCCACAGAAGAGCACTCCGAACAAATCAATGACGGCGGGAAGTAGGCGTCTCCACAGGTTCGGCACCTGTTAATTCGTAGGACACCTTCCTGGCACCCATCCCAGAAGGGTTGAGTTTCTGGAGTTGGCACGGGGACAAGCGGATGGGGCATGTTTCAAGTTCTAGCCTGCCAAAGAGGTCTTCGCTTTAGTCTGCGGATACTTTTAGCTCAACTGATTTCGACAACACGTTCGACATTGGTTGCTTTGTATCAGTCAATTCCAGGGGGTAGGGCGATGAGCAACAATCAAGGCAAGGTGATAGTTGTTACCGGCGCTGGTTCAGGGATCGGCAAGGCAACTGTCGCGCGCCTGGTTTCCGAGGAGGCCAAGGTAGTCGCAGTTGATCTAACGGAGTCCTCTTTGGATTGGACCGAGGAACTCGACTCAGTGGTGTCACTGGCGGGAGACGTCACTGACCCCAACTTGAACGATCAGATGGTTGCCCTCGCCGTCGACAATTACGGTCCCCTTGACGGCGCGGTCTTAAACGCCGGAATTTTGGCTCAAGGCGACATCGTCCGAGGGTCGATGACCGATTATGACCGCGTCATGGATGTGAATGTTCGGGGAGTTGCGCTTGGGTTGAAGTCGTCTGTGGCAGCTATGGCATCTACTGGTGGTTCTGTAACGATTACCGGATCGGTTTCGGGCCTGAGAGGCGATAGCGGGTTGTGGGCCTACAACGTGTCCAAGGGTGCTGTGGTAAATCTGGCGAGGGCTGCGGCACTTGACCTGGGTCACTTAAACATCCGGGTTAACGCCGTATGTCCCGGCCCGATCCATACCGGTCTAACTGAAGAAACTAAAGGCACCGAGATCGGAGACGCTATGGAAGCTCGTCTGCCTCTAGGCCGTTTCGGTGAACCTGAAGAGGTTGCTGCCGTCATTTCTTTCTTGATATCGGATGAGTCTTCGTTCGTTACCGGCGCTGCAATCCCGGTCGACGGAGGTGTTACCGCGGGAACCGGTCAATGGGCTACCTACTCGGGCCGAAAACGCGGCTTCCTATAGCCTTCGTCGTGTTTTCCTGTGCAATGCTGCTGTTATGACTGAAGGCCAGATCTCAACTTTCCCTGTTCCCAATCTTGAAGACATCCCCGAGGACCTGCGGTCCATGATGTTGGCCATTCAAGAAAAGACGGGATTCATTCCAAATGTTTTCTTGGGTTTAGCGCACCGCCCAGACGAATTACGGGCGTTCATGACATACCACGACGCTCTCATGGAACGCGATAGTGGGTTAACTAAGGCTGAACGGGAAATGATTGTGGTTGCAACCAGCGGCGCCAACAGCTGCATGTACTGCGTTGTCGCTCATGGCGCCATTCTTCGCATACGTGCGAAGAATCCTTTTATCGCCGACCAGCTGGCTATCGACCCTTCACAAGCCGATCTTGACGAACGGCAACAAGCGATGATTGCTTTTGCTGTGAAGCTTGCTCGAACTCCAGAAGACTTGGAGCAGTCCGATCATCAGATTCTTCGTGATCATGGCTTTAGCGACGACGATATTTGGGACATCGGGGCCATTACTGGCCTTTTCGCTATGTCGAACCGTCTCGCTCATTTAGCTTCGATGCAGCCCAACGACGAGTTCTTCACGATGGGTCGAGGGTGACGGTCAACTCGTAACATCACGGGTCCAGTCCAGCTTTGCTCTCCGGACAGTCGTGGACCGGCCGACTACAGCGCTTTTATGACCACGTACAGCCAGCCACCGGCTACCAAATGGTTGCTATTCGAGGTCGCCTAATACCTGTAGCGCCTCATCTGCATGTTTGGCCATGTCGGTTTCACTCGCTATGGCAGCCACAATCTGTCTGTCACGTCCGATGACGAAAGTCTGTCTCTTATTTGGAAGAGACAACGGTCGTTTCACACCGAATTGCTTTGCGATGGTTCTATCCGGGTCAGATAGCAACAGAAAATTCAGCTGATTTGCGTCATCAAAGCTTCGTTGCCGGTCCCACGGATCAGCACTCATTCCCACCACCGAAGCGCCGACTTTTTCGAATTCTTGAATCAGGTCTCGGAAGTGACAACTTTCCTTCGTTCAACCCGGTGTCAATGCCTTCGGAAAGAAAAACAACACAACCGGACCAGCATCCAACAAATCGAAGAGGCGAACCGGCTCTCCGAACTGATTGACCGCCTCAAAGTCATTCACGGCCGATCCCTTTGACATAAGAGCACCCTAGAGGTTCAGGACCTACGATCAGTACCTGTGCGAGGACATCCAAAACTCGATGATTTAGGGCCAGCCCTTCCAAGGGACCGCTGGACATTGGTCGACGCCGTCCGCCACCAAGCCAATGTTCATGGAGACCGAGAATTCTTGTCCTTCGAAGATGGGACAACGGTTTCTTTCTCTGAGTTTGACTACCTCACCGACTGTTTAGCTACCGCCCTAGCCGACTTGGGTTTGGAAAACGGTGACCGAATCTTGGGTCTGTTGACCAACAGTCGCGAGTTCATGCTCACCATGATCGCTGCACACAAACTTTGCGCTGTGTTCGTGCCGGTCAATACTGAACTCCGCGGAGGCTTCCTGGAACATCAGGTACACAACAGTTCGCCGCGCATCATCGTTGTTGACGATGGCCTATTAGATCGTTTCGCCACCGTAGATACCTCACAATCTGACATCAAAACGGTCATCGCGGTCAGCGACGGAACCTCATCTCGCGCAATAACTCCCGACTCCCTGGTCGACATACCCCAGATACCTATGGATTCACTTTTGGACACCACACCTAATGGGGAGGTGTTAGCCGATCCCAGTCCTAGCGACGTGTGCACCATCATGTACACATCAGGAACCACCGGCCCATCCAAAGGTGTCCTGATGCCCCAAGGACACTGCTACCTGTTCGCTTTAGGCACCGTTGCCGCTATGGAACTAACCGAAGACGATCGCTACTTCTGCTGCATGCCTTTATTTCATGCCAACGGCTTGTTCATGCAGGCGTACGCATCGCTCCTAGCTGGCAGTTCATGCCACATAACCAAACGTTTCAGCGTCACAGATTGGCTCAGTATCGTCCGCCAAGAACAAATCACAGTCACCAATGCTCTCGGCGTTATGCCTGAGTTCATTTTCCGAAGTCCCCCATCACCCGATGACCAAGATCACAAGCTGACTCGAATCCTCGCTATCCCCGTGGCCGAGGAATGGGGTGTCGCAATGCAAGAGCGTTTCGGTGTCAAGTTGCGCCAAGGTTTCGGGATGACCGAGGTAAACATGGTCTCCTACAGCGATCCTGAAGACCCTGTTATGGCCGGATGCGCCGGTCCGCCATTGAGTGAATTCTTTGACGTAATAATCGCTGACCCCGAAACTGATGCCGAACTGCCAAGAGATGACGTCGGCGAAATTTTGGTTCGACCAAAGGTCCCGTTCTGTTTCAACGTCGGTTATTTCAAGATGCCCGATAAGACAGTCGAAGCGTGGCGCAATCTTTGGTTCCACACTGGTGATGCCGGTCGAATGGACTCAGAAGGAAGGCTGTTCTTTGTTGATCGGATCAAAGACCGCATTCGTCGGCGAGGAGAAAATATTTCGTCCTACGAACTCGAGCAGGCCCTCAATGAACATCCATCTGTTGTTGAATCGGCGGCCGTTGGCTTACGGGTCCCAGGTGCTGGCGGTGAAGACGAAATTAAGGCAGTCCTGGCGATTGATGGACCAGCACCGGATCCGGCAGCGTTCCTGGATTGGTGTGTTCCAAGGATGCCGCGTCACACTGTGCCGCGATACTTGGAGTTTGTGACCGAGTTGGACAAAACAGCTTCGGGAAAAATAAGAAAACAGGCGATTCGTGATGCCGGTGTGACTCAGGACACATGGGACCGTGAGTCTGTTGGTTACGTCATAAGCCGTAACTAAAACTCCTAGAAGTAGTCGCCCCAGGCGGTGACTCCGTGGAATCCTCCATCTACGACGATTGTCTGGCCCGTCACATAGCTGGCCGCATCGCTTGCCAGGAATGCTACGACCGAACTGATTTCTTCAGGTTCTCCCCATCTACCTAGAGCAATGTGGCCTGCGAGGCCATCAGCGAGGCCTGGGGTTTTTCTGCCTTCTTCCCACATCTCGGTGATGATTAACCCGGGTGCGACTGCGTTGACTCGGACTCCGTGTTTGCCAAATTGTGCGGCTTGGCTTCGAGTTAGCGAGTCCAAGGCAGCTTTGGTGGCGCCATATGTCGGAAGTTCGGCAACACCAGTGGCCCCAGCTATAGAGGACATGTGGATTACTGACCCATGGCCACGTTCAGCCATTTGGCGAACCAGTGCCTTAGTGGTTTCAAGCGGTGCGTGATAGTTGAGTCGCATGATCATTTCGTCTTGACCTTTGATTTCACTCGCGCCCGCATTATTTACCAGGATGTCTACTCCTCCTAAGGCTTCAATCGTCGCAGCTGCAAGTTCGCTACCAGCACCCGGCTGGGCCAAATCCGCGGTAAGAACTACAGGGTCGTTGGGAAGGTCTTCGGCCACCCGCAATAAATCTTGTTCTGACCGCGCTGCCAAAGCCACTCGGGCTCCCTGTTCTGCTAGTGCCCGAGCGCAATGTTCGCCTATTCCGCGACTCGCTCCGGTGACGAGCGCAAGTCGCCCTTTTAGTGTTCCCATGCGTTACCTTTCGACAGATCCAATTGTTGCAGCACTGCAGGTAGTGCGCTCTGAAAGACTGGTGCTGTGAACGATCCGCTCGTTGTTGAGGTCACTCGAGGTTCCACTGTTGAAAGCATTCATCTGGTCGATGTTGCATTAGTTGATGGCACTGGCAAGTTGATTGACAGTTGGGGTGAATCAAGTCGACCAACTTTGCCTCGGTCATCTCTGAAACCCATCCAAGCAACACCTTTGATCACTGAAGGCATTGCAGATTCAGCAGGCCTACTCACAGAACAACTAGCTGTCGCCTGTTCAAGCCACAACGGCGAGTCCCGTCACGTTCAAGTGGTTGACCGTTGGCTAGACATGATGGGATTTTCTCATGCTGTTCTTGAGTGCGGCGCTCATGCACCCTCAAACCCGCAGGCTGCTCGCGAGCTAGTTCTTGCCGGTATAGAACCCGACAGTCGTCACAACAATTGTTCTGGCAAGCATGCCGGCTTTGTTTCAATGTCCCAGCATTGTGATGTCGACGTCTCGGGATACATCTCACCTAGCCATCCTGTGATGAAACGTCTTGTTACCCCTGCTGTGGAAGATTTTTGTCGGATCGATCTAAGCGACCAGACACCTGGCGTGGATGGTTGCGGCGTACCTGTTTGGTCTATCCCACTCAACCATTTGGCCGGCGGCTGGTCACAACTCCGTGCGCGCGGATCAGGAAAACGACTTCTGCAGGCCATGATTGACGAACCATTTCTTGTCGCCGGAACGGACCGCGCCTGTACACGTCTCATGGAGGCATCCAACGGAGATGCCGCTGTGAAAACAGGGGCTGAAGGAGTCTTTTGTGGCGTCGATTTACGGGAAGGCTTTGCTTTCGCCCTCAAAGCTCGTGATGGTCAAGCTCGTGCTGCAGAAATGGCTGCCGAATGGATCCTGGACCGCTTGAACTGCATCGAATTCGCGTCACCAAAGATCCTGAAAAATTGGGCTGGCACTGCTGTAGGGGAAGTGCGGATTTCCTCGAACAAAACCTGAACCTCTGTCAGGTCATGTCCGGTCGAAGCATCACTCGACCTGTTGTCTTACGACTCGACAGATCAACCAACCCCTCCATCAAATTTTCGAGATGCAACTCTTTGCTTACGAATGGGACTAAAGCACCAGAGCCAACGAGCTCCCAAAGTTCGTCATAGCAATGGTCAAGGATGTCGTCCATGCGGCCTTTGTATCCACCCATATGCACACCGACGACTGAATAGTTTTTCACTAGCACGTGGTTCGCTGGGGCTGTGGGTATGTCGCCGCTCGCAAACCCGACGACAAGCAATCGGCCCTCCCAAGCGACCAGTCGCCGGGCGATGTCAAAGAATTCTCCTCCGACTGGGTCATAAATGAGGTCGCAGCCCCGGCCTGAGGTTGCGTCCATCACCTTTTCGTACAGATCTTCAGAGTTGTAGTCAACAACGACGTCAGCTCCTAGCGATCTACACACCTCAACCTTGTCCTGGCCGCCAGCAGCTGCGATGACCGTGCAACCGTGAGCCTTTGCCATCTGCACAGCTGCAGAACCGACCCCTCCAGCAGCAGCTAAAACGAGCACTGTCTCACCGGGCTGCATCTGTCCACGCCGATGAAGCGCAGTCCAACCGGTTCCGTAGATCACATTCATTGCTGCCGCAGCAGGCAACGAAACATCGTTGGGAACAATCCGCATCTCATGGCCACGAACCAAGGCCTCTTCGGCATAACCACCCCAACCCGAAGCGGTCATCCCTAACACACGATCACCCACCTGTAACTCGCAGTCGGAACCCACCTCGACCACAGTGCCGGCAACGCTCATCCCAGGCGTAAAAGGTGGGTCTAAGCGCACTTGGTACTGCCCTTGGCATTGAAGAATGTCAGCGAAGTTTAAGTCACTTGCTGAAACTTGGACTCGTGCCTCTCCATCCCCGGGTGATGGGGATTCGACCTCTTGCAGGGATAACACATCCCACGGGTCACCTAACTCGCTCAGTCGCCAAGCTCGCATCTGTTTCCTTTCGGATTTACGAATGAATTGCACCGTACCAACGAACTCCTATGGCTGTCGGAGTAAGTTCACATCATGTCGAACGCGTCACCTGACATCACCATCGTCGGAGCTGGCATCACTGGGGCTGCCGCCGCGTATCGTCTCAATCAGTTGGGAGTACGCGCCGAGGTTTATGAGACCTCCCCAATTCCAGGCGGAAGGATGGCTCGTTTCGAGTTCTCCGGAGTTGTCTTTGACCACGGAGCACAGTTCTTTACGACCCGAAGCAACGAATTTCAAAGCCTGGTGAATGACGCTGCAAACGACGGAGCAACTCGAGTCTGGACGCACGGTTTCGGTGACACTCCCGACGGTTACGAAAGATGGCGCGGGGTGCCCGACATGACTGCCTTGGCTGATTGGCTGCTGAAAAAGTCTGACGCCACTGTTCACCTAGGAGAGTCGGTGGAAGACCTCCGCCATATAGACACGCCAGGAATTATTCTGACCGCTCCCATTCCAGTAAGCCTTTCTCTCGCTACGACATCCGGGTTCAAGCCTCCTTCTAAAATTCTCGAACAGCTTGAGACAGTTGAGTACAAGCGAACTGTTGCGGTGCTCTTAATTTTGGACCAACAACCTTTAGCGATGCCGCCGATGGGTGCTATCCAGCTGATTGATGACCCATATTTGGCTTTCATCACCGACAATCAGGTCAAGGGCGTGAGTTCGGTACCTGCGCTCACCATTCACCTTTCCAACGAAGCAAGTCTCGAATTATGGGACCAACCCGATGAGATCATCGTTGAATTCGCTATAGAGAAAATGGGGGCTCACATTGCCGACGTCGACGTCGGTGATCATTCGGTAACCAGGTGGCGATATGCCGGCCCTGTCGATGTCATTCCCGAACTCTCTGTTGTGTGGAGCGAACAGCCGACTCTGGTGATGGCTGGCGAAGCATTTAACGGACCCAAGGTTGAGGGTGCCTTCAATTCCGGCATAGATGCTGCAAACAAGGTCGTTGAATGTGTCTCTTAGATCATGGAGAAACGTCCTGTGAGTAGGTCAGAACACATCGCTGGTCTCGAGGTTGAGCGCCTCACTCCTCCAGACATTGAATACTTCTTTCGAACTCTGCACTCACGAATCCCCCGATCAACTGGTGACGCCACCCAACACGTGCTGGATCGGCTGCGGTCCCGTTTGCGTGATTTAGCGGTCTATCTAGGTGAGCTCCCAACACGAGAGTCCGAACCGAAAGACGTTGAAAACGTCCTTGAATCAATTTCTGGTCGCCTTGAGCGCATGAAACGAAGGCAATGGCGCACACGCATCGATGGTCTAAGTGTGTTGAAACGGCTCCGGGTCGAGGTTGGTGAAATTTCAGCAGACCTTCACGAGTTAGCGACGGGATGACAGAATCTGCGAACAACGCCTAACGTAAGACGCAAACGGAGGTATCTGAATGTCACTCCAACCAGATGATTACGAAGAGATTCGACAACTTTTAGGTCGATACAATTTTGCAATCGATTTCGGTCATATTGATGACTGGGTCGAAACATTCATTCCCGAGGGAACGTTTAGTTGCGTCGGTCTGCCAGATGGTGCCCCGCTGGGAGGAGAGCATCACGGGGAGACTGGTCTTCGTGCATATGCGGAGTCTCATTTCGCGATCAACCAGGGGCGTGCTCGACATTGGAATTGGAATCTCGTCATTGAAGGAAGCGGTGATACCGCGACAATGCAGTCCTACCTGAACGCTCATAGCGCCGGCCAAGGCGACTCGGCTGTCCTGAGGGCGACCGGTGTGTACAGAGATCGCCTGTCTCGCACAGAGAACGGCTGGAAATTCGTTGAACGCGAAGTAACTATCGACCCGGCTTGAGTAACTGGCTTCACGTTGGATGCAGGTCTTTGTCGTAGATTTGTAGGAGACCTTGAGGGGAACCGATGTCAACTGATCTGACTCCGATGGAATTAATTCCTGTGTTAGATCTTCAGCCGCTTCTCGATGGGGACGAACGCGGCATCAACGCCTTAGCTGCCGACTTAGGCAAAGCTCTTGAAGAAACGGGGTTTTTCTCCATCATCAATCATGGCGTTCCATGGTCGCTGGTGGAGGCGATTTATGATGCGACACGCCAGTTGCACGCTCTTCCACAGTCCCAGAAGGATGCCATCACCATGGACCGCACCCATGGCGGCTATCTCGGTATGGGCGCGGGTACCTCCTACGCGAGTGAGATAGCCGGAGAGGTTCGCAAACCAAACCAGAACGAGGCCTTCTTCGTTCATGAAGGCGGCTACCGGGAAGGCAACCAGTACCCCAACCTCGAAGGTTTCCAGGAGTTGACCGCCACCTACATTCACGCCATGGAGGGACTGGCTGCTTCCTTGCTGCCGCTCTTGGCAATTTCACTCGAACTAGACCCCGAATTTTTTGCTGGTGACTTCGACATTCCAAGCGTGACCCTTCGAATGTCGCACTATCCGGTCATGGACTACAGCGACAACGAATGGGGCTTGGCTCCCCACACTGACAGTTCGATCTTTACTTTCTTGCCGGTGAATGACGTTCCTGGTCTTGAGGTGCGGCCCGCCGGACATGACTGGATCCAGCCACCGGTGGTTCCGTGCTCGTTTGTCGTCAACAGCGGCGACATGTTGAAGAGGTGGACCAATGGGCGCTATTTATCTACCGCTCATAGGGCAAGCAATTTGTCCGACGTTGATCGATACGCGATGCCGTTCTTTTACGGAGCGAGGGATGACGCCATTGTTGATCCTGTCCCCACCACCGTGTCACCAGAAAGTCCGAGCCGATACGAGCCGACTACTTATGGTGATTACCAACGTTGGTTTTTGGATCGCAACTATCGCGGTTTAACAGGACAAGCCGCTGCAAACACACCGCCATAAGCGGCCTCTTCTATTCCAAGACGCCCGCAACAGCCAGCTCTGCGATCCGGTCGGCGTCATATCCCAGAATTTCTTCCAGTACCTGGAAAGTGTGTTGACCGTACGTCGGACCACTGTCAGTGATTTCATCGGTGCTGCGCGACATTTGAAAGCGCGTGCCTTCGACAAACATCGTGCCGTTGGTGGCGCTCGCTACTTCACGGAAATGACGACGATGTTGAAGTTGTGAATCATTTGCCAGATCTTCAGAGTTCTGCAGTTGATGCGCAGGAACTCCCGCTGCTTGCAGCATTTCCTGAGCTTCAACTCCTGTCAAACCTTCAGACCAGCCACTGATAACTTGATCTATTTCGGCGATCCTGTTTCTACGTTCTTCCAACCCTAGATTCGGGTAGTCATCCCCTAATCCAACGACTTCACACAGAGCACGCCATTGGTCATCGGTTTCACACGCAATGGATACCCACCGGTCGTCGCCCTGACTTGGGAATGTGCCGTGCGGCGCCATCAAAGGGTGACTGTTCCCAATTTTTTCAGGTAATTCGTTGTTTAGGACGTAGTCAAGCACTGCGGGCGCAAGGAAATTCATTGAGGCCTCGGCCTGAGAAAGATCGATATGTTGACCTTCACCGGTTCGTCTGCAGTGATCTAGCGCCGACAAAATGGCGGTGCTCAAAAACTTTGGCGCGACATAGTCGGTGTAGGCAGCGAACACACCTGCTGGGTCACGATCTGGCCAGCTAGTCATCGCATAGAAACCTGACATCGCTGCCCCCATGGTCCCGAATCCGGCAAGACCTGACAGTGGGCCACTTTGGCCGAACAGGCAGCTGCTTGCCATGATGATGCTGGGATTGACTTCGCGTAAATCTTCATAACTCAGACCCCACGACGCCATGGCTCTGGGCGAAAACGACTCGCAAACAACGTCGGCCCATCGCACTAGGTCGAGAATTACTTCTTTGCTTTCGGGTTTCGACATGTCCAATGTCAGACCAGTCTTTCCAGCATTCATGTTCTGGAACAGTCCACTGTTGTCTGCCCCTCCTTCGTCGTTGAGAAACGGCTGAATTGTTCGGGCGGTCTCAACCTTGTTCGACGATTCGACTCGGATGACAGTTGCCCCCCAGTCGGTCAACACTCGGGTTGAGGCGGGACCAGCCATAACCCACATGAGGTCAAGGATCTTCACATCCGATAGGGGCAGTTCGCTGCCATCGCTCGGACTTTCGGATTCTTGAGGTTCGATCGAACGACTTATCCCGAGGACTTCGTCATTGTGTTGTCCTATGTGAGGCGGTGGGGAATCAACCTTGATTGGGGTCTCCCCCATCTTTGCGAAAGCACCTGGGTATCGAACAGTTGAACCGTCATCGTGTTCTACATCGGCCCAAAACTCTCGTGCGGAATAATGTTCCTCTTCGACTATGTCTTCAACCGTTGAAATGGGAACGATAAGTAGTCGTTTCTCTAGGCTCGCGTCCAACAGCTCCTTCTTGGTCTTGGTTGCGGTGAACTCAGCGACAACATCTTGAATACGGTCGTATTCACCCAGTCCGATGCGTCCCGTCATGACACCCTCAACGAAGTCAATCCAATCGATTTCGAGGTCGCTGTCTTCGCACATTCCTTCTTCGTGAATCCACTCGAAGAGACGCTTACCAAAGGGCCCAATTCCCCCTCCAAACAGGATCGTTGGCGACACGTAACCGTCGAGCGCTGGGGCTCGAAGGCGGACACTGAAGGGCCCCAAGGTGGCTCCTCCGCTAAAGCGTTGAGATTCTTGTGCGTTGTACAAGTGAGCTAGCGAGAGTGACATGGTCGCGGCGTTGAAGGCTTGCTGGGCGCTGACATCAACGTGCTGGCCCTGACCTGATCGGACACGTTCATGAAGCGCTATCAAGCTTGCAGCGGCAGCCTCGGCAGCTGCATGCATCCATGCTTGGTCAAGTGGGACTCGAAGTGGGGCACGGTCACTATCTCCAACCAAGGTGTTCACCATTGATGCCGCACCGACCGTTAAATCCGTAGCAGCCCATCCGGATTTAGGTCCATCCTGGCCAAATGCGGAAATGGACGTTACGACGAGAGCGGGGTTCACCGCGTGAAGATCGTCCAATCCAAGACCTCGCCTTGCTAATTCACCGGGCGCGTCCGATTCGATGAGAAGGTCCGCCCCTGACGCCAATTCAAGCAACTCTTGTCGCCCTGCGTCCGTGGCTAGGTCAAGGGTTACGCTTTTTTTGCCTCGGTTGTACGCCCAGAATCTCAGTGACGCTTCTGGGTCACCCTCTCTTCCTTTGACCCATGGGCCAAGGGTCCGGGAGGCAGAGCCTTCTGGTGGTTCGATCAGAATCACTTCGGCCCCAGCGTCAGCAAGCATCGCGCCAGCCAACTGTCCTTTTTCGTCCGTTAGATCCAGCACTCGGTATGGAGACAACATTGATCTCTTCCCTCTCTTAGAGACTCACAAGATAATTCACCATTTGGGCCTCTAGTTACAAGACCACCCGACGCGATGTTCAGATTCGAATATTTCTGCGTTGATCAACTTCTCAAGCTATTAACGTGACATACCAGTTGTGAATTCGACCATGGAGGTTGTCCGTGACTGAACATGCCTATAGCACTGCGGCCGAGACAGCTACCGCTATCGCTTCCGGCGACGTGTCTAGCCGGGAGTTGTTAGAAGCAGCGTTGGCTCGTGTTGACCGGTTGGATGGTCCTATCAACGCAGTAGTTGCCCTCGACGCTGAACGGGCACTCGATGCAGCTGATCAAGCCGATCAAGCTGTTGCTCGCGGGGACCAGCTAGGCCCGCTTCACGGAGTGCCTATAACAATTAAGGACAGCTTCCAAACAGAAGGCGTTGTCACTACCTCGGGGGCACCTGAATTGTCTGATTTCGTACCCGATCGGGATGCGGACCCAGTTGCCCGCTACAAAGATGCGGGGGCAATTGTTTACGCAAAAACCAACCTCCCAATCTGGGCCGGTGACCTTCAGTCTTACAACAAGGTTTATGGCACAACAGCCAACCCATATGACATCGAATGCACCCCGGGTGGTTCGTCGGGCGGATCCGGGGCATCACTTGCTGCGGGATACACCCCACTTGAATTGGGATCAGATATTGGGGGTTCAATTCGTATCCCTTGCCACTGGTCAGGTGTATGTGGACACAAACCCAGCTATGGGGTTGTCTCCGCACTCGGGCAAATCCCGGGAATGCCTGGGA
>JAYZKK010000074.1:0-4594 GCA_036163555.1 Actinomycetota bacterium
TAATCGGGCACTTCACGCTCGGAAGATTTCTGTTCGCCGCCGGCCTGAGTGGTGACAAGGCGCGCGGGGAGGAGTTGATCGGCGGTATGCCTGCGCGGATGGGCGATGTCCTCGGGGACGATCATCGTGCCACTTACCTAGATGCCTCCGCCCAAATAGACTCTGCGGTTGACGGTGTTGGGGACATTGACGAGGTAGTCAGCCTCATCTTCGGCGACATGCCGGCCGGTGTCGCTTTGCAATTGATCTCCGCTGACAACCTCGTCCATTGCTGGGACTTAGCGAGCGCAACCGGACAGGAGTTCGACCCTTCAGATGATCTTGTCGAGGCCACCGACTCGTTCTTTAGGGGATTCATTACCGACGATGTGCGAGCTGGCGGAGGATTTGGCACTGAGCTGGAGGTCCCAGATGATGCCTCTGCTTTGGAGCGGCTGCTGGGTTTGTGTGGCCGCACGCCATAGAGGGAGTTAGCTCACTTGCCTTGAGGCGGATCATGTATCGCCTATTGAGCGGACCAACCACCATCGACCATAAGTGTTGTGCCGCTGACGAGCGCTGCGGCTGGCGATGAAAGAAACACGACAGCGCCAACGACATCGGTAATTTGACCAAATCGACCCATAGGTATTCGAGAAAGTAGGTCACCTCCGATTTCAGGGTCGTTGAGTCGGTCATGGGTTAATGGCGTGTCGATCGCCGTGGGACCTACTGCCGTTACACGTATTCCAAATGGTGCGAGTTCGACGGCAGTCGATTTGGTGAATCCTTCTATGAAATGTTTTGTTGCCGAGTAGATGCTGTTGTTCGCTCGACCATTAACTCCAAAGGTGGACGACATATTCACGATCACTCCTGACTTTTGTCTGGCCATGATCTCTGCCGCCGCTTGGGCTACTAGAACTGCTCCTCGACAATTGACTTGCAACATGTCATCTAAGTCATCTTCCGACAAATCAAGGAGGCTCGAGGGTCGGAGAATTCCAGCATTGTTTACCAGGATGTCTAAACGATCTATTTCTTCGATGTGACGTCTGATAGCGGTGCCGTCGCTTACATCGCACACTATTTTTTGGGCGCTACGCCCAACTTCTTCTATTCGGGCGACTACTTCATCAAGTTCTGATTCAGTGCGACTCATCACGAACAGATCAGCACCAGCTTCGGCTAACGCAATTGCACAACCTTTTCCGATACCTCTCCCGGCTCCTGTGACCAGCGCTGTTTGACCATCAACTCGCATGGAGGGCAGTACAGACTCACTCATGGACGGAACCTTAATGGCCGGAACTCCTCCACGGCCGAGCATCGAATTTTGATTTTTGCTTACATCGACGTGAGGTCTTCCCTACCAACAAGTGAACCAGCGGTCGAAAAACTGATTCGTGCGCCGCCCTCAGACGTTGCTAGCTAAGGTCGAGGGACAGCCGAGGGGGAGGCACTGTATGAACAACACGGAAACCAAGCAGGAGAAAATAAGCGCTGCAGAGATCCGCGAAGGTCTCACGCACCCAATTATTGACTCCGACGCCCATTGGCTTGAATTCGGGCCTCTCGTCCAGGAACGGATGCATCAGATTGGGGGAGAAAAAGCGTTAGCGGGATTTACCGGTACTCAAGAGATCGTCCCGATCCAAGAGCTGGGACCCGATGGAAGAGCGCATATGGGATATGGGCACCCAGGATTTTGGATGTTGCCAATGAAAAACACACGCGATCGAGCGACTGCGATGATGCCCGCTCTTCTAGCAGATCGAATGGGAGAATTCGGTCTCGACTACTGCGTCATGTATCCGACCGGCGGATTCGCGACAGCCATGCAAAATGATGATGACGTGCGAAAGGCAGCCTGTCGAGCCTTCAACATCTTCAGTGCCGAATATTTCGCCGATTACAGCGATCTAATGACCCCGGTCGCGGTGATTCCCATGCACACTCCCGACGAGGCCATTGAGGAAATCATCTACATTCGAGAATCGTTAGAGTTGAAAGCTTGCCTCTTCAATGGGATGGTCCCACGACCTGTTCCCGCAGCGGAAGAAGGTGACCCTAAAGCCCATAGGCTCGGCTCTGTCACCTACGACGTGTTCGGCATAGACAGCCCCTACGACTATGACCCCGTTTGGGAAGCGTGTTTGGAGTACGGCGTTTCACCGACTTTCCACTCCGGAGGACGCGGCTATGCACTGCGTCGCTCACCAACCAATTTCACCTATAACCACATCGGTCATTTCGCGTCGACAGCTGAGGCTATCTGCAAAGCCATGTTCCTCGGCGGCGTTACTCGCCGGTTCCCTGAATTACGAATGGGATTCCTTGAGGGCGGCACGGCGTGGGCCTGCCAGCTCTACGCAGACTTGATTGAACACTGGGAAAAACGCAATAGGACCGCTCTGGAATACAACGATCCTGCCAACCTTGATCACAACTTGATGATCGATTTAGCCTCAGAATTCGGTCCTGACGGTATGGCTGAGATGATGGTCGATCGAGATTCAGCACTGTTTGCGGCACTGAACACAGCAGCGTCGACGAACGACGGTGGTCAGTCAGAACTCGATGACTACGCTCCGTGCGAGATCGAAAGAGAAGAAGACATTGCTGATCTCTTTGTACCCAATTTCTACTTTGGTTGCGAAGCCGATGACCGATTAAACGCGACGGCATTCAACACTGAGGTCAACCCAATGGGATCACGAATTAATGCTTTGTTCTCATCCGACATCGGACATTTCGATGTCATCCACATGAACCGAGTGTTGCCGCACGCGTGGGAGTTGGTCGACGATGGGGTCATGGATCTCGATGATTTCCGTGAGTTCACCTTCGCCAACCCAGCCCGGTTCTGGACCTCGAACAACTCGGATTTTTTTGCGGGAACTAACGTCGAAGCGCAAGTAGCTGAACTATTCAAATAACGGTCAGCGGTCGTAACCAGTGATCACATAACGTGCGATAAACGTCCCCATACAAGCTCTAGTTGGTGGCACTCGCCACCACACCGTCGTCGTGGAGTTTCCCGACTTCAACAGACGTCATTCCCAACACCTCAAGAAGTATCTCATCGGTGTGTTCGCCGAGGCGAGGCGCGACGGTTGGTTCTCCGCGGTCAATTTCGGAAAATGATAAAGGTGACCCCGGAGCGAGTACCCGTCCGACACCCGGCTGATCGATGCGCCGAAACATAGGATTCTCAGCCGTAGCTCGTCGGTCCTCGTTCACGAGTTGAACAAAGGTTTGATACGGACCCCAACAGACACCTTTAGCATCAAAAATTTCAGCTATTTCATCCAGATCGTGTGATTCTATAAACGGTGCCATAAACGAAGCGATGGCATCCCGAGCATCCCATCGATCCCCTTCTTTACTCAGATCAACGCCGAGGGCTTCCTCGATAGAAGGTAAATGGCCAACAATATTTGTCGCTTCAGCGAGGCTCTGCCACTGACGTTTACTGATCGCCACAACCATTATCCGTCTGTCGTCTTTAGTAGCAAAATCTCTACCGAATGCTCCGTAAAGATCATTACCGACCGGAACCCTGTCCTCTTTCGTCAATTGTGCTTGGGCCATGTAACCAAGATTGGCGACCATCGCGAACGCGACGTCAGTTAGCGAAATTTTGGAAAGCTGACCAATCCCAGTTCTCTGCCGGTATCTCTCCGCTGCCAACAACCCAACTGCAGCGGTTAACCCAGTTGCTGTGTCCCATGCCGGTAACACGTGATTGGTAGGCATCGTTGAACCCGTCGGTCCCGTAGCCATAGCGAACCCAGAAGATGGGTTAACGGTGTAGTCCACAGCAGTTGATTCATCAGGATTTCCGATGATGTTCATGTAGATCAGATCTTCCCTTTCGGCGCGTAACCGGTCGTAGGAAAGCCAACTGGATTCAGGAAAGTTAGATAGAAATATTCCGTTTTCTTCACCCGGTTCGGTTATCAACTGTGTAACCAAGTCTCTTCCGGTGTCGCTTCGCAGATCTACTTGGATAGAGCGCTTGCCTTTGTTTAGACCGGCCCAAAAAAGGCTCACACCTTCTTCTGTCACAGGCCATCTTTGATAGTCGAGACCACCGCCGATGGCATCAAAACGAATGACATCCGCTCCAAGTTGAGCGAGAGTCATTCCCCCAAGCGGAGCCGCAACAAACGCTGAGCCTTCAACGATGCGTAATCCCTGCAGTACTGGTGTCATAGTTGGCCTCTAATCGTTGTCTCTCACTCCTGTTGAGAGATCAATGACCGGATTCTGGTCAAGAAAAAACTTCCACTTTCGAGATTTCCCTAAGGAGCGAACACAATTGGTGTCCATACCAGAATGTCACTACCAACAGATCCTTGCTCGTCCACCGTGGCACCCCGTACTTCAAACCTCATGAGTCGACCTCCGTTGAGCGGAAGAGTTTCTTTCAGCTCGTGTCTGAATTCCAACAAGTCACCCTCGAATGCGGGACCCACGTGATCACAGCCATCCCACGCAACAATGGTGGCGATGCCAGGGAGCAGGCGACTCAAAGAAGCTTGAGCCAGCCCTTGAACATGGCCTCCATAAACGAGACGTTTCCCGTAGATACTCGCCGAAGCGTCCCTGT
>JAYZKK010000075.1:0-22025 GCA_036163555.1 Actinomycetota bacterium
GAAACCAGCATCACTTCTCCGGGTAGAGCGCCCCCATATTCGAGAACCGTAAATGTGACGTTCTCGTGTGACAACAAAACGCCCTTCGGATTTCCGGTTGAACCCGACGTGTAGATCTGAATGGCCACATCCTCAGGTCCAACATCGACAACAGTTTTCATGGGTGACCGCGCCATCATTTGATCCCATTGACTTGAACCAATGACAACTTTCGGTACACCCGCTTGCAACTCAGCGTGTTGATCATCAGTGATCAGCAACTTCAAGTCTGCATCGTCAATTATGTACAGCAGAGTGGACTCAGGAAGTCTGGTATTAAGCGGGACAAACACCATCCCAGCAGCGGGAGCCCCAAACATGACTGTGTAGTACTCACCGAGGTTGCCTGCCAACAATCCGATACGAGTCCCTGGAGGCAGACCAAGATCGATAAGAGCCTGAGCGAATATAAGAACTTGGTCGGTTATTTCTGCAACCGAAACCTCCCGAGCAGGTTCCCGGGAGCGATCGATTAGAGCAACATCGTCGGGTTTGGGGTTCTGATCGAGAAGCTCTGCGATGTTCACCGAACCGATTATCCCAAAACTTCAGGCTCGCATGTCATCAAAATCTCAGCGACAGTTGCTGTGTTGGGAAGTTTGACGATCGTTGCAACAGTTTCAGCTAGGTCTTCAGGTTGGATCATTATTGAAGGGTCAACACCGAATGCAGAGGTCATATCGGTTTCGACGTAACCCGGACAGATTGCGGTGACTCTTATGCCGTCATCGAATGTTGCGTGTCGCACAGCATGATGCAAAGCAAGGAAGGCGTGTTTGGTCATTGCGTACCCCGGAGCAAATGTTCCCTTAACTCTTTTGCCTGATAGAGACACCACATTGACGATTCGTCCTTCACCTGAAGTGGCTAGGAAGGGGCGAGCTTCTTGGATGAGACGGAGCGGACCCTTGACGTTCACTGCCCACATTTCGTCCAAGATTTTCTCGGACAAGTCAGCCAACCCCTCCATGCGGCCAATCCCCGCGTTGTTCGTGAGTCCGTCTATGCGTCCTCGTAAATTTACGGTCGCTTGTACCCAAAGGTCTCCGCTGGCCGGGTCAAGAGCGTCGTAGCTATGGCATGAAACATTTTGGTCAGCCCATCCTTGGATTGAGGCTTCGAGGTGGTCGACGTTTCTTGCGCCGAGACTCACCACCCAACCATCTGAATGGAATTGGCGTGCCAATGCCGCACCAATACCGCGGTTGGCACCGCTAACCATCATTACTCGACCTTGTGGATCAATCACTTCAAAATCCCTTACCTTCTTCTCGGTGTAACCGTAATCATGTCTTTGTCAGAGTTTCACATGATTGGCGTCTTGGGGATCAAACCAATTGGCGCCAGAAAAGGGACGTTGGTAAAGGTCACTTTAGAGAATGTGCCCTCGGCGGTCTCGTGAGGAATCAAAAACTTGCGAGACGGGGGCCAATTAATGGTCGGGCAGGCGGGATTTGAACCCACGACCTCTTCGTCCCGAACGAAGCGCGCTACCAACCTGCGCCACTGCCCGTCAGACCGTTCTGGAACCCACGACGCTACAGCAAATAGGACTTGATTCCCCGATTGACCGATGCGTCTACCCGACTTCAGCAGGCTCGTCGTTTTGATTTTCGTCATCCTCGACAACGAGATCTTCTGGCGGAACTGCATCGGGTGTGCTCGCTGAGTCATCAATTACGTCGTCCCGCATGTCCTCGCCGGCTAGGAGCTTGACTGAGGCCACCTTCAAGCGAAAAGAATCCAAGGGCTTTACTAGCCAACCTTGAGCTCCGGCTTGTTGGGCCAGATATACGTCTGCTGAGCGGTCCAAAAGCATCAGTATTGGGACGTGGGTAATTCTCCCGGCACCGATTTCGAGTTGAAGATCCATGCATGTCGCCATGCCACCCATGTTGCCGATCTGTAGGTCAAGAATGACCAGTTCGGGACTTTGAGTAGACACTGCATTACGAACATCTGCGCCTGCGCGAACCACCGTTACGTCGGTACCTGGATCACTGAGAGCAGAACGCACCTCTTCGATCAACCAATCCGCATCACTTGCTAAAAGGACAGTAGTCACTGCTCACGAGGCTAGTCGCGGTGAAGGTGACATAGAGGCGTCGACAGCATTGGGTTTTAAGAGAATGGGAGAGTGTGCGGGTCTCTGTAGTCTTGGCGGACAATGAGTGAATGGCTGCGTGGTGAAGCTTTGACCAAATTCAATCGCATGCTTCGTATCGGTGCGGTGTTTGTGGCTTTTTGTGCCATCTCACTCGGCCTCTACTGGTCTCCAGTTGCTGCCCACACGGGTCATGAACACTCTCGCGAAATCCAAATAATTGAAGTGAGCGGCCTCCTAGATCCCATAGAAATTGACTACATCAATCTGCAACTGGACAGTGCTCAACGGAATTGGGCCCTGGCCATCGTCATCCAGATCAACAGCCCAGGTGGAGCAGCAGACGAAGAACAAATTAGGGATCTTCTGCAAAACGTGGAGGGTTCACTCGTGCCCGTGGGAGCATGGATAGGACAGAGCGGAGCCACTGCCAAGGGCGCAGCCGCTCATCTGGTAAATGCAGCCCACTATTCCGGTATTGCCCCAGGAAGTCGAATCGGTAATTTAGGAGATTTCGACGCCTCTGAAGAGTCAGGTTCGGCAGTAGGAGCAACCGAGTTGCGGCGCGGTGAAGAAGCGGTCACAGCGGGCCTGGTCGACGTGATGGCCCCCACTTTGGGCGAATTTTTGCTGGCAATGGAAGATGTCGGTCTGATCGAGAAAATCTCCACGGAACTTGAACGAGCTGATGGACTCGTTCAACGATCAGTTGCCGACGATGTGAGAGTTACTTTTAACAAGTTGTCACTCGTTGATCAGTTGTTTCATACCGTCGCTAGCCCGGCTGTCGCATATCTTTTATTGCTTGTCGGCATGTCAATGTTGCTCCTCGACTTCTTCACTGGAGGTATCGGTGTGGCCGGGGGAGTTGGCTGCGGTTCGCTTCTATTGGCCTGCTACGGGCTAGGAGTCCTCGATGTCCGTTTGTGGGCGCTAGTACTTCTGGTAGTTGCGATGTTTGGGTTCGCCATTGACCTTCAAACGGGAGTGCCGAGATTTTGGACAGTCGTCGGCGTCGCGTCCTTGGTATTCGGCTCCCTTCGCCTATTTGCCTCCCATTCAGTGAGCTGGTTGACGTTGCTGGGAGGCATAAGCCTCACACTCGCGTTTGTGTTCTCAGGGATGCCCGCATTGGTTCGTACAAGGTACGGGACAAGCACTCTGGGTAGAGATTGGATGATTGGCCAAATGGCGGCTGCGGCAACAGATCTCACTCCCGAGGGCATAGTCGTGTATGAACAGGCCCAGTGGCGAGCCCGTGTTAACCGACTTACACCTATCAAAGAAGGCGAACCGGCTCGGATTGTGGGAATTGAGGGACTGGTGCTCGAGGTTGAACCGGAAGAAGGCGGTGCAGTTGATTATCGAGAGATGCGACAACGACAGCCTTCAGAAGTAGAGGCGCCGGGGCAAGAAAAGGGCCAGTCATCGATTGAAAACGATCAATAACACCTGCAAGCAAGGGTTTTCAAAAATTGAATCGTTTTTCGATTTTTTCTTGCGGTCTACTTATTCGCGCGCCTAGATTGCCTGCGGAGGGACATTGGGGGAAGCGAATTATGGCTGCACTGCCTGATGACAGTTGGGAACACAAGGCTGCGTGTCGAGGACCGCAATCAACGGTTTTCTTTCCGCCGCCTAGGTTTGAACGCAAAGACGAAAAGCTAAATCGCGAAGCAAGAGCTCGGGCCATCTGCGCTCAGTGCTCCGTGAAAGAAGATTGTCTTTCATATGCTCTCGATATCCGCGAACCTCATGGAATCTGGGGTGGTGCAAATGAGGCCGAACGGCGCCAGATGTTACTTGTCCTCGATGGCGAGGCCGTCTCTTAAATCCACGACCTGCTATCTCCCAAGGCCAACTTATTATTGACTAAATCGCGGGTAACCGTGGTCCAGCGATCCTGAGATCTTCTCGTCGGCGCGTTACGCCTGTGCTATCAAGTACGGCGCAGATAGGTAACGCGAACTTTCGTGTAGTTCCCAAAGCGTCACGGATTTCAGCAACCGTGACGCCGTCAGGTTTTTCTTCTAAGAGCTGGGCCACCAGGGTCGCTGCGCTATCTATGGCCGAAGCAGCGAACAAGACACCGTCATTTTGGATCACTGTTCCCCGTTGGACTAAGCCTCTAATCTCGTCACTGGATAACCCATCGGGTTGATCCGGCGAAAAAGGGTTTGCTTCAAGTTGATCGACTAATGGGTGATTGACAAAGACATCTTCTTGATCCAAGGACCGTGCCCTGCCTTCGAGCACGTCGATACCGTCGAGACTGACCACTATCAGCCGTTCTATTTCGTTGAGTAGTGCGACATCTAGACCTACTGGCCCGGCTTGATCGATTAGGGAACGCACTTCTTGCTCCGCAGCAGCAACCACCGATGGTGGCGCGACCCAGTCTCCCAAAATGGGTTGTGTGGCTACTCCAGTGAGGCGCTCTAATTCATCTGCTTTGATCCATCCCCGCTCAGCTACCACTCGATTCACCGAGAGGTCAGGTTGAGCATCGGAAGCTTTAACTATGGGGTCCACATCAAGTACTTGCCCGCCGCCGATAGTTTCGTCACGCCCCGATTCGCGCAGAATGAACCGGTCGCCCGGGAGTAGTGGCAATTCTTCAGGCAGGAAGACCCTCACCAGTCCCTCTGACCCTGGAGCAAGTCGGTTGGGACCCAGGACCCGGAGGCTTACGGGCCATTCCCCGGAACCTATGTACAGAGAGAAGGCTCCCCGTCGGGAAACTTCATGATCGAGGTTCGCGAGAACATTGATATCGGCATCAAATTTTCTCGTTCGATGCCATTGGTCACTTGATACCAGCGCGACACCCCTACCCAGGACTTGATGGTCGACATTGGCGAGGTTGAGGGCGACCCTGTGACCAGGATCAATCTTGGTGCGTGGTTCACCTTGTGTTTGTATTGCTCGAATCCGCGCCCGGTTTTCACCAGGTACGAGAACTAATTCGTCGTCGACCCGAAGGCGACCTCCGGTTAATGTGCCAGTGACCACGCTCCCTGCACCGGTTGCAGCAAATGAACGGTCGATCCACAAACGTGGCCGTTTAGTGTCCGTAGCCGTCGGAGCGGCTTCGGTCATAGTGTCTAGGGCTTTTCGGAGTTCGTCAATCCCAGTGCCGTCCACGCTGTCAACTGCTATGACTGGGGCGCCCTGGAGGAAACTTCCTTCGGTTTTCTCTTCAATATCCAGGTGGGCGAGCTGAGCGAGTTCATCGTCAACCAGACCTATTTGGGTGAGTGCTATCAGCCCGTGACTAATTCCCAATAGTTCGAGAATGCGAAGATGCTCTTCCGATTGAGGTTTCCACCCTTCAGTTGCTGCAACAACGAAAACACAGGCATCAACGGCACCCACACCTGCGAGCATGTTTTTAATAAACCTGATGTGTCCCGGAACATCAATGAAGGACAGCTTGCGACCTGACGACAGGGTCGTGAATGCGAAACCCAAATCAATAGTTAGGCCTCGTTCCTTTTCTTCAGCGAGCCGGTCAGGGTCAGTTCCTGTGAGTGCGCGTACGAGCGTCGATTTACCGTGATCGACATGACCCGCTGTCGCAATTACATGCATTGGTCAAACAGAGGAGGCAACGGCTTTTGCCACCAAAGCATCGTCATCGGGGTTAACCGTTCGCAGGTCCAGCACTGTTGAATGATCTCGAACTCTGGCTATTACGGGCACCTCAGCGTTACGGAGAGCATCGGACACATCTCCTTCTATCTCTACTCCTGCCGATGGGAATTCTTCCCCAGGTAGTGAACCCCCACCCGTCATGGACATTGTGCGGACGGGGCTACCAACCCCGAGAGCCTCAGCGCGAGCTTCAAGTTCTGCCACTGGAGTTTGGGCCATCCGCCAGAAAGGAATTGCGTCCCCGTCGCGACGAAGATAAGCCAAAGCTGTCTGCTGCAGAGCGTTTAGCACCAATGCCCCGGGTCGGAATGCCCTCATGAGAGGGTGGCTGGCACAAGCTGCTACAAGATCCTTTCGTCCCGCGATAACTCCCGCTTGAGGACCGCCAAAAAGCTTGTCACATGAAAAAGTAACTAAGTCAGCTCCTGCTTCCAATGTCTGTTTCACGGCAGGTTCATCATGGAGCCAAGCCGGTTTCCCATCACGTAACCAGTGGCATGCTTCATCAATCAACCCGGACCCAAGATCTACAACAACAGGAGGACCAACAACGCTCAACGACCCGATTGAAGCTTCTTCGGTGAAACCACTAATTTTGTAATTTGATGGATGGACCTTAAGCAACAGAGCAGTGTCATGTAAACGGTGCGCTGCTTGATAGTCAGCGACACGGGTGCGGTTAGTAGTTCCCACTTCGATCAGTTGAGCGCCAGACTCGGCCATAACGTCCGGCACTCGGAAGCCTCCTCCGATTTCAACGAGCTCTCCTCTGGAAACAGCGACAGTCCGGTCACGAGCGAGAGCTGCCAGCACCAACGTCACCGCCGCCGAGCAATTGTTCACCACAAGAGCTGCTTCTGCTCCGCCTAATTTGCCGATCAAATTGGCTGCATGGTCATTTCGTGAGCCGCGGTTACCCGTCGCCAGATCGAATTCAAGATTTGTCGCTTGTGGTGCCTGTTGGTACTCCAGTGGTGCCCGACCGAGGTTGGTGTGAAGCAATACCCCGGTCGCGTTGATGGCTGGGCCCAAGAGTGCTCGTTGCAATTTGATCGCTTCTTCTCGAGCCGAGTCCGGATCGTTGTTGCTGATAGCAGTGCGAGCAGCTTCGACCAACAGGGGAGATGGCAGATCTATGTCTGACAGAGATCTGGATAACGCATCAACTGATGGTGGTCGCACGATAAGAGGATAGGTCCGCTCGAGTTCGATTCGCCCTAGGGAGCGTCACTAGGATCAAACAAGTGATCCTGCTTTTCGTTCTTTTCGTTGTTGTACCGATTCTTGAACTCATGCTTATTATCCAAGTCGGTCAAGCGGTTGGTGCGTGGAATACAGTGACTTTGCTAGTAGTTGACAGCCTCGTCGGGGCATGGCTCGTTAAACACCAAGGGCTTGGTCTACTCAGAAAATCGCAAAATCGTTTACGAAACGGTGAAATGCCGAGTGATGAAATTTTTTCTGGAGTGGCAGTGCTTTTCGCGGGTGCCTTGATGCTCACTCCAGGGTTTCTTACCGATGTCGTCGGGTTATTTTTATTGATTCCCCCAGTTCGGAATGGGGTTCTGCACATCGCGAGACGAAAGTTTCGTTCGCGAATAGCAACTAACTTCACAACATCGAATCTGCCTGACTGGGATGAGGAAATCCCTCCCAGCGAGGGCGGGGATGCATCTGGAGATAATGAGAATTGACAGCACCGGTTGAAGTTCGGCTAGCAGCGACGGTCATGCTGGTTCGAGATGGGCAACAAGGTCTTGAAACCTTCATGCTTAAACGGAACCCCCAAAGCGAATTTGTTCCCGGTCAGTTTGTGTTCCCGGGTGGTGCCGTGGATGTCAACGACCAATTAACTCATGAAGTTGAAACCGTGTCTTCGGGACTTAATGACAGTCAAGCTTCAAAACGACTTCATATCGAAAGTGGTGGTCTGGCTTATTGGGTGGCCGCGATTCGCGAATGTTTCGAGGAGGCAGGGGCGTTACTAGCTCGAATCGATGGAGAGGACTTGTCGTTAGCCGACCCACAGGTTCATCAACGGTTCCAAGGTCATCGAAATGCTATTTACGCTGGCGATCTTACGATGATGGATTTGTGTCGATCCGAAGGTCTGTCCTTGAACTTCGACGATCTGCGTTACGTCAGCCATTGGATTACTCCCATCGGACCGCCGAGACGATTTGATACCCGGTTTTTTGTGGCGCGATCGCCATATGGACAACGCCCAGCGCACGACGGAGGAGAAACTGTCGAGAGTTGTTGGATCGCTCCCAAGGAAGCTATGGAACTTCACTACGCCGGCAAGTTCGAAATGATTTTGCCAACAGTCGCCAATCTTGAACCGCTCTTGGAATTGAATTCAGTTAATGAAGTGATGCAGTGGGCAGATGAACTAACCGACATACCGGAGCTATTGCCAGCCCTGGTCATCTCCGAAGATGGTTCTCCCTCAGTACTGATGCCCGGAGAAGTTGGCTACGAAGAAGCATTAGCTAAACCCCCACCGCATGGCTCAACTCAGTGATCAGAAGTTCTTTCGCCTCTCAGTGACACGGGTATTTCAGCCATATCTGAGGCCGAACAAGCGCCCATATCGAGGGGAGGCGCGACTTCTTCAACAATGCGTGTAGCAATTTCATGGAATACCTGACTTGCCGGCCCATCTGATGTAGCAACCGGTTGACCGGTATCCCCGCCGGCGGATACAGCAGCTTCAAGTGGGATAGAACCTAGCAATGGCACATCGATCTCCTCGGCCAGGCGCGCGCCGCCGCCTTCACCGAAAAGCGGCCAACTCGTGCCGTCAGGGGTTGTAAAGGCTGACATATTTTCGATGACACCCAACACTGGCATGTGGCTGCGTCTCGCCATGTCAGCGACACGGATCGCCACCTTTTGAGCGCTAACAGCTGGTGTTGTTACAACCAGCATCTCTGCTTGAGGTAACAACCTGGCTAAAGCCATTTGCACATCACCGGTACCCGGTGGCATATCAATCAGCAAATAATCCAGTTCACCCCAATCCACATCGTGGAGAAACTGTTCAACCGCCTTAGCCAACATGAGACCTCTCCACATGAGAGCGGTTTCTTCTGTGTCGACCATCAAACCAGTTGACACGACCTTTAGAAGTCCGGGACCTTCGGGTCGTTCTTCAGGCACTATTTTTCCACGTTCTTCACCAGAATTCGCGGGTCGGGCGTTTAGCCGAGAATCGAACCCCAGCATTCTTGGCACACTGAAACCCCAAATATCTGCGTCGAGAACACCTACCGTCAGGCCTTGAGCGGCCAACGCGGTAGCAACATTGACTGTTACGGAAGATTTACCAACCCCTCCTTTACCTGAAGCGATCGAAATGACTCGAGTGCGTGCTGGAATTTGACTTGGGGCAGCGTTGTCGCGCGCAGTAAGTCGGGCGCGCTCCATAACTCGCGTGCGCTCTTCGGGCGTCAACTCGTCCCAATGCAACTGGACCGAGGTGATGCCAGGAAGTGACTCAACACGAGTTTCGCAGTCACGTTTTATCGTTGCACGGAGAGGACACCCAGCCGTGGTCAGCGCAATAGTGATGTGAGCAGTCTCTCCCTCAAGGGAAACGGACCGGACCATTCCTAGGTCGACAATATTGTCGTGCAACTCGGGATCCATTACTCCGCGCAAGACTGCGAGAATCTCGGTTTCGTCAACGGGTTGGTCATTCACATTTATAAGGCTAGTAACGACATTCGCTGTGATCCACTGTCGCGTATTCGCTACAATGGAAAAGAGATATGACCGGAGGTCTTAGAACATGATCACTTTGACTGATATTGCGACCGAAAAAGTTAGAGAATTAATCGAAGCCGAAGGTGAGATCGATTTGGCACTCCGAGTAGCAGTTCGTCCTGGGGGATGCTCTGGGTATAGCTACGAGATGTTTTTTGATAGCGAAACCGAAGCAGACGACATGTCGCAGTTCTTCGGAGATGGAGATGTCCGTGTCGTTTCGGACCCAATGAGCGCCCAACTTCTAGAAGGGGCTACGTTGGATTTTAAAGATGGCCTCATGGGATCTGGCTTTGCCATAGACAACCCAAATGCTCAACGAACATGCGGCTGCGGTAGCTCCTTTAGCTGAGAAACAACCGTTTAAATCAGCGAAAGTAATTCCCTCAGTTCAACGTTGTCCCAAATGTGGTCAAGTCGTCGCAGAACTAGACCTCGTTCGTCCAGAAGGAACATAAAGGGCTCGTAATTGACGCCCATATTCATCACCGCGGGCGCAATCGGGCCCAAGTCATCTGCACTTGGATTTGAATACACCTCTGCGTGAACAACATCGAACCCTGAATAATTTGATCCGACCTGGGAGATCAAGTTTTCCAAAACAGGACCGCACATCCACTTTGTTCCACAAAATGCGGGCGTACTCACGATGAGCACAGTTGCGCGTTCAGAAGAGATTGAGTCGTTAAGCGATATGTCGTGAAATGGGCATGAAGGCTCTCGAGTGCAAATGGGGTTCACACCGGCGGGACGTGACGGAGTGGGGGTCACTAGGGCCGGGAAACGGTCACCGGGCCAAATGATCGTGCTCTGTGATTTTGTTCCTGGGTTCGTGTAGCCAACGTACTTTCCCCGCTTTCCCAGATCGAAACGAAATTCGTGAATTCCTGATCTCTGGAAGGGAACGATCACCGGGTAGTAAGGCATCGCGACACCGTCAATATGGCGTCGTGCGGTGGTTGTGTGGATTGTCTGGAAGTCAGTATCAACAATCTCCACTTCAATTGATTCGGGTGAAAGTCCGCCCAGATTGCCGTCGTCATCGGAGAATGACCAGATTGTCCTTTGAGGGCCCTGATTGCTGATGACGGTTTGATCAGAAAACCATTTCGATGCTGCTCTAAGTTCGCTTTGATTTTTTGTCCGGGTCCCGCATGCTGCCAACAAGGCTGTAGCGGCTAAGCCGCCCCCCGCGAGGGATAAGAAAGTTCTGCGTGAAACACGCTGAGGGTCCCACATATTGCTATTCACTCCTTGGAACGTAGCCTGAACTCTGCTCTCATCTGAAGCGTTGAGACCTATTCCTGATTATGGAGGTAGTCCCATCGAACGACTCATTCGATTCCGACTTGATGGACAAGAGGTTGACGTCGTAGATGACGGCGGCAGCCTTTTGGGTGCGTTACGTGATCATCTGGGGAATCGGTCGGTCAAGGATGGTTGCAGTCCACAAGGACAGTGTGGTTGCTGCACTGTGTTAATCGAGAACGCCCCCCGAGTTGCATGTGTTACGCCGCTGAGGCGCGTTGCGGGCAAAAGTGTCACCACTATCGACGGCCTAACCGAACAGGAACGGAAACGATGGGCAGATGCTTTCTTGGCGCATGGTGCTTCTCAGTGCGGCTTTTGTACTCCGGGTATCGTTTGCCGGTTCGTAGGGCATGAACGCAAAGGTGCCGACTTAGGAGATCGAGAAACAGTAGATCGGTTGTTGTCAGCTCATCTATGTCGTTGCACCGGATGGCAGACCATCAGAGAAGCAGCAGCCGAAGTTTCAGTTGAATACCCCCAACGAGATATCGCATTAGCGACCCGTCAGGCAAGCCTTGAAGCTGGGACGCACCAAATTGTGGGCCCAGAAGTAGTGCTCGGTGAAGTGAGCTTTGGAGATGACAAACCGCCGGATCAGGCTCTTGTGGCAGCTCGAAATGATGAGCAGTGGGCTGTTGGGGAAACGCTTCACCAAGCTCGAGAACGTGCCGGTAAAGTTCAAGGTCGACGGACCAGCTTGGAGTCAAGCCCTCCGTTGGAATTACCCAAAGGGGACTGGTCGCTCACTCTTCGAACTGGGTGGGTGGAACCGGCATACCTAGAAACTGACGCGTCATGGTGCGACCCACTTGGCGAGCCGTCTAACCCGATAGCAAACGGGGGAGCTTTTGGTGGGAAGACTGACAGCGACGTATCTGAAAGAGCCCAATTGCTTGCACAGGAGAACGGTGTACCTGTCCGGGTTCTTTGGTCAAGAGAAGATGTGGTCCGGTACGGAAGCAAACGCCCCCCACTCACTGCAGGACTACGTGCCGATGGAAGTGGTGTTGTCCGCGTCGCCAAGACGCCTGGTGTGGCGGAGGTTATTCAATCGGTATTACCCGATTGTGAAATCGAACAGATAGAAATCCCCGGTCCCCCAACTTCCCTGGCTTTGAGGGGCGCTGGGTGGGCTGAGGCCCAGATGCTGCGAATAGGGCTTCTAGGACAAAATGATTGGGTTGATGCTCCCTCAGGGGCTCGGGCAAAAGCTGAGATCGGCCAAGGAACAATCCGAATTGAAGTTGATAGCGGCACTCCGCTCGACTGGGTAATGTTTCGCAGCTACTGCATAGGCGCGGCGCACATGGCCTACAGCTGGGTGACTTCAGAGAGTCTGAGCGTGGACCCATCAGGAGAGGTACAAGACCTCACGGTTCGATCCTTTGGGGTGCTTCGCTCTTCGGACACCCCTCACATAGAGGTAGTTTCGGTAGGCGAAGGCGAAGTTCTCGCAGCGGGAGAGGCAGTATTTGCCGCAGTAGCCGCCGCCGCATGGTTGAATCGGGGTTGTCCACCTGATTTGCCGACCGGATAAATCAGACCCAAACCCTTTACTTCGTGTACGTGGAGGTACCAAGTGTCTAAACCTGTAGCTCATTACTCGGCGTCATACCGGGCAGGTGATCTTCTGTTCGTGTCTGGCCAGTTGGGTCTCGCCGACGGTTCGTTAGTCGAAGGAGTTGAAGCACAGACATCCCAAGCTCTCGCCAATGCTCAGAGTGTTCTCCAAGAACACGGATTGAGTCTTGAAAATGTCGTGAAGTGCACAGTGTTCATGACCGACATTGAAAACTTTTCGACCATAAACGACATCTATGCCCAAACTTTTGGAGATCATCGACCGTCCCGTTCAGCTATTGCCGTCAAGGCATTACCGCTTGGTGGTCTGGTTGAAATTGAAGCGGTAGCTCACATCTCAGATTGATGGTCCGATGGTGACAGCAGCGAGTGTTTTATTACCCGCCTAAGTCGTGACTAACGTCGGTAACTGGCTACCATCGAGAACATGGCCGGAGGAATAGCAATAGCCGTAATTCTGCTACTGAGCCCATTCATGATCACCATCAGCCTCGCTGCTGTAGCGGCTCTGCTGGGCAACTCCCTGAAAGACGACGCTGAATCACGGCATGAAGGCAGCAGCCTCATTGAAACCAATTACTAGATTCTGAGCTTCTCAATGCCGGGTGTTTATCGGCGACGGCTTTCACCCAAGCGGTAGCCAACGCTTCGCACCGTCTGGATTAGGGCAGCATATTCTTCGCCGAGTTTCGCCCGCAGCCGTCGCACATGAACATCAACTGTCCTTGCGCCGCCGTAATACTCGTAACCCCAGACTCTGCTGAGAAGCACCTCTCTTGTAAAGACCCTTCCCGGAGTCGCTGCCAAGAACCTGAGTAACTCGTACTCCATGAACGTCAAATCCAGAGGTCGATGGTTGACCGAAGCTTCATAAGTCTCCAGGTCTAAAATCAATGGACCGTATTCGATTCGTTCCCCGCTGAGGTCGCCTCCTGAAGAGGCAAGCATGTGTCTGACTCGAGCTTCGAGTTCTCGAGGATGAAAAGGGTCCAGGCAAAAATCGTCAAAGAGATCGTCGCGTAGATCGAGTTCGTTCAATTCGTTGCCCCTGACCATCAATAACAGAGGAGCCACAGGAACGTCGCGCCGACGCAAGGCGCGAAGCATCCCCCAACCAAGATCGCTGTCCTCGCCCAGTTGAACGATCGCCCCACCCCAACCCTCGTCAGGTTCGAAGAGATCCACATCTGATGGTTGGGTCACGCCCTTCCACACGAATCCGCTCAGGTCTAAAAGCTGAGCGAGCTCGGGGGCTGGGTCCGCGGGGTAAATGGCTAGAACGGTCATCACAAACTTGAGTAGTAGCGGTCAAGTTCAAACGGGGTTACTTGGGCTTTGTAGTCGTTCCACTCACGCCGCTTATTTCGAAGAAACCAACTGAACAAGTGATCACCCAAAGTGTCAGCGACAAGATCGCTTTTCTCCATTTCGTCGAGCGCCTCATCCAATGATTGGGGAAGTTGAGCCTGATCGATCAAGCCGCCGTGTTCAGTAAATCCAGTCATCGAAGGTGGCGCCTCTAGCGGCAATTCGTAGCCCTGTTCGATTCCCTTCATTCCCGCGGCAAGCATGACCGCAAAAGCCAAATACGGGTTACATGCCGGATCAGGAGCTCGATACTCGATCCGAGTTGTGTCATCAACACCGCCTTCACGGCTCGTGGGAACTCGTATAAGAGCGGCGCGGTTGGCCCGGGCCCATGAAACATTGACCGGTGCCTCATAGCCGGTTACCAGTCTTTTGTAACTATTCACAAGTTGATTGGTGACAGCAGTGATTTCTCGCGCATGATGGAGGAGGCCAGCAATAAATCCACGAGCGACATCGGACAGACCATCTGGACTTTCCGGGTCATGGAAGGCGTTTACACCATCTCTGAATAACGACAGATGAGTATGCATTCCTGAGCCTTGAACACCCGTTAACGGCTTAGGCATGAACGTGGCATGCACTCCATGTTCGAGAGCTATTTCCCGAACGATTAAACGAAAGGTCATGACATTGTCGGCCATGGTCAAGGCATCGGTGTAACGCAAATCAATCTCATGCTGGCTCGGGGCGTCTTCGTGGAATGAATATTCGACGGGGATCCCCATTGCCTCCAAAGTTGTCAGTGTCTGACGACGAATATTGCTCGCCACATCGGCGGTGGTCAGATCAAAATAACTGCCGTTATCCAGTGGAACCGGGTCACCATTTCTGTCTGCTTCGAACAAGAAGTATTCGAGTTCGGGAGCCGTAAAAAATGTGAAACCTTGGGCAAGGGCTCGTTCCATTGAGCGTCTCAATACTTGTCTGGAATCACCCGGAAACGGACTTCCGTCAGCTCGTTCAATGTCACAAAACATTCGAGCGGCATTTTCGTCGTTACCGCCCCAGCGCGTTAATTCAAAAGTCGCTGGATCTGGTCGAGCAACCATGTCCTCTTCTCTGACCCGACTGAAGCCGTCGATCGAAGAACCATCGAACACCATGCCACTCTCGAATGCAGTTTCGAGTTCAGCAGGAGAAATGGCAAACGACTTCAGTTGACCCTGAACGTCGGTAAACCACAGACGAACTAAACGAACCCCGCGTTCCTCAACACGTCTTTGCACATAGTCCTGTGGTCGTTCCATCTGACTTCACTTTCTCATTCGGCGCCCTGCGCCGACAACACTGGACCTATTCTTGGCGGTTCTCGCTGTAAATCAAACCTTGAACCGTTCCGTTTACATGACTTTCACAATCGCATGACGAGGCTAAAACTAGGGGTCTGTGAGCTCATTAGTAAGGTTCGGCTGTTCGGTTAGTTGAAAAATGGTGCGCCGAGGCCATTCTAATTGTTAGCTTGCCTTTCGATCCCGCCCCCTCTAACAGGAGTAAACACAGTGGCGTATAGGGCTGAATACATATGGATTGACGGAACAGAACCAACTGCAGAGGTCAGGTCTAAGACCAAAGTCCTTGCAGATGGTGATGCCCCTGGAATATGGGGTTTTGACGGATCAAGCACGAATCAGGCGACTGGCGACAACTCTGACGTCGTACTGCAGCCCGTATTTGAGTGCCCTGATCCAATTCGCGGAGGCAACGACATCCTCGTTCTATGCGAAACCTTGTTGACATCGGACATGTCGCCCCACCCAACCAACACCCGCGCTGCAGCACGAGCCGCTTTGGACCAATATGGCGACCAAGAACCCTGGTTCGGGTTGGAGCAGGAATACACCATGCTGGATCCAGCCACAGGTTGGCCCGCTGGCTTCCCTGCGGGCGGGTTCCCCGCCCCTCAAGGGCCGTATTACTGTGGCGTCGGTGCTGTGAAGATTCGTGGCCGTGACCTCGTCGAACAACACACCACGTGGTGCATCGAAGCCGGATTAGCGATATCTGGCACAAACGCTGAAGTGATGCCCGGTCAGTGGGAATTTCAGATAGGTCCAGTGGACACGGTCGCTGTTGGTGACCACCTCTGGATGGCCCGGTATCTGCTCTACCGTGCAGGCGAACAGCACGGCTTAGAAATCAGCATTGAAGCGAAACCCATGAAGGGCGACTGGAACGGAGCTGGTATGCACACCAACTTCTCAACCAACGCCATGCGCGAAAGCTATGACGCAGTTGAAAAGGCTGCCGAATCCATGGGTGCACCTGGCAAACCAGAAGAGCATCTTGCTGGTTATGGCATAGGAATCGAAGAGCGTTTGACTGGTGAACATGAAACTCAACGGTTTGACCAGTTCAGCTACGGAGTGTCAGATCGAGGAGCATCGATACGGATTCCGTGGCAAGTCGCCCAAGACGGTAAGGGATACCTTGAAGACCGCCGGCCTAATGCAAACGCTGACCCGTATGTTGTGGCAACACTGCTAACCAACACATGCTGCGCTGCTTTGGCATAACGCAACATCTCGGTTAATGATTTAGGCGGGGCACTGGCCCCGCCTAAATACTTTTCGCAGTTGACCTCTGTCTGGTTCTAGCCTCATAACCATGGCTTCAATCAGGGTTGCCCTGGCGCAACTCAACTTTCGTTTGGGTGACTTCGAGTCGAATGTCGCCTCAATCATCGAAGCTTATGATCAGTCTCTTGAACGCGAAGCCGACGTAGTCGTCTATAGCGAACTAGCAGTATGCGGATACCCACCAGAGGATTTGCTCTTAAAACAACGTTTCCTTGAGGACGCACGTGCAGCGCTGGAAGACATCGCAGCTCATACCTCGGATGCTGTGGCTGTCGTGGGATTCCCTGAGCAGGAGGGCGAACACATATATAACTCTGCTGCTGTTTGTCATCAAGGCGCGGTCAAAGGCATTTATCGAAAGCAGCTACTTCCCAACTACTCGGTCTTTGACGAGAAGCGCTATTTCACACCCGGCACCTCAGCAGGTCCGATCGTTCAAATTGCCGGTGTGATGGTTGGTATTTCTATCTGCGAGGATCAGTGGTTCGACGAAGGTCCCCTCAATGACCAGATCAGTTCAGGCGTGGGCTTAGCGATCTCCTTGAACGCGTCTCCGTATCAACGGGGTAAAGATGCGGCCCGAGCGTCAACGGTTATTGAACGGGTTACCAGTCACGAGATCCCGGTTGTGTACGTAAATCAGGTAGGGGGCCAAGATGAACTGATCTTCGATGGCTCTTCTTTTGTCGCGAATTCTGAAGGCGAACTCGTTGCTCGCCTTCCCCAGTTTGAAGAAGCCGTTCAACTTGTGGACCTTGATGTAGACGAATCCAGCGTTGATGGGTTACCGGTGATCGTCACTTCAACTGGACAGAAGACGAAGGGTGCGATAGCGGAGCCTCTGGTTGCAGAAGGTGACGAAGCGATCGCTGAAGTTTGGAACGCACTGGTCTTAGCTACCCGCGACTACGTAAACAAAAACGGATTCAGTGAGGTTGTTGTTGGTCTATCGGGGGGAGTGGATTCTAGTTTGGTGGCTGCGATCGCCGTCGACGCTCTAGGCCCTGAACGGGTTCACGGCGTATCGATGCCATCCCGGTACTCAAGCCAAGGATCAGTAGATGATGCCACTGAGTTAGCAGGGAACTTTGGTATCGATTTTCAAACGATTCCAATTGAGGCCGGGTACACAGCGTTGACCAACATGCTTGAATCGGTTTTCAGTGGTCATGGCCCAGACCTCACAGAGGAGAATCTTCAAAGTCGCCTGCGAGGCGTATTGCTTATGGCGATGTCAAATAAAAAGGGCTGGTTGGTTCTGACAACGGGGAATAAGAGCGAAACCTCAGTTGGCTATTCAACGCTTTATGGCGATACGGCGGGAGGTTTCGCGGTCTTAAAAGACTGCCCAAAGCTGCTCGTCTATGAACTGTGTCGTTGGCGAAACAGTCAAACGACTTCCTCGTGGATTCCAGAAGCATCGATCAGTAAGCCCCCGTCTGCAGAATTGAGACCAGATCAAACCGACGATCAGTCACTCCCGCCTTATGAACTTTTGGATCCGTTGCTTGAGGCATATGTTGAACAAGACAGGTCCGCTGCAGAACTTGTCGCAGAAGGTTTTGACCCAGAAATAGTCGAGCAGATAACGCGCCTCGTAGATTTAGCGGAGTACAAGAGACGTCAGTCACCCCCGGGTCCTCGAATCTCCGCTAAAGCCTTCGGGAAAGATCGCCGGTTGCCCATAACTAACCGGTACCGCTAGCACTCTTAACTAATAGAAGTTGCCGACTTTTTATTCTGGCTTAACGGACTGTAAGCTCAGCGGCACTCTCGAGACACGAGTGAACCAAATCAAGCAGTTAACTGCTTCTCTACGCGAAAGAACGTCGATGACAGAAACCAAGAGGCCCCGAGAGCCGTTCGCGCCGTGGGATCGCCGTGCACTCCCAGGGTTATTTGATGTTGAAGAGACTGCAAAACGCGTGGGTCATTACAAATGGGTCGAACTGAAATTGTTCGAAGCTCTCGGTGGTTGGGTGGCCACGGTTCCAGAGCTTGACGTCAAACTGCGTCTTGGGACTCACTGCTACCACCATGCTTGGCATGCAGATCTGTTCGATAAACGCCTTCCCGAATTGCGAGAAATGAAGACCGAACGCCTCACTCTCCCAGCCAATGACCATATGGTGGCCTTCATTGACGCGATGACCGAACCCGAAGAGGCCGCTATGACGATTGAGAAGCTGGTCGGTGTCTACAGGGTTCTCATTCCGCACAAGATTGCTGCCTACACATACCATCGCAACGCGACTTCAGAAATAACGGACATGCCTACCGTCAGGATTTTGGACTTCATTCTTCAAGATGAATTCAACGATTGGCGTGAAGGCGAAATGCTTATCCAGTCGATGATTGAAACCGAAGAAGAAGTTGATCGTGCGATGATTCATCAAAACAAGCTCGAAAAGCTTATGCTGGCAGCAGGCGGTATCGCCGGACCAGGCTCAATCGGAGACCCCTACGTGGAAATACCAGAGGAGAACTGATGCGAAAAATCTTTCCAGCTGAAGAGTTAGCCCGCGATGACCGGTTTATTCGGCAGACAAACGAACAACGACTAGGCGACCCGCGTGGTGCCCGCGTAGCGGGTGGCAACGCCGGAGACCGGCTGGCGAAACTGACTCCCGATCTAGCTAATGGGCCAGATCGAGCTCGCGCCCTAATGCACGGCATTTTCGTCGGTGAAATCCAAGCCCTTGAAGGTGCAGGTCGCACTTGTTGGGATTTCGAAGTCGGAGAAGACGTTCCACTTGAATTGAAGCTGGACATGGCTCGCCAATGCTGGGATGAGGCGCGTCATTGCGAAATCTCGGTAGCGCTAGCAGAACATATGGGAACAGAGCTCGGCGAGTTCGCCGAAAATGGTCTTCTCTACGAAGCAGCGTGCAACCCCGACCCTGTCCTACGTCTCACCGGAGTCAATCGAGCTTTAGAAGGTCTTGCTATAGATGTTTTCAACACCATGAAAGAGTTCGGCAACATGGCCGGTGACCCGGTTTTGGAATTCTGTGAGGATTGGATGTTGGCCGATGAAGTCACCCACGTGAAGATGGGTTCAGATTGGTTACGGCGCCTCACAGAAAACGACAAAGAACGTCTCGACAAGGCCCTGGAATTTCAGAAAGTTGTTGACAGACTCTTCTCCTTTAACGGATTCCGAGGCGAAGACGACGACAGTCCTATTCAGCTAACCCGTCGCTTCCGTGAACTAGCAGGCTTCAGCGACGATGAGATTGACGAGATCGCCGACATGTCGAGAGAAGCCAGAGTTGAGGCAGCTAGCTGATGACCCAGGTGTCAGTGACACCCGAGTCTTTCGAGATGGTCTTCTACGACGCTGCGGTGATCGGCGAAGTCATCGCAGAGGTAGCTGAACGACTTGGTTTCGAAGAAAGCATCACACTCGAGATCGACGAGAGATCTCCGCTCGGCCGCAGCAAGATAACGAGCTACGACCCTATTGAACTCTGGGTTGATGGTGGAGCTTTGGAGAATACGAAACGGCCACGCCAATTTGGTGAGGCTCGATCTCGAGACACTATTGGAAGGCTCCTCCTCCGGATCTTGGATCGTCGATCGGGACGGTTCAACGAAACACCAGCTGATGATGAATTGGACCTAATGCAATTCGCTGCATGGGATGTGCACTGTGTTGGGCGACTGCAACGACTCGGAATCGGAGGACAACGCCAACGACGTCTTTACCAATTCCGAAATCGGCATGGCTTTACCGATGTTGCCGACGCCGCGTTTGAACAGCTTTGGGATTCAAGCGAACTCAGCTGGACAGAGATTGAACGCATATCAGAGGACTGCCGGATCGCCTAGAGATCAAGTCGCTATCTGGACGCGACCTGATTAGCAATCCACGGATAGGTATTCGCGAGCCCGTGAACTAGATCAAATTTAGGTTCGAATCCGAGTGATTCGATCCGGTCATTAGAGAAGTTGCGATTTTGCACCCCGACCGGGCCGGGCACCCACAACGGAGTGATCTGTTTTTCTGCTGATGAAGCGACGAGTTCAACAAGCTCTTGCACTGACACGTACTCGCGCGTACCAATGTTTGTTGGGTCACTCACGTCGCTATCCACCAACCGTCGAACACCATCAACGAGATCATCGACATAGATGAAACTGCGCACTGCTGAGCCGTCTCCCCATACTTCGATAGTTCCATCAGTTGATTCAGCTACTTTGCGACACAACGCTGCAGGCGCCTTTTCCCGGCCACCAGTCCACGTTCCCTCAGGCCCGTAACAGTTTTGGAATCGGGCAATACGTGCTTGGAAGCGCCCTTCGCGGGCGTAGGAGGCCACCGCTCGTTCCGCGTATAGCTTCTCCCATCCATATTCGTTGTCAGGTAAAGCTGGATACGCGTCATCTTCAGTTAACTCGGCCTCACCTAACTCCATGTCGCGGTATACGCATACCGAACTTGCTAAGAAATAGCGGTCAATTCCAGCGTGCGCAGCTGCTTCAACAACGTTGACGTTCACCAACATGCTGTTGTGCATGATCTGAGTCTCTGCTGAATGAATAAACCCCATGCCGCCCATGTCTGCAGCCAGTTGGTACACCTCATCAAACCCGCCAATGAGGGCCGCCGCCGCAGATTCCGGGTCACGAAGATCGGCGACCACAAATTCGTCCGCGTGACTGGAGCTCCACTCCGGTTGTTTTATATCAACGCCTCGTACCCAGTAGCCGTCGGCGACTAGACGCCTAACCAAATGGCTCCCAATGAAACCACCTGCACCGCAAACCAAAGCTCGCTTCGTCACGTTGGCCTTTCAGTTCAGATCGTGGGCGCTGAGACCCTGTAGCAGGTCAATATCTGGGCGTTCAGCAAGTATGCCTGAACATGATTCCGCCATTTCGACCATAACAGGAGAGTCGAAATGTGCTCGAGCAGCATCGTCTGATTCCCACTTCTCTATGATCACGAACTGGTTCGGGTCGGTGAATGACACACACAGATCCGCATTGCGACATTCGGTCTCTTTGCGAGTCATCACCACATATTTGGATAACACCGGCAGCAAAAGATCGGGCTCATTTGCTTGGAAAGTTAGTTTCAGAAGAGCGATTTCAAGGTCATCATCGGGGATCGATATAGGTTCAGTCATTTTCTACTCGCAGTCCGTGTCGGAAATCGCGATTCCAGCCGGTAGTTTCCAGGCAAGCGATTAGGCTCGTAAGTCAGAGTCTGGGAATTAGATCGTGTCGTTGACGTGACGAGCGTACCGGCGGAAGGCACTACTTTGTAGTCGTCTTCACTGGTCGGGGGAAAGAGGTCGGAAGGTGGCCAAGAATCGGGTCGAAAGAGATGAAGAAGACCTCGTTCGTCTTTACCTCACCGATATCGGACAGTATCCACTTCTAACGAAGGACGATGAGGTTCGACTGGCGCAAGAGATTGAAGCTGGCACCGAAGCCCGAACAGCATTAGAGGCCGATCAACTAGCAGACGGTTCAGCTATCACTCCCACAAAAAAGCGCGAACTACGACGAGCTGACCGTAAAGGCGAGAGAGCCGAACGGACCTTCGTCCAATCCAACTTGCGTCTTGTCGTATCAATAGCCAAGAAATATCAGGCATCAGGACTTCCACTTCT
>JAYZKK010000076.1:0-4760 GCA_036163555.1 Actinomycetota bacterium
ACGCTATCCAACGGGCGTGGGACGACGGTGACGCGGTGCTACCGGTAGATCAGAGGATGCCCAAGAAGGCCCAAGTCGACTTGATCGGACATATGGGAGCCTCAGTTGTGCTTGACCAGTCAGGGGCTTCATCGCGGGATGGATGGCCAGTCGAATCAGATGACGCATTAGTCGTGGCGACTAGCGGAAGTACAGGCCAATCCAAGGGAGTTGTCCTCGAACATCGTGCTCTAATTGCCAACGCTGAAGCCACCAATGACTTTCTGGGAGTTGACCCCGTTGTCGATAAATGGCTCGCGTGCTTGCCTTTGAGTCACGTAGGTGGGTTTTCAGTCATAGTTCGAGCACTTCACGGAGGTGCTTCCCTTGAAGTTCACGATGGTTTTGAAGCTGACCGAGTTATGTCGGCTGCCCGTGGCGGAGTGACTCTGGTTTCACTGGTCCCCACGGCGATGCGGCGGGTAGAGACAAGTTTATTCCGGAAGGTTCTGGTCGGCGGTTCTGCTGTTCCCACCAACCGTCCCGACAATGTCATAGCGACCTACGGGATGACCGAAACCGGCAGCGGAGTCGTTTACAACGGGCATCCACTTGAAAATGTTGAACTGCGCATAGTGGAAGACGAAGTTCAGATCCGCTGCCCGATGCTGTTTAGGTGTTACAGAAATGGAGATAACCCAATTACCAGAGATGGGTGGTATCCAACTGGTGATGCGGGAGAACTGGACAGCGAAGGCGTCCTGACCGTGTATGGGCGTATGGGTGACATGATCATCACGGGCGGAGAGAACGTTTGGCCAGTCGCGGTTGAACGGATCTTGAGCAAAGCCCCAGGTGTCCGTGAGTGCGCAGTAGTGGGGCGACCCGACCCTGAATGGGGGCAGTCCGTTGTTGCGTTAATAGTGCCCGGTGCCGACCGGCCTTCCCTAGATGATCTCCGCGAGTTAGTTAAGGGCTCTCTGCCTACATATTGCGCACCGCGTTCGGTCGAGTTTGTTGACCAACTTCCGAAAACCTCCTTGGGGAAACTTCAGCGACATCTGCTTTAATTCAGCTGTCAGCAGGTGTTGCCTTAGAGACGGTGAAGGTAACCGTTTATAGGTTGGACATCTTCGGGTAAGTCCTCCACAAATAGGGGAGCGGTACCCAACCCGTGGATCTGTTCAGGCGCCAACTCCAAAGCTAAGTCCCTGGCTGTTCTCAAAGCTATTGGGCCATCCAAAAATGACGAGATGACAACGTCGATGTCGTTCTTAGCCGCGAGAGCTGCAATGTCGCGGGTAGCTGGGGGGCCACCCAGGATTGAAGGTTTCAAGACGAAGGTTTGGGCCGCTTCTAGTTCAATAAGACGATCAATCTGCTTCCGGTTGGTTAGATGTTCGTCAGCGCCCACTCTGATTCCGGTTTCTTCGTTTATCTTTCCCCAGTCCGACGGATCAGAAGTTGGTTCTTCTACGAGTGCGATACGGCTGGTTTCTACGCATGTCAGAACGGCCAAGGCTTGTTGTTTTGTCCAGCCGCCATTCGCGTCTAAGCGAAGTAGTACTCGTGAATCAATGAGACTTGCCGCAAGCTCAATTCTTTCGATGTCCGATCCGGTGTCAGTCGCTGCGACCTTCAATTTAACGGCGCGGTAGCCATCGCTGATCGCATCAGAAATTTGCCTTTCCATCGACGAAATTTCAAGTGCCCCGATTAGTGCTTGAACTGCCACAGCACCAGGGGGCAGGGAGATTTGTGACATTGACTGCCGTAGACAATCAAGAGCGGCGGCGGCTCCGCTGTGTGCAACTGGTGGATCAGGCAGAGACTCTGGATTTTCTGACCACTCGGTGAGGGCGGTTTGTGTTTCCTCTAATGTTTCTGCTCCGAAACTAGGCAGGGGAGCAGCTTCTCCGTATCCGAAAAACCCATCCTGCTTTGCTGTTATTTCGATGATGTGTCGATCTGTCGTTGTGCCGTGCGCTGTCACCATAGGGGTGCGAAGTTGCAAGGTTCTGTTGTTGAAGGTTATGAGCACGAGAAGTGTTCCATGATTGCTTCAGCGGTCGTCTTGGGTTGTTCAAGATGAGTCGCGTGACCTGAGTTTTTTATTACTCGAATGGACGCATCTGAAATTCGTGGCACAAATTGTTGAGCAATTTCTAAGAACTTTTGGTCCTTTTCGCCAACGAGGACCAAAGTGGGCGGGCTTAAATGCTCGAGTACGTCGTGTAAGGGCGTCATAGCGCCAGTACCGGTAGCCCTAAGACTGTTGGCTAAACCGAGCGGGTGATTTGAAATACGTTGATTGACTGAGTCCTGCCACTGTTTCGAAGTCAGACTTTGACGAAGGCTGTCCCACATAGGTTGAGCGACCCAGGTGTTGACGAAATCTCCAATACCACGTTGAGAAATCGATGCCCCAAGCTCATAGTCATGTTCTAAACGATGCGCTCGGTCTTGTTGGTTGCTGATCCCCGGACTTGTGCCGATGAGCGCCAACGATTTCACCATTTCTGGGTGAGACAAGGCGAAAGTCAGCGCTATCCGACCACCCATCGAATAGCCGACTATTGATGCTGGTGAAGCATCAAGTTGGCGGAGCAGCGATGACAATTGCGACGAGATGTTTTCGAGGTAGTAGGGGGCCAAAGACGCAGGCGACTCGCTCCGTCCGTGACCAACAAGATCCGGGATGATCCGTCGACCGTGCAATAACTCCGTAAGTGGCGTCATAGCTGACGCGCACCCAGTGAATCCGTGAATAATCAGAATGGGGTCACCATCACCCATTACTTCTGCTTCTATAACGACGTTGTCGCAGCGAAGTTTCATAATGCTGATACTGCGTGAGTGACTGCTTCCGTGAGCCGCCGATGCTGATCCAGGTCAAGATCTGGATCGACGGGAATTCTGATTACCCGCAAGCGTTGGGGCTTCCTCAGCAGTTCCGCGAGCTTTGAGATCTCGGTGACCTCGAAATAATCGATCTTGAGTGCTTCAGAAATTTCCCGGATGGGGAGGTGCTGAGGAGTGGTAAAGAACTCCTTAAACAGGGTTGCATCAGTTGCCTGGGAGATAGGTAAGTGTTTGAAAATTCCTCCACCCTGATCATCCACAACGACGATGGTTAATGAGAGATCATCATTTAGGGTTGCCAATAGACCGCTGATGTCATGCTGAAATGCCAGGTCCCCAATTAATAGTGTTGTGCGATGGCCTGCGGCGGCCGCGCCGGCAGCACTGGAGATAACGCCGTCTATCCCACTTGCGCCTCTATTGCCCATGACCCAAAGTGATTCTGAACGAGCTTCGAGGAAGCTATCGGCATCGCGGACAGGCATTGAATTAGATAGGTAGAGCACATGACCGGTAGGGAGCTGTCGACCTAACTCGCGGGCGACAGCTGGCTGTAACAGAGGTTCGCTATCGAGGACTTTGTCAATGGCCGCGGTCGCTTGTTGGTCGGCAAGTTCCCAACTGCGGGCCCAGTTGTGTTCGGTTGTGGGCGACTTAATGGATTCAGCTATTTCCATCAGCCCCTCATGGCCAGTGGTGACAACATCCGACACAGTGAAGCTTGGTTCGGCCCAGCTACTCGACGGGTCAAACATGACCAGTCGTGACTTGTGGCGTTCTAACCAAAGTCTCAAAGGTTTACATGTTGGGGGACCACCTACCCTAACCACGACTTCTGGCACCACAGTCTCAGCCCATGGACTGCGCAGTAGGTGATCATGATGATTGATCACCGCTACATCCTTAGATTTTGTGCGAAGTTGAGATAGCGGCTCAGCCAGCAGCGGATAACCCGTCTTCCGACAGAAACTGTGGATTGCTTCTGTCCAACATGACCCCCGGAGCATGGGGCCAGCGATCACAACTCCTCGCGGTGCTTGTTCGAAAGTTTCTGTCAACGCTTTAACGTCGGAAGGATTGAGTGTCGCTATTGGGTGATCCAGCCGGATTGGGGTTGATTGCGGTGAGGCCGAGCGCCCCGGCTTTGGTTCTAGAGGCTCTCTAAATGGCCAATCCAGATGAACTGGGCCCGGGCGTAAACCGGTGGACAAATGAACAGCTCGAGCTGCCGTTCGCTGGAACCAGTCCGAACTTGGTTCTGTGACGACAGGAACTTCAGTGAACCACCGAACGTTGCTGCCATAGATGTTTGTTTGGTCGATCGTCTGACCTGCGCCCCAGCCGCGTAGCTCTGGTGGACGATTAGCGGTCAAGATGATGAGAGGGGTCTCCGACCAATTGGCTTCCGAGACTGCGGGCAGGTAGTTCGCGGCAGCAGTACCAGATGTGCAGAGTAGGACTACGGGGCTGCCCGAAGACTTGGCCAGCCCCAAAGCGAAGAAAGCGGCCGAACGCTCGTCAAGTCGAACCCAAGTTTTGACGCCCTGAGTTTCTGCCAAGGTAAGCGTCAGAGGTGTCGACCGAGATCCCGGAGAGATGACTGCATGGCCTACGCCTTGACTGACAAGTTCGTTCACGAACGCTGCACACGCGTCGTACACCGGATCTTCAGACATCGATCTACGGAGTGAGGTCGAGAGCTCCAAGAAGAGCCTCAAATTTGGTAGCTGTCTCTGCTAGTTCACGTTCGGGTTCGGCGCCGTCAACTATGCCACCCCCAGCGAACAACGTGAGAGACTTGTCTGTTAAGAGAGCAGACCGTAAAGCAACTCGGAATTCGCCCCCACCCTCCGGGGTCATCCACCCCACGGGAGCCGCGTACCAGCCACGGTCCATCAATTCGTTCTCATCGATCCAAT
>JAYZKK010000077.1:0-8135 GCA_036163555.1 Actinomycetota bacterium
TGTTCAAAAGGGTGACAAACCATGTGGACGTAGAACTGGTTGCGATATCGAGTCTTGGCGAAACTCGTCATGTCAGAACCGAAGCTGCCGTGAATGGCAACAGTCATGTCATGATCTTCGGCAGCTGACCACACTCGATCCATCTCATCGGAGAACAATTCAAGTCCGTTATAACGCTCCGGCCGGAATGTCATACCTGTCAATCCGGCTTCGGCGCAGAATTCAATTTCTGCCACGGCATGGTCGACTGACTGCAGCGGTGTCACTCCAACACCAAACAATCGGTCAGGGTTCTCCGACACAAAGTCAGACATCCACCGGTTGTACCCGTGAGCATTAGCAGCTGCGACATCTGCGTCAGCTATGTCACCAGACAGGAGGTGCAACGACGGGAACATCAGTGCGACCGCGAGACCCTCTGAGTCCATTACTTTGAGTCGTTCAGCTGGGTCATAACTCCCTGGGACGATGTCATCCCACGTGACTTCGGTTCCGTATGCGTCTGGAATGCATGCCGGAGCGCATGCGGTGCCTATGTCAGAACCCTCCACGAAAATGCTGTCCAGATTCCCTACAGGTCGACATTGCATCACCAATTCCCGATATTTGGGATCGGTGTACTCCTGCCATACCGATGTTGGTTCAGCTATATGAGCATCAGAGTCGTAAACAGGAACTGTCCCGCTAGATGCATACGGTTCTTCGGTGATTAGTGGTGCCCCCATGGGACCATTCTTGCTCAGAAACTATCGACTTCGCTCATCGAGTTGAATGAAGAGTCCTCAATCCGTGACTAAGCGCTACCGGTGTAACCGACATGTGGCTTTCGTTCGGAAACACTTGCCAATGAAGATCTAGGCCTTCATAGTTCCGCGACACCAACTGATCATGAAATTCTTGGTGGGGTGATAGTTCGTCCGTTTCCAACTCACCTTTCGACATGAACACGTGGGCATGAAGATCCTTGCTGCTTTCATAACGTTCTTGTTCGCGACGAAACATGACCTGGTCATCCCACCAAACCGAAGGACTAGCTAGGAGGTAATGATCGAACATCGCTGCACTTTCGAACAGCACGTGAACACCGAACAACGCACTAAACGAATGGCCGATGAAAGTCATCTCAGAGATGCGGTATTGGGTGTTTAGAAACGGAATGACTTCTGCACCCAACCAACGTCGAAATGCCTCTGCTCCCCCCAATTCTTCACCGGGGACTCGCACGCCCGTCAGCGCCGGGGCATCAACCGCGGTGGTTGTGAAGTCCATTGCTCGAAGCTGAATCACATCCCTATAGGAGGGTTCATCGTGGGCCACGCCCACAACAATCGCCTTGGGAAGTTCTTTAGACGGCGCCAGGAGCCGCACCGTGTCTACGACCGTCCCATATGTCCACATAGCGTCGAAACACAAATACAGAGGATGCAGTTCATCTCCGTCAGGATTGTAGGTAGGGGGCAGATCAACCCAAAGGACATAGTCCCTGTCAACGTCAGCTCGTGTCATTCTGTGGGACGTTGGAGTCCAAGGAGAACCCGGTAATTCAGTATTCACAGGTGCAAGTTTGGCTGATGATTACAGAACGCGCTTGCTCTCAGCCGCTGTTTCACCTAGGAATCGAACACCGAACAACGTGTTTAAAGGGAGAACAGGGTGGCGGTACTCCAATCCCACATCGATACCAACGCTGATTGGTTCGAAAAAAATTGTGACGACATGCTGGAGCAACTGGCGATAATCGATGAGTTGCATGCCGAGGCTGCTGCTGGCGGCGGGCCTGCGGCTATGGACAGAATGCGAAGCCGCGACAAGATGCCGGTTCGAGAACGCATACAAATGGTTCTGGATACGGACTCCCCATTCTTTGAAATCAGTTCACTTGCCGGCTACTGCACCAATTACGCGGTTGGTGGAGGTTTAGTTATGGGCATAGGTGTGATCGAAGGTGTCGAGTGTGTGATCGAAGGAAACGATCCGACGGTTCTTGGCGGAGCGATGACTCAGGTGGCAGGACGGAAGCTGATGCGGGCCATTGAAATCGCCCGACAAAACCGCATGCCTTACATCCAATTTGTCGAGTCTGCTGGAGGTGACTTACGAGGAGACGACGACCCTGAACGACAGATGATTGAACAGAGTGACCATTTCGCAGAGTCGGGTCGACTCTTTTACGACGTCACCGAACTATCCAAACTGCGAATTCCATCTGTCGCCGTCGTTTTCGGAAGCTCAACAGCTGGCGGCGCGTACCAGCCCGGAATGAGCGACTACAACATCTTTGTTCGAAACCAATCCAAAGTTTTTCTTGGCGGACCGCCCTTAGTGAAGATGGCCACCGGGGAAGACAGTGACGATGAAACCCTCGGCGGCGCGCAGATGCACGCAGAAATCTCTGGTCTCGCTGACTACCTCGCTGAAGACGAAGCTGAGGCTCTGCGAATGTGCCGTGAAGTCGTCAGTCATTTGAATTGGAGGAAATTGGGACCTGCACCATCTATGGCAGACGACCCACCAGTGCACGACCCTGAGGAATTGTTGGGGTTGATGCCACGTGATCTTCAAGCGTTAATTGACTGTCGAGAGGTCATAGCCCGCATAGTTGACGGTTCACGCTTCGAGGAATTCAAAGCCCGGTATGGAACGACATTGATTTGCGGTTGGGCGTCAATTCATGGATATCCAGTTGGCCTCATCGGCAACAACGGGCCGCTCTTTAGTGAGAGCAGCGAAAAAGCAGCTCAATTCATCCAACTATGCAACCAACAAGACATCCCCATCGTGTTCCTTCAAAACATCACGGGTTATATGGTCGGGAAAGACTTTGAACATTCTGGGATTGTCAAAAACGGCTCAAAAATGATCAATGCTGTGTCGAATTCAATGGTCCCCCACATCACCGTGATCCTGGGAAACAGCTACGGAGCCGGCAACTACGGAATGTCGGGAAGAGCGTTTAATACGAGATTCACTTATCTGTGGCCAACAGCAAAAATCGCCATCATGGGCCCAAAGCAAATAGCCGGGGTGATGTCCCTCGTGCGGCGAGGCCAAGCAGCCCGAAAAGGTCTCGAGTTCGATGAGGAAGCGGATCGCCAAATTACTGAGTCCGTTGAGCATTACCACGAACTCAAGTCCCTTGCCTTGTATTCATCTGGACGAGTCACAGACGACGGGATCATCGACCCGCGCGATACTCGCGACGTCATTGCACTGTCCCTATCTGCTTGCAGCAACAACAGAATCGAAGGCGCCGAAGGCTTCGGCGTCTTCCGGATGTAAGGAGAGCGCGATGACAATACGACGACTCCTCGTAGCCAATAGAGGCGAAATTGCTCGGAGAGTATTTCGCACCGCAAAAGAAATGGGCATATTTACAGTTGCCGTGCATTCCGACGGAGATAGTGACGCTCCATTCGTCGGTGATGCTGACCTCGGTGTCGCACTTGGCGGCACCACAGCATCTGAGTCATACCTGGATAGCGAGAAAATTCTTGCTGCGGCAATTTCAGTCGGAGCCGATGCTATTCATCCGGGATATGGATTTTTGTCAGAAAACGCTGACTTCGCGAAAGCAGTGACAGACGCCGGTATCACCTGGATAGGGCCTCCCCCTGAAGCTATCGCTGCAATGGGCGACAAATTAGCGGCGAAGCGCACCATGGTTGATGCTGAAGTGCCGACGCTTCCGTCAGTAGAAGTTTCTGAATCTGTTGACGTTGGTGCTATTGGCGACGAAATCGGCTTCCCGCTGTTGGTGAAAGCCAGTGCTGGAGGAGGCGGCAAGGGAATGCGCGTCGTAGACGACAAAGCAGATCTGGAAGACGCTATCAGTGGAGCGAAGCGCGAAGCCCTAAATGCTTTTGGTAACGACACCGTATTTTTGGAGCGCTATTTGGCTACGCCCCGACATGTCGAAATTCAGGTCCTAGGCGACCAGCATGGGAAGGTCCTTCACTGCTTCGAACGGGAGTGTTCGATTCAACGACGTCATCAAAAGGTCATTGAGGAAGCGCCGTCACCGGTTTTATCTGAGTCATTGAGGAATCAGATGGGTCAAGCAGCCGTGGCCGCGGTCGAAGCAATCGGTTACGTATCCGCGGGAACTGTTGAGTTTCTATTGGACGGTGAAGGTGATGAAGCAGAATTTTTCTTCCTCGAAGTCAACACGCGCCTTCAGGTTGAACACCCGGTAACCGAAGAAGTCACCGGATTAGACCTCGTGCGGGAGCAAATTCGGATAGCTAATGGAGAGCCATTGGGTTATGGACAAACAGATCTTTCAATTTCGGGGCACTCGATCGAGGCTCGACTGTACGCAGAGGATCCCTCCAACGACTTCTTACCCGCAACCGGCAGCATAGACATCTGGGAACCAACGTCAGCCCCTCAGGTTCGCTACGACTCGGGCATCGAATCAGGTTCTGAAGTGTCTGTTGAATTCGATCCAATGTTGGCCAAGGTGGTTTCGCATGCTCCGACACGAACTGAGGCCGCCTTAAAATTGGCGCTGGCTCTCGAACGAACCCGTCTCCATGGTGTCGTGACGAACCGCGACTTTTTGGTGGCGACGCTGCGCAATGAAGAATTTCTCTCAGGCCATACGACAACTGATTTCATCTCTCGCGTAGAGATTCCTGGGCAACGAATTCCTACACAGTGCGAGCTAGAAGATGCCGCCATCGCAATAGCTCTCGTTTCACAAGCACAGAACCGAGCGGTCGCGAATGCTCTCGCGTTTATGCCATCCGGATTTCGTAATAGTTCAATGCCCAGCCAGCAAATGGTGCTCCTACATGGGGAGACTGAAGTGAAAGTCAACTACCGACCTATCCGCGGTGGGTCCTTCGAAATTCGCTTAGGCGACGCTGAGGAAACAAAGTTAGCAACGCTGCTGTCGCTTGACGACAGTCGATTTGAGATTCAGCTCGACGACATTAGAGCAAGCGGCTACGCCAACAAGTTTGGGAGTCGCTGGTGCGTTGATATCCCTGCAGGCGCCCTCACATTCATTGAAAAGAGTCGCTTTCCAGAACCTGACACAACCGATGTTGAAGGTGGATTAACGGCTCCTATGCCGGGCAAGATTTTGGCTATCGAAGTTGATGAAGGGGATTCTGTCGACACAGGGCAGCTGCTAGTTCTTATGGAGGCCATGAAAATGGAACACCAGATTGTTGCTGCTTTTGATGGAGCAGTTACTGAGGTTCGCGTTGCCGTCGGCGACCAGGTCGACAACGGTGAACTGCTAGTGGTGATCGCTGCCACGGACACATGACCGCCTGAGATACCCAGGTTCAACTTCCCTTACACCGAATTTCAACTAACGAAGGCGGTCAGGAATTACCGTCGAAGCCACCAACAAAGCCTGCCATCTTGTGTGGCTCATCTTTGAGTGGTCGAGATCGATTTGGCCAATACCCAGATGGGTCTCCGGCACCGACATGCACAGCGCTACGAATCCAACTTTCTCCGCCCGGGACCGCTTTGACTTGAGCATCTAAGTAGCGCAACGCTATGCCGCATCTGCGACGCGAACTCAGGTTGGCAGCTGATCCGTGCAGCAAAAGATCCGTATGCAACGAAACTTCCCCCGCCTGAAGCTCGTTCAGAGCAACATCGTCATATTTTTCGTGTTCAACTACACGCCGATTGAGTACAACGGACCCATCTAACGGCAATTCTGCATGCGCCAAGTCACCATTGAGATGGCTGCGAGGGATGAATTGCATAGCAGCATTGTTTTCATCGACATCGTCGATGGCTAGCCATATCGTCACTGATTTCGTAGGAGTGAAAGGCCAATAATTGGCATCTTGATGTAACGGGACTTCCATGCCATCTCCCGGGAGTTTGCAAAATAGATGTGTGCTCCAACAAACCGATTCAGGTCCCAAAATGTCTGACACGTAGTCGACGAATATGGGTGTGTGGATGAGGTCCCATAAGCGCCCACTTACTTGGTGATATTGGTTAATCGAATAGCTGTTTCGCCGGTCATCAGCCGACGTCACTTCTTCTATTAACCAGTCAAGGTAGCAGCGGAGATCTCCAATATCATCGGGTGACAAGCCTGGTAACGCTGTGAGGTAGCCAGTTTCATTGAACCGCTGAATCTGTTCTTGCGACAACGCTGCAAGATTTTCAGTCGTTGATGGTTGAAAACCAATGTCTCGCTGAGTTTCGCCAAATCGAAAACGATCTTCCCCGCTCACACTGGCACCATTTTCTTTCTGAGAAGCCATCAAGTTCTATCAGAGGCCGGCGGCGGCGCGGTCAGACGCGACGGCTGCGTCCATGTCGCCCAGAAGGTCGCCTCTTAGATTTCGCACTGTGGCCGCGTATGCATTTGCGTCAAGTTGTTCAGCGAAACCTTGGGCAACCTCGATCGCTCGAGCGACAACCTGATCTGGCGCGGTCACCTCATCAAGGAACCCAGCATCTACGGCACCAGAACCATCGAAGATCTGCGCGTTGGCAACCGAGACTTGCAAATATCTCTTTGATAGTCGTTCACCTGCGATTAGTAGGGCCCACCTGGGAAGGGTTAGGGCGATAGCGACTTCGTTAAGCCCAATTTTCACAGGTCCGTCTACTCCAACCCGATAGTCACATCCGCACAACAGCAATGCTCCAGCGGCCACAGCATGACCTGTAGAGGCCGCCACCACTGGCAATGACGCGCCGTACGCCTGACGGATGAAGGCTCCGCCTGCTGTCGTCATTTCGGTGATGGCTTTGGAGTCCCCCGAGCCAATTACGTCTAGGTCAAATCCGGCGAAAAATGCTTTTTGGTTGCCAGCAATGACAGCTGCTCCTACTTCAGAGTCTGCTTCCGCCTCAGCTAATTCTTCACTAAGAGCAGCCAGCAGCGATGGTGAGAATGCATTGGCACGCCCATCATCAACTGAAATACAAACAACTTTGTCGACGCGGTGGGTGCTTATGGAAGGATGCGACATGGATGCGACCGTAGCCTCACCACCAATGTTTTGCTCTTTCCTGTCCCACAGTTTTCTTAAGAAACGTCTTAATTACTAGGCTGACACAATGCCGACACTGATTAGCGACGCTGAGCTGCCGATCGTTACTACAGATTTATCTCTTTCTGAGTCCGAACGGCGCGCTCGGCTTCATCAATTGAGCAAGGATCATTGGGTCGCGAAAAGTGATCTTGGATACGTAATAGCAAGTCACGATGATTGCGCCGCGATGCTGCGGGATCGACGCTGGTTTAGCGCTCTATCTTTGATTGCTGAGACTCAGAACTATGAGAGCGCTGAGTGGTCAAACCGGTCTAACCGGAAAAGCATTCTCTCAACTGAAGGTGAAGATCATCAACGAATTAGGCGGATTGTAAGCCCGGCCTTCACTCCTAAATCAGCGGATCGCTTGCGGCCCTTCATGAGAAATGTGGTGAACGAGCTACTTGATCCGGTGTGCGAAGTAGGTCATTCAGAATTTGTCGCTGATGTTTGTGAGCCGTACCCGATTCCGATCATCTGTGAACTCCTCGGTGCTCCTCGCGAGGACTGGGAGCTTTTCAGTCGACTAGCCGTGGACATCTTTAAGTTGTTCAATGGCAACTTGGCTGAGGATGCCCCGGCGATTATCGCTGCCAGCGATGAGATGGATGCCTACATGCTCGACCTCATCGCGGAACGAAGATCTCAGCCGCGCGATGACCTTCTAAGTGACTTGATTAGTGCCGAGGAAGAAGGCGATCGACTTTCTACTGACGAGCTTTTGTCAATGGCGAACGCAATCTTGTTGGCTGGCACTGACACCACCAGAAATCAGTTGGGTTGTGCCGTGGCTCTATTCGCACAACACCCAGACCAGTTCGATCTTCTTCGCGAGGAAAAGGGTCTCGCTCCACAAGCAGTGGAAGAAGTAATGCGCTATCTAGGTGCGGTACGCGGCACCGCCCGGTACGCGAGCGAAGAGATCGTGTACAAAGATTTCGTGTTCCCTCAAGGAACTCTTATCTTCCCGAATTTCGTGGCAGCTAATCACGACGTCGAAAAATTCAACGAACCGTTAGCTTTCGACATCACTCGTGAAGCAGGGTCTCCTCATTTAACATTCGGGAGTGGCATTCATTACTGCTTGGGCGCTTTTCTAGCGCGGGCAGAACT